>NZ_JACXJA010000001.1 GCF_014705615.1 Paenibacillus oceani
TACTGACTTGTGTCGATAACTCGACTTGTTTTGATCTCTTGCGAGATCATCACTTGCACGCTCGTTGTTCAGTTTTCAAGGAGCAAATCGTTTGTCATCTTTTGTCGCTTTCGTTTTGCGGCGACCTCTTTAATATATCACAACCGCCTAGTACTTTGCAAGAAGTTTTTTTAAAACTTTATTGCCTTCGAGGTTGTCTAATCTTCCCTCGAAGAGGCGGAATTACAATATACCACGTATAGCCGCCTTAAGCAAGCAAAAAGAAAAAGCTTCTAAATCGAAGCTGCTTGCAGGATGTGAGACCCCATATAAGATTCAGTTATATCGTGCAGCTAATGCCGTTCCGCTTACCCGACCTTTAACGCTTCACTGCTCTAAATAACTTCCGCTCAGAACTTTGCATAAAAGCTTCTGCCGATCTAGCGGCGCCTCTGCTCCGTCCAGGTTTCCCGGGTTGCCGATTTCTTTTCTTAGACGTATCGATTAATACGATCGCGAAGCTCATCTTCACGCGGTATCCCGCTAGTTCTTAGAATAATACGAACTTCAACCCGACGAGCATAAGCAGCCCCGGGACACCCAGCATTAGCACCGTCGCGACCGTCGGCATATTGACCGGAATTCGAAAATCATAATACGAGCCGGCCAGGTTGACGAAGTACAGCAAAAAAGCAGCGACTACAATATGCAGCACGGCATAACCGATCCACTGGCGAGAATGTTTGCGGCGCATAAGGACAACAACCAAAAGAATCGATGAAATAAGCAGTACTCCGAGCCAGATCGTTCGCATGGTTACCCCTCCGCCACTCTGCTCATGCCGACATGAAGCGCATGGATATTCAATTTTTTGGCGTTTTTGAGCAGCATCTCATACCGTTTCTCCGCCGCTTCCAGCGCGTATATCGCGTAGTCAATCTGGTCTTGCTCGACCATATAATCCAGCCTTTGCTGAGCATACTGCCACTCCACCACCGCAACACGGATCTCTTCGAGCAAAATCTGCTTGTCCTTCAACAACGGATCTTCCTGCTTCTTTCTCCACTTCCAAGGAAAACGCCACAACATGTCCACCCCACCCCCATCGGTATCGAAGCTCTCGGCTTAGTAATACCTATGAAAGTAGAGGCTTTTCCAGAACGGAAATGTCGGGCGTACCGCAATTAAGAATACCCTTCGGGGAAAATCATCTTAATGTTTCTTGACGTGCAAACCCACGCGCATGCTCGCAGGAAAGGAGTGGGCACATTTGCATAAGTCGCTGGTTGATGAGGTTTTAAGTAAAACAACTCGACTCCAAATGAAGCTAGTTCCCCTCATTTTATAAGCAGAATATGTTCGCCTTGGCCAAACGCATGCACGCGGGCCAACTAACAAAATAAGAGCCTTTGGAATCTTCTATTTTCGACCTATTCGCAAAACTAAAACGAATAGAAGCGGTTTGCACCTCTTATCTCAACCAATTAGTGGGGGGTGTATCCTTTCCGCTGATTTTAGCAGCTTCAAACCACTCTTATTCCGTGTTCAAGCTGGTTTTCGGGCAAAATAAAGGTTACAAACCGCTCCTATTCGGCTCATCCTCCCCCCAGAAGAAGCAGGGCAGAAGAAAGGTGGCTTCTCTAACTTGGTTCCGGATGGCATTAGTTCCCTTAACGCTTTAGCGAGCGAACTTAATCATTCGCTCTCGTCAAATCGAGTAGGCCCATGCACAATTGCATGGGCCTCTCACAGATCCGGACGTGCGGGTCATCGCATCCGGCTCCTCCAAGATTATCCCCTTTGGGGGGTGATGTTGTAAAGCTCAAGAAGACTGCATAGACCCATTTCCTCAAACCACTTGTTTGGCATCGCGAACTGAGCATAGGTTGAATGTGAACTCCTCCATGCCCTCATACGTAGACCAGGCATATCACTGTTATCCCAACCTCGGCGCCTCATTTCACGGTGGAGCTTCCTTACCTTACTTCCAGCTGCGAAGTTGGACGGAGCGCAGACGCCTGCGAATCCAACCGTCTAATTCCCGAAAGCGTTTCTTTAAGGAGCTGAACCCATACCTAAGGGGATGGGGAAACTACTTGGGTCAAAGCTTGCAGCGACGACTTTGCGCCGCTTCACTTCCCCTTGCGGCCTTTCAGGTAAGCTTTTTCGCTACTATCCCTACGTCTGACTGCTCACCATCCATAGTCCTGTCTTATCCTTCACGGCTTTGATCAGGGTTTACCACCTTGCGATGGAAACGATGAACTCTCCTTGGGTCACGTCATTCGACTTTCACCCGAATCCAGTCCTCCTAACTTACGGGGTCTGTAGCGGTATTGGACATTCCCACTTTTCGCAAGGTTATCCGACTCCGTCAGCCATCATGGTTCGCCGCCTGTTCCGGGCTTTGCCTTCGCTACCTCCGCACCCATCCTCACGGACTGAGCACTATGCGTCAGCCACTACTTCCGCCGCCACGCGGTGTAGAGGAGACTTTCACTCCTTAGTCGAAGCGCTGCCAAGCGCACAAAAAGCCGCACGGAACGTATGCCACGTTCCGCACAGCTTATTCGCATTAACTCAGTTCCCTGCGTCCTTCGAGCGCCTTGGACAGCGTCACTTCATCGGCATATTCCAAATCCCCGCCTACCGGAAGCCCGTGAGCGATCCGTGTAACTTTGAGGCCGAAAGGTTTGACGAGCCGCGATAAATACATCGCCGTCGACTCCCCCTCGATATTCGGATTCGTCGCCAAAATTAGCTCCTGCACCTGTTCGTCTCCAAGCCGCCGCAGCAACTCCGCAATCCGAATCTCGTCAGGCCCGATTCCTTCCATAGGCGATATCGCCCCATGCAGCACATGATAGTAGCCGTTATATTCCTTGGTCCGCTCCATCGCCACAAGATCTTTGGCTTCCTGAACGACGCAGATGACGGAACCGTCCCGCTTCTTGTCCTGACAGATGCGGCACGGATCGACATCGGTAATGTTGCAGCATACGGAGCAGTAGTGCAAGTTCCGCTTGACGCTAACGAGCGATTTGGCGAAATCGAGCACATCCTCCTCCTTCATGCGCAGCACGTGAAAAGCCAGTCTGCCGGCCGTCTTCGGACCCACTCCCGGCAACCTCGAAAAGGCGTCTATTAATTTGGCGATCGGTTCCGGGTAGTACAAAACGAACGGCTCCTTTACGTTTCAATTAGAACAAGCCCGGCATCTTCATGCCGCCGGTCAGACGTCCCATATCCTGCTCCGCCATCTGCTCCGCCTTGGTAAGCGCGTCGTTGACGGCCGTCAAAATAAGGTCCTGGAGCATATCCACATCTTCAGGATCTACAGCCTCCGGCTTGATCACGATATTCGTTAGCTTGCGATGTCCCGTTGCGGTTACAGTCACAACCCCGCCGCCTGCGCTGCCTTCAACCGTTTTGGTGCCGAGCTCTTCTTGCGCCTTTACCATTTGCTCCTGCATCTTCTTCACTTGTTTCATCATCTGTTGCATATTGTTCATAGCGAGTTCATCCTCCCGGATTATTCTTTGATTACGACCAGATCTTGGCCGAACAACTTGATAGCTTCGTCTACGACGTCGTCGCCGGGCTGACCTGCCGCCTCTTGCGACTCCATGCGCATCACTTCAGGCTGCTCCGCCGTATCGGCTTGCGCAGCCTTCCAATCCTTAAGCATCGCCGTAACGAGCCGAAGCGGGGAGCCCAGCAATTCGGAGATCACCTGTTCGATCAGCTCTTTGTGAGCCGGTCTCTCTGTCGTCTCCCGGTGCATCGCGCTCTTGAAAGCTAGCAGCAGCGTATCTTCGCTCGCCGCTACCGGCTCCCCGTCCACCAGCCAGGCGTGGACCATAATTTTGCGCTCTTTTACCTGCTGCAGCACCTGTCCCCACTTGCTCAGCACCTGCTTATGCGTCGGCGACTCGGCATGCGGCAAGTAGGGGTCCAGCTTGATGCCCGCCTTCATTGCAACTGAGGAAGAAGTGGATCTGGGCGGGGCTGCGGATCGCTGGGACGATTCTTTGCCAGCCGGCGCCACCCCGCTTTTCAGAAGCTGATCCAATTTCTGCTCCAGCTGCGTGATTTTCCGGTTAAGCGCCGCGACTTCCGGATCTCCGCTTTTCTCGGCGGCCCCTTGCTGGGGTTCGACCGGGACGCTGCCCGCCGGCGAAGAACTGCACAGCTTAAGCACCGCCACCTCGAAGATCGTCTGCGGCTGGGCCGAATATTTCATCTCGGTCTGATAATGATTCAGCACGTCGATGATGTGGAACAGATGGTCGCTCGAGAACGATCCGATCATCGCACGGAACGCCCCCGGATCGGTAATCCGGTCGGTCCACTCCTCTGCGTTCGGCACCAGCCTCAGCATTAAGGCGTCCCGGAAATAATCGATCAGATTCTCCATACATTTCTCGGCGCTTTTGCCTTCCTGCATCAGAAGCTCGATGCATTCCAACGCCGCACCCGCATCCCGTCCCGCAACCGCCTCGGCCAGCCGGCCGAACTGCTCCAGTCCGATTCCTCCGGTGATGGCCAGCACTTCCTGAAGCGTGACGTCGTTGCCGGTATATGCGATAATCTGATCGAGCAGACTAAGCGCATCCCGCATCCCGCCGTCCGACAAGCGCGCTACGTATTGGAGAGCCTCGTTCTCCGCATTCACGTTCTCCTGGCTGCAAATATAGGTGAGGCGCGACACTTGCTCGTCCAACGGCACCCGGCGGAAATCGAACCGCTGACACCGCGAGATGATCGTGGCCGGGAGCTTGTGCGGCTCTGTCGTCGCAAGGATAAACATGACATGGGCAGGCGGTTCCTCCAGCGTCTTGAGAAGCGCATTAAACGCTTCCGTCGTGAGCATGTGCACCTCGTCGATAATGTACACTTTGTGCCTCACTTCGGTCGGGGCGTACTTCACCTTCTCCCGGATGTCGCGAATTTCCTCCACGCCCCGGTTGGAGGCGGCGTCGATCTCGACGACGTCCATCACGGCGCCTTCGGTAATGCGCCTGCAGGCAGAGCATTCGTTGCACGGCTCCTCCGCAGGACCCCTCTCGCAGTTTACAGCTTTGGCTAATATTTTGGCGGCTGTCGTCTTTCCGGTCCCCCGGGGACCGTTGAACAGGTAGGCGTGGGTGAGCCGTCCGTCCCGCAGCGAATTTTGCAGCGTTTGTGTAATATGCTTTTGTCCGACGATATCCCGGAAGGCTTGCGGCCTCCAAGTCCGGTATAATGCAATGTGCGCCATTGGCGTTTCTCCCCGAAAAGTTCGTTAGATCCTTCTCTAACCCATGAGGTTCATGTACTCCATTATACACTAAACCTCTTCCTTTTGACCAACCGCACGGGGTTAGCTCGGGGAAAACGGTACGATGACCGTAAATGTCGTGCCGAAGCCTTTGGAGGAAACGCGAATGCTGCCTCCTATATCGTGGATGATCCGCTGGCAGACGGAGAGCCCGAGGCCGGTGCCGCTGTCTTTGGTCGTAAAGAACGGATCGAATATTTTATCGATTAAATAAGCCGGTATGCCGGCACCCGAATCTTGAACTTCCACATGCACCTTTCTGGCCCGGGCGTCTATCTTCTCAATGATCGTTAATGTCCCCCCTTGCGTCATAGCTTCTATCCCGTTCTTGCATAAATTGATAAACACCTGCTTGAGCAGCTCCCGGTCGGCGATAATTTTCGGAATCTGGTAAACCGACTGATACTGGATCGTTACATTGTGCAGAACAGCCTGGTTGTTAATAATCGGCAATATGTCCCGCAGCACCGAGGAAATATCAATCTTGTCAAAGGTCACGTTTTTCGGTTTGCTCAGCAGCAAAAACTCGTTGACCAGCTCGTTAATCCGGTCAATCTCAGCCAGCATCAAATCCGTGTAGCCTTCCTCCCTCTCCATCCCGCTTTGATGGAACGTCCGGTTCAGCACCTGCAAGAAGCCCTTAATGGACGTTAGAGGGTTGCGAATCTCGTGGGCCGTTCCGGCGGCAATCTGTCCGATCATGGCGAGACGGTCGCTTCGCTGCACTTGCTGCTCCAAAGAACGGAGGTTGGTTACATCTTTGAAAATCACATAAGCTCCCACCACTTGGCCAAGCGGATCGCGAATGAGATTGGAGTCCATCAGCAGCTCGTAACGCTGCCGGTCGTTCGTCCAGGAGACCGCGTGGCTTCTGACCAACACACCGTCCAACAGTGTGCGCTGAACAAGACGATGCTCCTTCGGCACGGACCGGAACACCTCCTCCATCGGAAAACCTAGCGACGACTGCCGGTCGATTCCAAGAATATGGCAGGCCATGTCGCTAATATCGACCAGACGGAACTCCTGATCGACCACGAGAACTCCCAAATTGACATCCCGGACAAATGTACCCGAAAATTGCTGAAGCAAGCTCAGCTCCCCCGGCGCCAAACCGGACAATAAAAGAGCATACAGATGCCGTGCGCCCGACTCCGCACGCCCGAACCAGCAGCGGGTCGCCACCTGTTTTCCCTGTCCGGCCCTCAACTTGATCTCGATCGTGCCGTCCTCGTCCATGCTGTTCTCGCACCGCTCGCATATCGCTTCCAGACACGATTCCTCAGGCACCAGCATAAATATGGAGCCGCCTACGCCGCATCTCCCGCCGAACAGATGAGAAAAGGCGCGATTACACTCTACTATTGTGCCATCTGCATCCATAATGGCAGCCGGGACCGCATCGAGACTGCGAATAAACGTTTGCGTAGACGGCATCGTGATCCGGAATTTTTCCATGCAATACCACCTTCTATTTATAATACCGGGCTAACGTCCGGCCCGGCCCCCTTCTTATAACAATTCTACTCGGATCTGTTTTTTCCTTCCAAGCGATTCCAGTTCCAAACCAAAAAACGCCGAATCAGCGTCTCGCGACGTCTGAATCGGCGTTATTTCTCGGCAATCGTCATATTTAGTTACCGTGCACCTGCCGTTGATCTTGCGATCCGAGCGGAACCTTTACCGGTTAGCTCGAGTCAGGCACTCCTCCGGCACATGAACCATCTTGCTTACGGCTGCTTCCTTCCGGACCTGACCGGGTTCACAAGCGTCCATTGCGGAGGACCCGACCGTCAACACTTCGTGTAAAAGTCAGACCTCACATCGACAAGACCGAAAACAGGAATTCGACCCCGCTGTAGCGGATTGCGGGTACAGGGCACCGCTACCTCCCCATCTAGCACGGTAAACCTAGTATAGCGGATTGGCCGACTTAACGCAACCTTCATCATTTGGCATCTTATGAAGCGGCTCCCGGCTACTCGCTGCGGGTCGTGACTTTAAAATTGTATCGGGGCACCGCATGCTGCAACGCTTGCGCCGCTTCGCTGCGGATTCGCTCGTTCTCCTGCTCGGACAACCCCTTGGCGGTAATGACCCTTATGCTGGCATTCGCCCCGTTCATGACGATCCGGACATTCCGGACGCCCGCGATCGGCGTAACCGCATCGCGCATCATTCTGGTATCGACCTCATACGTATGGTAAGTCGGAGTCAAGGGCAAGCTCGGATTCGTGTTCGTCATGCCCAAGTAACCGTCGTTCTGGTACGACTTCGTCCTCGAGGTGCCGTCACCGCCCCCACATCCGGCAGTCAGCAGCATCGGAAGCAGCACGGCTGCAGTCAGCAAGCCTGGTCTGATCTTCATAAAGAAACAACCTCCCTTGGTTCTAGGATGACCAAGAGAGGTTGTTGTATACACGAGGAATCGTACGCCATACGTGTAAAATTAAATGCCGTATTTTTTCTTAAATTTATCAACACGTCCGCCGGCGTCGATAAACTTCTGCTTACCGGTAAAGTGCGGGTGGCATGCGGAGCAAATCTCCACGCGGAGGTTTTGCTTAATGGAACCCGTCTCAAACGAATTACCGCAAGCGCAAGTTGCCGTCGTTACATAATATTTCGGTTGAATTTCTGTTTTCATGAGCCTTTCACCTCTCTCCGCCCTGAGTCTCATTTGGACCCAGAGTTATATGGACACATGAGCGCATTATAACATGTTTTTTCCGATAAATGCAACACGTTTTGTACACCCCCATCATTTGGCTGGTGCCCGCGGCGGAATGTGCGTGTACGAGCCGATGACGACATCCGGAAGCTCCGCTTCGAATATCTCGATCATTTGCTTCATTCCGTAAGTGTTGCCGCGTTTTTGCGGTATAAGCTGCAAATAACCTTCCGGATCGATATTGAGGTTGCGCAGCTGGATCAGCCTCAATCCGGTCCGCTTGGCGAAGCCCAGCATCGCTTCGATCTCCTCTTCCCTGTCGGTTACTCCGGGGAATACGAGGTAATTGATCGATGTATACACACCCTTGGAGGTGGCGTAGGTGAGCGATTTCTCCACATTGGCCAGCGTATAGCCGCGAGGTTTGTAGTATGCATTATAATGGTCATCCAGCGCGCTGATCGTACTGACCCGCATCAGATCAAGACCCGCATCGACAATCGCCCGGATATGATCGCTTAAGCCCGCGTTCGTATTAATGTTGATATATCCGTTACGGGTCTGCTCGCGCACGCGGCGGATCGCCTCGATAATCAGCTTGGCCTGCGTCGAGGGCTCGCCCTCGCACCCTTGTCCGAAGCTGATGATCGCATCCGGAGTTTGCAATTGCTCCAGCATGACCTGAACGATCTCATCCACCGTCGGTCTGAAGTTCATCCGGGTCTGAGGCGCCGGAAATCCGCTGTCATCCGGCTGCTCCGAGATACAGCCGTAACATCCGGCGTTGCAGGAATACGACACCGGCACTGCCCCTTCCAGCCGGGACAAAAACGTGTTGGAGGCGGTTAAGCATTCGTACTCCAAGGCGCACTTGGACAAATGCTGGTACAGCCGGTTGTCCGGGTAAGCCCCGGTTAACCGGTTGACTCCAAGCTCCAGTTCCTTCGTATCGCAGTTGCGCGGATTCCACGGTTCGGGATCGTCGCTTTGCCGGGCAGCGACATAAAAAGCGCCGTCCTTCCAGGCAACCGCCGTATACCCGAATAACGGAAGCAATTGCGACTTGTCCTTCTTGGCATAGCCAGGAAGCAATAGACGCGTAAATCCTTGAGGAAGCAGCGCTCCGACCGCTTGATAGGGGCCTTCCATCGCCTGCATCGACCCGGCCTGCTCGTTCCAGCCAATCGCACGCGTTGCCGGCAGACTGACCAAGGTTGCCCCTTCCGGCAGCGGAATCAGCTCGTCTTCCCATATTTCCGTAATCATGTCACCGCTGCGGCCGAGTGCTGTCCACTCCGGATGATCGAATACGTTACCCGCTTCGTCCGCATATACCAAATACATGAGGCTTCCCTCTTTTTCATTTCAAGTATGCCGAGGCGGCTATTAAGAGGCGGAATTTTTGACCCGCTTGCCGTCCGGTTTGGCTTCCAGTGTTTCATAAAATTCACGATTCGTTTTCGTATCGCCGAGCTTTTTAAGAAACGCATCGACAAAATCGTGGGAATCGTTCATATTTTTGCGGATCGCCCAAATTTTCTCGAGCTCCTCTTTGGTTAGCAACATCTCTTCGCGGCGCGTACCCGAACGGCGAATGTCGATCGCCGGGAAGATACGACGCTCTGCAAGCTTGCGGTCCAGATGCAGCTCCAGATTGCCCGTTCCTTTGAACTCTTCGTAGATGACGTCATCCATTCTCGAACCGGTCTCCACGAGCGCCGTCGCCAAAATGGTCAAGCTGCCGCCTTCCTCGATATTCCGCGCAGAACCGAAAAACCGTTTCGGGCGATGAAACGCCGCAGGATCGATACCGCCGGACAACGTTCTTCCCGAAGGCGGTATGACGAGATTATACGCTCTCGCCAGCCGGGTAATGCTGTCAAGCAGAATGACGACGTCCTTTTTGTGCTCTACCAAACGTTTAGCACGTTCCAGAACGAGTTCGGCTACTTTGATATGATTTTCCGGTAGCTCGTCGAAGGTCGAAGCAACCACTTCCGCCTTGACGGAGCGCTGCATGTCCGTCACTTCCTCCGGCCGCTCGTCGATCAGCAGCACGAAAAGCTCCACATCCGGATAGTTCAGCGAGATGCTGTTGGCGATCTCCTTGAGCAGCAGCGTCTTACCCGCTTTCGGAGGCGCGACGATCAGTCCCCGCTGTCCCATGCCGACCGGGCTTAGCATATCCATAATACGGGTGGACACTTTCTCGGGAGTCGTTTCCAGAACGAATTTCTGCTGAGGGTACAGGGGCGTAAGGGCAGGAAAGTGAAGGCGTTCGGCAGCCGTCTCGGGCTTCTCTCCATTAACCGCTTCTACCTGCAGCAACCCGAAATAGCGCTCATTTTCTTTAGGCGGTCTGCATTTTCCCGATACGCGGTCGCCGGATCGCAAATCAAACTTGCGGATTTGAGACTGGGAGATATAAATATCTTCCGAGCTAGGCAAGTAGTTAATCGGACGCAAAAAGCCATAGCCCTCGGACAACACGTCGAGGATACCTTCCATAAACATCAATCCGCCCTTTTCGGCTTGGGCGCGTAAAATTGCAAAAATCAGTTCTTTTTTCTTCATTTGGCCGTATGAGGCTATTTGGTGCTCTTTCGCCAACTTGTACAAGTCGGTCAGTTTCAGCTGCTCCAGCTGTGCCAGATGCATATCCATCTCATTATCCACCACACTATTCGTTATTCAAACCGGCCAAAGCCATATAAACCTATCATTTCCGAATTTCTTTTAATCTATTCTTGCAACAGTCTCTACTCCCGCGTCTTCTTCCCAAATCTCCGCCCCGAGGCTGCGCAGGTTGGGCACCAAATTCTCATAGCCCCGGTATATATACTCGATACCGGAAATCTCGGTGACTCCAGACGGCACCGTTAATGCGGCGGTAAACAGCGCGGCTCCGGCACGCAAATCCGTAGCCCTAACCTTCGCAGCCGACAATATGCCACCTTCGATAATCGCTGAACGCCCTTCCACCTTAATCTTGGCGCCCATGCGAATCAGTTCGGGAACGTGCTTGAACCGGTTGTTGTACACATAATCGGTCAATATGCTGACGCCTTTGGCTTGGGTGAGGAGACTGGTCATCGGGGACTGGAGATCGGTGGCGAAACCGGGGTACACAAGCGCCTTGACGTCTACACTCTCGTATTCCGGCTGGCCTACGACGCGTATCGATTCGTCCATCTCGTAAATGTGGACACCCATCTCTTGCAGCTTGGCGGTTAACGCTTCCATATGCTTCGGAATGACATTGTCGATCACGACATCTCCGCGGGTAGCCGCCGCCGCGATCATATAAGAACCTGCCTGTATGCGGTCGGGAATGATGGAATGCCTGCAGCCGTGCAGCGAATCGGCTCCTTCAATCCGGATCGTTTCGGTACCGGCTCCTTTAATCTTCGCTCCCATGGCATTCAATAAGGTAGCTACATCTATAATTTCTGGCTCTTTGGCCGCATTTTCGATCAAAGTGGTTCCTTTGGCGCGAGAAGCCGCCAACATGATGTTGATCGTCGCTCCTACACTGACTACATCCAAGTAAATTTTAGCTCCGCGAAGCTGCTTCGCCCGGATATGTATGCTTCCGAACTCATTGCGCACTTCCGCTCCAAGCGCCTCAAACCCTTTGATATGCTGGTCGATCGGTCGAGGCTCGAAATTACATCCGCCGGGAAGCCCAATCGTTGCTTCTCCGAACCGGCCAAGCAAAGCACCCATCAAATAATAAGAAGCCCGAAGCTTCTTCACATTGCCATTAGGCATCGGCACCGATCGGATCGATCCCGGATCAATAATCATCTGGTCACCGCTGCGTACGACGCTCGCTCCGAGCTCGCCCAGCAAATCGGTATAAATATCGACATCGCTGATGAGCGGGAGATTATCGAGCACAACCTTCGTTTCCGCCAGGATCGCCGCGGGAATCAACGCGATCGCGCTGTTCTTCGCTCCGCTGATCGTTACCGTTCCACGCAGGGAGCGGCCTCCCGCGATCAAAAGTTTCCCCGTCATTCCGGCAAATTCCTCCCTATTAGGCAGACTCTCGGAGTCTTCCTCTACCATTGCCGTCTGCCGGACGGGCAGACTCCGGTATTGTACTTGTTGCACGCAAGCAGAAAGAAAAAGGAACCCCGGCGGGAAACCGTTCCCGCCGGTACAATCCTGTTATCGCTTCGCTAGACGTTTTATGTGTATGCTGGTACTTGTCGTTTTATGGATATTAAGCTTGGTTGCTGCTGCCGAACAGGCGGATTTTCGATTTCACGACTTCAACCATCGCTTTACGGGCAGGCGTCAAATATTTGCGGGGATCGTATACGTTGGCGTCCTTGGCAAGTACTTCGCGGATCGCTTCGGTGCAAGCCACTTGGTTTTCGGTGTTTACGTTGATTTTGCCTACGCCGGCTGCGATCGACAGACGAATCGCTTCGTCCGGAACGCCGGAACCGCCGTGCAGCACGATCGGCACGGGAACAGCCTTCGCCACTTGTTCGATAATGTCATAATGGATTTTCGGCTCGCCTTTGTACATGCCGTGTGCGGTGCCTACGGCAATCGCCAGGCAGTCGACACCGGTCTCTTCATAGAAACGGATCGCTTCCTCAGGCTTGGCCAAGCTCGCATGCTCTTCGTCGAGGCTGATGTCGTCTTCGACGCCGCCGATCGTTCCGAGCTCGCCTTCGACGGATACGCCCATCGCATGAGCGGCTTTTACGACTTCTTTGGTCAGGCGGATATTCTCTTCAAGCGTGTAATGGGAGCCGTCGAACATAACCGAGCTGAAGCCGGCGCGGATACATTTCATAGCGACTTCGAAGCTGCTTCCGTGGTCGAGGTGAAGAGCAATCGGCAAGCCGGATTTTTTGGCGGCTGCTTCCGCAATCGCTACCGTGTACTCCATGCCCATATATTTCAGTGCGCCTTCGCTCACACCAAAGATGAAAGGAGACTTCTCCTCCATCGCAGCTTCCATAATCGCTTGAGCAAACTCCAGATTGTTCATGTTGAATTGTCCGACTGCAAATTTATTCGCTTTTGCTTTCGGCAAAAACTCGTTCATTGAAACAAGCGGCATTTTCGTTCCTCCTAAACGTTCTTCTGAATTGGTTCCGAATGCAATACTGGACTATTATATCATACTCGTCCCTCAAATGGTAACGCCCGTCGGCGAATTGTCGGCCTGTCCCGCCCTTCGTACTCCGACGTTACATATATATGGAAGGATTTGATCTGCTCGGGCGCGATCGCCCTCCTTCCGCCGGCCGTCCGGACAAAAAAAATAGGATCCGGATTAGGATCCTATCGCCAGCCTCGGCGGGTCCGAGCGCAGTTGCTTGTTGACGGCGTGCCTCAAATCGTCAATATCGAAAGGCTTCGTAAAGTGCATAAGAGCTCCCAGGTCGGTCGCTTCCTTGATCATATCCAGCTCGCCGTACGCCGTCATCATAATGACCTTGATGCTTACGTCAATCTGCTTGATATGCTTCAAAATATCCAAGCCGTCCATACCCGGGATTTTCATATCGAGCAAAACCAGATCGGGAGATTCTTTGCGGACGATTTCGAGCGCCAATTTGCCGTTGGAAGCCTGAAACGTATTGTACCCTTCGTTGCTGAACACTTCCATCAGCAAAACCCGGATGCCGTTTTGGTCGTCGACAATCAATACCTTCTTCTTATCCAATCATCAAACCTCCTCACAACTGTGTATGAGCAGGTTTACCTCCCGCTCACACCCTCCGCTTGTTCGACGGGTACGGAAAACGCCCTATGGCGTGCCGATCCGTCTCATTACTAATTACTCATTCGCTGCGGTTCTTCGGATTCCTGCTGGATTCCAAAGAAAGTTGTCAGGTTTTACAAAAAAAGTTATTGTTTCAGTCCGTTTGGACCGCCAGCTCCATCGAAGCTCTCACAAAATGTTTGAACAGCGGCTGCGGACGGTTCGGTCTGGACGTAAACTCCGGATGGAATTGCACCGCCAAAAACCACGGATGATCCGGCAGCTCCACGACCTCCACCAGTCGTCCGTCCGGGGAAGTGCCCGATATTTTCAAGCCGGCCGACTCCAGCAACTCGCGATATTCGTTGTTGAACTCATACCGGTGCCGATGACGCTCATATACGAGCTCGTCTTCGTAGCATCGCATAGCCAGCGAGCCTTCGGCGATTTTGCAAGGGTACAGCCCAAGCCGCATCGTGCCCCCCAGATCCTCGATATCTTTCTGTTCCGGCAGAAGATCGATGACCGGATACGGCGTAGTCGGATGAATCTCCGAGCTGTTCGCCCCTTCCAGGTTGGCGACGGACCGTGCGTATTCGACGACAGCAACCTGCATGCCGAGGCAGATGCCGAAAAACGGAACGCGATTTTCGCGAGCATACCGGATCGCCGATATTTTGCCTTCGATCCCCCGGTCTCCAAACCCACCCGGTACGAGAATGCCGTGAACGCCGCTAAGCAGCTCGGCCACATTATGATCGTAAATTTCCTCAGCGTTGACCCAGCGAATTTTAACGTCGGTGTCGCAGTCGATGCCGGCATGACCCAAAGCTTCGACAATGCTCAAATAAGCGTCGTGAAGCGCTACGTATTTGCCTACGATAGCGATCTCCGTCCGGTTGCGAAGCGATTTGACTTTAGCTACGAGCCGCTCCCACTCGGTCATGTCAGGAGGATTGCGGAACGCGTCGAGCTTCAGATGCTTAACGACGATATCGTCAAGCCCTTGCTCCCGCAAAATCATCGGCACTTCGTACAGCGTGTCCGCATCCTGGCACTCGATCACCGCATCCGAATCGATGTCGCAGAACAAAGCCAGCTTCCGCTTCATCTCTTCGGCGAGCGGATACTCCGTCCGGCATACGATGACCTGCGGCTGAATACCGATGCTGCGCAGTTCCTTGACGCTGTGCTGGGTCGGCTTCGTTTTCACTTCTCCTGCAGCCTTCAGGTAAGGAATCAGCGTAACGTGAATGTACATGACGTTCTCGCGGCCGATGTCACTCTTGATTTGACGGATCGCCTCCAGGAACGGCAAGCTTTCGATATCCCCGACCGTACCGCCGATTTCCGTGATGACGATATCCGATTGCGTCTCCCGTCCCGCACGGAATACGCGATCCTTGATTTCGTTCGTAATATGAGGGATAACCTGAACGGTTCCGCCCAAATATTCGCCGCGGCGCTCTTTCGTAATGACCGATGAATAGATTTTTCCTGTCGTTACGTTGCTCGTCTTGGACAAATTAATATCGATAAACCGCTCATAGTGGCCGAGGTCCAGATCGGTCTCCGCACCGTCGTCGGTTACGAAAACTTCACCGTGCTGGTACGGGCTCATCGTTCCCGGATCGACGTTGATATACGGATCGAACTTCTGAATGGTTACCTTCAGCCCCCGGTTTTTGAGCAATCTTCCCAAGGACGCAGCGGTAATGCCTTTACCGAGCGAAGAAACGACGCCGCCTGTTACGAAAATATACTTGGTCACGTTTGTAAACCTCCGTTCAAGTCTGAAAACAAGTCCGCCCGGCTTGTCGGGCAAAAAAAATAAAAGTGACTCCCGCGAACGGGGCACTTTGTCGGATTCGTTGCCGAATTGTAAATCTACAGCCCAAAACATAGTTTACCCGGTCGCCGGGTGACTGTCAAGGGAACTTGGCGGGCGGACGGCGATCGCAAGTCCGCCCTTTCCAGCCCCTTATTTCTTGTCGTCATCGTCTTCTTCGTCGTCTTCAGCCTCTGCGGCCTCTTCGTCTTCTTCGAAGTCGTCTTCTTCCTCGGCTTCCTCGTCAATCTCTTCGATTTCGCCTTCTACTTCTTCAATCTCAGCGTCGTCGATCGTTTCCTCGTCCTGGTAGAAGTCTTCTTCCTCTTCCCCGCTGAACTCGTCTTCGCCTTCATACGACTCGTACTCTTCTTCGGCTTCCTCCTCCTCGGTGAAGTAGTCGTCGTCATCGTCGTCGTTAATAATGCGCGGATGTTTGGAGGTATTGACGCCGTCCTCGGATTTCTCGACCGGATACCAGCGCTTCAGTCCCCACAGGTTCGTGCCGACGCATGCAAACCTTCCGTCTATATTAATCTCCGTATATAACTGCGCAATCACTTGCATCACTTCTTCATCGGTCAAACCTTTGATTTTTGCGATTTCCTGCATCAGGTCCCGATAATAGTACGGGTTCTTGGATGCTTTCAACACTTCAAATGCGAGATCGACCATCGGCATCTCTTTGGCTTGTTCCGCATTGATCTTCAGCGTATATTGGCTGCTCATGGCCAGCACTTCCCTTCCAACATGGTCTGATGACAACCGATTCGTATACTTGCTCGCCCTGCCGGCCGCAAGCGACGTTCACTTCTCTAAAATGCCCATTATCTTCATTAAGTAAAACCTATTTTATACAAAAATGCAACTACCGGCGCATCCGGCAAGAAGAAGGATTCGTATCCGGCAAACAGCCGGCAAAATCCACCCGCAAAAAAAACGGAAGCCGAACTCGTCGACTTCCGCTGAGACTGTATCCGCATGGACGATGAACGACCGTTCACCACCTTGCATACGACAAGAGAGCCCTACGCGCCCTCTATTCATACTATGAGCCCGCCGATCCGTTGACACAACCGTCTGCCTAACTTTCGCGAAAAAAGGCGCTCATCTCATGCGGGCATATGGTACAGGTTCATATGATAATCGCGTAAACGACTTCAGCTGCAGGGGAGGGAATTCACTTGAGCGAATCGGCGCTGCTGCATATGCTGCACGAAGCGATCGGATCGTCCCGGGTAGCGGAGAAACGCCATATCATCCACTTCAAAACGAGATCGGCCTACACCCGGTTTATGGCCGCTTTCGAAGAAGCCGGCGAGCTGTTCCCCGTAAAATCGGTGATCCGTCCGATGAAAATCATTCATGCGATTTGCTGTACGATGAAATCCGGTTTCCCTCCGCTCCAACACCCGAGCATCCGGCTTATTGAAGAGGATATCCCGATTCGCGTCCACGCCGCCCGCATCCGGCACCCGCAGCAGCCGGTGCTGCTCCGCCAGGCCGGCAACTCCATTCCATGGGGCGTCAAGCAGATCAAGGCGCCGGAAGCCTGGAAGGAAACGCGCGGCAGCCGAATCCGGATCGGCGTCGTCGATACCGGCATCGATTATTCCCATCCCGACTTGCGGGGCCGCATCTCGCGGGGGATCAACCTGCTGAACCGCTCCTTGCTGCCGACCGACGACAACGGCCACGGCACGCATATATCGGGGACGATCGCCGCATCCAACCGCTCATCGGGAATACTCGGCGTCGCTCCTCTCGCGATGATCCATCCGGTCAAAGCGTTCGATAACAACGGAACCGCCTACGTCTCCGACATCGTGATGGGCATCGACTGGTGCGTTCATAACCGGATGCATATCATCAACATGAGCTTCGGTATGAAAAACCGCAGCAAATCGCTGCACGACGCCGTGCGCAACGCCCATAAGCTGGGTATCGTCATCGTCGCCTCCTCCGGCAACGAAGGCAAGCAGTCCTCCATCGATTATCCCGCCCGATTCTCTCAGGTCATCTCCGTAGGAGCTACGGCGCCTAACCGAAAGATTGCCTCGTTCAGCAATAAAGGACGATCGATAGACATCTACGCACCCGGCGATAAAATCAAATCGACCTGGCTGCAGCATAAATATATGGAGCTGAGCGGCACGTCCATGGCTACCTCGCACATTTCCGGCGTCATCGCGCTTATGCTGACGATCCGGCCGGAGCTAACCCCCGGGGACATCAAGTCGCTGCTGCAAAAAACGTCGAATCCGGTAACCGGGCTTAAATCCCGATCCGGCATCCGGGCTGGCGAGGTCGATGCCATGCGGGCGCTCCGGCATCTGGGAACTTAACAGGCGGGGGCAGACGCACCCCGCCTGTTCTCCGCGTCCCGCTTACATCGAGGCGGGCGCCGAAACGCCGACCATCGAGAGCACGTTGCGGATGACGACGCGAAGGGCAGCCAGCAACGCGAGCCGGGCTTGCGTCAGATCGGCATTCTCGGTGATGACCCGCTCCGCCTTGTAGTAGCTATGGAATTCGGAAGACAGCTCGTACACGTACCGGATCAGCCGATGCGGCGCATATTGGGCTGCGGCTTCGGCAATCTCGGCGGGCAGTTCTCCCATCTTGCGCAGCAGATCGAACTCCGCTTCCGACTGCAGGACCGACCAGTCGATCGTATCGAGAGGCTGCAGGGCGACGCCCTGCTCCTCCGCCTGCCGGAAGATGCTGCAGATCCGGGCGTGTGCGTATTGGACGTAAAACACCGGATTCTCGTTCGATTTGGAGATCGCAAGATCCATATCGAAATCGAGGTGGGAATCGTTGCTGCGCATCGTAAAGAAGTAACGGATCGCGTCGACGCCGACCTCGTCCATCAGGTCCTGCATCGTGACCGCCTTGCCGGTCCGCTTGGACATTTTGACCTTCTCGCCGTTCTGGTACAAGCTGACCATCTGGGCGATCAATACCGTCAGCTTTGTCGGATCGTAGCCGAGCGCGGCCATAGCCGCCTTCACGCGGGGGATGTATCCGTGATGGTCGGCTCCCCATATATTGATCATCTCGTCGTAGCCGCGGTCGTACTTCGTGCGATGATACGCGATATCCGGCGTAAGGTACGTGTAGCTTCCATCATTTTTCACTAGCACCCGGTCTTTGTCATCGCCGAGCGGGGTCGTTCGAAGCCAGGTGGCGCCTTCCTCTTCGAAGATGTGGCCACCGGTCCGAAGCTGCTCCAGCACCGGCCCGATTTTCCCGTCCGTGTACAACGACGTTTCGCTATACCATTCGTCGAAGGAAACGCGGAATCTGGCCAGGTCGCGTTTGATTTTGTCGAGCTCTTTGCCAAGCCCGTACGACTTGAAATAAGCAAGCCGCTCCGCTTTGGACAGCTCCAGCAGCTTGTCGCCCTCCTGCTCCTTCAGCTCCTGGGCAAACCCTTTGATATCTTCGCCGTAGTAGCCGTCCTCCGGCATGTCCGCTTCCCGCCCAAGCGCCTGCAAATAACGCGCCTCGATCGACTTGGCCAGGTTGTCCACCTGGTTGCCCGCGTCGTTGATGTAATACTCCCGGCTGACCTGGTAGCCCGCGAAATTCAGCACGTTGCACAGGGCGTCCCCGATCGCGGCTCCCCTGGCATGACCGAGATGAAGGCTTCCGGTCGGATTGGCGCTGACGAACTCAACCTGCACCTTTTGGCCCCCGCCCGTATTCACGCGTCCGTAATCGGCGTCCGCCGCCAGCACTTCCGGAATCACTTCATACAAGTAGCTTTTATCCATGAAGAAATTAATAAAACCCGGACCCGCAATCTCGACCTTGGCGATGTACGCCTTCTTTGTATCGAGACAGGCGATCAGCCGCTCGGCGATTTGCCGCGGATTTTGCTTCGCCACCCGGCTCAGCTGCATCGCGATATTGGTTGACAAATCCCCGTGCGCCTTCTCCTTCGGCACTTCCAGCCCGATGGCCGGAAGCTCAGCCGGCCCGGCAATTCCCGCCTCCGCTGCCGCCAGCGTAATCGTTTCCTTCAATAAACGTTCGATCCGTTCGATAGTGCTCATTCCGCTTGTTCCTCCTCAATGACTACCCTCAGCCGGATTCGCCCGGCATGTACGCCGTTCGCGTACAAATCGTAGCTCCAGGACAAGGTGCCCAATCCTCGGTCGAGCTTACGCTCGATACCGTGCGTGAAGCATTCCATCTCCATCCGGCCCTGTGGCAGCTCGTAGTAGCCTGCGGTTCGGGTACCGGAAATAAACGTCAGGTCGGACTGAACGTCCCCGTGACGAAAAACCTTGACCTGCTTGTCGTCCCACTTGACCGTCGCCGTCGTCTTCCCTGATTCCGAGTCCGGCTCCCTATAGCGCAAGTAGTACGATTCCTGCTTATGATAAAGCTCGCCAGCCGTTTCCTGGACATGGCTTTGCCCCGCTTGTCTGCTTTCGATGCGGATCCGGACCGTCCGTTTCATGTTTCCGTTCGCTCCCGCCTATGTATTCCAATAGAGGCTGTCGATTCATTGAAAACTCGCCAGAAATCTTTTCCCTTTCCACTTGGTTGTCCACATGGAATCGACAGCCTCCCAATTGTTCCTTAACCGTTCTTAGTGTATATGACGGCCGCCGGAATTTCAATCCGTCCCTGGGAAGCAAAAAAAGAGACGAAGGGTTCCCCTCATCTCTTCCCGTTACTTTTGGCATTATCCGCGAACCAGATCCTCAACGAACTTAGGCAGCGCAAACGCCGCTTTATGAAGCCGCGGGGAGTAATATTTCGTATCGATCTCCGGAATGCTCGCCTCGTCCACTTGCAGCGGATCGTAGGTTTTGCTTCCCATCGTAAACGTCCACAGCCCGCTCGGATACGTTGGAATGTTCGCCCCGTATACGCGCACGATCGGGAATATTTCACTTACGTCGCGGTGTACGGTGCGGATCAGGTCCGCCTTGAACCAAGGATTGTCCGTCTGGGCGACGAAGATGCCGTCTTCCTTCAGCGCTTCGTAGATGCCTTGATAAAAGCCGCGGGAGAACAATTCGACCGCCGGACCTACCGGTTCCGTCGAGTCTACCATAATAACGTCGTACGTATTTTTATGATCATGGATGTGCATATAGCCGTCGTTGACGATGACCTGCACCCGGGGGTTGTCCAGTTCGCCTGCGATTTCGGGCAAATACTTTTTGGAATACTCGATGACTTTACCGTCGATTTCGACCAATACCGCTTTCTCCACCTGCGGGTGCTTCAGCACCTCGCGAATGACGCCGCCGTCTCCGCCACCGACTACGAGCACATGCTTCGGGTTCGGGTGAGTGTACAGCGCGGGATGCGCCACCATCTCATGGTACACGAACTCGTCGCGCACAGTCGTCATGACCATACCGTCCAGCACAAGCATTCGGCCCCACTCTACCGTATCGATCATCGCCAAGTCTTGGAAATCGGTCTTTTCCGTGACCAGCGTTTCTTTAATTTTAGCCGTTATGCCGAATTGCTCGGTCTGCTTCTCCGTGTACCACAATTCCATTGGGGCATCCCTCTTTCCAGTTAATAAAGTTGATTATACTTGACCGCGGCCAAAAATGAAATCGCACCAGTCTGTATTATAGTAAATCGGCGCAAAAATGCAACTATGTAGGTTGAATGAAATGGACTTCTTCCAAGTAAATTCAGGAAGGCCGATCATTTCTTTCTTCTAATGATGAATAGCTGGGCTCAACTTTTTCCATACTAGTAAGACTATCGGTTTCCAAAGTAAACCAGCACCGATTAATTCATCAGGCAGCAATGAGGAAAGAGGGATCGCCATGGAGGAAAGCGTCAGCCGCAAACAAAGCCGCGCCGCCCGCGTAGAGCCGAAACCGGGCCGCCGCCCGCGAAAGGGACGTTTCCGCAAAGCGGTGACGTTTCTGTTCAGCTGCGCTCTGATCGGACTGGCGTGCCTCGTTGTACTTGCGCTTTATCTGCGTTCCCAAGCCCTTCCCGTAGGCACGTTCGCCTTGTCTTCCCAAATGTACGACATGCACGGCAACCTGATCAGTTCGTTCCAGTCCGGCAAAAATCGGGAATTCGTGCCGCTTTCGGGCATACCGAAACATTTAATAGATGCAACGCTGGCAATAGAAGATAAACGGTTTTACGATCATATCGGACTCGACGTCAGGGGAATCGCGCGGGCGGTCGTTGTCAACTTTCAGCATATGGACCGCGTGCAAGGGGCCAGCACGCTGACGCAGCAGCTCGCCCGCAACCTGTATTTAACCCAGGACCGGACCTGGTCGCGGAAAATAAAAGAAGCGATGTATGCGGTGCAGCTTGAGATGCAGCTGAGCAAAGATCAGATTATGGAGATGTATCTGAACGACGCCACCTACTACGGCAATTCCGCCTATGGTGTCCAGGCCGCCGCCAAGCTGTTTTTCGGCAAAAATGTAGGGGAGCTGACGCTTGCGGAAAGCACGATGATCGCAGGGGTGCCCAAAGGTCCCCGCTACTACTCGCCTTTCTTCGACCGGGATAAAGCCAAGGAGCGGCAGGAACTGATCTTGACGGAGATGGCCAGCCAAGGCTTCATTACGTCCAAGGAAGCGGAGGAAGCCAAGCGGGAGGAACTCGTCTACCAGCCGTCCGGAAAAAAAGCGGCAGTCGTCCAGGCGCCTTACTTCCGCGATTATGTGCGCAGGGTAGCGATCGACCGGCTCGGGATCGACGAACGGGAATTCGACGAAGGCGGCATCCGCATCTATACGACGCTGGATCTCGATATGCAGAAAACGGCGGAGGAAGCAGTGACCAGGGCGTTGCCCGATGAAGATGAACTGCAGGCGGCTCTAGTGGCAGTCGACCCTCGTACCGGTTACGTCCGGGCCATGGTCGGCGGGAAGCTGTACGGAGACAATCAGTTCAACCGTGCCGTCTCTACAAGCCGCCAGCCGGGGTCGGCCTTCAAGCCTTTCGTTTATTTAACCGCGCTTCAGCAAAAAACGGTCACGGCCGTCAGCCAGTTCAAAAGCGAGCCGACCGTATTCGAATACGATAACGGGCGCCAAACGTATACGCCGAACAATTTCAACAATAAATACCCGAACGGCCTGATCGATTTGCGGGAAGCGATCGCCAAGTCGGACAACATCTACGCGGTCCATACGATTCAGCAGGTGGGAGCGGACAAAGTCATCGAGACCGCCCGCAAGCTCGGGATTACAAGCAGGCTGGAGGCGCTTCCTTCGCTCGCGCTCGGAACGTTTCCGGTAAGCCCGCTGGAGATGGCGTCCGCCTTTGCGGTTCTCGCCAATCAGGGCGTGCGGGTCGAACCGACGGTGATCACGCGAATCGAATCGGCCACAGGAAAGCTTCTATATGAGTCGAAGCCAAAAAAAGAAAAAGTGGTTGGGCCCGAATACGCCTATGTGCTGACGAATCTAATGAAGAGCGTATTCGACCCCGGAGCTACGGCGAGCCGGGTCGCCGAACAGATCAAGCGCCCTGTTGCCGGCAAAACCGGGACGACGAACACCGACGCCTGGATGGTCGGCTTTACACCGGAGCTCGCCACCGCCGTCTGGGTCGGCTACGACCGCGATCGCACGATCAGCGCCGTGGAGTCCTACAAGGCGGCGCCAATCTTCGCCGACTTTACCGAGCACGCGCTCGAGGCGGTGCCGCCGAAGCTGTTCCCGATGCCAGACAATGTTACGAGCGTCTACATCGATCCGGCTTCCGGGAAGCTGGCTACCGACAAATGCCCGAATCCCCGGATCGAAGTATTCGTCAAAGGGACGGAACCGACCGAATACTGCTCCGATCAAGGAACGGCCGTGCCGAGCGACGGCGGCAAGGATACGCCAAAGAAAACGGGCAGATCGTGGTGGGACGACCTGAAGCGCTGGTGGAACGACTGAATGATACAGGAGGGAGTGACAGGAGCGTCCCGGCTTCCGGATGGGAAAGTTGCCGGCCGCAGTTGCAGCCGCGCCGGCAGCGGCGAAGCGGGATTTCCTCGGTGCATCGCCCTCTTTCCCGCTCCGCATCCGCCGGACACCAATACAAAAAGGCAGACGAAAATCGTCTGCCTTTTTGCTGTCCTAGTATATTGTGCAAATATACTCCAATTAGTTTAACCGAGAAGCCCAAATCTCACAACGGCTGACACACAATCGACACAAATCTTTTTGGGCCGCCCGGAATCAGGCAAGCCCTTGCTTGAGCGCTTCTCCCGAACGTTCCCACCACTCGGCGTTATGCTCGGCTAATACGCGCTTCAGCGCCGCCTTCTCGCCATCGCTCAACCCGTCGAGAATGATGCGCTGCTTCAGGGCGTAATCCATTTTATTTACGTGATCGGCAAGAATCTTCCACCCTCTGCGCGCTTCGGTATCGACAAGCATCTCGCATGCCGTGACTCCGGCATAAAACGGTCCTTCCTCGCTGCGCCCCACGTATACCCATACGATCCAGCACTTGCGGCCATTCGGCGTGTCGTCCTTATTCATCGAAAATTTGATCCCGCGCTCCACTTTGCTTTTCGCATGAATGGCACCCAGGTCGATGTATGCATCTTCCCCATCAATAATGATGCTGGACAGATTGGACAGGTCGAGCGCGCCGGCGCCGAATCCTTTATGCTCTTTATTGCTCACCACGTTCAGCGCGAGCTTTTTCCCTTTTTCACCTGTTTCCATGGCTATCACCTTCCATATAAGACCCCTAAGTAAGACTTCTTATCGAAGCCCTCTACAATGCGGACCTTCAGATTATATCGCTAAAAATTCGTACCTTTCATTTATTTTAGCTAATAATCCGGCAAATGCAAACATATACATGCTGTAGATGCTTGTCAACGGGGTGAGAATCGTTTATGATCAACCGCCTGTCCAAACGCAACACCTTATGGCTGCTCCTGATCCTGCTGATCGCCGGGACGATTACGATCGCCCAGTTCGCGGAACGCCCCGAGTCCCCCGCATCGATGTCCGCCCTGAACGAACCGCCGGCACAAGCGCTGGAGCCGCCGGCCCCCGCCGTGAACGATACTCCGAAGCCGCTCAGCAAACGCATCGTGGAGTATCATATCTCGGTGCAGCTCGACACGGAGCAGAAGACGCTGGCCGGCGCCCAGTCGCTTACTTGGAAAAATCCGGGGTCGAAGCCGGTCAGCGAGCTGGTTTTCCATCTGTATCCGAACGCGTTTCAATCCAAAAAGTCGACGTTTCTGCGCGAATCGGGAGGCAAACTGCGGAACGATCAGATGAAGGAAGACAGCTTCGGCCACATGAGCCTTGAATCGATTCAAACGGAAGACGGCGTCGATCTGATGCGCTCGATGCAGTTCATCCAGCCGGACGACGGCAACAAGCAGGACCAAACGCTGATGAAAATCCGCCTGCCCCAGCCGGTCAATCCGGGCGCGGAGACGACGATCAAAATTCGTTTCTCGGTCAAGCTTCCTTACGTGTTCGCCCGCATGGGGTATGTCGGCGATTTCGTCATGGCCGGGCAATGGTTTCCGAAAGTCGCCGTCTACGAGCCGAAAGGTACGCGCGGACGCGAAGAGGAAGGCTGGAACACCCATCAGTACCACGGCAACTCCGAGTTTTACTCCGACTTCGGCATGTATAACGTCCGCATCCAGGTTCCTACCAATTATACGGTGGCGGCTACCGGGTTTCCGACCAAGCCCGCCTCGGACGACGGCACGAAGAAGACGTATCAGTTTTATGCGGACGACGTTCATGACTTCGCCTGGGCCGCTTCCCCGAACTTTATATATTACGAGGAACCGTTCTCGGCGCCCAACGTGCCCGGCGTCAAAATCAAGCTGTACCTCGATCCCGCGCACCAAGGGCTGAAAGACCGGTACATCTATGCGGCCAAGCGCTCGCTCGCCAAATACAGCGAATGGTTCGGCACATACCCCTACTCCACGCTGTCCATCGTGATTCCGCCTCCGGGAGGCAACGGTGCGGGCGGTATGGAATATCCGACGCTGGTCACCGGCTGGGAAGCGTCCGGAGATACGGACAGCTTCGAGCTGGAGCGGGTGATCGTCCATGAGATCGGCCATCAGTATTGGTACGGCATGGTGGCGAGTAACGAATTCGAGGAAGCGTGGCTCGATGAAGGCTTTACATCCTACGCAGAAGATCTCATCATGATGAGCGAGTACGGAGTGCAGCCGAACTTTGCCATCGAATCGAGTTATATGACCTCGCCGGAGCCGCTGAAGCTGGCTTCCTGGCAATACGGGGGACATAGCCGCTACGCCGAGAACGTTTATACGCGAGCCAAGCTCGTGCTTGCCGGAATCGAGAAGCAGATCGGCCAGAAGACGATGCTGCGGGTAATGAAAACGTATTTTGACCGCTGGAAGTTCAAACATCCGACGACAAGCGATTTCCAGGCCGTTCTCGAAAGCGTAACAAAAACGAGCTGGGCCGAATACTTCGATCAGTTCGTGTATGGTGGCGGCATGACCGATTATTCCATCGAGCATGTGCAGATGCGGCCGATGAAGCAGGACGGCAAAACCGTCTACGAAACCGCCGTCCTAATCAAAAAAAATGGCGGCCATTATATGGACGTGCCGGTCCGCTTCCATTTCACGGACGGGTCCGATGTGGAGAAAGTGTGGGACGGACGGGACCCTCAGGTGCTGTATACGATTACGAGCGAAGCCCCTCTCGAATGGGCGGCGATCGATCCGCAGATGACGATGATCCTCGAGCATAAGCGGATTAATAACTTCATGCAAGTGAATGTCGACGATACATGGAAAGCGCGCCTGACGATCGGAATCGCGAAATGGATCGAGATCTTGTTGAACGGGCTCGCCTGGTGAGGAGGTGACTGCCGCCTATGATGCGTTATATGAAGAACGGCTTTAAAGATACGTTGTCGCAATCCTTCCTCCTGCTCGTCTTGTGGCTTTATCATTTCACCTGGGGCTTCCTGCTGCTGATGCTGGTCAAATCGGTCGTCGTTCCGCTGATGCACCGGTACCCGGGCGAGCATCTGTCTGCCGCCGCTTCGCAGCTGTTCCTGGCCGAAAGTCAATTCCGGCTTATGAAAACCGACATCAGTCATCCGTACATCTGGCTGCTGGTCGGAGTTGCGGCGGCGCGGATGCTGTTGACACCGGTTCTGAACGCGGGCGTCTACTACTCTCTGGCGAATCCGCATCTGAATGCCGGCTACCGCTTTTTGCAGGGCATCAAGCGGCTCAGCGGTTCGTTCTTCCTCTACTACGTCTTGCAAATGGCGATAACGCTGGCTCCCGTATATTGGCTGTTCCCGGTGGTCAAGAAAGCGTTCGCCCAGCACGCCGATTACGCTTCCCTCTCGCTTGCGCTGCTGCCCTGGGCAGCGGGCTATGCCGCATTCGGGTTTCTGATCCGCCTTCTCTTCATGTTCGTCCAGTTCGGCCGGACGACGGAAAGCGGACTCGGATCGTCACTCGGCCTGTTCGTCCGCAAGCTGCCGGCCATCGTGCTGCTGGCCTGCCTGTTGCTCGCGCTGTCCGGGGCGTTTACGGCCGCCGCCTTATCGGCTTCCCTGATCTGGGCGGGGCTGACCGCCCTGATCGTACAGCAGCTGCTCCATATCACCGATATGGTGTTCAAGCTATGGACGATCGCTTCCCAGTACCGCATCTATGCCGACTGACGGAGTAAGGCTCCCGCATTTGCAAGCAAGGCGAGACTTCCACCGTTCCCCTTTTCTTCCGCAGAAAAGGGTTTTTTCTGTGCCGTTGGGATTCGAAATTTCGATTTTTCAAAAAAATGTTGCGCAAAAGGAGGAAATCGTTGCTAAAAGGCGAATTATAATTACCCGGAAACAAAAAAATCGAACCATGCCGAATTCCCGCTTGCCGGGAAACGGGGGAACCATTCCGGGTGAATTGATCTCGCAGGAAAGTGATCATAGGGCACCTTCGACCGAACCCTCAGCTAACCTCGTAGGCACCTGGAAGGAGTCCGCTTCACTTGAAAAAGGCACTTATTATGATCACCACCGTGGTCGCACTGTTCTTCACCTCCGTTGGCAGCGCTTTCGCTGAAACGACGCTTGAGAAAACCGTGAACGAGCTGATCGGTGTGAAGTACAGAACCGCAGGAACGACCACAAAAGGCTTCGACTGCTCGGGCTTCACGATGTACGTCTTCAATCAATTCGGCGTAGATCTGGCTCATCAATCGAAAGCCCAAGCCAAAGAGGGCACCTGGGTCGACAAGAACGATCTGATTCCCGGCGACCTCGTGTTCTTTAACACCGACGGCAAAGGCATTTCCCACGTCGGCATCTACCTCGGCAACGACGAATTTATTCATTCGGCTTCCAACGAAGGGGTAGTGAAGAACAAGCTTAGCGAGAAGTACTACAAAACCCGTTATGTAACCGCGCGCCGCATCGCTGGTGACGATCTGTACAACCAGTTCATGGCGGAAGTCAAGTAATACAGGCAGCGGAACGGACAAGCCCAAGCCCTGGAGGAGCGAACCATTCGCCCTGCAGGGCTTGATTTCGTTCATCCCCGCTTCTTCCGACAGGAAGCGGCAGGGCGGCGAATTCGCACGGTTTGGGCGATTAGCCGCCGACACCGGTTTTCACCGTTTTCCCGGATTCGACCACTTGTCGGAACGTGTACGGACTGTTTGGGTGAGCGGATGCCCCGGAACGGCGGCGGGGTTGCGCTCTTCTGGCAGGAAAACGGCTGAGTCTTTGCGAATGTTTGTATCACGGATAAGCTTTCTACACTGCTTTAGGGGGACGGCCCGATGATTCTGTTTGTCCATCGCAAAGACCTGCGGGTAACCGACATGCCCGCTTTCGCTTATATCGCCCGGACCGGGCTTCCTTCCCTGCACTTGTTTATCCTCGATCCGGCCATCCTGAACGCGGAACGGGCCCGTGCGCATAGCGGACTCCGCTTCCTCGGTCTGCTCGCCCGACTTCAGTCGTTATACCGGCATCACGGTCAGACGTTGAATCTCGTATGCGGAACGCCCGAGGAGATCGTGCCGCAGATCGCGCTTGTTCACGAAGCGACGGAGGTGGTCTTCCACCGGGACAACACTCCTTACGCTAGGCACCGGGATACGAGCATCCATGAAACGCTGCACCGGCTCGGCATCCCGCTGACGACGATATCCGATCAGCCTCTGGCCGATCCCGAGGAACTGCACCGCTACGCCGGGCGGCAATCGCCGTATAAAGTGTTCACCCCGTTCTACCGCAAATGGAGCGAATTCGTGCATACGTATTTCCAGCCGCCCGTGACGACCCGGCTGGCCGATTTGCGCACGCTCGTGTTGGACGAATCGATCCGGCAGCGGTATGCGCCCCCTTACTCGCTGGAGCGGTTCCGCGGAGACGTGCGCCTGGAGGCGCCCGAAGAGAGGCTGGAACGGTTCATCGCCGACAAGCTCCCGGATTATGCACAGCGGAGGGATTCGTATGCAGATGATGCGACAAGCGGGCTGAGCGGTTACATCAATTCGGGCTCGCTCTCGGTTCGAACCGTCTGCGGCAAGCTGCTCGGGGAGCCGGACTTCGAGCCATGGAGGCGGCAGCTCGCCTGGCGGGATTTTTACTTGTACCAGTCGGTATTCGACCCGCTTTTCTTCGAATATGAGCACTATTACGACTTGTCCGGGCTCGGTGACCGGCATTTCGAAGCCTGGAGAAAAGGGCGGACCGGCATTCCGATCGTCGATGCAGCGATGACGCAGCTGAACGAAACGGGCAGCATGCCGAACCGGCTAAGAATGGTCACGGCGATGTTCCTGACAAAAAACTTGCTTGCGCCGTTTACGCTCGGCGAGCAAACGTTCCGGATGATGCTGACCGATGCCGATAATGTGCTGAACCGGGGAGGCTGGCTCTGGTCCGCCTCGCTCGGTTATGACGCCGCGCCGTATTTCCGCATCATGAACCCGGTCACCCAGTCGGAGACGTGGGACCCTTCCGGCGAATATATCCGCAGATGGCTCCCCGGCCAGCGCGGCTTATCGGACCGGGACGTGCACCGCCCGCTGCCGCATGCCGTCGTCGACCTGAAAGCCTCCCGCGCCCGCGCGATCGAAGTATACAAGCGCCTCATCGCCGAGGCTCGCGCCCGTATCGGCGTTCCGGACGGACAACCCGGCTCCGGCGATTCCGCAGACGAGTAGCAGGAGAGCGACTCCTAACATGAGTTCATTCCTGCCTTTGGGCGGTCAGGCCCCTTCTTTCCAAGCACTAACCTAGCTCTGAGCGGCGTCGGCGGCCACCGGCACAGAGCCGAGCGGAACCTCGTCAGCCGGAAAGGTTTCCGCAGCTCACAAGCCCGGCCTGGCGATCGTCCCGCCGGCAATCGTCCGGGCGAATCGTTCCGCCGCAGGCGGCAGCGGGTCCCCTGCTCTCCGGTACAGCCCGATCGGATTATCGAGCCGGATGTGCGGGACTCTCACCCTCGCAATCTCCTTTCGCCCGATGCTGTCCCGCACCTCCAGAGCGGATGCGATCGCCGCACCGTAGCCGGCCGCCACCGCCTTGACCGTCTCTCCCGGTCCGCTGCACTGCAGCCCGATGCGGGGCGCGGGCACTCCGTGCACCCGGCACAGGGCGGAGAGCCATTCCCGGCCGGAGCTCCCTTCCTCCCGCACGACAAACGGCTCGGCGAGCACCCGACCGAGCTCCGCCTCACGGTCCGCGAGCGGATGATCCGCCGGCACGATAAACCACAGTTCGTCTTCCATGAGCGGCTCCCGCACGAGTCCTTCCGGCAGGTCGCGGCCGCCTCCCACGACGGCGAGATCCGCTTCGTACCGCAGCAGCCGTTGGAAAGCGGTGCGGGAATTCACCGTCGTTAGCACAATATCCACGTCGGGATGGTCCCGCTTGAACGGCGCAATCCATCCCGGCAGCAGCAGGTTAGCCGGCAGATACGTTGCCGCGATGCGGACGGAGCCGGTATTCCCGTCGCGAAGCCGCTGTGCTTCCCGCTCGATCTCGCGTTCCAGCGCAAATAACCGCGCCGCCTGCTCCGCCAGCCTCTCGCCCGGCTCCGTCAGAACGACTCCCCGGCCTTTGGCGCGGAACAGCGTAAGCCCCAGCTCCCGCTCCAGATTGCGCAGCTGTGCCGTTACGGCAGGCTGACTAATATGCAGACGCTCCGACGCCTTCGTCACCCCGCCGCTTTCGACCACCTCATGGAACAGACGAAAGGCATGCAAATTCACGTTTCTGTCTCCATTCATAGATTTAATTTATGAAAACGAATTATATATATATTGGTTTTATGTTTCAGATTCTTTTATTCTATAACTGCGGCGCTGCATAAACAAGAACAAAGGAGGAAAGAGGAACGGCCGGTGCGGCTTTTCCGGTCGTTTTTCGTCCCCGATGAAATTTATATGTTTCGAATGTGCCAGGGAGTATCCCGTTGCTCATCCCGTCATATACCGCTGTGAATGCGGGGGACTGCTGGATACGGTCCACGATTGGCGTCATACAGATGCCGAACAGCTTAGGCGCTTGTTCGATATGCGCCGGGCGGATCGTCACACGCCGCTCTCCGGGGGCGTATGGCGGTACAAGGAGCTCATCCACCCTTCGCTTCCCATCGAGCACATCGTCACCAAATACGAAGGCAACACCGGACTATACGAGCACGAGCTGCTCCGCCGTTATACCGGCGTACGCCGTCTGTGGCTGAAGGCGCAATCGGAAAACCCGAGCGGGTCGTTCAAAGACAACGGAATGACGGTAGCGGTTTCTCACGGACTCTGGCTTGGCTGGGAGCGGTTCGCCTGCACGTCCACCGGCAACACGTCCTCCTCGATGGCGATGTACGCTGCGCTGGCAGGCAAGGAAGCCGTCGTATTTCTTCCCGCAGCCGGCGTGTCCCTCAACAAATCGCTGCAAACCGAAGCGTACGGCGCCCGGCTGCTCCGGACGGAAGGCGGCTACGACGAAGGAATCCGGTTTCTGGAGCAGTACGCCGGGCAGCTCGGGCTGTATGTGTGCAATTCGATCAACCCGCTTCGCATCGAAGGGCAAAAAAGCATCGTATTCGAGCTCGCTCACGATCTTCGGTGGAAGCTGCCCGACTGGATCGTCCTGCCGGGGGGCGCACTCAGCAACGCATCGGCGCTCGGCAAAGGACTGGAGGAGCTGCACCGGATCGGCTTGATCGAGTCTCTGCCCCGCGTAGCGGTTATTCAGGCGCAAGGGGCGTCCCCGTTCCATGCGATGCTCCGCTCGGAACGCCGGCAGCTGCATCCGGTCCTCTCCCCCGATACGGTGGCCTCGGCGCTGAATATCGGAAATCCGCCGAATTGGCCGAAGGCGCTGCGGTATGCGATTGAACGGACCGGCGGCGTTACGGCCTCGGTCTCCGACGAGGACATCCTGGCGGCCAAATCGGTTATCGATCGCAGCGGAATCGGCTGCGAACCGGCATCCGCCGCAGCGGTCGCGGGTCTGCGGAAGCTAGTGGCGGACGGCACGATCGGCCCGGACGAGACCGCCGCCTGCATCCTGACCGGCCATCTGCTGAAAGATACGGAGGCAATCGTCAAAAGCTTGTCGGCCGGCATTCCTGCCGGGAGGTATCCGGCGGCAGCCGCTACGGCCATAAGGCTGGACGCAGAACATGTAGCAAGAGCGTTACAGGCCTGAAAACGCAGCGTCCCCCCGCTGCCCGGGAATCCGGGCGGCAGAGGGACGCCTTCTTCTATATGCTGTTCTACTATGCGGATTAGGACTTGATCATATCGTGATCGACGTACCGCTCTCCGTTGATTTTGCTAAGGATGTTAATCGCAACCTTGGCGCCGTCTCCGGACGTAATGATCGTATGTACGCTCACACCTGCGCACGTACCTGCCGCCCAGATGCCCGGGATGCTCGTCTTGCCGGCGCTGTCGGCTTTGATGATCGTCTTGATCCGCGGCTCGGTGCCGGGAACGGTTTCGAGTCCGATCGCTTCCGCCAGATCGGCGAAAAGTCCGGTCGCCAAAATCACGTACTTCGCTTCATAGGAGCTTTGCTCGGTTTGCAAAGTGAATCCGCCTTCTCCGCGCTCAATTCCGCTTACTTTCCCTTGGACGATTTCCGCGCCGAATTTGACGGCTTGCTTTTTGCCTACTTCAATCAAGTCCGGACCCGATATTTGATCCACACCGTAATGATTTTCTACCCATGCCCGTTTCGTAATGCTCTGGTCGCTGTCGATGACAAGCACCTTTTTCCCCGCTTTCGCCGCAAAAAGGGCCGCGCTGGCGCCGGCAGGTCCCGCTCCTACAATCGCGATATCGAACATAAACTCGTCCTCCTTTTAAACATTGAAATGTATTTCTACACATTAGTATACAAAGTAGCACGTATAAAGCAAATGGAGAAGCGGCGTTTCATTTCAGTTCCCTCTTTATAGTGTCTCCAACCCGCCTGCTATAACCGGAGCATGCTAAAATCCGGGTCGCTCAACCGGCACCGCACGAAGGTTACCCCCTCGCCCGGAACTACGCGCGAAACTCTCCTGAACGCCGGCAGCCACCCCATCGCAGGCGAACTGCCGTCTATCACCGTGTTGCTCCACCATTCGGGTTGACAGACCGCTTCCGGAGGAAGCGGGACACCAAGGATTCCCTCCATCTGATCAAACGTCAGCTTAACGGATGCGGTTGTCTGAACGTGCAAGTAGTTTTCCAATCGTTTGTACGGTCTCATCTCTCATCACCTGTATCCACTGTATCGCAACCATCTCAACAATCCCTGAACAACTGACGGCTGCGAGGCTGGCGTACGGATTCTGACATTTGTCACCCGATCTTCATGACAATCCTTACTGACTGCCGACGTCCTGCAGCAGGTACAATAAATGTATCGAAGTGAAACGTTGATAGAAAAGGATGATTCCCGTGAAATATGCGATTGAAAGCAAGCAGCTCGTCAAACAATTCGGCGCTTTCCGTGCTGTCGACGGCATGGACCTCCGGCTGGAGAGCGGAAAAATATCCGCCCTGCTCGGACCGAACGGCGCAGGCAAAACGACCGCCATCTCCATGATGCTCGGCATGCTGAAGCCTACCTCCGGCGAGATTCGCGTCCTGGGCCAGCTAGCCGGCAGTCCCGAGCTGCGCGAGCGGGTCGGAGCTATGATGCAGGACGCTAGAGCCGCCGACGGCCTGACCGTTCGCGAGGTGCTGCAGCTGCTGCGCAGTTACTACCGCAATCCGCTCCCGCTCGACCGTCTGCTGGACGTATCGGGCCTTCACGGGGAAGCGATGAAACGCGCCTCCTCGCTCTCCGGCGGACAACGCCGCCGCCTTGCCTTCGCGCAAAGCCTGGCAGGGAATCCGCAGTTGCTCCTGCTCGACGAACCGACCGTCGGTATGGACGTCGAAGCCCGAATCCGCTTCTGGGAAACGATCCGGGAGCTGGCGGATCAGGGCACCACGGTACTACTGACGACGCATCACCTGGAAGAGGCGGACAATGTCGCCGACCATATCGCCGTGCTGGCGGCCGGGCGGATTATCGCAGAAGGCACGCCGGGCGAACTGAAGGTGAAAGCGAGTCTGCGGACCGTCTCCTTCCGGGCCGCATCGATGCCGCACGAGCATGAACTGCTGCAACTTCCGGGCGTCGAGAAAGTGGACAGCCGCGGCAGCCGTATCCGGCTTTATGTACGGAACGCCGATCTCGTCTTGCCGGAGCTGCTGCGAACCGGTTGGGGCGTCACCGATATCGAAGTGCAATCGGCCAGTCTGGAGGACGCCTTCCGGTCGATCACGGAGAAGCCCCTGGCTCAAAAACTGGCTCACAGCTGAACCTGAACCAGCTGCCTTTACCCGAAAGAGCCTAATAACCCGATTACGTTTTTATATAAGGAGGATTTTCCCTATGCTTGCCGCCCAAACAAAAGCCGAAACTTTGCGCATCGTGCGCAGCCCGTTTTTCCTGTTATTCTCAATTGCCATGCCGATGGTATTTTATTTCCTCTTTTCGGCCATCAACGGCGTTCAGACCGAAATCGCCTCGACCACATGGGGCGCCTATCTGCTCATGTCGATGACCGCCTTCAGTCTGGTTGGCACGTCCGTCGGACAATTCGGCATCCGTCTCGCTTACGAGCGACGCGACGGGTGGATGGCGCTGCTCCGCCTTACCCCGCTTCCTCCCACGGTCTGGCTCGGCGGCAAGCTGGGCGCACATATGGCGGTTCACCTGCTTATCATTGCTCTGTTGTTCCCGACCGCCGGTCTCGTCTACGGGATCGACCTGACCGCCGGGCAGTGGATCGCCTGCGGCTTATGGCTGTGGATCGGCAGCCTGCCGTTCCTGGCCATCGGGTCCTTGATGGGCTCGCTGAAAAACGCCGACGCCGCCACCGCGATCGCCAACATGGTTCACATGGGGCTGGCTATTCTGGGCGGATTGTGGATGCCGCTGCAGGCGATGCCCGACTGGATTCAGAAAATCGGCGTATGGACGCCGACCCACCGGTATGCGCACGGCGCCTGGAATATACTCGCCGGCAAAGCGCCGGATATGATCGACATCGGAATCTTGTCCGCATGCTTCCTTCTCTTTATGGTACTATCAGGGTATCTTATGAACAGACGGGAAGCGATCTAACGATGATTCGAGCGGCCAAGAAACTGTTCCCCGCATCCGAGGGCTGGTTTCCGCTTTTGCTGCTGGTGAACTTGCTGATTCCTTTGTACTTCGTCCTGCAGGAGCCCCCGGTCAAGCTGGCTCTGGGTCTGCTGCTGCTCGGCGCGTTCGTCGTCTTATACCGGCAGTTGTACTGGACGGCTTCCGCTGCGCCGGCCATGCTGATCGCCCAAACGGCGATTACGCTGACGTTGTCCGCCGCTTATCACCCGATGTTCGCCTACATCGGGTTTCTGTTCGCTTATCCGCTCAGCGAGCAGAAGACGCGGGTCATCGTCACGATCTCCGTCTCTTTTCTGGCAGGGATGGCGGCGATCCTCGTCATGCAGTACCAGATGCTCGGGCAAACGCTGCTCGCCGCAATCCTTCCGCCGCTGTTCGGCGTCTGCGTCATGCCGTTCCTCATCCGGGTGTCCGCCCAATACAAGCAGATGGCGAACCGGCTTCAGGCGGCTACCGCCCAAATCGAGAGAATGGCCCAGCAGGAGGAGCGGCAGCGGATCGCCCGGGAACTGCACGATACGCTCGGACATACGCTCACCTTGATCAGCCTGAAAAGCGAAGTGACGGAAAAGCTCGTGCACCGCGCCCCGGACAAGGCCGCCGAGGAAGCGCGCGACATTCGCATGACCGCCCGGGCCGCTCTGAAGCAGATGCGGGATCTCGTCACCGAGATGAAAGCGGTGCGCCTGGCGGACGAGTTCGCTCATGCGCTGGAATTGTGCGAGGCGGCCGGAATCGTGCTGACTCTGCCGGAACATGCGGCTGAATCCGATGCGGAACTGCCGCTCACGGCTTTGCAGCAATCCATCTTGGCGACTTGCTTCCGCGAAGCGTTAACGAACGTGGTCCGCCACAGCCGGGCCGCCCGGTGTGACGTAACTATCGATGTGGAGGACGGCTTGGTCCGCCTGAACGTATCCGATAACGGTACCGGGATCGGCAAACCTAACGCCATACCGGCAGGCGGCAACGGTCTGGCCGGGATGAGAGAACGTTTGGCGCTGGTCGACGGCAGTGTGGAGCTGTCGTCGGGACCGGCGTCAGGCACGATCGTCAGTTTAACGGTGCCGCGTGTCATCCGAAACAGTTGAAGGGAGAGAATACCTGCGTGATACAAGTGGTACTTGGAGAGGATCAGCGGCTGTTGCGCGGCGCTATGGCCACGCTGCTGTCGCTGGAGGACGATATTGAAGTAGTCGGCCAGGCGGAAAACGGCGAAGACGCCTTGCAGCTCATCCGTTCCGCCCGTCCCGACGTAGCGGTGCTCGATATCGAGATGCCCTTGAAAACCGGCCTCGATGTGGCCGAAGCACTGCGTCAGGACGGCTCTCCTTGCAAAATATTGATTGTCACGACATTCGCGCGGCCTGGGTATTTCCAGCGGGCGATAGCCGCCGGCGTCGCCGGCTACTTGCTGAAGGACAGCTCCAGCGACGAGATGTCGGACGCCATCCGCCGCGTATACGCAGGCAAGCGGGTCATCAGCCCGGAGCTATCCCTCGCCATGTGGGAGGCTTCGAGTCCGCTGTCTCTCCGCGAGCGCGACGTATTGCGCCTCGCAGCGGAAGGGCTGACGCTGCAGGATATCGGGGCCAAGCTGTTTCTGTCGCACGGAACGGTCCGCAACTATATGTCGGAAGCGATCGGCAAGCTGGGAGCATCGACAAGGATCGAAGCGATCCGCACCGCCCGGGAGAAAGGCTGGCTGGAGTAATCTTGCTGTGGAACGGGCACGCTATATAACGTTTTCGAGCAGTTGGACCTTATGCCGATAAAAGCTGTCGGCATTTTTTTGTATGCATCTGCAACATTTCAACAAGAGGCGGCGTCTGGAAGGAAGAGGACAACCTAATACATAGTCGGACCTAATCGACTCTGACTTGTACAGTCCGACCACATCAGAGGAGGCAGCACATAATGAAAAAAATGATGAAAGCCGTCACGATCGCCACGCTGGCCGTCGGAATGATCGGTACGTCCGCATTCGCCGCTACAGCCGATTGGACCGAAGTAAAAGGTATTTTCAATTCGAAAATCAAGGTAGTCATCGAAGGCAAAGGCCCTTCTGACATAACGCCGCTTATCGTGGACGGCACTGCGTACTTGCCGGTAAGAGAAATGGGCAACACGCTCGGCATGAACGTAACATGGAACGAGCAAGAATCCCGGATCGACATCCAGCAGATGAAACCTCCGGCACAAGTTCAAGCGCTCGACGGCATCGTGCTTGACGTTCAGGAAGGCAAGGACGGGGTCCGTTACGTAGACGTTCTCAATCAAGGGGCAGACGCGGTAAATGCGATCGTTCGCCTGGTCGTTCCCGCCGATTTCAAGGTGACGGACAACAAGTCCGAAACCCATGACGCTTCGATGCTGAAGGCCGGTATGAAGATCGAAGCGACCCACAGCCTTGCGATGACGAAGAGCATTCCGCCGCAAGCCAAAGCGGAGTCGATCAAAATCGTACATGAGCTCGGAATGACCGAAGGCACGATTCAATCGGTCCAATCGACCGATCACGGGCTCACGATCAAGGTTAGCGACAAAGCCGACGATCCGACGGCCGGAGTCGTGCTTCACGTGAGCAAAGATACCAAGCTGATGTCCGGGGTTATCGGCGGAGAAGCCGTCGCCCAGGATCAATTGAAGCAAGGCATGAAGGTGAAAGCTTACTACGGCCCTGTCATGACGATGAGCCTGCCGCCGCAAAGCGCCGCTCAAGCGATCTTCGTGCTGGACTCGAACGATAACGAAGCGAAGTAACTACGCCTGCCAGGGGAATTTTCCCATTTTCTAACAAAAAGACCTCAAATTCCACGGACATGTGGAGGTTGAGGTCTTTTTTCTCGGGCTTTGGGAACAACATAGGAGTCTTTGGCACATTCTATTTTCGGCATGTTGGGCTAACCGGCACGAATAGAGGCGGTTTGCCCCCTTATTTCAACCAACCCGCCCCGTCTGCACCTTTTTCGCCGATTTTAGCAGCTTCAATCCGCTCTTATTTCATCGCCCAAGCCGGTTTTTACAAAAATAAAGGGTACAAACCGCTTCTATTCGGTTCCTTCCCCGCTTGAAGCAGGGCAGTTGGCCGAGGACGCGGGCGCAGGTCCTACAGGTCTCGCTTTTACTTGTATCGGGGACTGACACTCCCTGTTAAAATTTCACGCGCGGAGCCACAATAAGGGATAACCGCTCGCTGGTGCTGGCACCAGTTTCAGCCATTTACATCCTATCTTGTTCCGCTTATACTTTCTGAGTTGAATCCATTACACACAGGATAGAGGGAATCATGAACAGGAACTTGTCAACCAGAATCAGAATCTCACTCCTCATCTTCGTGCTCCTTCTGCTGTCGCTGGGACCGGCCGCCTCGCTGCCGCTAGGGCACACAGCCGTCACTTATGCAGCGAACGAACCGGCAAAACCGGCCAAAAAGCTCGTGATGGGGACGTCGCCCGATTATCCCCCCTACGAAAGTGTAGACGCCAAGGGCGGTGGCGAAATTGTCGGTATGGATATCGATATCGCCAAATACATTACCGGCCGGCTCGGTTACGAGCTGGAGATCGCCAGCATGGACTTCAGCGGGCTGATCGCCGCTCTTCAGACCAAACGCGTCGATTTTGCCATGTCCGGCATGTCGGTAACCGAAGAGCGCAAACAAAGCGTCACGTTCTCCGACAGCTACTATACGGCGCGCAATACAATCGTATCGCATAAGGACCAGGCGTACGAAAACGTTGAGCAGCTCTCGGGCAAACTGATCGGGACCCAGCTCGGCTCGGTTCAGGATCAATATGCGCAAACCATTCCGGGAATTCAGCTGAAAAAGCTCAATAAAATCGCCGATTTGATTCAGGAACTGAACTCCCGCCGCATGGACGCCGCCATCGTTGAAGACGCGGTAGCTATCGAGATGGTCCGGGCGAATCCGAATCTCGTGCTGAACTTCCTCCCGGTATCGGAGCAGGATAACGGCTATGCGATCGCATTCCCCAAGCAGTCGGAGCTGGTCGACGACTTTAACCGGATTTTGCGAGAGATGAAGGAAAGCGGACAGCTGCAGCAACTGACCGACAAATGGTTCGAAGAAAAGGAAACCTCCGCCGGTAAAGACGCCGAGGGCAAGCTGATCGATTTCAGCGTCCTTGAGGGGTACGTTCCTTATATTCTTAAAGGCGTGTATGTGACGCTGCTGTTCACACTTGTCTCCGCGTTACTCGGATTGTTGTGGGGAACGATTCTTTCCCTGTTCAAAATATCGGGCATCCGCCCGCTGCAGTGGTTCGCCACCGCGTATACGTCGGTATTTCGCGGAACGCCCTTGCTCGTACAGCTGACGATCATCTACTACGCGACCCCGCAGTTGTTCAACTTCGACATCCCGGCGCTGCTTGCGGCCGGACTCGCGTTCGGGCTCAACTCTGCGGCTTACTTGTCGGAGACGATTCGCGGCGGCATTATGGCCGTGGATAAAGGTCAGCGCGAAGCGGCGATCGCCCTCGGCATCCCGTACCGCAAAATGATGGTGCGCATCATCTTCCCGCAGGCGCTGCGCCACATCCTGCCGGCGCTCGTGAACGAATTCGTCGCCCTGCTCAAAGAGTCGTCGCTCGTGTCCGTCATCGGGGTCGCCGAACTAATGCGCCGCGCCGACGTCGTTCGGGCCAGCACCTTCCGCGCCTTCGAAGCGTTGCTGCTCGTAGCCGTCATTTATTATGTGCTCGTGCTCGTCCTTACGTCTTTGGCGCGCATGCTGGAAAGGAGACTTCGCCGCAGTGATTAACGTAACCGATCTAACGAAAACGTTCGGCAAAAACCAGGTGTTGAAGGGGATCTCCACTCATGTGGACAAAGGCGAAGTCGTCGCCTTGATCGGGCCGTCCGGCTCCGGCAAATCGACCTTCCTGCGCTGTCTAAACCTGCTCGAGATTCCAACCTCGGGAACGATTACGATCGACGGGGCAGAGCTGACGAAGCCAAAAACCGATATCGCCCGGATCCGCCAGCGGATCGGCATGGTATTTCAGCACTTTCATCTGTTCCCGCATATGACCGTGCTCGATAATATTACGTTCGCCCCGATCGAAGTAAAGGGAATGTCTGCGGAAGCGGCCCGGACCAAGGCGCATGAGCTGCTCGCTCGCGTCGGTCTGGCGGATAAAGCGGACAGCTACCCTTCCCGGCTGTCGGGCGGACAAAAGCAGCGCGTAGCGATTGCACGCAGTCTGGCGATGGAACCCGACATTATGCTGTTCGACGAGCCGACCTCGGCGCTTGACCCGGAGATGGTCAAGGAAGTGCTGAACGTCATTCGCGGTCTCGCCGACAGTGGCATGACGATGCTGATCGTCACCCATGAGATGAAGTTCGCGCGCGAAGCGGCCGATACGATTTACTTCCTCGATAACGGGAAGCTGATCGAGCGCGGGGCGCCGCAGCAGTTTTTTACCAACCCCCAAAGCGAACGGGCCGCCCGCTTCCTGGAACAGGTTTTGTAACCGGACCGAACGAGGCTCGGGTCATTCTGTCTGGAAAAGGCTGCGCGATGCGCAGTCTTTTTGTCTTTTTTGCCCTATTTCGCAAATCCGGCAGAGAGTCAGATATGCTATACTTCCAGAAGAAACGTTTCGCTTACGGCTGGAGCCGGAAACGGCGGCCATTTCACAGCACCACCCGTAGAATCGGAAGCTTAGCAAGGGGAGAAACGACGATGAAGCTGGTATCCTGGAACGTCAACGGATTAAGAGCCTGCGTGAACAAGGGCTTTCTCGATTATTTCAAGGAAACGGATGCAGACCTGTTCTGCCTTCAGGAAACGAAGCTGCAAGAAGGGCAGATCAGCCTGGAGCTGGGCGAAGAGTACGAGCAATATTGGAATTATGCGGTCAAGAAGGGGTATTCAGGTACTGCCGTATTCACGAAAATAAAGCCGTTATCGGTCCGGTATGGGCTGGAAGAGGACCTGGAGCCCGAAGGCCGGATTATCACGCTCGAATTCCCTGCCTTCTATCTAGTGAATGTGTATACGCCCAACGCCAGACGCGATCTGTCGAGACTGGAGCTGCGGATGGAGTGGGAGGACCGCTTCCTCGCTTATTTGCAGCAGCTCGACGAGCGCAAGCCCGTGATCGTATGCGGCGACCTGAATGTGGCTCACCAGGAGATCGACCTGAAAAATGCGAAGGCCAACCGGGGCAATTCCGGATTTACCGAGGAAGAACGGGACAAGATGACCCGGCTGCTCGAAGCCGGCTTCATCGATTCGTTCCGGGACTTGTATCCCGACCGGACGGACGCCTACAGTTGGTGGTCGAACATGCCCCGAGTGCGAGAGCGGAATGTCGGCTGGCGGATCGATTATTTCCTCCTCTCCTCCCGGCTGAAGCCGGCGCTGCTGGACTCGCAAATCGACGCCCACGTGCTGGGAAGCGATCATTGTCCCGTAGTGCTGCAGATGGCGGACGAGCTTAAAGGCTAATCGGATACTTGCGCCGGGGATTTGCAGCTTTCCCTTGGAATGAATTCACCAGCTCTGCAGGCAAAAAGGGCGGCGACAAGTTGTCCGCCGACAATCTGCCACCGCCCATAACCTGCGCCCTATGCTCCGCATGAGATTCCGTCCGCCTTTATTTAAGACCATATTGCGATTTGGACTTTAATTCGTCTCCCAGAAAGACGAAGCTCGCGCTGCCGGAACCTCCCTTTCCTTCGTACGTAACGCCGATGGCGTACACCTTGCTGCCTTTTTCACCGCTCTCCGATACGATCTCGCCTTCGCCCCCTACGATTTGAACGACTTCCTTGTACTTCATTCCGTTGTTGATTCTGTCGTATTGTTCTTTTGTAATCGTACTTTTTTTGGAGGATTCCGACTTCTGTTCCGTTGAAGGGGCCGTCCCGCCCGCCGGCTTAATCTGGTTGCCGTCCTTCGAGCCGCAGGCCACCGCCGCGATCAGGATACCGATAACGATTGCTATACGAAAAATTTTCATAGTGCCTCCCGAATGATAGCAATTGTTACTCATAAAATTGTACTCACTCATCCGATCTTTTTTTTATGCGAAATGGACTATTTAGGACCTACGACTGAACAATTTCAGTACGACTCGCTCCTTTACGCCGCTTCCGTTGACTGCGGCTCCTTAACGATATGAAACCCTTTGACGATTAGCCAAAGAGGCATCACGATCTCGAATAAGGCTCCCGGAATGTATAGAATCATGCCGCTATGGCCCATAAGCTCCACGATCGCACTGGCCGACAACGAGACATATCCAATAAAGCCGAGAACCGAGATGAATCTGGGAATAAGGCTGGACCGGTACAACAAATGGCAAAACAAAAGGCTGTACAGTCCCAGCGTAATCATAGCCAGCTGAAAAGCAATGAAACTTCCTTCTTCCGCTATCACTCCCAGCGTATGAAAGTAAGAATCATCCGGAGCTCCTGCCGCGATAAATTCTTGGCTTAATCGCACGAGCAGCAGCGAACCGATTGCGCCAACAACCAGAAGTACGGCCTCTATGACCCGGAAACCGACGTAACCTACTGCGATTTTTTCGCTATGCCGCTTTAGAACCGGGAACAATACGACCGCGATTCCGACAACGGCGGCCGAATTCATAAACTCCAGCAATACCCCCGTAAGGATTTGGTTTTTGTGACTGTAGGCATTCGTGAGGTAATCCGGAGAACCTAAAATCGATTCGATCCTTGCATTTCCTAATGAATAGGCAGCTGTTGCAAATAAAAACAGGATGCCTGCAAGGACTGCCGCTTTTCTATCCGTGTTCATTTCTCCCCTTCCCTCCTCTGCGTTTGCGGGCTGGGCTGCGTGTAGCTTTGCCCGGCAATTGCGCTGTTCACCGTGCATTATAGTCGAATCCGACTCCGGCCTTACAGATACTAAAGTACGGCTTCAAAAACAAATCCCCGCAAATTTCATTCCATCGCGACGGAAAGATGCGTCATCGGAAGTTTTCGTCCGCTATAATGAAAATTATTATCACCAAAAAGGAGCACCTGCCATGCCGTCCATTGATCCATCCCGACCGGCCGGCCCCGAAGCCGCCCCTCTCTTCTGCCTTCCTGTCCGGATCGCCGAGGTAACTCCCCTTGACCGTGACTTAACCGTGGGAAACGAGCCGGGAGCTTATCGCCAGCTTGAACCCGGATCTGATCATTACGGGCAACAAGGACAGCTACAACGTTCTCAGCAAAATCGCGCTGACGATCGTATGTCGAGGACAGCGCTGGTCCGCCTGCGTGCCTCGTATCCGCCTGCGCGGCAGGTTCGGCAGATGTTCAGCCCTCCGCTTTCATCAGAAAGCGGGGGGCACCTTTTTTTTGCGTGACGGGTTGTAATGCGGCTTCTCCGTCGCCTGCACATCCATCCGCCGCAGCCGGATGGTCCGGCTTGCCGTCCGCCCCGCCAGCTCCGTAGGCTCTTTAGCTTCGCTGGTTATCCTTCCCGTATCCTTCTCACGTTCCGATTCATCAGATGCCGGACGACCTGCTGGTATACCACCTTCCGGATTCGACTCAAGTTTTGCGGATGGCGGGCAAAAAACGCATCCGGGCTGTCATACACACCCAAATCGCGCACAATCCCCTCTTTTTGCACATACGTATCGTTGCCGTCCCAATAGACGGGCGGGTTTTGGAAATCGTTCGTGGCCACGCCGTAACCGCAAAATGAACCTTCGCACTCGCTGAATGTTTGCTGCAGCTTGGTTAAGTAAGGAAGATCCAAAATAAATCCCTCCATATTCAGCCATCTTCCCTCGACATGCACTTCCACCCAGCTGTGGATGATTTCATTGGGCGACAGCCGGTAATACCAGCCTTTCATCGCGCCTTTTTGCAGCTTTTTATCGATCGTAAATCCGTGCATCCGGCAAGGCACCCCCACGGCTCGCAGCAAAGCCATGAACAGCACCCCCTTCGTATTGCATTGACCGTAGCCGTCCTGCAGCACCTCGGATGCCGGTATATCATCCGCCCGGTTATAACCGAACAGAACCGTATCGCGGACGTAGTTGTACATGTCGAGTAGTTGTTGCTGCGGCGCCAAGCGATCCCACTGCTTCGCCCGGATCAACTGCCGAATGCGGGGATGCGAGTAGTTAAGCAAAGCCGTTTCCAAGGTATACGTTCTCATGGGGAGCACCTCCTGCCCCCACTATACCGTCTCGTGTGCGTAAGAAACTTTCAAAAAGACGCTGTCTTTGCGAATATCTCTGGGTGTCATCCCGAGCAGCCGTTTGCTTGCGGCGGCAAAATGCGAGGGGCTGTCAAATCCCGCGTTCAGTGCGGCTTCTGTAATCGGCATCCCGTTCAAAATCAGGTAAATCGCCCTCTGAAGCTTATTTAACAGGATGTAGCCGCTTAACGGAATTCCCGTATGTTCTTTGAACAGATGAGATAATCGGCTGCCGGACAAGCCCAGCTTCCCGGCAAAATAACGGATGGAGTGGTCGTCGCTCTCCCCTTCTTTTAATATACCGATTAACTCCAGAACACGCGGATCAGCCATAACCGGTTGAACATAACGGACGCCCAGCAGTTCCAGGAGCTGCGTCAGGAAACGGTTATAGCCGGTACTGCCCGCAACGGTATGACTGAAGCTGCGCACAAACTCAGCGGCCGCAGCCGCCTTACCATCCGGAAATACGCCGTATCCGCGATCGCCGATCTGTTTCTTGAAGCCCACCGCCAATGTGGAGGTGCTGTCCATTAACAACAGCAGCAGCGGCTGGCCTTGCCCGTCCAGGCGGTGGCTCACATTGGAATCCAGAACGATACCGCCGCAGGTGCGAAGCGTGCCTTCCACTTCCATCTCAAACGTATCCTGCAAGGAGATCGTCGCTTGCAAAAACAAATGTTTGTGAATATCGGCATCGATGGTGTCAGTTAGTACCAATAGAATGGTGATCGGCACCGTATACGTTCATCATGCTTTGCCTCTCCTTATGCCATTGTACTTTCATCTCAGCTTGCCGTTCGCTTGTCCTGATCCGGCCTCTTCTTGAACCGTCAGCGTTCCCTGTGCCCATCTATCATGAAAGATTGTACACGCGCGCCAACGGCCTGTACAGATTCGATTCGTATAACCCTTTCCCTCTCCCCTTAACTTGTTGCGCTCTTGAAAACTTTGTGTCACACTATGAATATCAACCAGCAGCCAAGCGGCAAAGAATGCCCCGCTTCCTTTCTAACCGGAGAGGAAGCGGGGTTTTTAGGCTTGTATCAATCGAATATGCGAGGGAGGGATCGAGGAATGGGCTTCCAATTGGAACACGAGAACTGGATACGCGATCATCTAAAGCGAAGAAGAGGGGAACGTCTCGACGCTCTAAGACGGGGCCACGGCTACGGAAAGCGATTGTTCGCTGAGCAAATTTGGTGGCCGCTTGCCGGTCACTTTCACGGGATCCACCCCGAGTATGAGGTGAAGGACTGGCGGGGACGCTCTTACTTTGTGGATTTTATGTGGGTTGTAGGAGCGGTACGGATTATTTTTGAAATCATGGACAAGTCCGGATTTGGTCTGATTGTGGAGCGATCGTGCGATTGTATATGAAAAATCATATATATTTTCCTCCGAGTAGGCAAAATTAATGAATCTGTATGAATAATCATATAGAATTTATCATTTTGCATGGATTTGAAATATTCTATGCGAAAAATCATACAGAATCAAAGGTCGGCCGGGGCAAACCGACTTGGATTCACTCCAGCCTTGGTTGACCAACCGTCATATCGCGTCGAGCACCGCGCGCCGGGGTGCTTCGCGGTTCGGAAAGACGATTACGGGCAGTTGATCATACGCTCCTACCGACTATCCGTTCCGAGATCACCCCGTTCACGGAAGTTTGTTGTTCAGCAGTTTAGGGAACTCGTCCAGCAACATGTCACTGGTCAACATATCATTATAGTTCCATTTGGTATCCACAAAAGTGACTTTCCCATTTTGAACGGCAGGCAGCCTTTTCCAAATGGGGGATTCCAGCAATTCCTTGAAAGAAGTTTCGGCATCGGGATTGGAAAGATACAAGACGAACAGGCGGTCGCCGATAACCATCTCATGCAACAGCTCGGGCGAGACTGAAATGTAAGGGGACCTTTCCGCCGGTTTCAGACCTTTCACGGTCTCGGACATGGGATACCCTTCCTGCTGATACAGCAGTTCAGCCAATCCTCCTGTTTTCAAGCCAATCGCTCCAGTTGCGCTGCTTAAAAACCACTTTAAACAACAATATTTGTTCCTTGTCAAGACTCCACTCTCTCCCATTAATTTTTATTTACATTCAATATCGGGTATACCCTTCACTCGATATGTATAATATACTATTATAAAGAACAAAAAAATAAAAAAATGATCTTAAGGGGATATTTTATGGCAGCAATTAAAGGTGTCAAAAAGTTACCAGTAAGTGTGAATTCTCGGCAGGCAGCTGAATTGTTTATGAAATTAGCCAATATTTCTTCAGAAATTGGTAGACTAGATGAAAAGTTTAGACGTTCCATTTTAAAATCTGATTTAATTAATACATTAGCGTTAAAAGAATCTGTTCAGTCCACACGAATCGAAGGTACACAGGTTACTTTTACAGATATGATAGAACATAGCCACAAATCCGAACAAAAATCGGAGCATATTGAGGTGCTAAATTATCAAAGAGCACTTACTGTGGGTCAAGAGAGAATCCTAAATGGTTATCCACTTACAACCCGCCTCATTCTAGAACTACACACAACCTTAATGGATGGACCAGCAAGAGGTACCAACATTGCAAGCGGTGAATTTAGAAAAGTTCCAAATTGGATCGGACCCACAAAAAGGTTTGAAGATGCTGCTTATATTCCCGTACCCGCTAATGAAATAGAAGAATACATGAATAATTGGGAACTTTTCGCAAATAAACATCCATATGGCGAAAAATTGGAAACCTCTCATTTACCTCAAGAAGCATTTATTTTAGATGAGGATACTCATCCTCTTCTAAAAGTAGCCATTCTGCACGCGCAATTCGAATCTATTCATCCATTTTTAGATGGCAATGGACGTTTAGGACGAATACTAATCGCACTATTTATGATGCAATCTAAACAAATATCTAGCCCTATATTCTTTGTCAGTGAAGAATTAGAAAAACAACGTTCAAGGTATTATCATTTATTAAATGAAACAAGAGGAGACAATCCTAATTGGTTTAACTGGTTGAATTTCTTCTTAGATGCTTCAAAACGTATGGCCGATAAATTGAATATTTTGCTAGATAACGCTGAAGGATTAGCCTTAAATGGATTAAAAAAATGTGATACTCACAACCAAAAACAAATTTATTTATTGACTTTTAGATACCCTAACATAACTGCTAATCAAGTATCCGAACAGTTTAGAATTGCACCTTTAACTGCTAGGAGAATTTTAAATTCATTAAATGAACTGGGTCTAATCTTCAAAGACCCTGCTCAAAAAAGGAATATTGAGTATTTTAACTATGATTTGTTAGATTTATTAGATCATTAAGAGAATAACTTATACGCGAACTCGCACTTACTAATGTTGTTTACTCCAATATGAAGTAGCTAAAGAGTACTCACGAATACCCATCAACTTATACAGCACCAATTCCTAATAGTAAAGGCCAGATTCCTCAATCGAGGAATTCTGACCTTCGACTTCCTGTTGACTTCTATCCCCCCTTGCATTACACAAAAAGTACACCGCCACATGAACGATGTACTTCGAGTCACAACCTGTATATCTGCTTAAGCCTGGTCTTCGTCCCCCGTCGCAACCCGATTCTCCTCATAACTAATCCAATCGCTCCAGCTTCCCGCATACAGCTTCACATTCGTAAAGCCCGCTTCCTTCAGCGCCAGCACGTTCGGCGTCGCCGAGATGCCCGAGCCGCAGTAGACGATGATCTCGTCCGAGGCGCCGAGCTCTGCGAAGCGGTCGCGCAACTGCTGCGGGGACTTCCAGCTGCCGGCCTCGTTCAGCACGTCCTTCCAGAAATAGTTCACCGCGCCCGGTATATGCCCGGCGACCGGATCGAACGGCGCTTCCAAGCCCGCATACTGACGGGCGTCGCGCGAATCGACGAGCGCCGTACCGGTGCGGCGGCCTTCCGATGATGCACGCACCTCGTCCACACCCGCGAGCAGCTCCGGCCGCACGGCCGGCACGAATTCGCGGGGCTCGGGAGCCGGCTGCTCCCTCGTGACCAGCAGTCCTGCCGCCACCCAGGCGTCGTAGCCGCCGTCCAGCACATGGACGCGGTCCGCTCCCGCATATTTCAGCACCCACCACAGCCGGGCCGCGGCCGGACCGTTGCCGTCTTCGTAGACGACGACCGTCGACGACTTCCCGATGCCCAGACCGCCAAGCGTCCGGGCCAGCCGCTCCGGCGCCGGCAGAGGGCTCCGGCCCCCGTGCTCTCTCGCGGGATCGGCCAGATCCGCTTTCAAATCGACGAACACCGCACCCGGAAGATGTCCCCGCTCATAGGCGCTTCGCCCGTGAAGGGCATCCTTGGGCGAGAATCGAACGTCGGCGATGACGATTTCCTCTCCCGCTTCCAGACGGGCCTGTACCCACTCCGCTTTTACAAGATTCGAACCCGGCATCCTCATTGCTCCTTCCATTAGATCACATATTCCAAATGCTCCTGCGTCTTCACATCGTGAATGACCGCGTAAATATCGCTCTGAATCTTGAGCAGCTCGAGATCGTCGCGCTTGCGGGGGCGTCCGCCCGGAACGTGGAAAATCTTGCTGATCCGGCCGGGCCTCGGCGACAGCAGCACGACCCGGTCCCCTAGAAATACGGCCTCGGATACGTCGTGCGTAACGAACACGACCGTTTTTTTCTCCGCCTCCCAGATGTTCAGCAAGTCGTCCTGCAGCTGCAAGCGGGTCAAATGATCAACCGCCCCGAACGGTTCGTCCATCAGTAGCACCTCGGGATCGCCCGCAAGCGCCCTCGCGATGCCCGCCCGCTGCTTCATCCCCCCAGACAGATGATGCGGATATTTATGCTCGAACCCTTGGAGCCCGACCATATCCAAATATTTTTGGACCACCACTTTCCGCTCCGCTTTGGGAACGCCGCGAAGTTCGAGGCCCAGCTCGACGTTCCGGAACACCGTACGCCACGGATATAACGACGGGTCTTGGAACACGACCCCCCGCTCGACGCCCGGCCCTTGCAGCTTCTTGCCGCCGAAGCGCACCTCTCCCGACGACGGCAGCTGCAGCCCGGCCAATATTTCGAGAAGCGTGCTTTTGCCGCAGCCGCTCGGACCGAGAATGCTGAGAAATTCCCCGTCTTCGATCGTCAGGTCGATATTCGACAACGTTTCGGTCGGGACGGTCCCTCCGTACACTTTCGACACTGCGTTGATCGAGAATCCGGCCATACTTTCACCCCGCCTCCAGATCGTTTTACTTTTTAGGTATGAACCGCAAATCGACGATTTTATCCACGTCGTACACTTTGTCCTGGAAGCCCAGATCGACCTGGATCTGCTGCGTTTCAAGCAGCGATTTCGCATCGACGTTCGGATCGTTCTCCCACAGTACGTCCTCGCGCTTGAAGGCACTGTCCACCGCTTTCTCATCCACTTTGACATTTTGCAGGAAGTACGCCCGGTACTCGTCGAAATGGATTTTCGCATATTCCTGCGATTTGAAATAGGCGCGAAGCAGCTTCTCGATCAGTTCCGGCTGCTTCTCGATGAAATCGTTGCGCGAGGCCAGCACGCCTGTATGGAAATTCGGCAGATAGTCCCAGCCTTTGGCGAGCAGCGTCCCTTGGCCGCTAATCTCCACCAGGGAGGCGAATGGCTCGTGGATGATCGTCGCATCGACCTGGCCTGTCAGCAGACTGGCGTAAGCCGCTTCCTGCGCGCCGTTGGCCACGTAGGCTACGTCGTTTTTGCTGAGCCCGTGTTTCTGGAGAATCGTCTGCGTGTAGACGTCCAGGCCGCTGCCGAACGTGCCGGCGCCGACTTTTTTTCCCTTCAAGTCCTCGACGCTATTAATACCGGGAGCCCCGATTAAGTAAAACGGTCCTTTCGTCCGGAACATCGAGGAGACGATTTTGATCGGGGCGCCCTTGCCCGCGGCGATGATGGCGGTCGTCGTCGGGACATCGGCGATATCGACATCTTTGCTCGTAAGCCCCTCTACAGCGTTTTTGGTCGTAATGAATTCGACGTCGAGGCCCTCTTCCTTAAAGAAACCCTTCTCCGCCCCGAACCGTACCGCCAGACCGCTGATGCCGCTAAGCGGGGAATAGCGGATTTTCTGCAGCTTTCCGTTGTCCGCAGATGCGGGAGCGGAAGCAGGCGAAGCCATCTCCCCGCCGTTCCCTTTGGCGGCGCTCCCGGCGCAGCCGGACAGCATCAGCGCGGCAGCTATACTTGCAAGCAGGACGCTCCTCCATTTGTGTTTGATCATGGTTTTTTCTCCTTCTGATGGATCGGATGATTGTAATTAGGAAGACTTCCATTTCAGCACGACTTTTTTCTCCAGCGTATCGATGAACGCGATAATCAGCACGGATACGACGGTGATGATCGTAATGATCGCAAACGCCTTGGCCGTATCATACACGGATGTTGCTTGTATGAGCAGGTTGCCCATCCCTTCCTTCGATGCGGTCATTTCCCCGAACAGCGCCCCTACGAGCCCCGTAGCCGCCGACAGCCTCAGCGAGACGAAGATCGTTGGAGCTGCAGAAGGCAAAATCACTTTCCAGATCGTCTGGAACTTCGTCGCTTCGAACACGCGGGCTACCTTCAGATGCTGCTCGGCGGTCTGCTTGATCCCGGTAATCGTATTAAAGGCGATCGTGAAAAAGCAGAACAAAAATACGATGGCGATCTTATTGGACAGCCCGATCCCGAGCCACAGCATCAGCAGCGGGATGATCGTCACTTTGGGGATGGCCAGCAGCGCGGATAGGTAAGGCCGGAAGAACGTTTCGGCATTCGGTACGAGCACGAGAAACATCCCGGTCCCGATCCCGGCCAAGGCGGACAGCACGTACCCGGCGGCGAACTCCTGCAGCGTGACGAACAGATGACGAAACAGCTCGCCTTTCGTAAATAAAGCGGCGATTTCCTGCACAACCCGGGTCGGCTCCGGCACATACAAGCTGCCGACGATTCCGGCCCGGACGATATATTCGATAAATCCCAGACCGAGCAGCAGGAGCGCGATCTGACCGATGATGATACCGCCTCTGTAACGGGCGGCTTTCCCGTTGCCCATACATTTCCCTCGTTTCTCCCGCTTCGTACGGTACGATAATCAGGCGGGTTATTCCGCGACTCCCTGCAGAGCAGCCTGCTTGGCAAACCGGTTGTCCGGACGCGTCAGGCCGAAATGCTCCCGGAATGTGCTTCCCTCGTATTCGGTACGGAACAGTCCGCGGCGCTGCAGCTCCGGTACGACCAGATCCACGAACAAGTCGAGTCCTCCCGGCATGTACGGAGGGCATATGTTAAATCCGTCGGCGGCCTCCTGAACGAACCACGTCTCGATCTGATCGGCGACTTCAGCCGGATTGCCCACCACAAGCAGATGGCCTCTCGCCGTCGCGGCAAAGTAATGGAACAGCTCGCGAACCGTGATGTCCTCGCGTCCGGAAGCGCTTTGCGCCAGGGCGATCAGACGCCGGGCCTTATCGCCCGGGTGACTCGACTGCGACACATCCGGCAGCGGTCCGTCGAGCGGCAAACCGGTCAAATCGATGCCGAGACGCTGAGACAGCGGGGCCAGGTTATAATCCGTGACGAGCAGGGCGCTCAACTCCTCGTATTTGGCGCGTGCCTCCTCGCTCGTGCAGCCGACCAGCGGCACCAGCCCGGGCAGGATCGACAGCTCCCCCGGTGTGCGGCCGTATTTGGCCAGCTTGCTTTTGATCCCGGCGTAGAAGGCCTTGGCTTCCTCCAACAAAATCTCGCCTGTGAAAATGGCGCTGGAAAACCGGGCTCCCAGCTCCTGACTCCGCTCGGACGTGCCGGCGGATAGCAGCGGAATTTGCCCTTGCAGCGGCCTGGCTACGTTCAGCGGACCGGCTACCGAGAAATGTTCCCCGACATGGTTAAGCGCATGGACCTTGCTTTCGTCGACGAAGACGCCGCTTTTCTTATCCCGGATAAACGCCTCGTCCTCCCACGAATCCCAAAGCTCCTTCACGATCCCCACAAACTCGTTGGCATAATCGTAACGTTTGGCGTTGTCCCAATGCTTCTCGCGGCTGAAGTTCAGCGCCGCCCGGGTATCCGCGCCGGTTACGACGTTCCAGGCGGTCCGCCCGCCGCTCAAATAATCGAGAGACGCGGTCATCCGGGCCACGTGGTACGGCTCCGCATAGGTCGTATTGACGGTTACGATCAGTCCGATTTTCTCCGTCACGGCTGCCAGATAGGAGAGCATCGTGAACGGCTCCAGCCGGATCATTTGCGAAGGAAACGTGTACTGCTCATCCGCGCTGGAGGCGAGCCGGTCGCCGAGGAAAAAGAAGTCGAACTTCGCCCGCTCCAGCTTGAGGGCGACCTGCTTGAGAAATTCGGGGTCGAAGGCTCCGCCTGCGACCGCCTCGGGCAGCCTCCAGCCTGCCGGATGGTAGCCGGTGGAGAACAGAAACAGGCCGAGATGCAGTTGTCGTTTGGATATGCTCATGAGAGGTTCCTCCTAGGTTGGTATGCATGATGATCACAGGTTTAAATTATCAGACCGACTTTGCGGGAGATGGCGTCGATTTCGCTTAGCTCTTCCGGCGTCAGCCGCTGGTCCGCGTATTGGAGCGAATTCTGGATTTGCTCCGGCTTCGAAACGCCAAGAATCGCGGAGGACACGTAAGGATGACTGAGCACCCATGCCAGTGAAAATTGGGCCAGCGTCCAGCCCCGCTTCTCGGCCAGCGGTAAAATCGCTTCTACCAGGGCGTACGCGGGATTGGAATGCAGCAGCAGCTCCAGCCGCTTCTCGCCTGCCGCAAGCCTCGAGTCGGCCGGGGGCGCCTCGCCCTGACGGTATTTGCCGGTCAAGATCCCTCTTCCGAGCGGACTGTACGAGATGATGGCGACCTTCTCGGATTCCGCAAACGGGACGAGCTCCCGCTCGATGCCGCGCGTGATGAGGCTGTACTCCGGCTGCACGCTCTCGAACCGGTTCCATCCGTGAACGGCGCTGATACCGTGAGCTTTGGCGAGCTGCCACGCCGCGTAGTTGGAGCAGCCGATATACCGGATCTTTCCCTGCTTGACGAGATCGTCCAGGGCGCCGAGTGTTTCTTCCAGCGGCGTTTCCTTATCGAAATGATGGACTTGATACAGATCGATATAGTCCGTTTGCAGCCTTCTCAAACTGTTGTCCAGCGCGCGGAACAGATGATACCGGCTCTGCCCCTCGTCGTTGACGCCGGTCCCTACTCGGGCATGGGCCTTGGTCGCCAGGACGACGCGGTCCCGCTTGCCTTTCAGCAGCTTGCCGAGGATCTCTTCCGATTGGCCGCTTTGGTTCGGGTCCCCGACATCCATTCCTTTGCCGTAAATATCCGCCGTATCCACGACGTTGATGCCGGCGTCCAGAGCATAGTCCAGCACCTCCGCGGACGTCTTCTCGTCGATCCATCGTCCGAACGCCATCGTGCCCAGACTGACTTCTGACACTTTCAGGCCGGTTCTTCCTAATTTGCGGTATAACATAGGGATGTACGCCTCCTTGGCAGATGAAATGGTTCGATTCGGGCTCGCTCCGCTGCGGGGAACCCGTGTGCAGGCAAGCCGGTGCTGCGCTTGCGGGTAAAAGAGATCAACTTCGCCACATGACGATCTCCCCGGCGCTAAGTATGTGCGTGCCAAAGTTCGTTCCACAGCGGAAAACCGTGTGCGGGGCAAGCCGGTCTTGCGGGCAAAAGGTTGCGTCAGCTTCAGCTTCGCTGAAAACAAATCCTTCGTTGCTTTAACAAACAAGAACAGCCGGAAAGACGGCTTGTTTGGTTGCTTACAAGCGTCTCTCCGGCTGTCCGGTCGAGGAATATTAATATTACTATTCCGATGTATTAAGTAGGATAATAACATGAGACGAAACGGTTCGCAATCGTTTTTTTATTTTTGTAGATGCGTCTGTCCGAGCAGAGCCGTGTTGCGGTTTCTCGTGAAGCGGCTCCAATTGTGCTACAATTTAGGGTAAACAGGCTTAATGGAGGAATTTATGGCCGAGAAAGATGAATTGGTCCGATTCGGCGTTTCGATGCCGTCCGAATTAATCCAGCAGTTCGATCAGTACACAGCCGAGCAAGGCTATACAAACCGCTCCGAAGCGATTCGCGATCTGGTGCGCAGGGCGCTGCTGCAGCCGGGGCGTCTGCTGCCCGAGCAGATCGTCGCCGGAACGATCGTGATGGTGTACGATCATGACGTACGGGAGCTGCCGCTGCTGCTTATGGACCTCCAGCACCGGTTTCACCGGCAAATTATATCGAACATGCACATCCATATGAATCGCGACCAGTGTCTCGAAATTATTGCGGTTCGCGGCCTCCTCGCCAAGCTGAGAGAGCTGCATGCGCAAATTCAGGTGCAGCGCGGCGTACTGTACTGCGAGCTGTCGGTTACTTATGTGGACGAGCAGGAGCCGGGCGACGGCGACCACTCCCACCACCATCACGACCATGACCACGATCATGATCACGACCATCACGATCATCATCATCACCATCAGCATAACCACCATGATCACCATGCCCCTGAAAATCGCGATCATTCCGGGACGCCTTCCCCTGCAGGTGAACACGAGCATCCCCCGGCCAAGGCACATCCGAATCGTAACCGTCCGGCAGATCACCTCGAAAGATTTCATAGAAGTACGGATGCCAATCGAGAGCGCTTATAAGTTCCCGCAAATGCCGCCTAACGATAAGAGCGGTTCGCACCTCTTAATCCGGCGCCGTCGCTATCATTTTTACAATTAAGAGCGGTTTGCACCTTTTATTTCACCCGTTCTGCGCCGCAGCAGGGCATTCGGGGGAATATTGGAGCTGCAAACCGCTCTTATTTTCCGCTCAACCCGACTTTGAGACCAATAAGGGGTGCACATCGCTCTTATCCCTCCTATCCTCCAGCTTCCTGCAAAGAAACGTTGGTGCACGAACCAGCCTCTCTATTTCCCGTCTTTCCGCAGCTTATACTTGGCTATAGGGAGGAGGAACACTAGGATTCTGTCTGTTCGGCGATAGGAGCTGGCCCGGCGGTCTCCTTTTTTAATTCGTCTTTCATGGAAGCAAGAAAATTTTGTTAAAGCTCTTATTCTCCTCCGACCTTTGTGTTACAATGTCGATAAAACGTGTTACGAAAATAGAGAGACAGATGGAGGGAACCGTCTTGAAACGAAAATCTGTACACACCGTCCTCGTGGCGCTGCTCGCCTGCCTCGTGCTGGCCGGCTGCTTCTCCGGGGACAATTCCGGCGCCCGCAAGGAGGACGAGCTCGTGCTCGCCGTCGGCGCCGAGCCTGAAGCGGGGTTCGACCCGACGACCGGTTGGGGCCGGTATGGCTCGCCGTTATTCCAAAGCACGCTGCTGAAGCGGGACTCGGACATGAAGATTGCTAACGATCTGGCTACCGGTTACGAGGTAAGCCCCGACGGCACCCAGTGGACGATCAAACTGCGCAAAGACGCCAAATTTTCCGACGGCAAGCCCGTCACTTCCGCCGACGTGAAATATACGTTCGAGACAGCAGCGGCCAACGGCTCGATCATCGACCTGACCCATGTCAAAAGCATCGAAGCCGGGGACGACTACACCGTCAAATTCACGTTGAAGGAGCCGCAATCGACGTTCATCACCCAGCTCGTATCGACGGGCATCGTGCCGAAGCACGCTCATGGCAAAGATTATGCCTCGAAGCCGATCGGCTCCGGACCGTACAAGCTCGTACAGTGGGATAAAGGTCAGCAGGCTATCGTCGAAGCCAACCCGGACTATTACGGCGATAAACCGTTTTTCAAAAAGCTGACGTTTCTGTTTCTGAGCGAAGACGCCGCGTTCGCCGCCGCCAAGGCGGGCAAAGTCGACATTTCCTACATCCCGGCCGCATTCAGCAAGCAGCAAGTAAACGGCATGCGGGTCGAAGCCGTCCGTACGGTGGACAATCGCGGAATCGCCTTTCCCTATGTGAAATCCGGAGAAAAGACGAAGGACGGCTACCCGGTCGGTAACGACGTCACCGCCGATCCGGCCATTCGCAAAGCGATCAATACGGCGATCGACCGGAAAGCGCTCATCCAAGGGGTGCTCGAAGGCTACGGAACGCCGGCGTATACGGTGAACGACGGACTGCCCTGGTACAATCCGAGCGCGGCGGTAAAAGACGCCGACCCGGCGGCGGCGAAAAAGATGCTCACGGACGCCGGCTGGAAAGATGCCGACGGCGACGGAATTCTCGAGAAAGGGGCGCTTAAGGCTCAATTCTCGCTGATCTATCCGTCCGGAGACGTAACCCGCCAATCGCTCGCGCTCGCCGCCGCCGACATGATCAAGCCGATCGGCATCCGGATCGACGTGCTCGGCAAAAGCTGGGACGAGATCGGCAAGCTGATGCATGCCAACGCCATCCTGATGGGCTGGGGCAGCAACGATCCGCTGGAGATGTACAACCTGTACAGCAGCAAATACAAAGGCGTCGAATATTACAATACCGGCTTCTACGGCAATCCGGCCGTCGACGAATGGATGACCAAGGCGCTTCGGGCGACGAATGAAGCCGAAGCGATGGACTATTGGAAAAAAGCGCAATGGGACGGCACAACCGGCGTAAGCGCTCAAGGGGACGCGCCATGGGCATGGCTCGTGAACATCGATCACGTGTATGTCGTGAAGGAGAACCTGAGCATCGGCAAGCAGCGCATCCATCCTCACGGACACGGCTGGCCGGTAACCGACAATATCGAGGAATGGAAATGGACGAAGTAAGGCCTCGTATCGTAGAAAGGAAACTGGAACCATGGTTGTTCGCACCTTATCGTACACTCTGCAAAAGCTAATCCGCCTTCTCTCGCTGCTCGCCGCAATCAGTATCGTATCGTTCGTGCTGGTCAGCTCTTCGCCGATCGATCCGATTCAGGCGTATGTCGGCGCCGACATGATGCGGGTCAGTCCGGAGCAGCGGCAACTGATCGCGGAATATTGGGGGCTCGACCGTCCTCCGCTGGAGCGGTTCGCCGGATGGGCTTCCGCCTTGCTGCAGGGCAACCTCGGCACTTCGATGATGTACCGGCAGCCGGTGGCCGAAGTCATCGGCGAGCGGTTCATGAGCTCGCTATGGCTGATGAGCCTTTCCTGGCTGCTGGCCGGCCTGTTCGGCTTCGCCTCCGGCGTGATTGCCGCCATGAACAAGGACCGCTGGCCGGACAAGCTGATCAAGTGGTATTGCTACACGCTCGCTTCCACCCCGACGTTCTGGATGGGCTTGCTGCTCCTGATGGTGTTTGCCGTCTGGCTCGGCTGGTTCCCGGTCGGACTCGGGACGCCGGCGGGGGTGCTCGCCGAACAGGTGACCTGGAGCGACCGGCTGGAACATATGCTGCTGCCTGCGTTGACGCTCAGCATCGTCGGGATTGCCCCCATCGCCCTTCATACGAGGCAGAAGCTGTCCGACGTATTGGGCAGCGACTACATCCTGTTCGCCCGGGCCAGAGGCGAGCGCGGGTTCCGGCTGTTCCGCCGCCACGGTTTGCGCAATATTGCCCTGCCCGCTTTGTCCCTTCACTTCGCCGCGTTCAGCGAGCTGTTCGGCGGCGCCGTGCTGGCGGAGCAAGTGTTCTCTTATCCCGGTCTAGGGCAGGCGACGGTGGAAGCGGGCTTGCGCGGCGACGTCCCGCTCCTGCTCGGCATCGTCCTGTTCAGCTCCTTGTTCGTATTCGCAGGCAATCTGATCGCTGACCTGCTCTATCGTCTGATCGATCCGCGGATTCGGGAAAGGCGGCCTGCATGAATATTCACGAAGTAAATCCCGGAGCGGAAGCCGCGGCCGGTTCCCGGTTGTCCCGCTTCCGGTTCAACCGGAGGCAGCGGGCGTTAGGCGCCGTCGCCCTGGCCGGCCTGCTGGTCGTCTCCGTCTGGACGGCCGGCAGCCTCATGAGCGCGGACCCGCTCGCCACCCGGCTGGAGCTGCGTAATTCGGCGCCGTCGGCGGCACATCTATTTGGAACCGACTGGCTCGGGCGCGATATGTTCACCCGCACGATCAAAGGGCTGGCCTTGAGCATCAACGTCGGGATGACCGCCGCGGCCGCAAGTGTTGTCATCGCCGCCTTGATGGGACTGGCCGCCGCCCTGGGCAAAGCGGCCGACCGGGTCGTGAGCTGGCTGATCGATTTGTTTCTGAGCGTTCCGCACCTGGTCACGCTGATCCTGATTGCCTTCGTATTCGGCGGCGGCATGAAGGGCGTCGTCATCGGGATCGCCCTTACGCACTGGCCGACCTTGGCCCGTGTCATCCGTGCCGAAGTGCTGCAGCTCCGCACGGCGGAATATGTGCTGATCTCGCGCCGGATGGGCAAGTCCCGCTGGTGGGTCGTCACCCGCCATATGATGCCGCATATCGTGCCGCAGCTGTTGACCGGCCTGCTGCTCGTATTCCCTCATTCGATTCTGCACGAGGCGGCGATTACGTTTATCGGGCTCGGGTTGTCTCCGCACCAGCCGGCCGTCGGCATTATTTTATCGGAATCGATGCGTTACTTGTCTACGGGCATGTGGTGGCTCGCCTTTTTCCCGGGCTTATGCCTGCTATTGATCGTGCGTGCGTTCGATATGGCCGGAGAAAATTTGAGGCTGCTGCTCGATCCCCGGCGGATGCACGAATAACCGGCCGGATTGACGCTCCGCCGTAAAGATCGGCCGCAACAAAATCCGGCACCGAAAGGTTCGGCCAGGAGGAGAGGGAACCGTATGCCTATTCTCGAAGTGGACGATCTGTCCGTTTCGTTCATGCAATATACGCGCGGCTTCAAGCAGACCCGGCTCCAGGTGCTGCAAGGCGTCCAGCTGTCGGTCGGCCGGGGAGAGATCGTAGCGGTTATCGGGTCGAGCGGCTCCGGCAAAAGCTTGCTGGCGCACGCCGTGCTCGGCATCCTGCCGTCCAACGCTGCGATGTCGGGAACGATCCGCTACGACGGGGACGTGCTGACTGCACAGCGGCAGGAGCAGTTGCGCGGACGGGAGATTGCGCTCGTCCCGCAGTCCGTCAACTTCCTCGATCCGCTCATGAAGGTCGGCGCTCAAGTGCGCAGCTCGGTGAGAACCGGAGATCCGCTGGTCGAGCAGCGCAAGTCGTTCGAGCGGTTCCGGCTTCCGCCGGATGCCGAGAACCGGTACCCGCACCAGCTGTCCGGCGGCATGGCGCGCCGGGTGCTCGTCTCTACCGCAACGATCAGCGGCGCATCGCTGCTCATCGCCGACGAGCCGACGCCGGGACTCGATCCGGCAGTCGTGCAGGAGACGCTGAGCACGCTGCGGGAGCTGGCCGATCAAGGCGCCGCGGTGCTGCTCATCTCCCACGATCTGGAATCGGCGCTGCGCGTCGCCGACCGCGTGGCCGTCTTGTACGCCGGGACGACGGTCGAGATTGCAGCCGCGGAAGATTTCGCAGACAGCGGTCAGCGTCTGCGCCATCCGTACGCCAAGGCGCTGTGGCGGGCGCTCCCGCAAAACGAATTCCTTCCCATTCCCGGAAGCCAGCCGCAGCCGGGCGAGCTGCCGGACGGCTGCCTGTTCGCGCCGCGCTGTGCGCTGGCCACCTCCGAGTGCGGCCGGGAGCGACCTCCGATGCGGGTTCTTCGCGAAGGAAAGACGAGGTGTTTCCATGCCACTTGAAGGACGCCATCTCGGGTTCCGCTACAGCGGCGGCCCCTGGGTGCTGCGCAATATAGACATTTCCGTGGAACGAGGAGAGATTGTCGGACTGGCCGGCCCAAGCGGGCGCGGCAAAAGCACGCTGGCGCGTATGCTGGCCGGATACGAGCAGCCGCACGAAGGAACGGTCCGGCTGGACGGACAGGCGCTCCCGGAATCGGGCTACCATCCGGTCCAGCTCGTCTTCCAGCATCCCGAGAAAGCCGTGAACCCCCGTCTCAGCATGCGCCGCATACTGAACGAGGGCTGGGAGCCCGACCGGGCGTTCCGCACCTCGCTCGGCATCGCCGAGGAATGGCTGAGCCGGTACCCGAACGAATTGTCCGGCGGCGAGCTGCAGCGCTTTTGCGTCGCCCGCGCGCTCGGGCCGGATACGCGCTACTTGATCGCCGACGAGATGACCACGATGCTCGATGCGATTACGCAAGCGCAGATATGGAGCGCCGTCATTGGAATTGCCCGTGAGCGGCAGCTCGGCGTGCTGGTCATCAGCCACGAGCGCAGGCTGCTGGACCGATTATGCGATCGGATGATCGAATTGTGAACCGTTGTAAGACGTTGTGAACGGTACGTCTGCCGCCGATCGCAGCGCAGGCTGGAATCAGCCATACGCCAAAAACCTCCGGATAATCCCGCAGCCAGCGGAATCCGGAGGTTCTTTTTTGTCTGCTATGCGCTTGTCACAGGGCCTGGAACGTATGCACCTTGCTCCAGCTTTTGCCGCCGTCCGCCGTCGTGTACATCACGGACGGCCCTGTGCTGTCGGATATGATCCACCAGCCGTGCGTTGCGTCGGCGATCGCCAGCAGCTGATTGCCATAGCCTTCAAGCTGCGTCTCCCCGTTCGTCCACGTTTTGCCGCCGTCCGTCGTCCAGCCGATCGTATTCGGTTTGTCGCACGCCGGACACTGGCCGCCCATATAAGCGGTCTTCGGATCGACCACGTACAGGGCGCCCGGCTTGCTTCCCGTATTCTCCGGGCCGCTCGAATGATCGATCGGGAACCCGGGCGCCGGCCCGCCTCCCGCCGTCGAGTTCGCGATCACCGTCTGCCAGCTCTTGCCGCCGTCTGCCGTATGAAAGAGCGAATAAGACGTCTGGCTCATCCCGGAATCCCCGATACACTCCACCCATGCGTCGTCCGCTCCGGCGGAACGGATGAGGGCGCCGTTAAGCGGGGCTACCGTTTTGCGCGACATGACGCTTTGCCACGACTGCCCTCCATCCGTCGTTCGGAGCACCGAGATCGTATCCTTCACCTGCGCCACCGCCCAGCCGTTCCGCTCGTCGTGGAAGTAGGCGTCTCCCGTCGTGCGGTCGGGAACATGGAGCTCGTTCCACGTCTTCCCGCCATCCTTCGTCACCGCATTGGCGCTGAACGCTTCCGTCTTGGATACGAAATGGAGGAAGCCGTCGCTCGGGACGATCCCGGCCTCGGTCCATTGTTTCCCGCCGTCGGTCGTGCTCAGTAAAGTCCGCTTCGTCCCTTTGCCCGACCCGTCCGTCACGACCGCCCATGCTTCCTGGCCGTTCAGGGCAAACAACTGGCTCACCGTACCGGCTCCGCTGTACTGCCTCGTCCATGTCTTGCCGCCGTCGTCGGTTCGAGCGATCCAGCCTTCTCCGCCGGTCCATCCGGACTTCGGAGTGGCCAGCCGGACGGCTGTAACCTGATCCGCCCGGACCGCCGGCGAAGCGGCGCCGTTGTCGCTTCGCGGAGGAACGGTTCCGGGTGTCTCCTGCGATCCGGGAGCCGGCTGGCCCGGCCGCTCATCAGGCCCGTTGGCCGTGCCCGGGGCCGGATCGGCCGCCGAGGCAGCAGGCGTGTCCGGATCGGTTCCGGCTGCCGGATCGGGAGCTTGCCCTTGCTGGGACACACAGCCGGCGAGCACCGCCATCAGGATGCAAGCCCATAATGCAAATGCGATAAACCGCAATCGAGTTTTCATCAAAGTTCACTCCTTCTGGCCTTCTAGCTGTACTCCTTCAAGATATACCCTATTAGACGGCGTACTAATCCAAATAGTTGCCGAAGCATGGCACATCTCATCAACTAACGAACGACTGTTAGTTATACTGTCATTAATTCAAACTACATTCCCCCTCCGCTCGCCCGATGCTGCAAGAATCCTGCCGATCCCGCCGCCCCCAGCTCCTTCGGCAGACACCTTCCCCTGCTTCCTTCCCTTGCCCGGCGCGCCTAACTCTTCTTTTGAGCCGCCGCTATATGAGTTTGTACCTGTCAACCCGAGAGTACTTACATATAATATTGTAATTGATTTTCAGATTCTCCGATCCTACGGAATACTGCCAGAAAGGAGCTTACCTATGAAAGTCGTCATACTAGCCGGAGGGCTCGGCACAAGAATCAGCGAAGAAACGCAAGTGAAACCGAAACCGATGATTGTAATAGGAGAGCGCCCGATCCTATGGCACATCATGAAAATATACTCCCACTACGGGTTCCGCGAGTTCGTTATCTGTCTCGGTTACAAAGGAAACCTGATCAAAGAGTATTTCGCCAACTATTTGCTGAACGAGTCCGATGTCACGCTCGACTTCACCAAAAAGAACAACCTGCGCTATCACGATTCGAATCATGAGCCTTGGCGGATCACTCTCGTCGATACGGGTAGCGATTCAATGACCGGAGGACGGGTCAAGCGGATTCAGAAGCATGTCGGGGACGAGACGTTTCTGCTTACTTACGGGGACGGCGTATCCAATGTGAACATTCGCGAGCTGGTCAACTTCCACCGTTCCCACGGAAAGTCGGCCACCGTCACCGCCGTGCAGCCAGCAGGCAGATTCGGGTCTTTATCGATCGGAACCGGCAGCCAGGTGGAGCAGTTCAACGAGAAGCCGAGGGGAGACGGAGGATGGGTGAACGGCGGCTTTTTTATAATGGAGCCGAGCGTGTTCGACACCATCGAAGGCGATGCGACGATCTTTGAGAAAGAGCCGCTGGAGCAGCTCGCCCGATCCGGCCAACTGCATGCTTATAAGCATACGGGGTTCTGGTACGCGATGGACACCTTGAGGGACAAAAACCATCTGGAACAGCTGTGGCACTCGGGAAACGCGCCTTGGAAGCTGTGGTAGACAAGGCCGGAGGAAGATCATCCGTACGGACGGATCGGACAACGCGAAACCAACAAGGAGGGAATCCCATGAAGCCGCTCGTCAGCATCCTGATCCCCACCTATAATCGGCCGGATTACTTGAAGCAGGCGTTAAAGAGCGCGCTCTCCCAAACCTATACCCCTACGGAAATTATCGTATCGGACAACAGCGACAACGACCGGACCGATCAGGTCGTTCGGAAGCTCCAGGCGAAGGCGAAAGGTTCCCGAACTATCCAATATGTAAAAAACAGCCGGAATATCGGGCCGATCGCCAACCAGCGGCAGTGTCTGGAGCTGTCCTCCGGCGAGTATATCAATTTTCTGATGGACGACGATCTGCTGCACCCGGACAAAATCGACGCCATGCTCCCGTACATGCTGAAGGACAACAGCATCTCACTCGTCACCTCGCGCCGGACGATGATCAAGGACTCCGGCCGGGAGGTCGAAGTTTTGCCGAAGGACGAAGCGTTCCGGAAACAGTTTATCCGCGGCCGGAAAGTAAACGGGAGAGCGCTCAGCGAGAAAATGCTGCTTGGCCGGAACAATTACATCGGCGAACCGACCACCGTCTTATTCCGCAAATCCGACCTCAGCGAGCCTTTCGGCTCCTTCTGCGGCAAAACCGCTTACAACAACGTCGATGCCGCCTCCTGGCTCACCTTGCTGACGGCCAAACATGCCGTCTTCTTATCGAAGCCGCTCAGCTACTTCCGCAAACATCCCAGCCAATTGTCCAAAAGCACGCCTTCCCAAATGGCCCGGCTATGCGATTGGATCGACCATACCATTGATGCGAGAGAGAAAGGGCTTCTTGCCGACCAAGCCGTTTATACCCGGGCGATCCGGCAGCTGAAGCAGCAGCTTGTCGAGCAAATCCCCGATTGGAATAAAAAAACGAACGATCGTTATCTTGAAGAAATTCTATCCAGAATCCGGATGGTGACAGAAGCCGGAGCCCGCCTGCCCGGTTTTGCCGATGACGCCAAGGAGCTTCAAGCCCTTCTGTTCTGGTTGGAACTCCGGAAGATTTTTACTTAACCGCTTCTAGTTCTAAGTCGATGTTGAGGGAACCGGCCTCCTTATCCCCCCTTTTCGTTCCGGTGACGTGAAAGAACCTTCAGCTCCACCTAGCGTGGTTCTGAAGGTTCTTTTGCATCCTACTACCGGTTTCCCCAGGCTTCGTCCCTCACACGGACTTGGCCTCGTACGCCTGAATGCAGGACAACACGTACGCCACTTCCTCGTCGGTCAAATCGGGGAACAGCGGCAGTGTGACGAGTTCGCCCCATATCGCGTAAGCCGAGGGCGTCTCGCCCTTATACTTCATGAAGAGTGGATGCAGCGTAAGCGGCATATAGTGGACCCCCGTCGCGACGCCGAGCTCCTTCATATGAAGAATGAACGCTTCTCTGTCCGGGACCCGCACCATGTAGGCCCAATACGAGGAATGCTCGGGATGGTAAGGAAGCGCCTCACGAACTTTGGCGCATCCTTTCAGCCCCGCCGTATACTGCTTGATGATCGATTCCCTTCTGCGGTTCATCCCGTCCAGCTTCTCCAGCTGAGCGAGGCCGATCGAGGCCATCATATCGTTCATATTGTATTTGTACCCGATATCGGATATTTCATAATACCAGCTGTTCGCATCGCGGTTGTTCAACTGATTGGCCTCGTACCGCTCCCACGTATCTTTGTTGATGCCTACCCAGCGCGAATGACGCAGCGGCTTGAGCAGATCGGCATCGTCCGAGGAGATCATCCCTCCGTCGCCGGTCGTCATGCACTTTTTCTCCTCAAAGCTGTAGCAGCCGATATCGCCCCACGTTCCAAGCGTCTTCCCTTTATACTTCCCTCCGGCGGAATGCGCGGAATCCTCGATCACCTTCACTCCGCGCGGTTTCGCCCAAGCGACGAGCCGGTCCATCTCTGCCGGGTGCCCCGCAAAATGAACCGCCATCACCGCGGCGCAATCTTTGTCGTACTTCCGGTCCAGGTCCTCGAGGCTGATGCATAACGTTTGTTCGTCGATATCGACGAACACCGGTTCCAGACCGTTGTATAAAACCGCCATGGCGGTAGCCGCGAAGGTCAGCTCGGGCACGAGCACCTTTTTCCCTTTCGGAAACCGGTAAGCGGACAAAGCCAGATGGAGAGCCGCCGTACAGGAATTGACGCCGACGGACTCCCTGCACCCGACATAGCTGCTCCACTTTCGCTCAAACTCGCTGACACGGGGCCCTAATCCGAGCCAGGCAGCGGTGAAGCTGGCTTCCAAGCTTTGGAGCTCCTCCCTGCCGACGGAAGGCTTAAACAGCCTGATATTCACTAGCGGTCACTCCCCGTGTCATAAAATCTGCTTCAAGGTTTCATAGAACCCTTCCGTCCGCACTTTCATGGTAACGAGATACCGCTGCGCTTCGCCCCCGGTATCGTCGTCCTCTGCGACCACCCACCGCGTGACGTCGCCTTCCACCTGTTTCACCAGAGGCGTTCTTGTTTCTTCCTGGAAGCCGAGCTTCTTGTAGATCGCGATCGCACGCGCGTTGTCGGCAAGCACGTTCAGGTAGCCGGTCTGCAGATCGAGCACCCGGATGCTCCATTCCCCCAGGGCCAGCAGGGCGTAGATCATAATATTGCCGAATCGCCCTTTCCGGCCCCGCAGCAAATTATCGAATTCGCACTGCTTCTTGACCTCATCGTAGTGAAGGAAGCCTACCTGGGCGATCGGATTCCAATCCTCATCATCCACGAAAAATAAAATCCGGTCGTCCGCCTGCAGCACCTGCTGCTCGAGCCATTGGCGCGTTCCATGCTCCGTCACCGGGAATTGCGTCGTGAACCATTCGCCGGAGGCGCTCCGCCATTCGGTCAGCAGCCGGATTTCCTCCTCGCTGTGCAGCGTATCCGGCGTGATCGGACGCAGGCGTCCGCACGTTTTGCCGTTTACGGTGATCGGGATGCAATAAGACGGAAGCTGATCGGCGGGCGCATACTTATACCGTTTTAATAGTTCCTTCATCGCTCTAGCGTCCTTTCTTCAAGTAATCCTCAACCTTCTCTCGGAGGCCTTTGGGAATCGATATTTTTTTCATATATTTGTCGTATTCCTTCTCCGAGATATATCCTCTGGCCTTGGCAAACCGTAAAAACGTTTCCTTATCGAGCTTGGCGACTTCCCCCGCCATCTTGTGCTGCGACAGCTGCTTCGGATGATAGCGCAAATAGCTCAGCGGTTTGGTCATATAGACGCCTTTCCCTTTATCCAGCAGCGCCACCCAAGCGGCCAGATCGACCGCGTAGTAGACCTGCCTTCCCATCAGGACGCCGAACGGCTCGGTCAGATCCTTCTTGCGGAACATGGCCGTCGTCGGTTCTCCGATGTAGTTCGTTTGATCCCGCATCATGAGCCGGTTTAGCACTTTCCCGTCGACGACCGTATCGGTCTGGTACAGCTTCCGGAACGTCCACATCGGCGGGACATACAGCGGCTTGCCGTCCTTGTCGATGACCCGGCGCTGGGAAGTCACAAGCGTAACTCCCCGGTTATTGAGAAAATACGGAATCATCTTCGCGATCTTATCCGGGTGAAACAAATCGTCATCCATCAAATAATTGACGTATTCCCCCGAGGCGAGCCGCAGGCATTGCTGCTGATTGGCGATCGGACCGATATTTTTGGTATTGCGCACATACAGAATCTTCGATCCGTTCGGCTCCGCCTGATACCGTTTTACGATGAGCTCGGTCTCGTTATTATCGCTGTTGTCACAGACAACTATCTCAATGTTGGGGTACGTTTGCTGTAAGGCGCTCTTCAAAGCCAGCTCAAAATAACGGGGACGGTTGTAGGTAGGAATCAATATGCTTACCAGCGGTTTCATCCCGATCTCCCTTTCGTCTCGTCGTTCGCACTCGTTCCCATGAGCTCCTTCCACGCCGGCAGCCGGGCATCCCGGTCCGAGAGAATCGGCGCAGATACGGGCCAGTCGATCCGAAGCGTCTCGTCGTTCCACACAATGCCTCCCTCGTGAGAAGGAGTGTAGCGGTGATCCACCTTGTAAGTGACCTCGCAATGATCCGTCAACGTGCAAAAACCGTGAGCGAACCCTCTCGGTATATAAATCATCTTGTGATTGTCTTCCGTCAGCTCGATCGATCCCCATTGTCCGAATGAAGGCGAATCTCGCCGCATATCCACGAACACATCGAGAATCGCTCCCCGGCTTACCCGGACTACTTTCGTCTCCGCACAAGGCGGCCGCTGAAAATGCAGCCCCCGGATCGTTCCTTTCCGGCTGGAGTAGGAACGGTTCTCCTGAACCCAAGTCCGGTCCAAGCCGTAATCGCTCCATAGCTGCCGGTCGTACAGCCGGGTGAAATATCCCCGATGATCGTGGTGGGGCGTTCCCGTAATCTCATATACCCCTGATAAAGCACAAGGCTGGATCAACATGTCCCTAGCCTTCTTTCCCGTAATCTTGGATCTGTTGCAGGCAGACCGCTCTCATGTCGCTTTGCCGCTCGTAGGCTTTCACCCATTCGACGGTTTTCGCCAGCGCCGTATCCAGGTTCCAGACAGGATGCCAGCCCAGCCTCCGCTTCGCTTTGGAACAGTCGAGCATCAATTGCTGCGACTCGTGGGGATGCTCCCCCTCTTCCGCCTCATAGGCGCTGCTGCCGCCCCATAAATCGCACATCTTCCGGACGACGTCCGCCACCGGGAGCACGTCGCGATCATCCGGCCCGAAATTCCATTCCTCGGCAAAGGCGGGACCTTGCTCGAACAGCTTCTTCGCGAGCATCAAATAACCGCTGACCGGCTCCAGCACATGCTGCCAGGGCCGGACCGCCTGCGGATAACGGAGCTTGATCCGCTCTCCCCGGAGCAAGGCCCGCGTACAGTCCGGAAGGAGGCGGTCCTTCGCCCAGTCCCCGCCGCCGATGACATTGCCCGCCCTGGCTGTAGCGACGGCAACCCGATGACGGTCGTACGCGCCCGGAGGGAAAAACGCTTCCCGGTAGCCTGAAGTGATCAGCTCCGAGCAAGCCTTGCTGCTGGAGTACGGATCGCCTCCGCCGAGTTGGTCCGTTTCCCGGTATCCCCAAGTCCATTCCCGGTTCCGGTAGCACTTATCTGTCGTTACATTCAGCACGGCCCGGATCGGTACGCCTTTTTGAACCGCTCCTCGCACCGCTTCCAGCAGATTGACCGTTCCCATCATGTTCACTTCGTACGTCTCCGCCGGCTGTTCGTAGGAGCGTCTGACGAGCGGCTGAGCCGCCATATGAATGACAATGTCCGGAGCTGCATCTTCGAGGGCTGCTGCCAGCTGCTCCGGGTTTCGAATATCCGCCGTGTGGGAGGTCACCCATTCGTCCAATTGACACAGCTTATACAGACTGGGTTCGGTAGGAGGTTGCAGCGCATATCCGGTGACGGAAGCCCCTAGAGAGTGCAGCCAGATGCAGAGCCACGATCCTTTAAAGCCGGTATGCCCGGTTACAAAAACCTTTTTGTTGTTCCAGAAGCTTGGGGTTTTCCACTTCGTTGCCAGTACTGCCTGATTGCCCATGCGCCGCCACCCTCTGATTGTTTAATTTCATTTTCCTCTCCTAGAATGCCCGCCCTCTCTACCAGCACTCTCTCTTAACTCCCGCCACTAGCCATATAGTATGGTCCAAGCAATGAAGCCGAAACTGGCATCTATCCTTGCCCGGTCAAGAAATCAGCCTTAATCCAGTTCAACGTAAAATTGGAAAAAAATAATGCAGGTATACCATTCACTCGTCCAATCCTCTCATTCACCTGCCACATAGTATAGTTGCGAGAAGGGAGGGATTCACATGAGCAAACTGCAAGAAGAACTGATGAAGGTTTTGGCCAAAATAGGAGTCAACGAGCAAACGATGCTTCCGGTCATGCAGCGGCTCGGCGAAGTTCAGGCGAAGCTGGACTCGATCGACGACGAGCAGAACGTGACCTATATCCAGGAATTGCTGAGACAAGTGCAGGACCAGGTCGGTTCGCTGCAATGGAACGGACCTGAAGATTCCTCGATCGGGCAGGCGTTGAGCCAACTTCAATCCAGGGTAGCTTCCTTTAATCTGAATGAGCAGGCGATCGCAAACGCCTTGAAAGGCATCAGCTCCCTTCACGATCAAGCGGGAACGATGCTTCAAGAGCAACTGGCCGCATTGAAATTAAACGAGAAAGAAATATTAGACCTTCTGCAAAAATTCAAAAGATAGGTAAAGGCAGCGGCATGCAACCGTCGCTTCTATACCCGCTTGTAAAAAACAACGGCCGGGACGCACAGTCCTCCGGCCGTTGTTTTTCTTTATGCCGCTTGCTTTCGGCGAGCAAAAAAGAACCTTTGCACAGCCCGCTTGGCGGGCAGGAAAGGTTCTTCCGAAAGCTTAAGGCCGGTTGTCCTCGATGAACGCGCCGTTGTTATAGGTTGACAAATTGCTCAGCGGATCGTACGGAGCCCCGGTCGGGACATTTGCGAACAAGGATATATCGACTTCATTTACCGGCATTCCCCAGGAGTTCTCAGAGATGACGACAGAAGCTCCGTCAACCAGGAAACCTCCCTTTGTATAATAGATCACGTTGCCGACCATGTGACCGGTCGTCCCCGGATTAATATACATACCGGATCGCATCGAATAGAAAATATTGTCGCGGACCAGCAAATTGTCGGAGTTGATTTGGGAAACGATCGCACGGTTAACTACCCAGTCAGCCATCGGAAGCGGAGCTTGGTCCGGGCCGAAAATGACATTGCCCTGAACGCGGTTATTGCTTCCGCCGATTTGGATAAATTCAGCTACATACGCTATATCACTGGTCATCGTCAGTCCTTCAATCGTGATATTGTTCCCGACGACCATTAAAGGAATCAGCGGCGCTTGAAGAAACAACAAGTTCCCCGGATGTCCTTTGATCGTTACCCCTTGTTTATTTACGACAATTTGAGCGGTCAGGTTATAGGTTCCCGCCAAGATGTGAACTGTGCCGTTAACTGCAACAGCCGTAACTCCTTCTTGAATGGTGCCGTAAGGATTAGTGATCGTACCGTCTCCTCCTACGGCTCCTGCGCTGACGTATACGTCAAACGGAGGTCCGAACGTACCCGTTTCCCCGGTCGTTCCAGTAGCTCCGGTCTCGCCGGTCGGACCCGTTGGGCCCGTTGCCCCTGGTGCTCCATCCGCTCCGTCCGCTCCTGGTTCGCCGGTTGGGCCGGTCGGGCCGGTTGCTCCTGGTGCTCCATCTGCACCGTCTGCTCCTGGTTCGCCTGTCGGACCCGTTGGGCCCGTTGCCCCTGGTGCTCCATCTGCACCGTCTGCTCCCGGTTCGCCGGTTGGGCCGGTCGGGCCGGTTGCTCCTGGTGCTCCATCTGCACCGTCTGCTCCTGGTTCGCCGGTCGGACCCGTTGGGCCCGTTGCCCCTGGTGCTCCATCCGCTCCGTCCGCTCCCGGTTCGCCGGTCGGGCCTGTCGGGCCCGTTGCTCCCGGCGCTCCATCGGCTCCGTCTGCTCCTGGTTCGCCTGTCGGACCCGTTGGGCCCGTTGCCCCTGGTGCTCCATCCGCTCCGTCCGCTCCTGGTTCGCCGGTCGGGCCGGTCGGACCTGTCGCTCCCGCTGCTCCATCGGCTCCGTCTGCTCCCGGTTCGCCGGTCGGGCCGGTCGGACCTGTCGCTCCCGGCGCTCCATCGGCTCCGTCTGCTCCCGGTTCGCCGGTTGGACCTGTTGAGCCCGTTGCCCCTGGTGCTCCATCCGCTCCGTCCGCTCCCGGTTCACCGGTTGGGCCGGTCGGGCCGGTTGCTCCTGGCTCTCCATCTGCACCGTCTGCTCCCGGTTCACCGGTCGGACCTGTCGGGCCGGTCGCTCCGGGCGCTCCCTCCGCTTGTAGCAACTGGACATCATCGATCAGAAACGGGGCCGACCCGGCCGTGGACGCCTTGTCTATATACACCAGCGCTTGAGTTGCGTTCGGAGGAGTTTCTGTGGACACGGTGTAGTAGGTCAGCCACTGTGAAGCTGCCCCGTTCGGCAGCCGGCCGGGATAAATATTGTCGACGACTCCCCACCCGAGCAGATTGTTCATTGCGTCGTAGAAGGATACTTGAATGGTTATCAGGGCGTTAGAGCCGGCTCCGTCATTGGCAAACGATGCCTTCAACATGTATTTCTCTCCTGCCGATATCGGTACAAGCTGCGCTATATACCCGAATACCGCACCGCCGGGTATACGGGCGCTATATTGACCGCTATGGCTCTCTACACTCGTAATGGCGACGTTCATGGAAGACCAGGGGCTCAATGACCCGGTTTCAAATCCGCCGTTGACAATCACGTTGTTAAAAGACATGACTGCTTCTCACCTGCCGTCCCTATCTGATTTGCTAATCTCCGACCGGTCATAATGAGAGATTAGCATGTATCAGTATATGTGATGACGACAGTTTGGAGCGGGCTTATACAAGGGAAGACGGCCCATTTCTAGTCTATCAATCTTGCAGCGTAATCCGAAACCCTTCCGTCATCCTATATTTCGGATTTCGAATCGTCAGCTTCATACGGCTCTTGTCGTATCCGGTGAGTGCCAAATAATAAGTCGTAGCGTCGCCGTTTTCATCGAATTCCCATCCGAAGCCGCCGGTGCCGTCGACATCCAGATATACCCAATTTAGCTTGAAGGCGTCGCTTTTGTTTTGGAAAGACATTCGGATTTTTAACGCTTCATATAGGGTTCCGCTATTCCCGTCCGTATGCATGACTTTTTCCGTATCCAGCACCGTGACGTCAGCATCTTTAAATGACAAAGCCTTGTTCACCGTCAGCCGTTCTCCCATAGCCGGGACTTTTAGCGTTACAGCGGCGGCTTCCTCGCTTTCCAGCGTCACATGCGGAATATGCAGCACCGGATTGCTTTCGCCGTCATCCTTTCTGTCGAACTGAAACTGCCTGCGGACTCCCATATGGGGCGACCGGTCCTGAATATACGGCTTGGAGCCCTGATCCGTGATTAGATGGAGATCGCCTTGCAGCTTGTCGTTATACGGGTCTTTGGTAAACGAGCTGAGCTTATAGCCCCCTGTAGAGTACGGGTACAGGTTAACGGTAAGCTTGTCGTCCGACCAGGATGATACCGCCGTGATCGATAACGGGCCGTGAACCACAGTCGGCCCGATCTGCTCCAAAGAATGAAACCGTTCATACGACTGGAGCGTGAAGGCAATGGTCAATCCGGAATACGCATAATGAAGCCGGTACTCCGTGCCGGGCTTTATTTCGCTTTCCGGCAAAATAAAGTCTCCGTATACAATGTCGAACTTACCGCCGGTGCCCCAACCCCGATGGCTGATGTTATATGCCGCTTCTCCTGCTTGCAGCGTTACCTCGTGCCGTTGGGATCTCTCTCTCAGCAGCCGCTCTTTCTCCTCAGCCGCAGGGCCGTTATCCGGCTGCGTAAACTGCTTCCGTTCCAATGTGAAGATTACAGAGATCGTATTCCCGGAAGCTATAGCTTCATTTAGTGTGAGCCGGTAGACCTCATTCTCGGCCGTTACGCCCGGTGTTTGCATTCCGTACTTGATTCCGCCTTCCGGCTCGATGATGCCGTAACCGGGAACGTAGCCGAATAATTTGCCGATCGTCGCGGTAACCGAATCCATATTCATCGAAGCGAGCGCAGCCAGCAGGAAAAGCAGGGCGGCGGCCGCCGTCAGCCGCTTTCTCCGCCGTCTGGCCCGGACCGGACGGAAGCCGGCTTTTTCGTATACATTCGCCTTAATTCGTGCGGCGATTTTCCGGTCGACGGGAACGGACAGGTCGTCGTCCAGCAGCTTGCCGGTTTCATCGGCATCCAGCCGGTCCAGCAGCGCTTTCAGTTTGTCCTCCATTTACAGCACCCCCTCCAGCAGCGACTTCAGCTTGGCCAGCCCTCTCGATACTTTTTTGTCAACCGTATTGACCTTTAGACGAAGCGCCGCGGCGATGTCCTTCGAGCTTTGTCCCAAATAATATTTGCGGACCATAATTTCACAGTCAGGCTCGCCCAACGCTTGAATGCTCTCAATGAGCGCTTCCCTCGTTTCCTTGCCGGCAACCTGATCGGCCGGGCTCTCCGCCGCCTCGTCCATTCCGGCCAAGCTGCCGTCCTCCAGATTAACGAGCCTCTGCCTTCTGTTTAGGATCTTGTTGTAGCGGTTAATCGCTTTACGCTTGGCGATCAGCGCGACGAACGATTTGAGCGAGCTTTTCTGCGTGTCGATCGTGTCTCGGGCCTGATACAGCTCAAAAAAGATTTCGCTGACGCATTCCTCGATATCTTCCTTGTCGCAGACGGACGTCAGCTTATCGGAGACGATCGTGTACACGAGTCCCATGTAGCGGTTCATCAGCAGCTCCAGCCCTTTCTCCGGATGACGGGCGAGCTTCTCCAGTATGCGATCGTCCAAACGGTTCACCTTCCTTCACTGCCAAAAAAACGATATACCTTTATATTCCGCTCATCGCGGAAAACCTGACCACGGAAACGTCTGAGGCTAACGAAAAAAACAAAAACCACACCCGGCTCTTTGGCCGGAGGTGGCTTCCTGCACAGATGAATCAGGCCGATCGAGAGACGGCCGTGAGCGTACTTACCCGCTGCACTAGTCTTGAATCGGACCCAAGACCCGGATCGCTATCGATTCATCCGGTTTGCAATCGTCATCAAAGCGGTACTTCTCCAAAATCATCCCTCTTGTCCCTCGCTTTGCCGACCGGCTTTCCGGACTCGTTCATCAGACTCCGACCTTTCCGTTATAAAGTTGGACTGCTATTGAATGAAACGGAAACCGGTCGTCAAACTATACACTCCGAGGTCATTCTCCCCGTCCCGGCATCCGCAGCCAACCGCTATTTCTTACTGTTCCTCATAGCGGCGAGTACCTTCACGTCCCCTCCTGCACCTGCGGCAAACTTCCGGTACTCCGGGGATTCCATCGGCACGAGCGCCAGTTTGCCCTCCCCGTTGAAGTGGATGCCCCAGCCGTACTTTTTGGGCAGCATCGAAGCACGCAGGCAAGCTTTCGGCTTCGCGTAAAACTCGTCCCAGACCTGGGTTCCGCTCTCGGACAACTCTTCCCGGGTAATGCCCTTGTGCCGGACGTGTGCTTCGTACATAAGCTCTTCCATTGTATAACCGTACGGCTGAGACGAAGCCAGCTCATATTCGATACCGGGCTTCGTTTTCCCGGCTTTTTTGTCCGGAGGTACCGTGCCGGTCTCCGCCGGACAGTCCGGCGCTACCGTGATGAACGTATCATAATAGTTGAAGTCCATAGTTGTTCCTCCTTTGCTTGATCAAAAATACGGCCGAAGCCCAAGCCCAGCTGGACCAATTGCCGGAGCCGTGGCGCTCTGCACTGAAACGCGTGCTGGACCATCCGCCTGCCGCACCGGTGGACCGGACGATCACGCACGGCGAACGTCTGCCGATCGCCGGCGGGCTTGTCGTAATCGGTACCCCCGGACATACACCCGGGCATATCAGCCTGTATCATCAGCCAAGCCGGACGCTGATCGCCGCCGACGCTTTAACGGTCGAGGACGGCCGTCTGCTCGGTCCCTCCGCCGGCCAGACTCACGATATGCCGCTTGCGCTCCGGTCGCTGCTGGCGTTGTCGGAATACGACATCGACTCCGTTGTCTGCTACCACGGCGGGCTTTACCGGGACACCAATAGCCGCATTCGGGAGCGCATTGCGGAGATCGCCCGGGGCGGCTGACGCCAATCGAGCCCCGAGCGGGCAACGGCAGACCGCCATCCGGCAACCTGCTGCTGCTCGTACCCTAACCTTTCGCTCTCTGATCCGCTTGCGCCTTCGTTTTGGACACACGGTCCAGCAGGCTGACCAGGTAAGCGTCCAATCGCTCGATCATCATTTCCGTCGTGAGCCCCCCCATCCCCAGTGCCGTCCACCCGCCATATACTTCCGGAGGCCAGTAGGCGAAGTCGATCAGCGTGACGAGATCCCAATACGGGTCGTATGCGAAGGAATCGCCTGCATACTGCCGGTACAGCGTCAGAAATTCGTCAGCCGTCCTTACATCGTACAGCAGAGCCAGATTGACGCGGCAGTGACCGACATCGACGCCGGCGGGGCCGATGCACCCGTTAACCCAGTCGACAACTCCGCTAACGGCACCTCCCGACCACAATACGTTTGCCGGATGAAAGTCCCGGTGGATAAACCGTGCCGTAAACGCCGGACGTTCGCTCGTTACGATACCGGCGGCGATCTGCCACTGATCGGGCACCTTCGACCAGGACGACGTATCCAAAGAAGCGGCGTTGCAGTAAGGAGCGAAAGCCCATGGGAAATCGCCCGCCTTCACATCATGAATCTGTATAAGAGCTTGCGCCATACCGTTCAGCCAAGCGAACCTATCCTCCGGCTCCAATACGACCTTGCCTTCGAGCCGTGTCATCAGTAAAGCCGGCATGCCCGTACCGCAGCGGCTCCCCGTCTCGTCGAAGGCTACGACGGCCGGAATCCGCACTCCGGCAGCCTCGGCCGCCCGGCGCAAACTTTCCGCCTCACGAACAACCAGATCGGGCTGCTCCTGCAGCCACTCCTTATTGTCGATCTGCCGCAGCACGAAGTGCCGGACCTCTCCGTCTACACGCAGCGAAATGCCGTGAACGGGGGAGGAAACGCCTCCAAAAAGCCGCTCCGCCGAGAGCACTTCCGCTTCCGGATGAATCGCATCGACTACCCATTTAAGGGCGCGGTCCGACAACGTTGATTCTGTCGATTGCATTTGCCCCCTCCTTTATCTTAGAAAACCGTATATCCACTTGTGTTCTTTCATTAAAGAAATTCGCGGGCCTGCGGCCAATTCCCTCCACAAATTGTAAATCCCCTGCCCGCTCCAAATAGTGATCTCTAAAACTTGCTGACCCTAGGCCGAGCGGGTACGGCTTGCGGGCCATTAATATCCAAATGTCACGTGACAAAAGTGATGACACCGCTCACTACTAGGAAAGGAGGCGATAATTTATATTGATATACAAGCACTTCGTTCAAAGCAGCGGTTATCCGTTCCGAGTGCAGAAACATTCTGAAAAAGAGGGAAATGTCCATGTCGAAGAAACAATATCCCGTATATTTGTCTGTGGAAGAGCGCAACATGTTGCGAGCGATTGTTTCCAAAGGTACGGCCCCGGAAATAACGATGCGGCGAGCCCAAATTTTGCTTTTGTCCGATGAGCATCGCTCCGGCGGGAACAAAACGTTCGTCGAAATCGCCGACGAGCTGCAAATTCATGTCAACACGGTGTTGAACATCCGCAAAACGTTTGCACGCCAAGGCCTGCAAGAAGTGATTCGGCGCAAAAAGCGGATGAAACCTCCCGTTCCGCCAAAAGTAACAAACGAACTGGAGGCCCAGATCGTCGCTCTGAGCCGGAGCGAGCCTCCGTCAGGCAAAAGCCGGTGGTCGCTGCGCCTGCTGGCGAACAAAGCGATCGAACTGGAGTATATTGATTCCATCTCTTACGACACGGTCGACCGTATCTTAAAAAAACGGGGGACAGCGGCCGTACAAAAGCGTTCGTATCCTTGACAGCCCGCAGCCTTCGCCCGAAGGCCCCCCGGGCCCGGACCGGCTCTATGGCGGAACGTCAGGTTTGGGAACTGCCGCTCCCGGATTCGATCGCCTGGCTTTTGCGGTACTCTCCGGGCGGAACCCCGGTCATCTTCTTGAACATCCGGTTAAACGAAGTTACGTTCCGGTAGCCGATCCGAACACTTATATCCTGCACGCTCAGATCGGTATCCGACAACAGATCTTTCGCCTTGCGGATGCGAACCGCGTTAATATGCTCGCTGAAGTTGGCCCCCGTTTTTTCCTTGATATAGACGGATAAATAAGCGGACGACAAATTTAATTTATCGGCAAGCATATCCAGCGACACATCGTCGGCAAATTTGTTTTCCACATAATCCATCACTAAAGCTACCGTAGGATCCTGCTCTTCTTTCTTGGTCTGGATGACCGTCGTCGCCGCATGAAACAATTCGGCGTAAAACTGCTTGAATTGCTCCAGCGTGCAGCATTGTTGAACGACAGCCAGCTGCCGCCTCTGGAGCGAGGAATCCGCATCTTTCCCGAACGGCTCCAGTATTTTCGCCACCCTCGCAATTACGCCCTCGGCCAGCTGCCGCAGCTGCTGAATGCTCGCTTCCTTCTTGTTCATCTGATCCAGCATCCGTTCCATGAACGAGACGCAGAACTGGCGGTTGCCCGCCTGCAGATTCGCATACAGCTCCTGCTCCTGGGGAACCGTGAACGCCAGCTGGGGCGGGACGGAGCGGCGCTCGCGAATCAGTTGCGTCTCATCCATCGGTCTGGCCTGCTGCGCGATCTCCTGTACTTCGCGGTAAGCGTTATTGAACTGCTCCGACTGGTCGTAAACCGGACTGATCGCAATCGTCACAAGGAAAAACGCTTTGTCCCGGTCCAGAATCGTCTTCAGCTTCGACAACGTCTCCTCCAGCTCGCCGGGCGCTACCTCTCCCCGGATCAACGACAAAATCTGGTTGTTTTCGATCTGAAACGTATGCGACGAGGTCACCTTCTCCGACAGGACGAGACTGATATATTCCTGGATGTAATAGGACATCCGATCCGTCTTCATCTCGCTGTCCGCGACAGGCTGCAGCTTGAAGTGGAGCTGGAACAGCACGATGAAAAACGGTTCGTCCATCACCGCGATATCTTTCCATTCATTAATATCCGACGTAATCGATTTCAGCTTATTAATGTAGGAAAAACTCGTCAGCAGCGACTGCTTATCCAGCAGCTCTTTATGAACATCGGACTTCTCCCGCATCAGCTCGCGTATTTTCTGGTGAATCAGATCGAACTCGCGGATCGGACTTTGCAGCAAAGCCGAATCCTTTTCCATAATCGAGGTAACCATCTGCTTCACCGGCTGGTTGATTTTCCGGCTGAAATAGACGGACGCGAGCAGCCCGATAACGATCGACACCGCAAAGAGCAGCAGCAGCGTTAAGCTGGCGTTCCGGACTCTGGACGCGATGTTCGCATACGGGACCGCCGTTACGTACGTAAGTCCCCCCTCAGCATCCTTCTCGACAAAGTAGTAGTAGCCGTGAGACAAGCCATAACCGCCGCCCTCGAACACCGGAATATGCTCCGTCGTGAGATCCTCAGACGAACGGTACAGCAAAGATCCGTCTTTCTGCAAAATCATAAACTGCCGGTTGTCTTCCGTTCCGTAAAACGCCTCCTGCATCGTTTTGGCGTCCAGCAAAGCGATAATCTGATAGTTCGAAGACGGCATCCGCAGCGAGAACGGAATCAGCTCGTGGCCGGACGACGAGTTCAGCGACGTTACCGTAAATGTCGTTTGCGGATGAAGCTCGTAATTGCCCCCCCGGCGGAATTGCTCCTTCCAGTACGAGAGCGGATAGTCGCGGCTCACATAAAAACGGGAAAAGAACATATCCGCATCCACAGTTCCTTCCTTCTCCGCAATAAACGAGTTCGAATCAAAATACAAGACGATGTTGTTCAGATAAAACATCGGATTGTACGCCTCGGACCGAAGCTCCTTCAACATGACAGATGCCTGAAAATAGTCTACGTCCGACTCCCCGCTTACATGCAGCTGGCGGTTAAACGCCACGACTTTCTCATCCGTGTACAAATTAAACAGCAGCGTCTTGATTCGCTCAAAGTGGGTTTTGTACCGTTCCGCCGTATTGGTCAGCATGAGGCGGTTGTATTGGATGACCTCTTTTTGCACCCCTTTGTTGAACAGTTGAATGGAAATCACGTTAAAAATCGAAAACAGCACGATGATGCCGAGGAAGCTGATGAAGATGTTGAACATTAACGATTGACGGTTCCATGCAGCCCATTTCAAGCTTGGCCTACCCCTTTATTTCCGGCATGTCCGGGTCTTTTATAGTACTTCATTTATTGTATCGGAAGTCCAATTGCGGCAAAACACGCTTTTTTTTAGGTTATTATCTTTTTTTAATCCGGCCTAATCCGCCGCAAGAGAACGAAACAACTGTAAATACTTTTTCCCGCAGCGCTCTGCTATGCTCCAAAAAGAAAAGAACGAAAGCAGGTGGGGTCTTGTCGAAACAAACTTCCATGCCGGCGGCAGCCAGAGAGGCCGGAACCAAACCGAGGCGATCGGTGGTTTTGAAGAGAATCCGTAAAAATTGGGACTTATATGCACTGCTCGCGCCGGTCATCGCCTTTTTCCTTATTTTCGAATACGTGCCGATGTACGGCGTTCAGATCGCCTTCAAAAACTTCATTGCCACCAAAGGCATCTGGGGCAGCCCCTGGGTCGGGTTCCACCATTTCGAACGTTTTTTTGAAAGCTACTATTTCTGGAGGCTCCTCAAAAACACACTCGGCATCGGATTGTATCAGCTGTTCGTCGGCTTCCCGGTTCCGATTATACTCGCCCTGATGATTAATGAGGTACGATCCAAATCGTTCAGCCGGTTTGTGCAAACGGTAACGTACGCGCCTCATTTCTTATCGACAGTCGTTATGGTCGGCATCCTGATGATTTTCCTCTCCCCGCAAACCGGACTGCTGAACAACGTCATCACCTGGATTCGTGGAGAACCGATCGAATTTCTGACCGAACCGGGCTGGTTCAAAAGCATCTACGTCTTCTCGGGCGTATGGCAGCAAATGGGCTGGAGCTCGATCATCTATCTCGCCGCCTTAACCGGTATCGATCCGCAGCAGCACGAAGCGGCGCGGGTAGACGGAGCTACCCGCTGGCAGCGCATCTGGCATATTAATCTGCCGGGTATAATGCCGACCATAACGATCCTGCTCATTCTCAATATGGGCTCCCTGCTTAGCGTCGGTTTCGAGAAAGTGTACCTGATGCAAAACTCCTTAAATATGCAAGCGTCGGACATCATCTCCACGCACGTATACCGCAAAGGCATCATCGACGGACAATACAGCTATTCGGCTGCGGTCGGACTGTTTAATTCCGTCATCAATTTCATCCTGCTGGTGGTTGTCAATCGGATCGCCCGCAAAGTGAACGACACAAGCTTATGGTAGGAGGTATTCGGCTATGAACCGACAAAGCACCGGCGAGAAGCTGTTTGATTGGGGAGTCCATGCCGCTCTGGCGCTGATCTGCGTCATCGTGTTGTATCCGCTCGTCTTCGTCCTCGTCGCCTCGTTCAGCAGTCCCGAGGCGGTCATGCGCGGAGAAGTGTGGCTTTGGCCTAAAGACATTACGTTCGTCGGATACCAGAAAATATTCCAAAACAACGAAATTCTCACCGGATATGCGAACACGATAATATACACCGTAATCGGCACCTCGATCAATCTGGTCATGTCCGTTGCGGCCGCATATCCCCTCTCGCGCAAAGATTTGTACGGGCGCAACCTGATCTCGGCCATGATGGTATTTACGATGTTTTTCAGCGGGGGCATGGTTCCGACTTACTTGCTGATCAAAAATCTCGGCATGCTCAATTCGATGTGGGCGCTTATTATCCCGGGCGCCGTCTCCGTGTACAACATCTTGATCATGCGTACGTTTTTTCAAAACGGCATCCCTTCCGAGATGCAGGAAGCGGCCTCCATCGACGGCTGTTCCAATCTGTCCACGCTGATCCGTATCGTGCTTCCGCTATCGATGCCGATTATAGCCGTTATGATCTTATTTTACAGCGTCGGTCACTGGAACGCCTACTTCAGCGCCCTGATGTATTTGAGCGACCGCGACAAATATCCGCTGCAGCTGTTCCTTAGAGAGATTTTGATCCAGGGTCAAATGCAGGAGATGCTCGGCATCGGCGACGATTCCCATGCGAAAAGCGTGATGGAGGGCGAAGCGATCAAATACGCCGTCGTCATCGTAGCGAACCTGCCGGTACTGATTCTGTATCCGTTCCTTCAAAAGTATTTCGTAAAAGGCGTCATGATTGGGGCCATTAAAGGGTAAGGAGCATCAGGACCGCTCCTTTCCATCCAGTCGATCTCTCGTTCAAGTGCAGGAAAGCGCTTTATCCGTCAGGCTATTGAGGGCTTCGCCCTATTAGCGCATAATAACTATGGAGAAAAAGGGAGGATATTCATCCATGAACAACAAGAAACGGTGGATCGCCATGACCGCGACGGTTGCGGTAGCGGGCAGCCTGCTGGCAGCCTGCGGCAGCGACAATACATCCGGGAACGGCAGCGAGGCCGGCAAGGAAGGCGGCTCGAAGGAAACCGCCAACCTGAACGCATCCGGCATGCCGATCACGAAGGAACCGATTTCGCTCACCTTCTTTACAGGCAAGGCCGCGACCAACGGCAATAATTTCGAGGAAACGCTCGTATGGAAAGAATATGCGAAGATGTCCAATATGAACATCAAGTTTCAGCTGGTTCCGTTCGAGAACTTGACCGAGAAGCGCAACCTGGCGCTGGCCGGCGGCGACTATCCCGATGCGTTCTACTCCGCTAGAGTCCCGGCTTCCGACTTGATGAAGTACGGATCGCAAGGAACGTTCATTAAGCTGAACGACCTGATCGATAAATATGCCCCTAATTTCAAAAAACTGATGGAGAAATACCCGGATCTGAAAAAGGGATTAACGATGCCAGATGGCAACATCTACTCCTTCCCGTCGTTTTACAGCCCGGATTTCCTGCCAATGCTGATCGGCACTCCATTCTGGGTGAAGCAGGAATGGCTGACGAAGCTAGGCATGAAGGAGCCGACGACTACCGAGGAGCTGTATCAATACCTGAAGGCGGTGAAGCAAACCGACTTGAACGGCAACGGACAAGCGGACGAGATCCCGTATGCGGGAACCGGCATCAATCCGCTGATCGAGCAGCTTCGGGGCGCATGGGGTTTCGGCAACCGCGGTCTGGGCCACAAATTCGTCGACGTCGATCCGAAGACGAACGAGCTGCGCTTCTTCCGCACCGATCCGAAGTATAAAGAAGTGATTGAGTATGTCCGCAAGCTGTACTCCGACGGACTGATCGATAAAGAGATTTTCACGGTGAAGACGAGTGCTTTGTACGCCAAAGGCCAAACGGGAATTTTCGGATCGACGATCAATCCGAATCCGTCCACCCAGTTGAACCAGAGCGGGTACGTCGGACTTGGAGCGCTCAAAGGACCTCACGGCGATCAAGTGTATTCGCACGTCAAAGTGCCGGCCGTATGGCCGGGAGCGTTCGTCATCACGGACAAAAACAAACATCCGGAAGCGACTGTCCGCTGGATCGATCATTTCTTCGGCGACGAAGGCGCAACGTTCTACTTTATGGGAATCGAAGGACAGACCTACAAGAAGACGGCCGACGGCAAGCTTGAATTCGTCGACGAAATTACGAAAAACCCGAACGGCCTCACCATGGACCAGGCGCTTGCCAAATATATTACATGGCTCGGCGGCAGTTATCCGGGCTATGTCCAGGAGAAATATTTCAAAGGCTCGGAGACGTTGCCGGAGTCGATCGGAACTGGTAAAAAGGCGCAGCCTCATTCGGTCAAGGAGCTGTGGAACAGCTTCAATTTCACGGAAGAAGAGACGGAATTCCGTTCGACGGTCGGCTCCGATATGGAGACTTACATCGGCGAGATGGAAGCGAAGTTCATTACCGGCTCTCAGCCGATGTCCGAGTGGGACAAATACGTAGCCACCGTACAAAAGATGGGCCAGGACCAATATATGAAAACATACAAGCAAGCTTACGAGCGTTACAAATCGAGCAAGTAAACCGCCGGCATAACAGCAAGTCACTTCAGGAGGGTGCGGCACGATCGCCCTCCTGTTTTTGTTATGGCTGCATCACGAAAGGAGTTCAGCAATGTCCTATAAACGTTCTGCCCCTGCCATGGTTCTCGCGCTGCTCATTTTTGTGCTTCTTGCAGGCTGCAATGGAACCGCTGCCAAAACGGAACAAGCTGTCATCACGCCCGCTCCGGCCGTTCCGAAGACGACTGAGCTGCGAACAGAGCAAATACTCGATCATCAGGCGTACAAAGGCAAGCTGACGATCCGTTATTTCCATCTGGCAGGCGACAACTTGACCGGAGACAGCTTCCTGATCCAGTCCCCGGACGGCAAAACAATGCTGATCGACGCCGGACTGCCCGAGGTTGGCAACCAAGTCGTCGCCTACTTAAAGAAGCTAGGGATCGGATCGCTGGATATCGCGCTCAACACGCATCCGCACATCGATCATATCGGCGGCTACGCAACCGTTGCGAAAGACATTCCGATCAAGCAGTTTTACATGGAAAATCTCCCTTATCCGAAATCGAATCCTTACAACAATGCCATGGCAGCTCTTGATGCCAAGGACGTGCCGAAAAAAACGCTGGAGGAGGGCGATACGTTCGAGCTGGGGGAGGGCGTCCGGTTCGAGGTACTGAATCCTCCGAAGGGGGCGCTCCCGGATGCGGTAAAAACATTTTCCGCCCATGAAATCAACGATTATTCGATGGTGCTCAAAATGACTTACGGCGACCGAACGTTCCTGTTCACGGCCGATATTTACAAGCATCGCGAAGTCGAATTGTCCTCCTCCGCGCTGAAAGACAAGCTGAAATCCGACATGATGGATATTCCGCATCACGGCAGCGAGTCCACTTCCTCCTCCGAGGTATTCCTGCAAGCCGTATCGCCGCAAATCGTCATCATGAGCCAAAACATATATCAAAGCCCGAATTTGAAGGAGCGATTGGAGAAAAAAGGCGCAAAGGTGTATTCCACGGGGCTGCATGGCAACATTTTGCTCCACTCCGACGGCAAAACGATCGAAGTCGTCACGGAAAAAGACTGGGTGCCGCCCAAAAACGCAGACAAGAAGTGATCCAAAAAGGAGGACTTATTGATGACTGAACAACAGCAACCGAACCGCAAGATCAGCAGAAGGAAGCTTCTCGCCGCCATGGGCGTGACGGGGGTGGCCTTAGCGGCAGGCAACCGCTTATTCGGTACGGATGCGTCCGCTTCCGCACAAACGGTGGCGGGGGCCGTGTATAAGGACACAGAGAAGGAGCCGGCGGAGGGCAAAGGGAAGATCAAAGAGAAGGACAAGGAGGCGCTTCAAGCTCTGATCGCCGAGACGCTCCCCTTCTTCAATGTGAAGGACTTCGGCGCAGTCGGGGACGGTACGACGGACGATACGGCCGCCATCCAGGCCGCCCTGAATCAATCGCAACAAGGCCCGTGCTCGCACGTCATCATCCCCAAAGGTACATACAAAGTCATCGATACGCTGCGAATATACCGCAATACGCGTCTTACTTTACATCCCGGCGCCACGATTTTGCGGTGCCACGATTATTCGTTCCTCGTTAACGGCGACAATGGGGCAACCTACCAGGGCTATGAGGGTCACGGCAATATCATTGTCGAAGGAGGCGTGTGGGAAGGCAATATTGGGTTGTACCCCGACGCTTACAACGGCTTCGGCCTGGCCCGGGGCCGCAACATCCTGATCCGCCATACGGAGCTTCGCGATATCGTCACGAACCACGGAATCGACATGAACGCCTGCGATAACGTCTGGATCGAGGATTGCCGGTTTCTCGGATACCGCGACGGCTCGGCGGACCAATCCCGCGATTATGCGGAGGCGATCCAGCTCGCCAATCATACGCAAGCGGGCTTCTCGCAGTGGGGTGCCTTTGACGGTACTCCTTGTACGAACATCGTTATCCGCAACTGCTACTTCGGGGCGAGCGGAACGCCGGGCACTCAGCCGTGGCCGGCCGGAGTCGGGAACCATTATGCCGTATACAATTCGTTTAACTCCAATATTAAAATCACCGGCAACACATTCGCGGGCATGACGTTCGCCGGCGTTCGCAGCTTCAAATTTTCCGAATTGTTTGTGTCCGGCAACACGTTCCTGAACTGTAAACGGGGAATCATGCTGTCCAATCCGGCCGGCAATACCGAATCGTCCAAGGACGCGGCGGGCAATCAGACCGGACTGCCCCAATCGTCGGCCAACGTGATCATTTCCGGCAATATATTCCGGGGAACGCTCTCCGAAAACATCTACTGCGTCGGCTGGCCGAAAGACAACGACGTCTACGCCAAGGTCGAGTCGGTGACGATCACCGGCAATACGTTCGAGCAGGCGGTTTCGACCAGCAGCAATATTACGATGCGATGGGTAAACGGCTTGACGGTGAACGGCAACGTCTTCCGCAACGTCTATCGCGGGATCTGGCTCTCGTATGTAAGTCGTGCGAATATCGGGGACAATCATTTTCATAATGTGAAGACAGAGGCGGCCTATTCGGAAGAGCCCGACGCCGCCTATAAGAATAAAGGCCACACCGCCGACATCCATATTCATCATAATCAGATCGACCGCTGCGGCCGAACGGGGATTTACATGCAGACCGTCGACCGTTTCCAGGTCAGGGACAATACGATCCACTCGCCGGCCGTCGAAACCGACAATACCCGTCACGGCATCACCGTGGCCAACTCGGCGAAACACGGAACGGTCTCCGGCAACCGGGTTACGAAAGCTCCGACCGGCAACCAGAATCAATACGGCATCCATGTCACCTCCACCTGCAGCAACGTGCAGGTCACCGACAACTGCGCCGAAGGCAAGACGGCGCCGGTGTTCATCCAAGGCGCATCCAACTTTGACGGTATTTACATCCACGCTCCGAACGGGACGAGATATAAAATGACGATCGGCAATGACGGTTTGCCTGTTTATACGCCGGGTTGAGTGAAGCGGGATAGTTAGGGCTGCTTTTGTCTTGAAGAACAACCGTCTGGCACAGGTGATGTCCGGACGGTTGTTTGTGGTTGTGGTGCACCCATACGTTGTTGGGTACATGAGGGGAAAGGGATACCTTAGTGCTCCACCGCCCATTGATGAGGTTTTTTGGGAACAACTCGGCTTCAATGAAGCCTGTTACCCTCATTCTGATGAGCAGGTGAATCTAGCTTCGCTGAGACAAAATGCGTAGGGGCTTCCTAGTAAAATGGGAGTCTTTGGCACCTTATATTTTCAGTTATTTCGCAAAGACCGAAGCAAATAAAGGTAAAGCTTTTAAACGACTAAACGAGGTTGGCAACGGAATTCCCCATGAATCTGCTCCGCTCCACGACACCGTGAAGCGAACCTAGAGCTCTCGTTTCTGCGCAAGCCTGTTCCGTGGCTCTTGATCTCAAACCACGCGCAGTAAGAGATGTCCGTTTCTAATTCGGTGCGTGTTTTCATCATCAAGAATGAGACCGCTGTAATTTGGGGCTTCTACTCTGCTGAACAACCCGCTTCTTTCAAGGCGGCATCCATATTTTTCTTATAATCCGCCAAATATTTTTCTAAATCACTCGCGTTTCGGCTGCCGCTTCGGTTAAAGTCGTCCACGATCCTTGTGGATTGTCTGGCATAGTCCGTGATCATTTCCTTACACACCGTACTCGGATATTTCATCGTATTGGCGGGCTCCTCCGGCTCCGGCGGTTTATTAGGAACATAGGTGCTCTTCATCTCTACGACGTTGGCCCTGCCCCATTTGCTTAAAAACTGGTATTCTTCTATTTTCTTATTGTGGAAGTCCACGGCATCTGTCCGCTTAACTGTTACCCTTCCACTAATATCGTCGAGGTGAATCAGGTCGACCACAAGCGTCTCCGCCGGGGTTTCAGTCAGCAAGCCGGATAACGCGACGATCCGGTCGTTGTCTTTGTTGGAATCGTTCGCTTTTTTCAAATCTATTTGCAAGTACGGACCGTACTCATTGTAGGTCAGCCTTAGATTGCCCGCCTCGTATTCCTTCGCTTTTTCGCTCAATTTCTTCAAATCGCCGGAAAATGCCCGGGAAGGATCGGGAAGGGTTAGATCAACATGATAAGTCTCGGCATCCCATTTTACTTCCACGCCTGCTTGTCTAAGCAAATATAGCGGCACCACGGTGCGTCCGTCGCGAATAACAGCCGGAGCGTCTTCGACAACTAGCTTTTTCCCTCCGGATAAAACTTGAACGACAGGATCGCCCTTATAGTCGCCGTGCATGCTTGATGCCTGGACAACGCTGGCGCATCCTACAAATAGTAAAACGCTTGCAGTCACATACTTAAGTTTCATCTCTGCATCCCCTTGTTCCTTGTACTTTCACTCTTTTACAGTCACTGCGGCAACCTTGCCTCAATCAGCGCCCCGGGCATACAGCACCCAATACCCATATCCTAGATTACCAAATTTTACTGGATATCGTGGAAGTTTTTTTAGCGTGTTTTGTCGCATGTTGTGGATCGTGGCAATTTGAGGGCCGTAGCAAAACGAGTGTCTGAGCGGGGCGTTTCCTATTTGTATGCGGAACCTTCTTCTTCTTGCAGACAGTTCAATGAAAGGCCCAGGCAACTGAGCTAACAAGGGCCAGGCCAAGCCGTTAAACGAAAATACTAAAAAGGGCCGCAACAGGCTTGCCCATCGGCAACCTGCCACGCCCCCCCATGCTCGAATAGTTCTAACGTTAAAAAGTAGGGGTTCCGATCATCTCGGCGGGAATGCCCCGGAGGATAGGCCAGCGCCCATGTGCAACGGCCTCCCTTGGCTCGCTTGGGAGGACCTGTGAAGCAAGAAAACAGCTTGGAGACGGCCCTGTTTATGCGATTATTCCACCGGTACGACGGTTGTGCGATATATTTTGCTGAACGAAAGGTTCGTACAATCGATATCGAATGTTACGAAGAAATCAAGCAAATCTTATCGAATATAAATCCGCGTCGCGCATCCGCGCGGTCAATACCACTTCTTTGTCTGCAAATTTTGCAAGTTCACCGTTATCAAAGGTTATCACTCGGTCAATGGAATCACCGAAAATCTCGCAGCTTTCAAGTGATTCACCCGTGGACGACCGCAAAGTGAAGTATATATAACCCCGTGCCGATGTCGAAAAGTTAATCCTCATCTCACCGCTTGTGAAGGTAAACGGCTTGGTGGTTATTACTTTTTCGGTATAACCGGCGTGCAGCGAAACGAACCCATCGCAGCGTATGGTATACCGCCACAATTGTGCCGGCACATTCATCCAATGATTGTCATAACTGTATAATGACAACTCGGGCGGTTCGCCTTCTATCAGGGGAGGCGTTTCGATGAGCCCGCGTGCCGGAAAGCAGTCGCCGTAAACCCAATTCGAACCGTTTTCCCTACCGGGGCGCATAAAAGCCTCATCATACCGCGTAAAATTTAAACCGTCGCGGGAAACCATAAATACGCAGTCTGTAACCGCAAGTCCGTAGCGCTTGTGTATCTTCATGCGTTCAAGACGTTTTTCTTTTCCGCAAAGCTGCTCAAAACTGCCGCTCCATTCGGGGCGTTCTACATATCTCGACGGAAAACCTATATACATATGCGGTGCGCGGACATACGGCGAAACGCAGTTTGTATAGAGCGGATAATCCTCCGAGTCTCCAAAACAAATCAGTTCGGGGTCGCTCCATTTTTTTCCGTCTTCTGACCAAATGTAACGTATATCGCGTATTCCGGCGTTCCAGTCGTTGCCTATGATATTGTGGAACCCGCGTATATATCCGCGATATATCCCCGCAAGCTCGTCCCAGAAAACAACATTGAGAGAATCCATATATCCTTTTGTAGTGATAATATCGCCCATTGTAAAGTGAAGTCCGTCGGGGCTTGTGAACATTCGAAGCTCAATTCGCTGCCCAAACTGGGGATTATTATATTTTCCAACGCCTTTATATTTCTCGGACGCAGGAACGGCAGGGTTGTCATCGCGGAAGACCATAAAGTTATCAAAATTATTGGTATTCTTGTCTAAAATAATGTTGTTTTCGCGCGAGCCTTCCCATTCGCAGATTCCGAGCGCAGGCTTTGTCCATGTAATTCCGTCGCGGCTTTCGGCATAACAAACACGAATACCATTCGTCGTGTGATCCTTTTTGTCGGGGCTAAACATCTGCCAGGCAAGATAGTACATCCTGTATATACCGTTGTCATGTAAAATATTGTGGTAATTGCAACCGTCGCCCTCCCACGGTGCATCATGGCTTATTGCGATATGGCGGCGAGTCGGTTCATGCAAGCGGAATTCTGCCGTCGTTTTGGCATTGTCTATCAAATAGTCGTCGAAAAAGCATTCGCGTTTTGATGAAATGTTTATCATGCTACACTCCTTTATTGTCCAATATTTTTAATTTTACCAATCAAGCTTTGTTTCTGCCGCAGAGCCATTTTCGGCCTAGGCATAGCCGTCGCACCCGTCAAAATGACCTTTCGGGACAGCCCCATTTATGCCCATGCAGTTCCATTCCAGTATTTTAATGCATTTGAAATCACCGCTACTTGGACGTCTCTTCATTCTCATCGGACCACCTCCCGCTATTCCTTCCCTTCATCATATCGATCCCGGCCCCGGACGCTGGAACAATTTCAACCTACCCCATCATCGGCGATCTTTTCAATCACAATATATTAAAACCGTTGCAATGAGCGGCTTCCAGTCCCAAGTTCAACGAGTTGAATATTGTGATACAAAAAAATATCCTACGCTTCATATCCCCCCCATTTCATTTTTGCGGGAAGTGAAAAAGCCGACAGTGTTTCCTGTCGGCTTGCGAGTCGGACTGATCGTTCAGCTATCGGCGAGTTGCGGCTCTTTCTCCATGTTCCGCGTAAACAACAGCTCTCTGTACTTGTCCGGTTGTACCTAAGCGAATTGCTCCCAAAGGTGATCGTCCAAGCCAAAAAAGGGCCGCAACAGGTCACTTCTCGTAACCTGTCACAGCCCCCAAGCCCGCGTCCGACGCAGCCTTACGCCTTCTCCTCGTCCCCCGTAGCGATCGGATTCTCCGCGTACGAGACCCAGTCGCTCCAGCTTCCTCCGTACAGCTTCACGTTCCGGAAGCCCGCTTCCATCAGCGCCAGCACGTTCGGACAAGCGGTTACGCCGGAGCCGCAGTAGACGACAATCTCGTCGTCCGGGTTCAGCCCGGCGAATCTCGCCGCTTGGCCGTCCTGCCCTTTCCACCGTCCAGTTTCGTCCAGAGCGTCTTTCCAGAACCGGTTGACCGCCCCCGGAATATGGCCCGCCGCCCGGTCGATCGGCTCCTCGAGCCCCAGATACCTTCTCGGCTCCCGCGAATCGATAATCGTCGTACCGGGCTTGCCGATTCTCGACTTCACGTCCTCCATCGACAGCAGCATCTCGGACCGGACGTTCACGGTGAACGCTGTTTCCTTTGGCTGCGCCTGCTCGGTCGTCGTCGGATAACCGGCCGCTTGCCAGGAGCTGTAGCCCCCGTCCAGCAAGTATACGTTGTCATGCCCGGCGTAACGGAGCATCCACCAAAGCCGCGAAGCCATCGCCCCGCCCTGGTCGTCATAGACGACAACCGTTTTCGTCTCATCGATCCCGGCTTGTCCGGCCGTCTTCGCAAAAATGCCGAAATCCGGCAGCGGATGACGCCCCCCATGCATCCCGACCGGCGCAGACAAATCCCGGTCCAAATGAAAATAGACCGCACCCGGGATATGTCCCTGATCGTATGCCGTCTGACCCGCATCGGGTTGGCCCAGCACGAACCGGCAATCGGCTACAACGACATCCGGGTTGTTCAGACGTTCTGCCAGCCAGCCGGAGTCCACTACATTACGCATCGCAATCGCTCCTTCTCCATCTTGGGATAGCCAAACTAAAATCCTGAAAGGGAGGTCTCGCCTGGGGCCAGCCTCCCCCCTTTGCTTAATAACTGATCAAGGCCGCCATCAGCAGCCCGGTAGCAACGCTTAACCGGGAAGCGAAAATGCCTACGCTGACATTGCCGTTCGGAATTTCCGACACGACTTTAAACGGCGTGACCAGCTCGAAAATATAAAAGACGACAATCTGAAACACAATGCCAACCAAACCCCATACCAGCAAATCCAGCAGCGATACCGAATGGTACACCGCCGACGCCAGCACGATGGAGAGACCGATAATTTTGCCTCCGAGATCGTGGGCGGCCGCTTTTGCGGCGTTGATTTTACGAGGATCGTCGGTGGATGCCCCCTCGCGGATCAGCTTATATTCATTGTAAGGCGTCGTTACCATAAACACCATAATGCCGACGATCAGGATCGGCAGCGTCACGCCCAAGTAGGCGAGAAAATTCAATATATTGGACCATTGCTCACTCATGAAAAAACGTCCTCTCCATTCCCGCTATGTTGTTCCCTGCCGCCTTGCGGCCCGCATCATCCCGCCGGTTCCGGTTCAACCCCGGCCGGCGCCTCTGCTTCTCCAATCCCGACCGGGACGTAATACGCCATATTGCCGGTAATACGACCGCCTGCGCGCGCTACGATCGCCGAAGCCCGTCCCCCGATCCAGAACGATCCCCAGAGCAGCCTCGCCTCGGCCTCTCCGCCTTCATGGCGAATCGGAACGACCGGCAGCTCGACCCGCTGCTGGTAGATCATCGGCTGATCCCAGTACAGCTCCTCTCCGTCACGTTCCAGTGCCGTTCCGTCCGCTTCGTACAAGGTGACGCCTCCGCCTTCCCGCCCCAGAATCGGCTTGGTTACGTAAGGGCAACGGCCTTCGAAACGGTTCTCCATGTAGGTCGGCAGCATGTAGGTCCGAATTGCCTCCCGCTCCTCCTCCGTGTAAAACTCGCCAGCCTCGTACAAGTTCCATACGAGCGCCTGCATCGCTTTCGTCTGCGCGATCAAGGCGGACGGAGGATTCAGCACGGCCAGCCTCCGGTCCGCCATCAGACTGAGCGCATGCTCTCCGGTCGGATAACCGTCCTCGTCCCGGTCTTCGGCCAGCTTCTCCAGTGCATGGAGCCGGTAAAGCAGGTCGATCGGCTCATGCTCCCCGTCCGCCAGCAGACACAGCCGGTCTTCATACACGCGCAGATCGGATAACGCCGCGAAGCGCGCCCCGCTTAAGCCCGACTGCCTCATCAGATAACGGGTCGTCCCCGCATCCTCCTCGTGCCAGTCCAAGGCGCTGAATACGACACGGCCGGTCGGATAGCCGTTAAGCCGGTACGTTTCTTCCGCGTTCCGAAACGCCGCCGTCAGGTGGGTCGCCATATCTTCGTTCGGATCGGCCATCCCATACTGCTTGCAGATATGTCCGTTTACATGGAACGCTTCGACGATGCCGGTAGGCGTATCGCTGTTAAACTCCAGCATCTTCAGTCCTTCCTTCGTCCAGGCGAAGTCAAACCGGCCGATCACCGTCGGCAGCTGCTCGGATACCGCGATCCGGACGGCCCGCCACGTAGCTTCCGGCAGCCCGAGCTCGGCGAACAGCTCGAAGTCCGCCTGCCTAACGATCTCGGCCGTCCGCATCATCACCGCTCCGAGCCGCTCCGTCGCGACAGCCAGCTCGCGGCGTTCGTTCTCGGATATATGCAGCATCATGGCAAGCGCATATTCCTCTCCGTACATCCGGTCCCAAGTGAACGTCCCTTCTTCGCGAAGCGGCGCATACAACCGCTCCCTCCAATCTTCGTAACTCACCGGCTTCCCTCCCTTCCTTGCCGTTATCGTCCGCGGCGGCCGTCTCTTCTTCAGCTTCCGCTCGATCCGGAGCTGCCGATGCCGCCCTTAGAGCCGGTGGACACGCCGGACGACGGTTTATATGAGCTCCCTGACGAGCTGGTTACGCCGTTTTTATAATATCGCTTCTTTCCGTTCGAGTAGTAATAGCCGTTGCCGCCAACATAACTTCCGTCGTCATCGCAACGCCCGTCGTTGTTGTCATCCCAGCATTCGCCCGCCGATACCGTACGGCTGCTTCCGCAGCCGGGTGCTGCCACTAGAGCAGCCGCGACAAACAAGCTGACGAGCTTCCGGGTTTTACCGTTTTTCAACTCCAACCTCTTCACTCCCTGATCTTTCTCCCGAAGTCATCTGACCGGCTGTGCGTAATACACGTACACTTTACGGTCTTCGTCCACTTCCGCGGACGTCTTCGCCCACTCCACGCCGCCCAGCATCAAATAATCGCTCTGCAGGTGGAGCAGCGCATCGTCGTCGTCCTGAAACTGATAAACATGCACGACTGGGTAATCCGAAGTCCCCTCGATATATTCCCTAAGCTCGAGGCGAATTCCTCCCCAGTATCCGGAGAGCCCGGTTGCGCTCCCATGCGCGTTCTCCTCCTCTGCGACCTTAACATAGACGACATACGTCCGCGGTTCAATCGCACACGACGTTTTCTCGTACACGACGCGATCCTTCACCAGATAGTCGCACGCAAACCGCAGCGAGATTTCATCCTTATCGATAAAATCATAATAATACAGCAGAGGAAATCCTTTCGATTCATCGAACAGCCGGTATTCCAGTCTGGCCACTCCCGCGCCTCCTCCTTTTTTTTGGTAAACTATGATATATACGCTCGAGTCTGAAAAATGGTTTCCTGTGTCCGCAAACTTTTCGGTACAATGGCAATAAATGAAAAGGGGGCAGCCGCGATGCGGAAGGAGCAGACGGCTTCATGGATCTTCGTTCCGATGCTGGAAGAGCACGCGAAACAAATTTGCCGCTGGCGGTACCCGGAGCCCTATGCCGGATTCGATTGGCCTTCCTGGGACGTTTTGACGGAAAGGGCGGAGGAGATTGGCGACCCCGTCATCCGCCGGGAACAATATGAGGCTGTACTTGACGAGAAGGGCGAGCTGTGCGGATTCGTGCAATTTTTTCAGTTGGAGGGCTGGACCCGGATCGGCCTGGGCATGAAGCCCGAACGCTGCGGGCAAGGCTCCGGAGTTTCTTTTGTCAGTTCGATCGTGCGGCGGGCAACGGAACGCAATCCCTGGCATAAAATCGACTTGGAAGTGCAAACCGCCAACGCCCGGGCGATCCGCGTCTACCGGAAAGCCGGCTTCGTTATCGCCGATACGTACGAACGCAACTCAAGGGCAGGCCCGGATCTGTTCCACTGCATGGTATTCGAAGGCGGCTAGACGCCGGATATGGTATAATTATGGGAATGTCATGACGGAGTTGATCCCAGTATATGCTGAAAACGCAAATCACCCGCGAAGAGCTCGATCGCCTCGGCGAGGAGATTCACCAGTATTTCGAACTGCATATCGTCGAACGCGGACTCGAGTACCAGCAGAAAGGGTACGTCTATAATACCGAGGTGCTGCCCGGCCGGTCGATCGTGTCCAAAGTGCAGGGCAGCGAGGTATACGACGTCAAGCTGGATCTCGACTTCTTCGGCTTGAGCGAATGCTCCTGTCCGTATGAAGGATTTTGCAAGCATATGGCAGCTGTCTACTTCTACGCCTATTCCGTATACGGGCGGCCCGACGCCTTCGTGAAGGAATGGAAGCAGAAGCAGGAGGAGCCCCGCATTAAGCCGAGCAGCTCGAAGCTGCACCGGCAGACGGCGCTTCTTCCCTCCTCCCAGCCGGCTTCCGTCTCTCTGAAGGATACCGCTTCCGCACACGAGTGGCTGGAGCATACGGAGAAGGAATTCGAGGCGTTCTCCGAACGTCACAACAAGTATAAATACGATATCGACGAATATTACGACGCCGCCCTCCAGACGGCGCTTCGCCCTTCGACCTGGTGGGTGCCGGGAGCGAAGAAGCTGCTTACCCTGTTCGGCATCGTCGTCACTCTGAACCGATTGGAACAGGACTGCGATTCGGGAGGTCAGACGGTAGCCCCCCGTCTCATGTCCTACCGGACTACGGCGGAAGCGCTGGAACGCCGGCTGGAGGAAGCCGTGGACGACACCGATCCCGAAGAATCGATTCGGCGCTGGCCGGAGCATACGCTTCTGCTGGGCGACCTTGTCTCGCGGTCTATCGCCTCCCGGCCCACCCTGCCTCTAGTCCGCTGGATGGATGTGTACCGGCTGCTGTGGGGACGGCTGCTCGTGCACGAGCCCTGGGTAGAACGGGAGATCGCCTCAATCCGGCGGCTGCTGGCGTCTTCCGGCACGATGGCGGACAGCCAGCGGGATGACTGGCTGAAAGCCCAGGCTCATTTCGATGTGCTCGCCGGCAATGATCAGGACGCGTGGGGCCGTTTGCGGGAAACGTCCTCGTTTCATCCGGGGGAAGCTTTGTATTATACGAACGATTTCAAACGAAACGGCCAGTGGGAGAGGCTGTGGCTGTGGCTCGAATGGCTGCTGCCGCAATGCCGGAAGACGGACCGCGATCTGTTTCAGTCGCTGTGCGGCTACGCAACGGAGGCGGCCAAGCAGCTTGGCCGCGAGGACGAATGGGGGCGTGCGCTCGTCTCCATGCTCCCCGCCAGTTACTACGTCTACACCGACTTTCTGATCAAGACCGGACGCTTCCGGGAATGGGCGAGCTACCATCTGGCCGAACGCGTGGCCGTGTTCGAGCTGTACCCGGCCGACCTGCGGGCTGTCGAGTCCCAGGACCCGACGATCCTCTACCCGCTGTACCATCAGACGATCGAGAGAAGCATCGTTCAGAAAAACCGTACCGCCTACAAGGAAGCGATCCGCCTGCTGAAGAAGCTGGGCGCTTTGTACCATCAGGCCGGACAGCCGGAGAAGTATGAGCTGTTTCTGCAAAAATTGTCTCAGCAGTACGCACGGCTTCGCGCATTCCGGGAAGAACTGGCGAAAGGAAAATTGCTCCGATGAAAACGACTACGGCGCCGATAACGGTTCACGTACGATGGATTGCGTCCGGCTCCTTCTGGATGCGCGCCGAGCAGGGCGGATTCGCCCTGGATTCACTGGCGCAAAAGCAGCTGCTGTTCGCTTGGCACGAATCGTCCTTTTACGGCACGTTCATCGAAGTGCTCGAGCTGGATCGGCAGGAGGGCGTATTGCTGCCGGCTCTGGAAGCCGCCGACTACTTCGCGCTGCCTGCATGGAACCCGCATGCTCCGATCCGCTGGAGCGACGAGGCGAAGCCGCTGCATCACGTCTCCCGCCTGATTACCGAAGCGGTTAAGGATCGGAACCTCGTACCCGACTTTGCCAAATGGAAAGCCGGCGGATGGGGCTGGAAGCTGATGAACGAAGACGCCTATGCAACGGCGCTTGGCTTGTCTTCGGTGACGTATCCTCCTTATTTCGACGACTGGATTCAACTGATTATGGAGGCCCGCTACCCCGATATGGAAGTGGTCCTTCACGGTGCAGAGCGGAAGCGGCGGGCCGCGCTTTCGGCAGTCCCGCCCGCCTCCGATGCAGATGATCCGGCGGCGGAGACGACGGCAGAGACGGGTTCAGGCGAGTCTGCCGCGATCCCGCTTGAAGAGTTGTGGACGGATGAGCGCGACTGGCTCGTCTCGATCGGATGGATTCCCGACGAAGCTCCGTTCCGGCCCGCCTTGCGTCTGACCGAGCCCGATCAGGAGGAAGCCTGGTCGCTGACGGTGATTTTGCAGGACCGGAGCAATCCGGAGCGGATCGTCGACTGCGACGCGGACGGACGGCCCGCCGGCAACTGTCCGGAGGAATGGCTTCCGTTTGCCGCCTCGCGGATTCGTCAGGCTTTTGCCAAATGGACGGCCATCATTCCATGGCTGCAGGCGGATAGAGCCGAATCCGGAGAAGAGAGCTTGTCCATCCGGACGGAGATCGACTACGCGGAGGCATGGGATTTTCTTACCGACAAAAGTATTCGTCTGGCCGAAGTCGGCCAATCGGTACTGCTGCCCGCCTGGTGGGAACAGCTTCGAAAAACGAAGCCCCGGCTGAAAGCGAAAGTGCGGCCGGGCGTAGGCGGAGCCAGCCAATCGCTGTTCGGCCTGAGCGGCATCGTCCAGTTCGACTGGCGGCTCGCAATCGGAGACGCCGAGCTGGAAGAGATCGAGTTCCGCAGCCTGGTCGATGGCAACCGACAGCTGGTTCGCGTTCGCGGACGCTGGGTGCTGCTCGATCCCGAAATGCTGCAGCAGGTACAGCAGTGGATACGTCAAGTGCGCAAGAAGAAGGGATTGTCCTTTCGCGACGTGTTGGAGATGCATCTCCTCGGACCTCAGGATGGCGAAGCTTCCGGAGATGACGGCGATCCGCGCGACTCTACGGACGCCCTGCGCGTTGAAGTGGAGCTTAACGAGCATCTGCGCGGCTTTATTCGCCAATTGGGCCGCGCCCAGAGCGTGACGGAGCTGGAGACGCCCGCCGGCTTCCACGGCTCCCTGCGCCATTATCAGGTGCTGGGCGCCTCCTGGCTTTTGTTTTTGCGCAAGTTCGGGCTCGGGGGCTGTCTGGCGGACGACATGGGGCTGGGCAAAACGATCCAATGGATCACTTACCTGCTGGCCGTTCGCGAGCGGGAACAGCCGCAGTCGCCATCGCTGCTCGTCTGTCCGACCTCGGTGCTCGGCAATTGGCAGAAGGAGCTGGAGAAGTTCGCGCCGTCTCTGAACGTCCGGCTGCACTACGGACCCGGCCGGGCCAAAGGCGAGAAGTTCGCCGAAGCCGTGCAGGACTGCGATCTCGTGCTCACTTCCTACGCCTTGTCGCATCTGGACGAAGCCGAGCTTACGAGTGTTCATTGGAGCTCCGTCTGCTTGGACGAGGCACAAAATATTAAAAATGCTTATACAAAGCAAGCCACGTCGATCCGCAAGCTGGACGCCGATCACCGGATTGCCATGACCGGCACGCCGATCGAGAACCGGCTCACCGAGCTGTGGTCGATCTTCGATTTCCTGAATCCGGGTTATCTCGGCAACCTGCGCTCCTTCACGGAACGGTTCTCGAACAAGATCGAGAAGACGCAGGACAAGGAACTGATCGGTCAGGTACAGAAGCTCGTACAGCCTTTTCTGCTGAGAAGGGTCAAGAGCGATCCGGCGATCGAACTCGATCTGCCGGAGAAGATGGAGTCCAAGGCGTACGTCTCGTTAACGGTCGAGCAGGCAACCTTGTACGAGAACGTGATCGGCGATCTGTTCGAACGGCTCGACCGGCTTCCGCCGATGGAACGGCGGGGGCTGATCCTGGCCGCGCTGACCAAGCTGAAGCAAATCTGCGACCACCCGGTCGCCTATACGAAGGAAAGTCCCGCTGCCACGGGTCAAGTATCCCGATCGCAGAAGCTGGAGCGGCTGCTGGACATGGTCAGGGAACTCCGGCTGGAAGGCGACAGCTGTCTGATCTTCACGCAGTTCGTCGAAGTCGGCCATCTGCTGCAGCGGGTACTGGCTAGGGAGACGAAGGAAGAGATTATGTTCCTGCACGGCGGGACGCCGAAGGCCCAGCGCGACCGGATGATCGAACGCTACCAGTCGGAGAACGGGGGCGGAGTCTTCCTGCTGTCGCTGAAGGCCGGAGGCATCGGGCTTAACCTGACCGCGGCGAACCACGTCTTCCACTTCGACCGGTGGTGGAACCCCGCCGTCGAAAACCAGGCGACCGACCGGGCGTTCCGGATCGGTCAGACGAAGCGGGTGCAGGTGCACAAATTCGTTACGCTCGGCACGCTGGAGGAGAAAATCGACGAGATGATCGAGCGCAAACAATCGCTCAGCAAACAAATCGTCGGCGCCGGCGAGCAATGGATTACGGAGATGTCGACAGACGAACTGAAAGATCTGTTCTCTCTGCGGCGGCAATGGGTGGAAGTGTAACCCGGCATGGGTTCCTGCCGTCGCCTATCCGATCAAAAGCCCCTTCCTTGAAGGACAGGGGCTTTTGTTCATTCGTTCAGAGTGATCATTAATCCTCCAAGGTAATATAAAGGCTCACAGTTTTCGATTTGCCCCGGCACTCGGTCAACCTGTAAGAGGTTCCGTCCTCGCCCTTCACGGCCTCCAAGGAATTGCAGCTGGTTGAATAGATAATGCGATCATCCAGCTCCGACTTCGTATAGTCCACAAAGTAATGATACATATAACCGTCGAAAACCACGGATGTCGGAAGCGGCCCAGCATCGATGGTCTGACGGGCGATCCGAATCCAATCGGGCTTTTTCTGCAGCGTGTTATATAGAAACTCCGCGAACCGTTCCCGGTCCACATGGCGATTCTGGATATCGCCGTTGAGCGGGGCCGTACTGTAGCTGTACGTCTTGGGCATAAGCGCAAAGGGAGCGGCGCTGATCGATATGGACCCTTGATCTCCGTCGTAATATACCTTCGCTCCAAGCGCCTCGGATACGAACCGCAGCGGCACGTACGTGCTCCCGTTATGGCTGAGGATCGCCTGTTCCGGCGGAAGCTCCTTCTGCTCTCCGTTGACGAACAGCTTCACCGGAAATAACGCCATCTCCAGCGTACCGGATGCGTAAGCAAATGGGGCAAACGCCAGCAAGATCCCGAATAACGTACCGCATATAAATTTCTTCACTACCCTATACCTCCTTTTTTACCAAATATACACATGTAAAGTAATAAAGTTTCGGTTCATCTTCATCTTTTGCAACATTTTCCCAATCCCTCCCGTTAATAAAGGTACAATCTGAATGAAACCAACAAACGGTAGGAGGTATACCCGTTGAAAAAACCGATTCTTACCGGCCTGCTTGTAGTTGCTATGGCCGCCGCGCTAACACCGCCCGGGAATCAACCGCCTCTGCAGGTACATGCAGCTGCAAGCGAAGAAGGCAGCGACATCCAAATCCGCCTGAACGGACAGCCTTTTCGCGATGACCGCAATCCCCTGCTCGTGGAGGGGGTTACCCTTGTTCCGCTGCGCAATATCGCGGAAGCGCTCGGAGCGGAAGTGAAGTGGGACGAGACCACCCAATCGGTCCTGCTGCGCAAAGACACCTCCGAGATCGTACTCACCGTGGGCTCTGCAGACGCGGTCAAAAACGGCCAGCCGATCCGGCTGGAAGCGGCTCCCCGCCTGAGCGGCGACATCACGATGGTCCCTCTCCGCTTCATCGGCGAATCGTTTGATACGCTCGTCACTTGGAACGACGCCACACGTACCGTGTCGATCGATCCGCTGCAAGCGCTGCCGACGGTTGGCAGCTATGACAATTTGAAAGCGCTGCTGGAGAAGACACAGGTGGTGTCCGGCTCAACCAGCGACCTAAGACTGTTCAGAGAAAACAGCAGTACCGCCGTGATGGAAAAGTCGGAGACGTCGAATGCCATCAGCCAGTCGGATAGCGTCGCGGCAGCGCCTGCGGCACCCGCCGAGGCGAAAGCCAAACAGTCGGAAAGCGGCGAGTATTCCCAAACCAACACACAAGTCGAAGGCGTGGACGAAGCAGACGTCGTGAAGACGGACGGCACTTATATGTACCAGGTGAACCGGGGACGCGTCATCATTACGAAGGCGTTTCCTTCGAACGAAATGAAAGTAGAAAGCGTGGTCGATTTCGACGGTCAATCATTTCGGCCCAGCGAGCTCTACGTAGATGATAAGCACATGATCGTCATCGGCACGACCAACCGGAATGTGAATAACCCTGCCGCCGAACCGATGCCGGCTCCTGTCGAAGCCCCGGGCGGCGTCATGATCAAAATCGCGCCCGTGCTTCCTTCATCCTCCGTCACCAAAGCGGTCGTCTACGACATTACCGACAAATCGGCGCCGAAAAAGCAGCGCGAGCTCGAGCTGGACGGCAATTACGTCTCATCCCGGAAAATCGGCGACGCCGTTTATTTGATCACGAACAAAAACGCGCGTTATTCGTTTCTGGCCAAGCCGGCAACCGGCGTCGCAACCGAAGACGAGGCAAAGAAACATGCCCCCTCATACCGGGACACAGCCGTCTCGGACGAATGGAAGGCGATCGATTACGGCGAGATCCGCTATTTCCCGGACTCTCCGGAAGCAAACTATATGCTGATCGGCGGTTTTAATCTGAGCCGTCCCGGCCAAGCTATGGACGTATCGGCCTACCTCGGCTCCGGGCAGAACGTATTCGCCTCGGAGAACAACTTGTATGCCGCCGTCAGCAAGACGGAACCGATCCGCATCATGCCGGCGGAGATCCGCCACGATTCGGCGGCCCCCGCGACGCCAGGACCGGATGCCAGAATTCAAGGCTGGGTCGAGCCGCCGGCTTACGAACGTAAAACCGTCGTCTACAAATTCCGGCTGGAGCAGGGCAAGACCAAATTCGTCACTCAGGGGGACGCACCCGGTGCGGTGCTGAACCAGTTTTCGATGGATGAGCACAACGGCATTTTCCGCATCGCCACGACGAAGGGCGACATGTGGAGAACGGACGAGAATACGTCGAAGAACAACCTGTACACGCTGGACGAAGCGCTGAAGCCGCTCGGCAAAATCGAGGGAATCGCTCCGGGAGAGCGGATCTATTCGGTCCGGTTTATGGGCAACCGCGCCTACATGGTCACATTCAAGAATACCGATCCGTTGTTCGCCCTCGATCTTACGAATCCGGCGAACCCTACCGTTCTCGGCGCGCTTAAAATTCCGGGCTTCAGCGATTACTTGCATCCTTACGACGAGAACCACCTGATCGGCTTCGGCAAAGAAACGGTCGAGGTTCCGGTCAAAGGCGTCAAAAACCCGAATCCGGCGACGATGGTATATGTGCAAGGCATGAAGCTCTCGTTATTTGACGTAACGGACGTCTCGAACCCGGTTGAGAAACATAAAGAGGTGATCGGCAGCCGGGGAACGGACTCGGAACTGCTCCGCAATCATAAAGCGCTGCTGTACTCCAAAGAAACCAATTTGCTGGCGTTCCCCGTTACGGTTTATGAGTCGACGGATTCCGCAGCGGACGGCTTTACTACCGGCTCAGGCAAATTTTCGTTCCAGGGAGCTTATGTATATCGTCTTGATCTGCAGAGCGGGTTTGATCGCAAGGCGTCCATCACGCACATAAGCGAAGAGGAGAAAAAGAAGGCGGGCAACGGCTGGTACGGCAGCGATCGCAATGTAGAACGCATTCTGTATATCGGGGATACGCTTTATACGTTGTCCAAAGGGATGATTAAAGCAAACGACCTGTCTACTTTCGTGGAAAAAGACAGCTTGACTCTTCCTTAACCGGCTCGGTGAGAAGGGGAAGCCTGCGCCCCTCCAAATCGACCGTTTACACAAAAAAACCTCCAGTCTTGCGCTATAGGTCCGATTCGCCGGTTCATCCAACGAACGGGCAGCCTATAACGCAGTCTGGAGGTTTTTTACTTTAAAGCGGCCGTCCTGTTTGAACTAGATCAAGACGCTTTGGATGGCTCGCTTCCGTTCCGCGATCCGTCTACCGCTTTGTTTGCGCGCGACTTCTTGATCGCATAACCGGCACTCATAACGCCTACGACGACGAGAACAACGATCGTCCATTTCAGGAATCCTGTGCCTATCCATGCTTTCACAAAGTTCTCACCCACCATCATCTTACCAGCGGTCAAAGCGAGAACCCCTGCCCCGATATACAGCGTAGCGGGGAATTTCTCCAGCAGCTTCAGGATCAGCGTGCTGCCCCATACCATGATCGGTACGCTGATAGCCAGTCCGATTACGACGAGTATGAAGTCCCCATGCGCAGCTCCAGCGACGGCCAGAATGTTGTCGATCCCCATAACGGCGTCTGCAATGACGATGGTCCGGATCGCAGCGGCGAGCGTCGTGCCCGCTTTCACGTTATCATGACCTTTATCGTCGATTAGCAGCTTGATCGCGATCCATACGAGGAACGCTCCGCCCGCAAGCAGCAAGCCCGGTATTTTGAGCAGCCATACAACCGCAAGCGTCGCAGCAGCGCGGATCACGACAGCCCCTACCGTCCCCCATATAACTGCTTTCTTCTGTTGTTCCTTCGGCAAGTTCCGAGCTGCCATCCCGATGACTATCGCGTTGTCCCCGGCAAGCACCAGGTCAATGACGATAATGGCGAGCAAGGCAGACCACATGTCAGCAGTGAACCATTCCATCCTGATCCCTCCTAAATTGGTTGTCGGACAAGCGCCGCTTTGTCTGGACACAACAAAAACGACCTCACCCTTACTGGCAAAGGCCGTTTTTCGAAAAACGAAAAGACCTTTACCCTGTTCGGCAAAGGTCTTGCTTACAACGGTAGACGTTGCCAACAAAGCCGAGGACGGTTCGCGTCCCGTAATGACGACTTTGCTGTAGTAGCTACTCCCCTTTGATGCGATTGTTGTTATTGTAACTGATCGTTCACATTTTAGTCAAGCTTATGTGAGGTTTCTGTTTTGTATCATTTTCATGAAGCTGTACCTGTTACTTGGCTTTGGCCGCTTCGATCTTTTTGTTCGTCTCTTCTTCCGCTGCCCGGAAAATCGTATTGTAATCTCCGTCCATAACGACTTTCGGCACGGTTTTGGCATAAGGAGTGAGCAGCGTACTGTCGTAACGGGACTTGAACGGGATCGGAGCAAAGTTGTTGTAGAAAGCCGCTTTTAAGTTCTTGTCCTTAAAAAGGCTGTCTTGACCGTACACTTGAATGACCGCTTCTTTTTGCAGTACCGGCATGACTCCGATTCTCGACAGCTTCGTCTGAACTTCATCGGACAGCAGGTACGCAATCGCCTTCATCGCCTGATCTTTCTGCTTGGACATCGAACGTTCGTTCCAGCTTTTGCGATCGACGAATATGGCCGTCCAGCAAATCGCCTCGGCGCCAAATAACAAAATAAAAAGTCTTTAGCTCCCTATTTTCGGCCTAGCCGAAAGATTGAAGCGAATAAAGGCGATTTATACCGCTTATTTCAACCAACTGATGAGGTCTGCAGCTTTTCTGCCGATTTTAAAGGCTTCAAACCGCTCTTATTCGCTGCATGACGGCGGTCGGTTCACCACCTTCCTTCCGCCTATAAGCAGGGTACAGCGCCGAGTGATCACGCTGAGCAACCGGGACACTTGCTGCCACGGTTAAGGAACGCTTCTACGAGGCGAACTAGGCGAATCCTTTTCCCATCAGAATGCCTCTGCATAAACGGTAGTTTCCCTTTATTTCAATGTTTCGGTTCGCTTTTACGACAAAAGAGCTAGGCGCCGGAATGGCACTTAGCTCTTTTTGTGATTGTATCTTGACGGTTGCTGCGTCACTCGATTATTGCCGTTCGGGATGGGACAGCTCGATTACCGTCGGTGTCGGATTAAGGAGCGCTTCACGGGTCCGATCGCCGAGTTGGCCTTTATCGTTCGCTCCCCAAGTCAGAAAAGCGCCTTCCCGGGTTTGTGCCCCGCTGCTCATAAATCCGGCCGTCACCGATTGAACCGGCGTTTGGATGCTAGTCTTCACCGGAAGCGTGCGCGACAGATTCGATCCGTCTCCCAGTTGGCCGTTTTTGTTGTAGCCCCAAGCCCATACGGAGCCGTCTTCCTGCAGCGCCATGCTATGCAGGCCGCCGGCAGAGATCTGAACGATTGCGCCGATGCCGGGAACCGCCTCCGGGTAGGAACGATTCGTACGACTACCGTCTCCCAGCGCTCCTTCGCTATTGTCTCCCCACGCCCAGACCGTGCCGTCTTGCAGGAGAGCCATACTATGGAAGATACCGGCAGATACGGCCGTCACCTGACTTAGACCGCCGAGCTGCACAGGCGAGTGCCGGTCGGTTACGGTACCGTCTCCCAATTGACCATAGCCATTTTGGCCCCACGTCAACACCGTTCCGTCATTCTTGACGGCCAGGTTGTGAAAGGCGCCGCCGCTGATCGAAACGATCCCGTTCAGACCCGGCACTTGAACCGGCGTCAACCGGTCGGCCGTTGAGCCGTCGCCCAGTTGACCGTAAGCGTTCAGTCCCCACGCCCATATCGTACCGTCCCTTTTGAGCGCCAGAGAATGCAGCTGTCCGGCCTGGACCGCAATGACGTCATGTAATTCCGGCACCTGGACCGGATTCCGCTTCGACTCGGTCGTACCGTCCCCCAATTGTCCGTAGGAGTTGTCACCCCAAGCCCACACGGTCCCGTCCTCCCGGACCGCCAGAGAATGGTTATGCCCGGCAGCGACCGCATCTATCCCGGTTAATTCCGGCATTTGCACCGGGATAAAACTGGATGCCGCCGATTGACTGCCCAGGCGGCTTAACCGGGAATACCCCCATGACCATACGGCGCCGTCACGATCGAGCGCAAGCGTGTGCAGCGAGTTGGCTCGGCCCATAACAATTTTTGGGGCGTCAGCCGATGCGAGAGGCAGTGTACTTGCCATCACGATGTTGCTCATCGGCGATACGTTTCCCGCCGCATCCTTCGCCGCAATGGCGAACGAATAGGTGGTCCCGGCTGTGAGGCCCGTAATGGAAGCTGCATACGTTCCATAGGTGACGGTCGTTACCGATGCAGGAGACGTATGGTTGTAAATCACATACTCCGTTACGCCAATATTATCGGTTGCAGCCGTCCAACTAAGGCTGATGCTGTTGACCGTTCTGCTCCCGAGCTTTAGAAGAGGCGCCCCTGGAGGCGTGACATCCCGAAGCGCACTTCCCGGCGGTGGGGAGTACACGCTCCCGCTTACTGAGCTTGAACCGTAAGTAGAAGTCGTGACACTCCCGCCCGGAACCTGGACTGAACCGCCAACCGCCGGCTGCGTACCCGCGAGCGGTACGAGCAAAGGTAAAGCAAGAGTACAAACCAGCAATTTATTCGTTTCTATTTTTTTCATACCATACATTCCTCCCAAATGCTTGAGGCTCCGATCGAACAGGCGCAAACCGGACCTCTTCCGGTCCGATCTGCCTCGCCTGCCATCGGCATTTTATGCGCACTAGTCAATGCTTACCCCGGCGCTTGCATAACCTGGCAGGGTATTAACTAGACTAACACCGGTAGCAGTTGCCGAATACACCAATAACAATCGTTCGCCTTGAGCTACATCAACTGGGGTTGGTAAAGTGTGCAATCCGGTTGAAATGTTCCCGATTGAAATCATTCCTGTCATATCAGGCGTCAGATTAATGCCGTTCCCCGGTAGGACTGGCGTAAACACATTGCTGTTATAAGCCGCCTTGTATAACTGGACATGAATCGATACGGTTGTTCCTATATAGGCTGCAGCCTGTGTTGTGCTGAAAAAAGCGGAAATTGAAGATATTTTACCAGATCTGGGAACAACAAAAGCGTAATTCATCTCTGCCCCCCCAGAACCGGTTAGATCTATCGTTCCCCCTGATGGAGACGGAACATTACCGGACTTCCCGTAACCAAGAGCAACTACATCCCCCGATAATCCCCCGGCAATAGTTGTAACTGTAATAGGCGCACCTGAAGCAAACGGTATGATCGTGCCGGCTCCAGCCGGGCCCGTTGCTCCTGTTGCTCCGGTAGCTCCCGTCGGACCGGTTGCTCCTGTTGCTCCTGTTGCTCCCTGCAAGCCTGCCGGTCCCGTCGGTCCCGTTACTCCATCGGCCCCGGTCGGTCCCGTCGGACCGGTTACGCCATCGGCTCCTGTTGCTCCTGTTGCTCCCTGCAAGCCTGCCGGTCCCGTCGGTCCCGTTACTCCATCGGCCCCGGTCGGTCCCGTCGGACCGGTTACGCCATCGGCTCCCGTTGCTCCTGTTGCTCCCTGCAAGCCTGCCGGTCCCGTCGGTCCCGTTACTCCATCGGTTCCGGCCGGTCCCGTCGGACCGGTTACGCCATCGGCTCCCGTTGCTCCTGTTGCTCCCTGCAAGCCTGCCGGTCCCGTCGGTCCCGTTACTCCATTCGCTCCAGTCGCTCCCGTTGCACCTTGCGGGCCTGCGATTCCTTGCGCACCTTGCGGGCCTGTCGCTCCCGCCGATCCGCTATCGCCCCTGTCACCATTCTCGCCCTTCTCGCCCTGCTCTCCTTTTTCACCTTTCTCACCTGGATCGCCCTTGTCGCCCTTGTCTCCTTTGTCACCCTTTGGTCCCGCCAAAGCGCCCTCCGAAGCGGCTTCCACGAAAAATGCAATACTTCCGTTATGTACGACCGTAACAAGCTTTCCCGACTCCAGAACGGCTGCGCTTTCCGCAAAAACCACCGCATCCGCGTCCAGCTTGAATTCCGTCCTTGTGCCCTCGCGGTTCAATATTGCAATCATTGTCTCGGTCAGTTCCACCAATGTTCCGCGCGTAACCCGATCCAACTGCCGCTCCGACTGCCGCTCGGCATTACTTAACACGACTGCGAGCTGCGCGCGGGTGATCGGCTGCTTAGGTTTGAACGTATTATCGGGAAAACCGCTGATAACATTGAATTGTGCCGCCGCATTTACATACCCTGCGGCCCAACCGGAGATTTCGTTCGAGTCGACGAACGATACGGGCGTATTCGCAAGCGCTTCTGCCTGTGAAGTCTTGCCCATCGCGCGAACGACCAGCCTAGTCAGCCATTCGCGGCTCGCTGGCTGATTGCCCCAATCCGCTCCCGTAATCGACTCCTCGCTTCTCACGAGTATGCCTTTCTCCAAAGCAATCAGAACCCAATTCTTAGCCCAATCGTCGACCTCAAGCGACAAACTGGCCGGTAGAGGGGACGCGTCCTCATAGCCCAGAAAGCGAACGATCATAATAACGGCTTCTTGTTGACTGACCGGGCTGTCCGGATTGAAGTTGCCGATTCCGTCCCCCTCGGTTAGTCCCAAAGCAGCCGCCTTGGAGATGTATTTAAACGCCCAGGAAGAACGGTCCACGTCCGCAAAGGAAGCCGCATGTACGGTAGCGGGCTGCAAAGGACCGAAGCTGGGGAAGGACGATACCGCAAGCTGACTTACGACCAAAAAAGCCATAGACGTTTTAAAGAGGGATTGCTTCTTGTCTTTCATTCCTCATTACCTCCGAAGATTCTAGGATATTTTGAAAATACCGCCGATTGGCCAGCACCCGGCTATCGTTGGGGACATACGAAGCGGCCTGCTCGTTATGGCTGCGGGCCTGCTCCCGCCGCCCCAAGCGGTCATAGCAGACGCACAGCTGAAGATGCGGCAGCCAGGTCCAGCAGGCCAGCTCGATCATCGCGTTCGGTTCGCTCGGCTTCGGGAGAGCCAGCGCCTGCTCATACCAAAGGCACGCTTCCTCATACTCCCCGGACTGCATGAAGTAATAACCGAGCCTGCAGCACTGCTCCGCTCTCGGCAAGGCGTAAGCGAACGACTGGATCACTTTGTTCTTCGCCTCGGAGAGCCGGCCGAGTTCCGCCAAACAGTCGGCGGCCCGGGCGCAAGCGGATATTTTGTCCTCCACCCAGCCGGCGGGCATCTGCAGAAACTGCTCATATACGGCCGCAGCCCGCTCCCATTGTTTGTTGTCGCGCAGCTCGTTGGCGAAATAAAACGTGTCTCTCGGCGTGAACGTTTCATTCGAGGCCAGACGCGCTTCGTAAATACGCAAGTTTCGGGTAGAGTTCTTATGCATTCGGCGGTGAGTGATGCCAATGTCGGAGTACATAATGTTGCCAGATACTTTCAGGTATTCGTGCACCACGCCGATCCATTGAAAGTTGCGTTCCCGCCTCACCAACCTGTTTCTTCGCAGGCTTGCCGCAGGCCGCCCCTCCTCGTCGAACGACAGATTATAATGCATGGATACGGAATCGACATTCCACTCCAGAGAGGACAATACCGCTCTAAGCTTTTCGGCGTCCTCGGGCAGAACGACATCGTCCGCATCGAGCCACAGGATGTACTCCTTCGTAGCGAGACTGAATGCATAATTGCGGGCTTTGGCGAAGTCGTCCACCCATTCGAAGTCCGCGATCCGGTCGGCGTACCGGGCCGCCAGCTCTTTGGTTCCGTCCGTCGATCCGGTATCCACGATAACAATCTCATCGACCAGCTCGCGAACGTTGGACAAACAGCGCTCAAGCGTCGCCTCCTCGTTTTTGACGATCATGCACAGGCTCACCGTAACCGGCCTGCCCCATCGGTTGAGCGCTTCGTTGATATTCACGCCCCACTTCTCCTTGGCCAAAACCCGATTGCGCTCCAACTGCCGGTTGTACCAAAGGGGATCATCCGGGAACAGGGGCGGAGGCGGCAAATAACGCACAAAGCAATCCTCCGCTATATACAGGCTGAAGCCCTCCTTAAGAAGCCGATAACACAAGTCGTCATCCTCAAAAGCCTCCAACCCGAACCGCTCGTCAAATCCGCCCACGAGCTCGAAGGCGTTCCGTTTCACGAGGAGAAAACCGCTTAACAAACGGTTTACCTTCTTGCAGTGTCCCGTCCTCGTCAATTGCAGCGCTTTGGCCGTATGGTCCAATTGCTGCATATTGCCGCAAGCAACCGCCATATGCTGCTCTCCGCTTACGTCATTGCTATAGGGACCGGCCATCGCGGCATCCTCATAACGATCGAGACATACCGACAAGGAGTTCAGCCATCCTTCGGAAACGATCATGTGATCACGAAGAAAAACAAGTCGCTCCCCCTTTGCGGCCGAAGCGCCTTGATTATAGCCTTTCGCTACACCGACAGGGACTTCATTCGTAATCACCGTACAGTCCAGCTTCGACAGCCATTTGCTCTCGGGTTCGTCGATCGCCCCGTCGTTGACCACAATCAGGTCGTAAGGAGCATCTGTGTACATGCGGATTCTGGACAAACACATCTCTAGCAGCTGTTCATGCTGCGCAAGCAAAATAATGCTGACTGACATGGAGCCCTCCTTTTTCCGGCAGGGTAGCTTTGGGTACATCCATTACAAATGTACAGTCGGTTAAGAGCCTGTCCGATCGATGATCCTTGAAGCCGTTCCCGGAGCTCGACAGGAACCGACACATACGTCTATAGTAGCAAAACGATTTCAAACGATTTTTATTCGATCACCTCCTTTTGCTGAGCAAGTTCTGAGCAAATAGGACTACAAGACACTTTTTCGACAATATTTCCCAAAAACAAGCAAGAAATTTACAAAAAGTATTTGCGATCGCCAAAAAGACCCTGATCCGATCATCCGATCGGCCAGGGTCTTTTTTATCATTTCATTCCGTTTACTTCCACTCCGGACCTTTATAGCCGGAATCGTTCAATGCATCGTTCACTTCCTTCAGCACTTGAGAGCCGCCTTTGTCCATCCATTCCTTCACCATTTTGTCCCAATCGGAAATCGGCTTTTCGCCGAAGATCATTTTGGTTTGCTCGGTGTACAGGAATTTGCTCAGGTCGGAGTCTTTCGTCGCTCTTGTCTCAGAGAACACCGCATTGACCGGGTTGACATAATGCTTCATGTTTTTGTGCAGCGTTTCGAACTGGGCGGCTACGTCGCGGAGCAGCGGGATCGTATATTCTTTCGAATATCCGTTCGCGTCATCGCTTGGAGCCCACATGCGGCTATCCGGCAAGTAGTTCATCGGAGCCATTCCTTTTTCTTCGATCTCTCTTTGCACCGCGCCGTTTGCAATTTTGTAACCTTGGTTCTCAAGGCCGTTCAGCCAGTCAAAGTCTTTGTTGCTTGCGTTACGCTGTTCCAGCGTGTAGAATTTCCGGCCGTAGTCGATCATCTCGAGGATGCGTTTCACTTTGTCCGGATCGTCCTTCAGCTTCGCGCTGAGCATCACTACGCCGTAGTATCCAGGCGTCGTCGTGTAGCCTTGGCTTCCGTCCGGCGCTTTGAACATCGGAATCGGCGCCAGCTTGGCGTTCGGGTTAATGTCGACCAGACCTTGCATCCATGTCGGGTTCATACCGCGAGGCGTTCCGATAAAGATCCCCGCTTTGCCGCCGTAGAACTCCTTCGTATTGACCTGCGTCCAGTTCAAAAGCGCGAAGTCCTTGGTGATAGCGCCTTCCTTGTACAGATCGGCGAGCCATTGGACATGGTCTTTGCGCGCGTTCGAGATAAAGCCCGGGATGACCTGCCCTTGATCGTTTTTATGATACCAGGCGTTGAGGTCCCAGTACGTGCCCATCGCATATTGCGGGTTGATATTCTCTGCCATCGCGAGTCCGTACGTATCGGCTTTGCCGTTGCCGTCCGGGTCGTTTTTGGTGAACGCAATCGCCACCTGCTTCAGCTCTTCGTAGTTCGTCGGCATTTTCAGGTTCAGCTTCTCCAGCCAATCGGTCCGGATCATCGGCGTCAGTTCGTAAGTTTCGGTCAAATACTTCTGGATGCCGTAAATTTTGCCGCCCACGGAAACCGACTTGCGCACGTTTTCCGGAATGAGCTTGAACGACTCGTATTTGTCCATATATTCGTTAAGCGGCAAGAACGCACCCTGCTTCGCCCATTTGTAGAAGTTGGCGTCCGGCGCTTCAAGCACAATAATGTCCGGGATGTCGCCGGAAGCGACAACGGCGCTCAGCTTCTGAACATAGTCGGAACGGACGACGTATTGCGGCTTGTAATCGACGTTGAACTTCTCGTTAATCATCTGGATGCCCTTGCCGTCGGCCGGAGGCAGCGCTCCGTAACGGTAGTCGATCATCGAGATCGTATGTTTCTTGGAAGCCCCCGCCTGACCTTCGTTATTCGCGCCCGCTGCGGGCGGTTTCTCTGCTTCTTTGCCGGTTCCGCAAGCGACGGCCGTTGCCGACAGCGCGACGATCAGGCCGGCTGCCAATACTTTTTTCATTGCCATGTTGAATGGATCCCCTTCCCCTAATGGAATGATTGCACTTGATGATTCCCTACTTCTTTTCATAGTAGAAGTTGAACTACTAACTTCCTGGATAGACCGAATGCAATGGAGTAAAAGATCACCCCTTGACCGATCCCAGCATCACCCCCTTGGCGAAATGCTTTTGCAGAAACGGATACACGATCAGAATCGGTACGGTCGCGACAATGATCGCAGCCATCTGGATCGTCTCCGCAGGCGGAGCGTTCTCAAGCAGAATCTGTCCGTTCGCCAGCGTATTTTGCGCTTCGTTTACGACGACGATTTGCCGCAGGATCACTTGGATCGGCCACCAGCGCTGGTCGTTCATGTACAGGATCGCGGAGAAATAGTTGTTCCAGTGATATACCGCGTAGAACAGTCCGAACGCCGCCAGCGAAGGCTTGGACAGCGGCAGTATGATGCGCCAGAACGACTGCAGGTCGTTGGCCCCGTCGATATGAGCCGCCTCGTGCAGCTCGCTCGGAATGCTTTGGAAAAACTGCCGCATGATGATCAGGAAAAACGGCGTAATCGCCACCGGCAATATGAGCGCCCAGATCGAATCGATCAGGCCGGTTTCCTTCACGACCAGATAAGTCGGGATCATGCCGGCGTTAAACAGCATCGTGAACAACACCATAAACGTTACTGTGCGTTGACCGAACACCGGGCGCGACAAGACGTAAGCGAACGTCGACGTAAACGCCAGATTGACGAGCGTCCCGACGACTGTAATCAGCCCGGTCACCCATAACGAGCGGATGAACGATTTCGATACGAAAATGAATTCGTAGGCGTCCAGCACCCATTCTTTCGGGATGAGCATAAAGTCGCTCTGCATATATTCTTTGTAGGACGAGAACGATACGGCTACGACGTATACGAACGGAAACAGCATCACGAGCGCCGTAACCGCAAGCAAAATATAGTTGGTAAAATCGAGCACCCGGCTGGATATCGATTTGTCTTTCATGCTGCAGTCTCCTTTCCGGCCACCATCAGTACACGCCTTCTTCGCCGAATTTTTTGGCCAGCTGGTTCGCCGCCATGACGAGGACAAGCCCGACTACGCCTTTGAACATGCCGACCGCCGTAGCGAAGCTGTAGTCCGCCTGTTGGATGCCCTTGAAAAACACGAAGGTGTCGAGAACGTTTTGCGTCTCCTCGTTAAACGGATTGAGCATCAGGAATACTTGCTCGAAGCCGCTGTCAAGCACGGTGCCGAGACGAAGAATCAGCATGATGACGATCGTCGAACGGATCGCAGGCAGCGTGATATGCCAGATTTGCCGCATCCGGCTGGCGCCGTCCATCACGGCCGCTTCGTACAGGCTCGGATTCACTCCCGCGAGCGCCGCCAGGAAGATGATCGTGCCCCAGCCCGCTTCCTTCCAGATCACCTGCGTGATGATCATCGGCTTGAAGTAGGACGGATCGGTCATGAACGGAATCGTTTCCCAGCCTAGCGAATCCCGCAAGAAGATGTTGACGAGCCCTTCGCCCCGGAAGAAGATGATCCAAATACCCACTACGACAACCCACGACAAAAAGTGCGGCAAATAAATGATTGATTGGATGACGCGCTTGTACACCTGATTGCGCACCTCATTCAGCATAAGGGCCATCAAGATCGGCATCGGAAACGCGAATGCGATTTGCAGGAACGATAAGTACAGCGTGTTCCAAAGAACCTTTACGACCTCCGTGTCTTCGAATATGCGCCGGAAATGCTCCAGACCCACCCATTCGCTGTTGAATATCCCCTGAAACGGATTAAAATCGATAAACGCCAAATACAGCCCGAACATCGGCGCGTACTTGTATACGAGGAAATAAGCGAGTCCCGGCAGTCCGAGCAGCAGCAAGTACCGGTCTTTCCATAACCGGGCCCGCATCCGCTTCCATACCGATGTCTCTGCCTGTCCCGAAAGAACTGCGGCTGATTCCGTATTCATCTCTTTGTTTTGTCCCCCTTCTCGTCGGTCTTGGCTGTCTCTTGTCCGTAGCATACCCCGCATGCGTTTTTAATCGCAATTATCTGTTGCGGGCGCGGAGATGATAAACAATTAACGCGAAAAGATAAAGATTTCGTTAAGAGAAACAGGCATAACACGGCGGGAGTGGGGAGCGTCTCCGGAGTGTTTCAGGGAAGCGAATCGGCGAATTGGCGGATTGGGGGACCGGCAGATCGGAGCAAAAGAAAAACGACCGCCAAGCAGAGTCTGCTCGCAGTCGTTCAGGGGTACAAAAGTGCTATTTTTGATTTTCCTCCGGTCCCGGTTCGTCATCGTGATCGCGGAATTGCTTGCGGTACTGCCCGGGAGGAATTTGTACGGTTTGCTTGAAAATCCGGGTAAAGTTTTGTACGGACGTGTAGCACAGCTTCTCCGAAATGTCCTTGATCGGCATGTCGGTATGGACGAGCAGCTCTTTCGCTTTCTCCATCCGGTACTGGATCAGGTAATCTCCGAAATTGACGTCGGTCTCTTCCTTAAAGGTCCGGCTGAGCAGGGACGGCGACATCCCGAAATGATCGGCCACATGCTGAAGCGACAGGTCGGTATCGTAACGTTCGTGAATATAGTCGAGAACCTGCTGGATCGCCGACTTCTGCCTGGACGTGCGCAAGCTTCCCATATGCCGGGCGACCGCCGGGAAAATCGTTCCCGTCAGCCATTCCGTCACCTCGGTAATGCTCGTCTTGGCATACAGCTCCTTGTACGGATCGTCCGGGAAAAATGCCTTCGGATCAAGTCCCATCTCCTGAATCCGGACTTCCAGCTCTCCGATCAAGTAAGCGTACAACCCGAGCACGGTCTCCGAGTTTTGCACGTACAGCGGCACTTCCCGCATCATGTCCTCCAGCTCGACTCCGGCCGACTCCAGATCGCCTTGGGCGATGCTGGCGACGATTTTTTTCTGCCGCTTGATGATCGCGGTCCTGGATTGCTGGACGGAGGGCAGCAGCTCGCGGCTCGTGATAAGCTGGTTGTGGCCGAGCAGCAGCCGGTAGCTGAGCAGTTCCAGCGCCTGCTGGTATGCCTCGCTGATGCCCCGGTAGCTTTGCACGGGACGGCTTAAGGCGACGGTTACGGAAAATTGGAAATATTGCCGGACCTTCCCGTTAATTTGCCCGACCATCTCGCGAATCTCGCCCTCGACGGCGTCGCTGATCCGGTTCAGACCGATGACGATCGCCACTTGTCCCGGGAGCGGCGCAGCGGTAATGCAAGTGAAGGCGGGCTCTTGCTCGCACAACTCCTCGCACATTTTGCGCAGCGCGTACAGCATCAGCGACCGGTCCTTTTCCCGGTACGTTTCCCGGAACCGGCCGAACTCGTCTACGTCGACGAGCGCGACGGCGAACCAGCTTCCTTTCAGCGGAAATCCGAACTGTTCCGTTTTCTCGCGGATATCCTGGTCATCCATCTCTCCGCGAAGCAGCTGCTGGAGTACCGTTTCTTTGAAATACGGCAGCTGCTCATTCAGCCGGTGCTGCAGTCGGTCGTTCGTCTGCACGACATGATGAATAAACGAATCGAGCGCCTCCAGGCCGTCCTGCTGCGCCTTCCCGCCCCTTCCGTTCCCATTCCCGTCTCCCGAAAATTTGGCCGACAGCCGCTGAATCGGGACATACATCCATTTGGCTCCGAATAAGGCGATGAGCATCCATAACACGACCAAAATGGCGACGATCGTCCAGGTGAGCGACTGGATGCGTTTGGCCTTAACGGTTAACATCTCATTGTCGGTAAGAGCCAGATACGTCCAGTTGTTAAAAGCCGACCGCTCCATCGATACTTTGTAATCGGTGCCGTCCAAATGAAGGATCGAGGGCGCCCCGTCCGGGTCGCTCCAATACCGGTACAGCTCGGTCGAATAGATCCGGGTGCCGATCTCGTCCGGATTGTGGCTGGCGGCCACGGTCCCGTCCTTGTCGAGCACGAGCAGCCTGCGGTGCTCGCCGAGCTGCACGCTCTGCACGAAGTTGCTCAGCAGATCCGACGGGGCGTGCAGCATCAAGTACCCGTCCGGCTTCTCCGAATAAAACAGCGGCACCGGGCGAATGACCAGTAGTTCGTCCTGATTCGGATACGTCCGCGGCGAGATGACGACCTGCGTGCTGTACTGGGCGCTGATTTGCCGGACGATATCGCGGTATTGAAAATCGTCGAGGGTGTATAAGCCGTTGCCGTTGCGATTCGAATACACTTTGTTGAACCCGGTGTAGATGACGGAGATGTCGTAGCGGACTTCCGAGAAGCTGCGCTGCTTCTGCACAAGCTCGAACGCGTCCATCGTCAGATCGTACGTTTGCATGGAGGGGCCGAGCTGGACCGATTTCTCGATCAAGGAGTTGTTGGCCAGCTCGATCGAAGCTTTCTCCAGCGTCTGCAGAAACCGGTCGACCTGAAACTGAATCTGCTTCAGGATGATTTGATGGTTATGGTCCACCTCATCCTGCACCATGCTGGATGCAATCATCGAGGACAGCATACCGAGCACAAGTACAGGGACAATATAAAGGAGGAGCGAGTATAGATAAAGCTTCCTTTTAAATGTCGTATTCGCCAACAGCCGCCGCAGTTTATCCATCTCCGCTCCCCCTTTCTTTGTATCTGGTAAGCTCTGTTTGCAAGCGTTGGCAGTAGCAGTTGTTAGCACCTGTCGCTTGGTGGCAGTTGCAGCTGTTAGCGGCGGTTTACAGCTCTTATACCGGGCCAACTGACGGTTTTGTCAAAAATAGAGGTGGTTTGCAGCTTTTATTTTACGCGAATTTTGCCCATTTGGGGTTGCAGCCCCAAAATAAGAGTCTCATTTAGCTCTTAAAGTGCTTGGTTTCCCCATTTCGTTTCAGATAAGAGCTGGCAAAAGCTCTTATTCGGCGCCGTGACCGCTATGAAGGGTGAATCGCGCGCACATTTCGCAACCGTTTTCAAAAAAAGAAGCAGACCCCAATCTGTAACCAAGCGGAGCTGCGTCGTTTTTTGTCGAAATTATAGTATATTGGCTTCCGCGTGTCAATGTAAGCAAACGATATATTTGTCTGGCCCGTGATCGCTGGGAGAAGACTTCTGCCGGCGATACAAAAGCCTCTAAACGCAGTCCTTTCCAAGACGAATAACTTCGGAAAGGATGAATATTTTTTTCACATATCAACAATAAAAGGGAACTTTCCTCCAAAGTGTGCTATACTCATTGTAGTTCCTTTTTCATTTTATTTCAACATATAAGGAGATCGGTCCGATGGAGCGAGTCGCGTCGATTGCGGCGAAATTGAAAGTGTATCTGGACAGTTTACTCCGCCGGGATGATTCGGGCCGGCTGTATGTGCTGGATGATGAGCTCGGCGACCGCGCGAGCTGCTGCACGACGGCCGAAGCGGCTTGTCTGTACGTGCTGAATGCCCGCTTGAACGGCGGGACGGAGACGGATTCGGCTATCGCCGCCGAGCTGATCGACGACGTGCTGCGCCGCCAGCTTCCGTCCGGAGCGTTCGGCCAGCCCTATTACGTCAAGCGTGGCGAGACGAGTACGGTCGATATCGCCGAGATCGGCGCTGCGGCCAACAGCCTGTATCACGTCTACAAGGCGACAGGCAACGAATCGGCCAAAGCAAGTCTGATCCGATCCGCGGAATACTTGCTTACCCAGGTTGCCGAAGAAAATCCCGGCGCGGTCTACAAAAATCCGAACGCCCGCATGCACGACGTGCTGAACGGCGACATTTACGCTGCACACACGCTGGGAAGAGCCTATGAGCTTACGCAGGACCCGGTATATTTGACGCAGATCGAACGGATCGTCGCACACGTAGCCGAACGCTTCGGGCGTCACAGCCCCGGCTGGTGGCCTTACACCGAGAAGTGGGACGGATCGGTCGGCATGGGGAACAGCGTAGCGTACCAGGCGACGATTATCGCTTTCGCTCACCCGCTGCTCCCGCTCTTATCCGCGTCTCTGCAAGCTGCATGGAAACGAATCGAGGAAGAAGCGGCCGCAATCGTGCTGCAAGCGCTGCAGGACGGTCCGAACGATTATAACGAGGCCCCTTGGTGGTGCCGCGACTGGCCGAACGTGCCGGAAATTTTGCTCTCGCTCGCTCGCGTGCCGCATCTGGAGGAAGCCCGCGCTTACACCGAAGGGCGGCTGAAGGAAATGGAAGACGGCGTGACGGAGCACGGCATCGCTTATTTCCGGCCGAAAGTAAAAAACGACGATCCGGAGCGCACGCCGGTAACGACGACGTTCCGCAAGGCGGCCACCATCGGCGGCATCTTATGCGCAATCGGACTTGATTAACGAGCTGCCGGAACGTATCCGTTTCATCGTATCCTTTTGATCATCAACCAGACTATACGAGGAGTGTTTCACCCCATGAAACCGTTATTTGCAAAAAAAGGCTTGATCGTATCCTGCCAGGCGCTGCCCGGCGAACCGCTCTACCGGCAAGGCACGATGGCGCTTATGGCGTTGGCCGCCGAGCAAGGGGGCGCCATCGGCATCCGTGCGAACGGGCCGGACGATATCCGCGACATCAAAGCCGCCGTCAAGCTTCCGGTCATCGGCTTGCTGAAGCGCGACATTCCGGGATCGGACATTTACATTACCCCTGAGCTGGTCGACGTACAAGCGATCATCGAAGCCGGAGCCGAAGTCGTCGCCATGGATATGACGAATCGCGAAGACCGCGCCGAACGCGTTGTCGAGTTGATCCGCTACTGCCACGAGGCGGGCGTTGGCGTGATGGCCGACATCTCGACCGTGGAGGAAGGCGTGCTGGCCGAGTCGCTTGGCGCCGATCTGATCTCGACGACGATGTCCGGTTATACTCCTTACAGCCCGAAACAAGATGGGCCCGATCTGGAGCTCGTTCGCCAGCTGGCGCTGCGCCTGAAGAAGCCGGTTGTAGCCGAAGGCCGCATCTGGAGCCCGGAAGAGGCGGAACAGGCGCTGGAAGCGGGAGCCGAATATGTGGTCGTCGGCGGCGCGATTACACGTCCGCAGTTCATCACCCAAAAATATGCGGAGCGGCTCGGTCAATGGCTGAACCGGACGGGCGACCGCGAATAGGAAGGGATTCCGATGCAACAGAAGATGCAAAGCGACGTACTCGTTGTCGGAGGCGGGCTTGGAGGATGCGCGGCTGCGATGGCTGCCGCCAAGTCAGGCAAACGGGTTATCCTGACCGAAGAAACGGACTGGATCGGCGGCCAGGTAACGAGCCAGGCGGTTCCGCCCGACGAGCACCGCTGGATCGAGCAGTTCGGCTGTACCCGCACGTACCGGGCGTTCCGGAACAACGTGAGGGACTACTACAAGCGCAACTTTCCTCTGACGCCGTCTGCGATGGCGAACACCCGGCTCGATCCGGGCAACGGCATCGTCAGCCGTCTGTGCGTCGAACCACGCGCCGCATTGGCTGTTCTGAACGAGATGATGGCTCCCTATGTGCACAGCGGAGCGATAACGATCCTGCTGAATCACGTTCCGGTAGCCGCCGAAACCGACGATGACCGGGTCGTGAGCGTAACCGTGCGGCCTACCGCTGGCGGAGAGGAGCTGACGCTGTCCGCCCCGTACGTGCTCGACGCGACAGAATGCGGAGATCTGCTGCCGCTGGCCGGAGTCGAATATGTGATGGGCGCGGAGTCGAAGAGCGAGACCGGCGAGCCGAACGCCTTGGACGGGGACGCCGAGCCTGACGATATGCAGGCGTTCACGTACGTCTTCGCCGTGGATTACCAGGAAGGCGAAGATCATACGATCGGGAAGCCCCGGGATTACGAGTTGTGGAAGACGTACCAGGCGCCTTTTCAAAAAGACGTCATGCTCAGCTGGGCAACGTCGAACTACAGTCCTTTTCAATCGTACAGTCTGTTCCGCGTCCCGACTCCAGGCGTTTTCTCCTTGTGGGAATACCGCAGGGTGATCGACAAATCGAACTTCGTGCCGGGGACGTTCGACAGCGACATCACACTCGTGAACTGGCCGCAAAACGACTACTGGCTCGGCAACATCGTCGATGTAGACGAAGCGGAGCGGGAGGTCCATCTGGACCGCGCCAAGCAGCTAAGCCTTAGCCTGCTCTACTGGCTGCAGACGGAAGCACCGAGACCGGACGGAGGCTTCGGCTTCCCGGGCGTGCGCCTGCGCAAAGACGTGGTCGGCACCGAGGACGGCCTAGCCAAAGCGCCGTACATCCGGGAGTCCCGCCGGATCCGTGCGGAATTTACCGTCGTCGAGCAGCACATCAGCCCGGACGTGCGCGGCGCCGGACAAGGGGCCCAGAAATTCGCCGACTCGGTCGGCGTAGGCTGCTACCGGATCGATCTGCATCCGACGACCGGAGGGCGCGAGGGCTTCTACATTCCGAGCCTGCCGTTCCAGATCCCGCTCGGAAGTCTGATCCCGGTCCGGGTGGACAATCTGCTGCCCGCTTGTAAAAACATCGGCGTCACGCATCTGACGAACGGCTGCTACCGTCTGCATCCCGTCGAGTGGAACGTAGGCGAAGCGGCCGGTCATCTGGCTGCGTATTGCCTCGAGCACGGGTTAACTCCGCGTCAGGTACGCAATACGGAGCAGCATCTTCGCGACTTCCAGACCCTGCTCGTCCGTGAAGGCGTAGAGCTGGATTGGCCGGTTATCTCGCAAGTATAAACGAACAAACCTGATGGACAGCATGGCGAAAAGCCGCTTCGCTCCCGAGAAACCGTCACCGTTGGCGGCGTCTTGAAGAGCAAGCGGCTTTTGGTTGGTGTGCGGCTGCAAGCGCAAAAGCGCTCCGGCGCGCAACACCCCCCGTTTAATCGGCCGCTGCAGGCCCCTGGTTGCGACTCCGGATCAGTCCCGCCAACCCGCCCAGCAGAACCAGCAAAGCCGCAGCGTGCAGCATCACCCCGAATGAATCTCCTCCGATCGCAAGCCACAAGAGCAGCGGCGGAACGTGCAGCATCCCCGAGGTAGGCGCGAAGCCCATCAGCAACCTCACATGTCCCGGGTTATACCGCATAAGCTGGCCGACCGAGAAGGCGATCGTCATGAACGACGCGCCCATATTGATAACCGACCACAGCTCCACCGACGACGATTCGGACCCTTTCTCAGGTCCCAGGAAATCGAAGGAGAATCCGAAGCCCGACAAGTACAATAGCGAAACCGATAAAGACAGCAGTCCTCCGGCCAAAAGGACCAGAAGGAGTGCAGCATGTTTTCTTTCCGGCTCTTGTTTAACCATATACTCTCCTGCGCGCCTCCTCATAAAAAGCCCGGTTCGCCTTCACCCACGGGACTTCGGCTGCCTGCTCCTCGCTGAACAGTCCTCGTCCGAACGTTTCCGCACCTGAGCCTGCCGGAACGTCTTCCAGCTGGCTGACGCTCGCCCAGTAAAACACCATATAGCTGTCCGGGTACGGATACCGATGGCCGTCGGGCTTGGGGCCAAGCAGCCGAATTCTTTCGTAGCCGAGCACCCCGCAGGTGCCGGCGACAGCGCCCGCTTCTTCGTACAGTTCTCTTCTCATCGCCGCCTCAGCGGTTTCCCCGGGCTCCAGATGGCCGCCGGGAATGTCCCAGCCGCGCTCCTTCAGCATTGTGAGTACAAGCTTCCCTTCCAGAAAAGCCAGTACGAATGAACCCGTTATGAGCTCCAGCGCCGGCAATTGATCCGTTAACACCGAGCACGTTTCGTTGGGCAGCGGCAGACCTTTGTTGTTTTTCGATTCTCTGACTACCACGTTCATGGGTTCTCTGCTCCTTCGGGTTCCGACTTCCATCCGGGCTGCTCGAACGTGATCTCAAAGAAAGGATGGCCGGGGTCCGGACAAGGATCTCCCTTATCCCATAGCGGCCCCCTCCCTTTATCCTTGCGGTTGGCTTAGCTCTGCCTGCTCTAATTAGACGAAGGTTTGTGTATTTTCGTTTATTTTACCATTCATTTGAATCCGGTACTTGGAGAAAATCGTTTTAATCCTGCTTCCGGCCCCGGGAGGCTTGGCACAATCTTGCCTCATCGCTCCGAATGGTCCAGCAAAACGCGTCAAAATCGGATCTTCCCCTGATCCGGCATTCATGGCAAGATCAAGATCATATCCATCCGCAGGAGGTTTCGCTTATGACTACCCCATCCATCGAATACAAAATCAATACGCCGCTTCGGGCTGAAGAAGTTTCGGACGTTTTCAAGGCGTCCGGAATTAAACGTCCGGCGGATGACCTGGCCCGGATTCAAATGATGATCGACCACGCCAATCTTCAACTGACGGCCTGGGTCGGCGATACGCTTGTCGGGATCGCAAGAGCGGTCACCGATTTTTCATATTGCTGCTATTTGTCGGATCTCGCGGTGAGCAAAACGTATCAGAAGCGGGGGATCGGCACGGAGCTTGTGAAACGAACGCGGCAGCATCTGGGGGAGCAAGTGTCGCTGCTGCTGCTTTCCGCACCGGAAGCGATGGAATATTATCCGCGAATCGGCTTCAAGCGGATTGAGAACGCTTTTTTAATACCTCGAGTGAAGTGACGGGTTTAGCCCCGGCCAATCGAATATGGCGGCAGTCTGGAAGCAGGTCGGGGCGCTTCGGACTGCCGCAGCTCAAGGTAATCATTACTTGTGACGTCCACTGGTTAGCGGGCGCAGGCCGGGCCTACTCCTCCTGGAACAAAGGCGTGGACAAATACCGCTCCCCGGTATCGGGCAGCAGCACGACGATCGTCTTGCCCTTATTCTCCGGCCTGCGGGCCACCTCCACAGCCGCATGAAGAGCGGCGCCGGAGGAAATGCCCGCCAGCAATCCTTCGCAGCGCGCCAGCTTCCGCGCCGTATCGAACGCTTCGTCATTGCGTACCTGGATGACTTCATCCACAACGGAGCTGTCGTACACGTCCGGCACGAATCCGGAGCCGATGCCCTGAATCTGATGGGCTCCCGGTCTGCCGCCCGACAAAACCGGGGAATCGATTGGCTCCACCGCCACGACTTGAACGGACGGCTTTTTGCGCTTCAGCGCGTCCCCGACTCCCGTCACCGTACCGCCCGTGCCTACGCCGCCTACGAAGATATCGACTTCTCCGTCGGTGTCCCGCCATATTTCCTCCGCGGTTGTCCTCCGGTGCATCTCGGGATTGGACGGATTGGCGAACTGCTGCGGGATGAACGAATTCGGGATTTCCGCGGCCAACTCCTCCGCTTTGCGGATCGCCCCCTGCATGCCTTCCTCGCCGGGAGTCAGCACCAATTCCGCTCCGAGCGCCTTCAGCAGCTTTCTGCGCTCCAGGCTGTACCCCTCCGGCAACGTAATGATCAGCCGATAGCCCAGTGCAGCCGCCACGGAAGCAAGCGCGATGCCGTTATTGCCGCTGGTCGGTTCGATGATGACGGAGTCGTGACGCAACAGTCCTTTCTCCTCCGCATCCCTGATCATCGCAAAGCCGATCCGGTCCTTGACGCTTCCCGCCGGATTGAACGATTCCAGCTTAGCGATCAGCCTCGCCTCGAGCCGGTGTTTCCCGGCATATTGGTTCAACTCCAGAAGCGGAGTATTTCCGATCAGATCCGTTAAATTTTTGGCAATGTTCGCCATCAGACTCATCCCTTCCCACTTTCGATTAGTCGCCGGTTGTGACCCGGCCTGATGCCGCAGCAATCTCTCTGCTTTATTATACTGCAAACCGCGAAACAAGCCTAAAGACTGAAGGGCGAGCCGCTCTGTACGGCAGCGAGCTTCTAAGATAAAAATGTCCGGTTCCCGGATGAGCGGACTGGACTCCATTTCAATAAGAGTTGATGGCACCCTCTATTTTCCACCCATTCAACAGACTGAGGCGAATAGAAGCGGTTTGCACCCCTTATTTCAACCAACTCGTGGGGTATGCATCCTTTTTGCCCATTTTAAAAGCTACAAACCGCTCTTATTCCCCTAACCAAGCGAGTTTCGGACAAAATAAAAGCTACAAACCGCTCTTATCCGATTCGTTCTCGTTCATAAGCAGGGTGCAGAGCTGAGCCTGCACAAGAAACCACCTGCGATACTTGCAGGCGCCACCCGAAAGGAAGGTGAACGCCTTGCCCTACACTGCACTGCGCTGTCCTGCTCCCATTCCGGGACCTTATTAGTTCCGTAATATATGCAAAAAGCTTCTAAACGACTAAACGAAGCCAATCGCTGGCACTGTGTATCGGCGTGTTCGTCAGCTTTCTGTTTTTCATCGCGTCGGGCAGTATGTTGTATTTTAAGCTGTTTACGGAAATCCAACGATGCATGAACCTGCTTAAGAGGCCGCTTTTCCTGGTACAGAACACCCCGATTCGCTTTAACGCTTTACCCAGCATACACATTCTACGCTAAAAAAAGACGGAAACGCCCCACCCTAAGCGGCATGCTTCCGCCCAAGATGAACGCTTCCGTCCTGGTTTTCAGACCGGAGCCGGACAACCAACCCCGCCTCCCGTCTTAGCTTCTCTGTATCCTCATCCGGGTGCTCCCGCGAAAGCGATTCAGTCCGCCGCCAGCCAAGCCAGCTTCGCCGCACCCGCCAAGCCCGCCTGCTCGCCGAGCGCCGCCGGTACGATCCGGACCGGACCGTAGGCCGGCATCGTCTGCCGCTTCACCTGAGCTTCGATCCGGTCGAACAAAAAGTCGCCCTGAGCGGTAACGGCTCCCCCGATTACAACCGATTCCGGGTTCAGCGTATGAATCAGGCTGGTGAGGCCGACCGCGACGTATTCCGCATACCGGTCGATCAGGCCGAGCGCCTGCTCGTGACCGCTGCGGGCGAGCTCGAACAGCTTTTTCGCCGATCCGCCGGTAACCGACGGTCCCAAGCCGATTTCGGCGGCTTGCCGCATCAGCGCCGTGACGGATGCATACTGCTCCCAGCATCCTTTCAGGCCGCAGTTGCACGGCTGTCCGTCATGCTTGATCACGATATGCCCGTAGCCCCCGGCATACCCGCTGCGCCCGTAATACGGGGTACCGTTCTCCGTCACCCAGCTTCCTCCTACGCCTGTACCGAGCGTGATGCAGAGGAAACCTTCCGTCAGCTCTTTACCCGCGCCGATCCACGCTTCGCCGATGGCAAAGGCATGCGCGTCGTTCACGAGGGCGACGGGAAGCCCGGTCTCGCGGGCCATATTGTCGCGCAGCGGCACACCTGTCCAGCCAGGCAGGTTGGACGTCGCGTAGCCGATCCGGCCTTCCTTCACGTTGACGTAACCGGCCGTCGCTACTCCCATGCCGCGGGCTTCCCAGCCTTGGGCCGCCGCCTTCTCCTTGTAGCCGCGGGCGATGCCGTACAATTTGTCCAGCAGCGAGTCTCTCCCCGCGCCCGCTTCCGTCGGCGTGTTGTCGGCGTGCAAAATGCGCCCTTCGCTGTCCACGATACCCGACTTGATGTTCGTGCCTCCGATATCGATTCCGAATACGACCTGTTGTTTCATCGATTCCGCTCCGTCTCCGCCTGCCCCGCGATCGGCCACAACCCGTTGTCGCGCAGCAATGCCATGTAGTTTTCATACAGCTGTACCGATGTTTCATGCCCTGCATGTGCGGCGCTGCCCGGCTTGTTCATCATGCCCAAATATTGATAGCACAGCACCTTATCCGAATATTTCGATAAAATCTCCAACTGGCGGCGTACCCGCTCGGACGGTCCCGGATGGAGCACTTTGCCCGCGAACTTGAACAGCTCCAGATCGGACCAGAGCGGCTTGTTCGCGCGGTCGTGAGCTTCCCGCAGCCGTGCAAACGTCGCATCCACCGCTTCGAACGTCGTCCGGTCGACCCCGATCTCGTCTTGATAGGCGATATAATCGACCTCCAGCGAACGGAGCTGCGCGACGAACCGGTCGTCGCCGGTAATCGAACGGGTGCCATATGGGGCGATCATCACCCGCTGCGGTCCGATCTTGCGCAGGAAATCGGCCATCTCGTTGGCATATGCGATATAGTGGTCGGGGAAATGGGTGAAAATCGCTGCTTCCACCGGCAAATACCAGCCGGCAAACGAAGCATGATGACCGTACTTCGCCGCCAGCTCTTTGGCGAAATCATAACGAAGCGCCGACTTGTCTCCGGTAGTCGATAAACTGCCCATAATCGGTGTCGTATAAAAGCCGTTCCCTACATAAATCGTCAGGCCGAGACGATCCCCTGCCCGGAGAACCGCCTCCAGCGGGTCCTTACATACCGTATCCCACCGATGCGACCATATCTCCGAAGGGTAAAACGCTTTGCCATGCAGCGCAACATTCAGCAGCACCAGCGTATCCATCCCCGCCTCGGCCATCTCCGTCAGCTTGAAATCCCAATCTTCGTCGGTAAACTGCTGTGTCGTCGAGTTCCAGCAGTCCCCTTCATACGGATTCGGATGATAAAAATCGAACCAGGACCCCGTAATGCGCATAAGCGCCATGTCGCTTCCCCCTTATAGGACGATGCTTCCCGCGTCTTCTTACCTTTACTTAACTTAGCATCCCGCTTGTCGGGCAAATCCCAGCCTGAACCATTCCTCGGCAGTCGCCTGCCAGTCAAGCCTGAAGCGCGCCGCGCACGTTCCCGTCCGCTTCAGCCAATCGCCGGAATGCTTCCTCGGCCGATACGCCGGCAAGCAGCATGACGATGCTCGCCTTCATATGGTCGCCGGTGGCCGCCATCGCCGCCTCGACGGCCGATTCTTCCTCGCCTGTCGCCATGGCGACGATTCCCCGGGCGCGCTGCCGCAGCTTCCCGTTCGACGCTTCCATGTCGACCATGAAGTTTTGGTACACCTTGCCGAGCTTCACCATCACCCCGGTGCTGATCATGTTCAGCACGAGCTTCTGCGCCGTGCCGGCCTTCAGCCGCGTCGAGCCGGTCAGCGCCTCCGGTCCGACCGTCACCTCGATCGCCTTGTCGGCGAGGTCGCCGATCACGGAGCCTCCGCTGCAGGCGAGCGCGACCGTCGACGCTCCCGCCGAGCGGGCGTACTGCAGCGCGCCGACCACGTACGGCGTGCGGCCGCTCGCCGCGATGCCGACGACGACGTCTCCTGCCGCCAGGCCGCGCTCCGCCAGATCGGCGGCGCCCAGCTCGGGGTCGTCCTCCGCCGACTCGTCGGCGCGGTCCCGCGCCACGCCGCCCGCTACGAGCGCCTGCACGAGCTCCGGCGGCGTGCCGAACGTCGGCGGGCACTCGTACGCGTCGAGGACGCCGAGACGCCCGCTCGTACCGGCGCCGACATAAAACAGCCGTCCGCCCCGCCGCAAAGCGCCGGCGATCAGATCGACAGCCTCGGCGACGGCCGGAAGCGCCGCCTCCACCGCCACCGGAACGCGGAAATCTTCCGCGTTCATCAGCCGGAGAAGCTCCATCGTGGAGCATTGGTCCAAATCCCGGGTTCGCGGATTGACCTGCTCCGTATCCAGATGCCTGATACCAGGCGATTGTCGGTCCACGGAAATTCCCCTTCCGAAAATTTTCTCCATAAATCAAAAAACAAAAAGGAGCATATCTCCATTATAGAAGAGTGCTCCTTCTTCTGTAAAGCGTCGGATTCGACGCTGCGCCCAGCTGTTGCGTCAGCTGTTGCGGCATCCTGTCAACCTGCTCGGGTGCGTTGCTGCAAACGCAATCCGTAGACGTTGCCGCCCCATCAGCCCGCCTCCGCCGCCTCCCCTGCTTCCGCCGGTCTCGGCCTGCTGCGCGGCCGGTTCCTGCCGATCGAGGTCGCCAGCAAGACGCCGCCGATAATAAGCAGCGAGCCGAAACCCTGCTTGAGCGAAACCGCCGTTCCCAGGATCACATACCCGAGCGACATCGCTACGAACGGCTGCAGATTCAGGAATACCGCCGCCTTGCCGGCGCCCACGATCTGCATCTGCCGGTTCCAGACGAGCCCGCACACGACCTGCATCAGAAACGCGCTGGCAATCAGCAGCGTCCACGCCCACAGCTCGGTGCTCATGCCCGATACGTCCTCGCGGAGCAAAGCTACCGGGATCAGCATCGCGGTGCCGGATACCGTGGCGTACGAGGTGACGAAAAACGCGTCCCTGCGTTCCATCAGCTTGCGCGTCAAAATCGTCGAGGCGACAAACGTCAGCATCGCCCCGACAATCCACAACTCGCCGGCTGACAGATGAATCGAGCCGCCCTTGCCGACGACGAAAAAGACGCCGGACAAAGCGATCGCCGAGCCGATCCCCATCCGCAGCGTAATCTTCTCGCTGAGAAACAGCGGTGCCAGCAGTCCGATCATAATCGGAGACAGCGACAGGAGCAGCGACGAAGTCGTCGGGTCCGCATCCTGCATCCCGGTATAAAAACAGATTTGATTAAGCGCATTGGCGGCGCCGAGAGGAAGCAGCAGCTTCCAATCCTTCCACACCGGCCACTCGAACCGCCGTGCGGCCATCGCCATAACGACGTATACCGAGGAAGTGAGCAGCAGCCGGGAGACGGAGAGCAGCATCGGGGGGAAATGATCGACCAGAATCGCGCCGAACACAAAATTGCTTCCCCATATCGTTACGCAAACCAGCAGCAATAAATAAGAGCGGGCCATAGATCGTATTCCTTCGCTTTCATGTTGGGTCAATCGTTGTCTACTCCCATCTTACTTCGCCGCGAAAGGAAAAGCGAAGAACCCGCTCCCCCGTTTTCCACACTATGCGCCATAAACCCATATGCAATCGTTGCTATGCCCCCGTATGCTCCTCTTCACGGCTTATTTGCCGCCGCAGGGATTCGCCCGTTGTCAGCTCATCCTGACCTGAGCGTATACTAGCGCACTGGATGTAAGATTTCCCGTACCCCATGTCCGCCCGTTCGGGTATCAGCTTTGTGCCAACTGCTTCATATACGCCTTCCGGGCCAAGGCAAAGTAAAGGATCTGCATCCCGGTATACACCGCTATCACGTCGATCCCGTACTGCCATACGCTCGATCCGAGCAGATTGCCCAGCGTTTTATAGGCGAATGCCGCGTGAACCATGCCGACGACTACCGGCACGAAAAACGATATGCCGATTTGGGTCGTCGTCATTTTACGAATCTCGGCGTCCGACACCCCGATCCGGCTCAACGCCCGGAACTGCGTCTGATCCTCCTGGATTTCCGTAAACAGCTTAAAATACAGCATACTGCCCGACGCAATGAAAAACAGAAAGCTGACGAACACGCCGATGAACAGCGCCAGCGAGTTAAACTGGTGCATGGCCGCATAATCCTCGATCCGGCATTCCAGCTGCCACGAGCGTTCCTTGGGTACCGTTTCGCGAATATGCGAGGCGGCCGCCAACGACTCCTTCCAATTGCGAACCTCAAACCCGTAATACGCGTACAGCTCGGACTCCGGGACCGCCCGGCTCCATTCCTCGTATTGCCGATCGTTCACTACGATCATATTCGCAAGCTCCAGCCTCGAATTAATGATGCCGCCGTTACTTTGACCGTCGATCTGCAGCGTCACGTCCCTGCCCCCGACGACCGTATCCAACTGATCGCCCGGCTTGAAATATTCCACGGCCACTTGTCGGTTCGGATGAACGTAATAGGCATGACCCGGTTCAACCTTCAGCGTTTTTTTACGCTGCAGCTTCGCAACCCGGTTGTACGACTGCTCCGGTATGACGAGCGCTTCCGTCTTGTAGCGCATCGACTCCAGCGTGACGGGCACCTGGAAGCCGGACAACTGCACTTCGTAATCCAATTCGAGACCGTGAAGCGCGAGCTGCCGCTTCAGCTCCTCCGGATGGATGACCTCGTGAACGCCAAGCCCTTTCTCGATCACCCCGAACGATTGCGGAAACCGTTCCATCATCTGATTGCGCGTATCCTGAAACAAGACATAAAACGTCCCCGAAGCCGTCAAGATGACCGCGCATAAGATCGAAGCGGTAAACAGAGTGCGGGCGTTATCCTTGATCTTAAATAAAAGCTGGGCGATCGTGACGATATGCGTATGCCGGTAATACAACCCCGGCGTCCTCTGCAGCCGCCGCAATATCGCAACACTCGCCTGCGTAAATAAAAAATACGTGCCGACAATAACGGTGATCAGAATCGGCATCATATACGCGATAATCGTGTAGATGTGGGCCGTATACGCCATATAATAACCGCTCAGCAAACAAACGGCCGCCAGGGCGGTTAACCATTTCGAATACAGCGGCACGCTTTTCGGCTGTTTCGACGCTTTCATCAGCTCGACGATCTGGCTTCGTCCCAGATGCCGGAGCGTATACAGCGTGATAAGCTCGAACAGCGCCAAAAACCCGAGAGCGGTGATCCAGATCGCTTTAGGCGCAAGAATAAACCGGATCGGGCTTGTTACCTGCAGCAGCTGGGCAAGCACCATGAAGAACAGCTTGGTGAACAAAGCCCCGAAGCCGATACCCGCCGCGATCGCAAGCAAAGCGATCAGCGTATTTTCGTACACCACGAGCAGGGCGATTTGGCGGTTCGTCGTGCCGAACAGACGAAGCAGGCCGAACTCCTTTTTCCGCGACCTCAGAAAGGCCGACATCGAATACAGCACGAAAAAGAAGGAAAAGATGACGATGATGTACTCGCATAAAATCATCCCTTGCCGCACCTTGCTGGCTGCGGGGATATTGCCGCTCACCACGTCCGGATGGAACAGAAACGCCGCATAAATAAAAAAGATCATGACGGAAAACGTGCTGCACAGGAAAAAAGCGACATACCGGTGCCAATTGCCCCGGACGTTATTCCGGGCGAGTCGGCGAAACGTCATTGAAGTTCCCTCCCAGCACGCTAAGCGCATCCAAGATTTGCTGGAAAAAGGCCTGACGGTTCGCCCCCCGGCGAATCTCCGAGAACAGCCGGCCGTCCTTAATGAACACGATTCGCCGGCAATAGCTGGCCGCGAACGGATCATGCGTAACCATAAGGATGGTCGTCCCCTGTTCTTCATTCAACCGCTTCAGCGCCTCCATCGCGTCCTTGGCCGCCTTCGAGTCCAGATTGCCGGTAAGCTCGTCCGCCAGCACGATCGCGGGACGGTGGATGATCGCACGGGCAATCGCCGCCCTCTGCTGCTGTCCGCCCGACACTTCATACGTGCGCTTGTCCAGGATAGCCGCTATGCCTAACACTTCGGCGACTTCGCGGACGCGGCGCTCGATCTCCGCGGCTTTCAAGTTGTCCAGTACCAGCGGCAGGACGATATTATCCTTCATGGACAACGTATCGAGCAGGTTGAAGTCCTGAAAAATAAACCCGAGCTGCCGGCGACGGAAGAGGGCGAGCTCCTTATTGGACAGCTTGCTCGGGTCGGTTCCGTTCACCTCGATCCGGCCCGAGGTCGGCTGATCGATCGTAGACAGCAGGTTGAGCAGCGTCGTCTTGCCGCTGCCGGAAGGCCCCATCACGCCGACGAACTCCCCTTCGGACACTTCCAGATGGATTTGATCAAGCGCCCGGTAAGTCATTTTGCTCGATTTGGCTCCATATATTTTCGATAGCGCCTGCGCCTTTAATACCGTCATAACTAAGTTCCTCCATCATGCTACAGCGATTGTGTGCAGCCTCTATTCCCAGTGTACCCGAAGAAACCAATCCGCACGATGGGGGAAGCTTTCAAATACCGAATACGCGGCTTACAGTTTTGTCATCTAATTTTTCCGTGATATTTGCAGCGAAGATGCGGTTGCCCCCTGTCGAAATATGATATACTATGAAAAGTTCAGACTATACAAAAGTTCAGGGTGATAAAATGGCACAATTTTATGTGACGGACCTGCAGCAATCCGATACGAATGAGAAGGCTGGGCTGTACCAGTTTTTGGCCACCTTTTCCGACAAGACGAAGGCCCGGGTGTTCTACACGAAAAATCCCGACTGGAAAATTACAAGCATCACCAGACTGCTCACGGTACCTTGCCCCATCTGCCGCAAAGACTACTTCTGCAATTGCCTGGAGCGGTTCTCCGACACGATCCATAACGAGATCGTGGACAGCGGTCTGCTTCCCGAGTAAGCGTACCCGGTATCGGTTCTTCGACGCACACCCCAAAAAGTCCCTGACCGTTCTTCGGCAAACGAAGAATTCAGGGACTTTTTGCATCGGTCCGCCATCACAGGCGGCCAGGGCGCCACTTTGCGATCCATGTTAGTGGCCTTGCTCCAGAACCATCTCCATGTCGATTTCTCCGTTTTTGACACCGATGCGCAAATCGTAATCGCCAATAAACCAGCCGTCCTGCTCCTCCAGGAAAAAGGCGATCCCGTCCGCTTCCGCGCGAACCGCCGGCTTGACCGGAGCTTCCCGGATGATGCCGAGCGAGTAGTTGGGATGAACGGTGCTGTGGCCCGCCAGCTTGACGAACAGGCGCAGCTCGTCCCCGCCCTTGAGCCCCATTTCCTTTTTGTAATACGCTGCGGCTTCGTTCGTGATGTGCAGTTGCATCGCAATCCCCTCCGTTGTTCGTTTCCGTTAGGATAACCGATTCTCCGGGGAGGAACAAGGATAAACGTCACAACGGGAGGCGTCGTCCCGAAGCCTACCGCCCAACGCCAGCAGCAGGAGGATTACCCGTCCAGCGTATGAATCCCGTCCGCACGGGGAATCGTCAACGTAACGACCGTCCCTTCCCCCAGCACGGAGGAAACCTCCAGCCGGTGTCCGAGCCGCAAGCATACCTGCTTGGCCAAATACAGGCCCATGCCGGTCGATTCGGCGACACGCCTTCCGTTCTCGCCGGTGAAGAACGGGTCGAAGATGCGCGGCAGGTCGTGGCCCGCGATGCCGATCCCTTCGTCCCGGATCGAGATCCGGCATTCGCCCCGTTCCTCCGCAAGCGAAACCAGAAGCGTCTTCGTCCCTTCCTTCGGCTTCGAATATTTGATCGCGTTCGTCATCAATTGGTGAAGAATGAAGACGATCCATTTCTCATCGGTTTCCGACCAGATCGTCTCCGCATCGGTCTCGATTTTCGGGAACAGGCGGTACCGGATGCACGCCTTTTTATGTTCGTTAATGACCCCCCGAACAGTGTGCACCATCTCCACCCGTTTAATATGCAGATCGAACTCGAACTTCTCCAGGCGGGCCGTGTGGAGCATCATATCGAGTCCATGCGCCAGCTTCTCGTTCTCCTCCTGAACGCTGGTCAGCAGCTCCTTGGCCTCCCCCGTACCGGTGCGCTCTCCCTGCTGAACGAGCAGATCGATGACCGATACCGGCGTCTTCATCTGATGCACCCATTGACGGACGAACGTCTGGTGAAGGTCCTGCTGCTGCTTGTACTGCTCCAGCCGCTCCATATACTTCATATAGTTGTCGATGACCAGCTGCTGGGTCGCCCGTTGTTCGCGCGTCGCCGCTCCTTGCAGCATCAATACGTCGTCGATAGCCGCCTCCCCGCTCGTCAGCACATCGATCTGGCGGTGGAACGGACGGCTGCGGATATAATCTATCGTCAAATACACGCCGAGGCCGACCAGAGAGAGCACAGCGGCGTAGATGACCGTTTCGCGGCTGATGGAGACGTTCTGCCCGAGCAGGTCCAGCCACACGACGAGCAGCACCAGCAGCAGATTCGCCATATAGAGGACGATATACCCGAGCCGGTCGGCCAGGAAATGTCGAAACCTCACGTTCTCGCCCCCCATGTAACTTGCAACCGGTAACCGGTTCCCCGCACCGTGTCGATCGCTTTATCGATCCCGATCTCCTCCAGCTTCTTGCGCACCCGCGTTACGTTTACAGTCAGCGTATTATCGTCCACGAACGTCACGTCGTCCCACAGCGCTTCCAGCAGCTGTTCCCTCGTGGCGATTTGCCCGGCCCGTCTCATCAGCTCTTCGGCCAGCTTGGACTCGTTGCGGCTTAAGTCGATCTTGTGCCCGTTCCATTCGAGCGTTCCCCGGCCCCGGTCCAGCACCAGTCCTTCCACATCGACAATGTCCGTATTGCCGTGCGGAGCCGACGCATATTCGCCATAGGTCCGGCGAAGCGCGCTTTTTATTTTGGCCATGACGATCTCCAGATGGAACGGCTTCGTGATATAATCGTCTCCCCCGTTCTCGATCGCCATCACTTGATCCATCTCGCCGACGCGCGCCGACAGGAACAGGATCGGCACATTCGAGACGGTGCGGATTTGCCGGCACCAGTAAAAACCGTCGTATTGCGGGAGGTTAATATCGAGCAGCACCAGATGAGGCTGCAGCCCGGCAAAAGCCTGCTTGATATTCCGGTAGTCCGTAACGCGCGTTGCCTCGTATCCGTACTTGTCCAGATACCCTCCGAGAATCGAAGCGATTTTGTCGTCATCCTCTACAATCATAATTTTGTACAAAAGGGCCGCCTCCATCCGTCTTCCTCTGGTTCCATTATACAAGCAAGCTCCGGCAATACGAAAGGAAGGAGGGGATCGGTCTTATCACCAAAAAGCCCCGCCTCCCGGTCAAGACCGGACAGACGGAGCTTCGTTTGCGCCCCGCGGCCTCCGCTTGAACGTATCAAGCAGCACGGCGGCACCCAAGCTTTGCAGGATGAACACGCACGGAAAAATATCGAACCGGTATCGCGTCTGAACTTCGATGACGATATGGAGCGCCGCATAACCGAGCAGCAGCAGCACGAATATGGACGCTTCCGCGCTTGCGCCCCGGTACGCCATCACGGTCATGGCGATCAAGCCGAAAAACGCCAGCAGGACGTATTGCACCCGCTCGGTCTGAATCAGCTTTTTTTGCAAAGCCGGCCGGTTCTGTTCCGGAATGCTCCACATCGGAGCCGAATCTTCCGCCCCCCACATGGACTTCGCTTTGCTGAGAAACAGCGCCCCGACCTGCCGCTTATCGGCCATACGCTGCTTGAGCAGCTCCAGCTCCGCGCGATTCCGTTCCTCGCCTTGCGGGAACTGCAGCACATACACCGTATCGTCGTACGACCAGCCCCCGTTCGTATCCGGATTCAGACCGATCATAAACTTCCAGTACGGCTCCTGATTCGATAACGGGTGCAAAATGACGCCAGTCTGCACGAGGGCGAAGCTCGCGGATTGCTGCACGATGAAGTAGACGGCGACCGCTCCGGCCGTCTTGACGGCCAATGCGATCCACTTCCTCTCGCGGAACCCCGGCAGCAGCTTAAACAGCACGATATAAGCAACCAAGCCGATTACAAAAAAACTGCCCAGCGGCCTCATCAGATTGGCGAAACCGAAACAGAGCCCGACGGCAATCCAGTCCGCCTTCCCGCCCAAGCCCCGGCGTATCAGCACATAGACGCCAAGGAAGAAGAAAAAGACGGAAATATGCTGGTTCGTCAGCACCGAGCACATCATAATATTCGGCGCGTACACGGCGTACAGCAGCGCCGCCGCTCTCCCGCCCGTCTCCCCGAACGCACGGGCCGCCGACAAATAAACGAGGACTACCGTTCCCGCCTGAAACAACACGTTAAACAGCTTCAGTACGATCAGATCCGTACCGAACCCTGTAATGATCAGCGCTTCGTAAAGCGTAAATCCGATCTGATACACCCACCGGGTGAAATAGTCATTCGTCCCGAACGAGAAATCGCCGCTAGCCGCGCTTAAAGCCCCGGAGTGCATATCGAGAAAATCCGATACCGGCTGTGTATCGACTGTAACGATCCATATAAGTCTCGCACTGATCGCAGCGGCAAGCACCACAACCAGAAACACTCCGCGCCCGGCATAACGCGAGGCGAAGCCGAGTAACAGCAGAACGGCTGCAGCCGAGCCTGCCGTCAGAAGCAGCACGGTGAGCGGCCCCGACTCGAAATAGGAGCTCGCGCTCGCAAACGAGTGCCACAGCATCCATGCAAACAAAGCAATACCGCACGCCGCGAGGAGCCGGGCGATCCATTTACCCGCTGAGCTTGCCTTTCCTATATCCATGAGGCTTCGTCCTTTCCTTTCCGTTCCAGATGCCCGATTCGTATCCCGCTGTCCCGCCAGCACGAGCTAAGCACAGACCGTATACGACTAATATTACTCAACCGGAACTAGGAACGTAAAGGGTAATGGTAGAAAGTCACTGTGGTTTTACCTGGTTGCGCTAGCCGCCTAATTCCGTAACCAACCAAAAAAGCTTCGCTTCCGGAGCTTGTTGAACTCCAGAAAGCGAAGCTTGTTCGCCGGGTGCCGGCCTCTTACCCCTTAATGGCCCCGATCATAACGCCTTTGACGAAATACTTTTGCAGGAACGGATACAGCAGCAGAATCGGCACGGTAGCGACAATGATCGTGGCGTATTTGATCGTCTCGCCGATCGGCATCTTGTCTGCCCCGCCTACTCCGGTCATCATCGAGTCGGTGCTGTTCGTAATCAGAATCTCCCGCAGGATCAACTGCAGCGGATACAGATCCCGCGTACGCAAGTAGATCAGCGCGTTAAACCAGCCGTTCCAGTGGCTGACGCCGTAGAACAAGATCATGACCGCCACGACCGGCATGGACAGCGGCAGCACGATGCGGAACAGAACCGTGAAGTCGTTCGCGCCATCCAGCTTGGCCGACTCTTCCAGGCTGACGGGAATGCCCTGGAACGAGGTACGCATGATGATCAGATTATAGGCGCTCATCGCGCTCGGGATAATGAGCGCCCAGCGGCTGTCGAGCATGCCCAGCTCGTTGATGAGCAGGTAGGTCGGGATCAGCCCCCCGTTAAAAAACATCGTGAATACGATGATGAACATAAGCGGATTTTTCCACATCACCGACTGCCGCGACAGCGCATACGCCCCCAGCGAAGTCATCAGGATGTTCAGCGCCGTGCCGAATACGACATAGATCAGCGTGTTCACGTAACCGGTCAGGATCGACGGGTTGGCGAATACGAGCTTATACGCCTCGATCGTAAATCCTTTCGGGTACCAGATCAGCCCCCGCATCTGCACGACCCAGGACGGATCGCTGAGCGATGCGAACAATACGTACAGAAACGGATACACCGTCACTGCCGATAACAAAATCATGAATGTAACGTTAGCCCCGTCAAACAGGCGTTCCCCTATACTCCGTCTAATCATGTGTCCCCGCCCCCTTACCAAAGCTTGTTGTCGCTGGTACGGCGGCTGATGGCATTGGCCAGCACGAGCAGCGTGAAGTTGATGATGGCGTTGAACAGACCGACGGCGGCACTATAGCTGAAGTCGGACTCCAGAATCCCTTTCCGGTAGACGAACGTGCCGATGACGTCGGCCGTCTCATACGTCGTGCTGTTATACAAAAGCAGAATTTTCTCGGTGCCGACCGACATGAAGCTGCCGATCTGCAGGATGAGCAGGATGACGACTGTCGGCATGATCCCCGGAAGCGTAACGTGCAGCGTCTGTTTCCACCGGCTTGCGCCGTCGACCCGGGAAGCTTCGTACAGCGAAGGATCGATACTTGACATCGCGGACAAATAAATGATCGAGCCCCAACCGATGTTCTGCCATATGTTCGAGGAGACGAAAATCGTCCGGAACCAGCTGCTTTCGCGCAGGAAGGCGATCGGCTCGAAGCCGAACCAGGCAAGCACGTTGTTGATCAGACCGTCCCGCGCCAGGAAATCGACCAGCATCCCGGAGATGACGACGATCGAGATAAAGTGCGGCATGTACGTTACCGTCTGGACGACGCGCTTCAAGGCGGCGCTGCGCAATTCATTGAGCAATAAGGCCAAAATGATCGATGCCGGAAAAGCGAACAAAAGCTCGTATAAGCTAAGCAGCAGCGTGTTGCGCAGCAGCCGCCAGAAGTAGTAACTGTTGAAAAACGATTCGAAGTGCTGGAAGCCGACCCATGGACTGTCCCACATGCCAAGCCCCGGCGAGAAATCCTTGAACGCAATCTGCAGGCCGTACATCGGCACATAATAAAACACTACATAATACGTAATTACCGGTATAAGCATCAAGTACACGTACTTGTTTATTTTCAAATCGCGCAGAGAGCGGTGTTTGAAGCTGTTTTTGTCGACCGGCTTCGGGGGGCCGGACTGGGCTTTGGGCATAACGGACATAACGGGCCCTCCTGTCTAATCCTAGTATGGATGGTATCTCGCTGTACAGCTGCTGCGCAGGCGGGAAGCGGCGGCGTTCAAGATCGTGCCGCCATCCCGCCTATCGCGGTAGGTTTTCGGATTGGAGCGTTTACTTCCGGTTGTTGAACCGGTCGAGGGCTGCCTGCCGTGCCTTGACGGCTTCTTCAATTCCCATGCTCTTGATCGTTTGTACGAATTTATCGAAGTTTTCAATCGGCTCCGCGCCCATGATGAATTTGTTGATCATCTCGTCGCGGTACGTTTTGACGTCGTTCATAATCGATGCGGTCTTCGAGCTTTCTTCCGCCGTCAACGTAATCGGCGGCATCTGCTTGGAGTGATCGGCGGCCATCCACGCCTTCTGGGCATCGCGCTGCTCCGGCATCGTGAAATATTGCTGGATGTAGCGTTTGTCCTGAACGATCGGACCGCTCCAGCTGGCGATGAAATACTTGGCCATCGCTTGCGTGATTGGCAGCTTATCCGGGTTGTTCATGATAAGATCCGTGTACTTCGGATTGCCGTTCTCCATCTTGTAGCTTTCGCCTTCGATACCGAAGTTGAACAGCAGGTGGCCTTCCTGACCGTATTTGTAGTCCAGCCACTTGACGATTTGCTCCGGATTCGCCGCTGTTGCGGAGACCGCGGCTCCGATGCCGGAGAACGCGAACTGATATTGGCCGAGCGGCTTGTCGCCGGCCTTCAGGCCCGGATACGGAGCGCCGACGAGAGAGAAATTCGGCGTGGTCGGCTGCACGAGCGTCGTATAGCGGGAGATGCCGCTTCCCGGATAAGCCGACAACGAGCCCAGCTGATTGTTCGTCACTTTCGCGTCCTTCAGCTTCGCATCCGTAGTCGCATAGTCTCGGTCGATCAGTCCGGCTTTGTACCATTTGTTCATCGTAGCCAAAAATTCCTTAAACTGCGGCTCGATCGGTCCGTACTTCACTTTCCCTTTCTCATTGTAGAAATCCATGCCGATGCCCCAGGCGCCTACGAACAAATGGTTATATTCGTTGTCCGCTATCGAGAACAAGTACGGAATTTCGTCCTTTTTGCCGTTGCCGTTCGGGTCCTGATCGCGGAAAGCGGTCAGCACCGTCTCCCATTCGGAAATCGTGGTCGGCACTTTCAAATTCAATTTATCGAGCCAGTCTTTCCGAATGACCGGACCGTTAACGATCGCCAGCAATTCGTCGCCGAGCAGGAACGGCATCACGTAAATATTGCCTTCATCCGTTGTGATCAATTTGCGGAATTCCGGATTATCCTTCAATACTTTGGACAAGTTCGGCGCATGCTTGTCGATCAGCTCGTTCAGGCGGATTATCCGCTTCTCTTTAATTAAGCTGTCCGCCCCTTTCGGTGCCGTGCCCCAAGTATATTCGATAACGTCAGGGAGCTTGCCCGAGGCGAGCATCAGGTTGAACTGGTCTTTCTCTTGTCCGACCGGAGGATGCTGGAATTCGACCTTCGTGCCCGTCTTTTTCTCTAATTCTTTATAAGCAGCTATTTCACCGAAGCTTTTCATGGTAGCACCGACATTGGAATTCAGGGACACCCAGTAGCTGACCGATTTCGGATAAGAAACATCTTTAGGCGCTTCCCCTCCGGCAGCGGGTGCCGGATTCGCCGTTCCCGGCTTTTCTTCCTTACCTCCGCAAGCTGCAAGTACGGTTGCCATGAGCGAAACTGCTACGAGACTAGTTGTAAGCACTTTCATTTTTCTAACCATATCTTGGTGACCCTCCTATACATTTGTTTTGCGTCAGCGTTTCCGCTTGCAATTTCACTATAGAGGAGCCTGCGCTTACTGCCTACAATCCGTTGTTCGAGACGTAAACCGCCCTTCATATCGGGCATAAACCGATTTTCATCCGGACCAACCGTCCTTCACATCGCCTTGCTGGGCAAGCATTTCCCGGTATTTGCCGGGGGTGATGCCCTCCCATTTTTTGAACACCCGGATGAAACCGATGTCGGTGGCGTAACCGACTTTTTGTGCGATTTGCAGAACGGTCAGCCCGTTTTCGGCAAGCAGCCGCTTCGCTTCCCTCACTCGAACCTCGACCATATAATCGGTCAGATTGATTCCGTTTTGTTTTTTGAAAAATCCGGACACGTACTGCGGCGTCATCCCGAAATGGTCTGCGATCGAAGTCAGGCTGAGACCATTGTCCGCGCTGTTCTCCTCGATATATTGCTTCAGCCGCTCGTTCAGCCGCCCGCTCTGATCGGTCCGGGCTTCCCGGACGCTGTCGCAGATCGCCAGGCTCAACTCCTTGATCCGGCCCAGCATCTTCTCGGCCGAGGAGCTACTCATAATATGCTTCACCGGATCGGAATCGATGCCCGGCAATTGCCTGGCGTCGATTTTCAACGCGTTCATCACCTTCAGAACAGTGCTGAGCAGATTAAACAGCAGCGTCTTGCCCAGCTCCGGCGTAATGCTGCGGGCGGCCACATTGTGCTCGTATAATCCGTCCAGCAGCCGGACGACTTCCTCGTAATCGCCGCTTTTCATATAATTCATCAGCTGTGCTTCCGTCTCGATCGGATAATGATAGTACCCGCGCTCGATTTCGCGAATCTGGTCAAATAATATAACGGTTCCCGATCCGTGGATAATCCGGTAGTCCAGTGCGGACAACGCTTCCCCGTAGCACCGGCCGATTTCCGTCAAGCCGGAACGGACCGAGCTGACGCCGATGGCCGTTCGCATCCGGAACCGCTCCTCGGTTACCCGCTTCAGTTCCCGGATGATCCGGTCGCGCTCGCTGCGGGTTTCTTCTCCGTCATCCGGCACGTTCATCAGCAGCGCCAGCCGGTTGCGGTCCGTCTCCGTCACGTAGCCCAGGTCACTTAGCAGCTCGCTGCTCAGGTTAAACAAAATAAACCGGATAAGCGCCCATTCCCGTTCGCTTCCATCCGCTATAAACTCGCTGCTCTCATCCACCTCGACCAAAATGACGCATACGTCCGTATAAGGAAACCGGACGCCCATGAACTGAAGCGACTCCTCCTCCATCGATTCCGGTTCGGCTTGTCCTTTCAAAAGTCTGGACAGAAAATACGCCCTTACGACCGGGATATGCCCCTCCAGCTTATCTTTGAGCTCCTTGCCTTCAGCCATCGTCTCGGCGATCGACGTCTTGATGAACTCATACTCATTCCCCAGAACAGGAGCTTTGTCCGCCGGATTTCCGTTCATCAGGGCGAATACCATATCGCGGATCGGACTATAGCTGCGGTAGGCCATCCAATAAGCCGCCACCGTTCCGGCAATGACGACAAAAGCAAGCAGCGAAATCGCCCATACCTCGATTTCATTCACGCGCTGCAGGACGACCGCTTCGGGGACAAGCGATACGTACTTCCACCCGCTCTGTCCGGTCGTATACGAGAGCATGCTGTCTTTGCCGCCGTCGGAATAAGACTGGTAGCCGCTCCCCCCGGTAATTTCCTGGCGCAGCCGCTCCGAGAACTCATAGTTCCCTGATGTCGACAAAATCACCTGACCCGTGTCGTCCAAAATGTAGATCGAGCCGCTGTTCACCCACTCGATTTTTTTCAGCAAGTTGTAAATCTGCTCCTCGCCGATCGTCATGATGAGCGTTCCCCATACATTTTCCGCTTCTCCAAGCGGTAACGATACGGCGCTCTGAATCACGTTCCTCCGGGTCGCTCCGTCCAGCATGGCGGTTACCGGCCAATACGTCTTGAAATGATAACCGGACAGCAGATCGGAGCGCACCTGCTCCAGCGTCTTGTCGGCATACGGGTACAGCTTCGTAAAATACGTTTCCGCATCCGTCTTTACACGCGAAGTCAGGATAATATCCTCGTCCCTCATATGAATAAAAAAGCTGTCGACGAAGCCGGAGCCTTTGCCGATATTCATCAGCGCCCTGACCGCTTCCTCGTATTGGATATATTTTTCGCTGTCCCGGATCGTCCACAACGTTTGAAGCTTCGGATGCGTGGCGATCTGAACGGCGATTTGCTCGATTTCCTGCAGATGGTTATCGACGATCTGACGAACCTGCTCCAGCATGGCCAGGTTCGAACGGCTCGCATTCTCAACCATCGTCTTCTCCATACTCGTGTAAAGCGCAAAGGATACAGACACGGGTATGATCAGGATGGCGATGTAGGATAACCATAACGTCAAAAAGACACTTTTGCGGCGACGAATCATGCAAAGCCCTCCTCGTCTAGAAATGTAAGGAATTTCTTCTTTTTGCATTGAAACCGCTTTCCCCAATAAGCGTGCTCAGTAATGGGTGAAGTTTATCATATTTGCAAGATGCCATCAAATTAAATATCGATTAACCAAAACCGAAATCACACCCTTGTGTAGGGTCGGAGACGAGAAAGCGCCCGTTCTCACCGGGTTTGTGAATCGGCGTCTCCCGTCAACTGTAAATAGGTTACTAAATCATAGGATTGATTGAGGTGAAACAGAATGCCGGGGGGAAAAACAAAAATCAAAAAACCTTACAGAACCATTTCTGTAAGGTTTTTTGCCTTCGGATCGCACGCCAATATCGTATTGCAGACCATCAAGGTCAGGGCTTCCACAACGTCGCCGCAATATAGCACGCTCCGCCGAGCTCGTCATTGTAGTAATAGATGATGACGAGCGTCCCGTCCTCATGCAGCACCGTACGGGGATAACCGATATCGTGGCTGCCCGCTGCGGCGTTCAGGACGATATCCTCGCCCCAGGTTTGCCCTTCATCCGCGCTTAGCTTGGCTCTCATGCCATACGGCGCGTTCCGGTATGCATACGTCATGCACAGCCGTCCGTCGTGCAGCCGGGTCAACGTCGGCGGATTGCCACCGTGTCCCGTATCGGCTACCGGGCGGCACACATACGTCCACGTCGCCCCGTTATCGGATGAGCGGTACAGATCGATCCAGTTGGCCGACACGTTGTCTTCGCCCGTTCTGCGCTCGCGCGTGGCGACCAGGATGTCGGTATCCGATAACCGGACGCTGGCAGGCATGATCGAGAAGCCGTTGCCCGATTCGGGACCGACCCAGGAGACGAACTCGAACGTCCTGCCGCCGTCCGACGCGCGGGCGCACAATACCCGACTGCCTGTCTCCGTTCCTTCCGCCGTCGGCGCCGTAAGGAAAAACAGACATTCGTCCGGACCGGACACCAGATAGTCGGTGCGTGCCGCCAGACCGATCTGCCCCATCATCGGGATCGCAAACGGTCCATCCCACGAGTGGCAGCGATCGGCCGACGTGTAAAACCACGATCTCGAGCCGCCCGTCAAATCCTGTCTCGCACACATCAAGGCAAAATCCGGGTGGGTGAAGTCGATCGCCTGCTCCACGGGAACGGGTTCGTTCCCCCCTCCGTTCTCTCCCGCCTGCGAATCGGAATGTTCCCCCGCCGACAATCCTTTGTTGCCCGGGGTACGAACCGGCATTTCGACTGATTGCCAGCTCTCCCCTCCGTCCAGGCTGCGCGCCTGCATGGCGACGAACGGCCTCGTTTTGTCGCGGGCGTGAAACCCGCCCTCCGTGCTATGATAGCCCAGCGTATAACCGACGACGATCTCGTCGCCCCACGACCAGATGCCGTAGTTGGCCGGCCAGCCGGCGTATCTTCCCGCTTCTTTATAGATGATGACTGTTTTCATGAATGTCCTCCATCACACGTAATTCAATCCTTTCGTATAGGGAAACGGAATCGGCAGGAAGTCGGAAGCCGCCTCTAGCCATTCCCGGTCCGGCGCAAGCTCCTCCGGCCGCTTGTCGAATAGGAGCGCGGTCAGCTGAGCCGAATTCAGCGCAACTTTTTTACAACTGCCGATCGCGATGATGTATGTGCCGTCTTCGCCGACGCGCACCTGCGGCACGTCTCCTTCAATGTCGGCTGCCCGGCCCCAATACGGGCGAAGCTGTTCGAGCAGTGCGGCCGGATTCACGATGTGAACGGTGCCCGAATTGCACTCATCCGCAGACGTGCCGGCTCCGGCCAGCAGCCGCTCCATCTCTTCCTCCTGCCAGCCGACTGTAATGTCGAGTTTGTCCGCCAGCCCGTTCGCGAGGGCGTGCAGCACAATCGAACAAACGTCCTCCGTCCGGCCTGCCCATTCGAGCACATAGCTGTTGCGGGCTCCGTAATCGACTCCGTCCCGCAAAAGCGCCAGCACACAGAAGGCGACGGCCTTGCCGTCCCGTTCGGCGATCAGCGTCGTCTGCTTCATCCGCTGCATCGACGTTACCGCAGCCGCGGCATGCAGGTCCGCCAAGTCCCATACGCTCTGCTCGTAATGGACAGACTTCGAAGCGGACAGTTCCTGCAGCCGGAACCAGTCCGCTGCATCCGCCACCCTGCACTGTACTCCCGGAGACAAGCAGGGAGCGAGCGCTTCCGTCCGATCCGCAGACACCGTGTGCCTGCGAAACGCGCCGAACGGATGACAGCCCGCATCTGTGTACAAGGAACGGGTGCCTGAGACGAGCAGCAGGGAGGCCCCGGCTTTAGCGATATGCCGTTTGGCATAGTCCAGAATGAGACTGGCGCAGCCTCTTCCCCTGAAGTCGGGATGCGTGCATACCGCACCGTACGAATACACCTGCAGACGCGCATCCCCAATCCGGATCAACGACGGTACCAGCCCGGCGAACGAGACGAGCCTCCCCTCGTCATAGCCGCCGACCGCCTGACCCAGGCTGCCGGAAAACAACTTCGGCGACGAAACCGCAAGCGAAGGGCGGTCGTCATTGCGAAACGTCTGGTCGACAAGCAGAATCGCTTCCTTCATATCGCCGCCAGTCAACAGGCGAATATCCATAGGCTTCTCTCTTCCTCCATCGGCACGAGTTGCCTAGCGTGTTTCCCCATGCGGACTGCCGCCTTGCGGGGCTTCGTATTCCGAAACCGCTGCTGGCGGCAGTCCGACCCTGGCAAGAAGCCGGTCATGTTATCATGCTATGCGTGTGCCCTGCCGTTCTCTTATTTCATCCGTTTCCACGCGGCATTGTAAATGTCCTCGATCTCGCTTGCCCCGCCTGCCGCGACTTCCTTCGCGAATGCGTCAAGCTCGCTGAGCGGACGGCTGCCGAGGATGAACTTATCGACGTTCTGAGTGACGATCGTGTCCACCTTCGTCGTAAGCTGCTTCAGCTTCTCCCGTTCTTCCTCAGTGAACGGCGGGTCCAGCGGCTTTTCGATCACTTCCTTGCTATCTTTCTGCTGCTTGACGCTGTCGGACCATATCTTCAGCTCCGGCGGGGAGATCGTCAGCATCGGCGTATCGTCGGTGAACGTGCTGAATGCCAGCAGTCCCGTTCCCAAGAAAGATTGCATCGCCCGGTACGGGTCCTGCTTATCCTTGAACTGATCAATCAGGCTCGAAGCGATCGTCACTTTGTCGCCCGAACGGGTGAAGTGCTCTCCCGGCACGCCGAAGTTGGTAATATCCGCGCCTTCGTCCGTATACATCCAGTCGAACAGCTTGACGATTTCCTCCGGATTTTTCACCTTGCTGCTGATCGCATAGGAATTAAAGCTGGACGGATTGTCCATATAGTTCCGTTTATTGCCGGACGCGTCCTTGAAGACCGGCAGCATGTCGAATTTCGCCTTCGGATTGACCTGCTGCAGCGCGGCGTTGAAATTAACTGCAAACGTATAGTTGTCGTAGAAAAACAGCGACTTGCCGGAGCTGAGGTTCTGCTGCCACTGCTGAGCCGTCAAGTTCGTAAAGTTCGGATCGAGCAGCTTCTCCTTGTACAGCTTGGTCAAATACGTCATCACTTCTTTGAATTCCGGATGCGCCGGACCGTACAGGTACTTATCCGACTTCGGCTCGTAATAGATGGAGAAGCCGCTGCCGAACGCGTACGCCAGGAACCGCAAATTGTATTGCGAGCCGCTGCGCATCGTCCACGGATACGAGTCCGGATACTTCGCCTTGAACGCCTTCAGCACCTCGTACAGCTCCTCGAACGTCGTCGGCGCCTTTAAGCCCAGCTCCTGCAAAATATCGGTACGGATCATCGGGAAGTTGCCCACATTCGCCGCCACCGACTTGCGTGCCATGATCGGGAAGCCGTAGAAGTTGCCGTCGATTTTCAGCTTGCTCGCCTCCGGCTCGCTCTCCAGCCGTTTCTTTAAATTCGGCGCATGCTTGTCGATAAGCGGAGACAGATTCAGGAAGATGCCTGTGCTCGCGTAGTTCGTAATATCGGTCCGCGATACGTGCAGCACGTCCGGAATATTGTTGGTGGCGATCAGCGTCTTCTTTTTCGCCTCGTAATCGCTGCTCGGCACGCCTTCCATATTGACCTTCACGTTCGTCTTCGCCAATATCTGCTTCAGCGCAGGAGAGTCTTTCAGCACCGGCTGAATCGAGCTGTCGCTTCTCATCACCGTAATCGTTCTCGCTTCCGGCGTCTTGGCGGCCGAACCGTCCGCTTCGCCGGCTTTCCCGTTCCCGGTGGAGGAGGAGCAAGCCGACAGCATCGCTACCGCAGGCAGCAATACGCTCAGTGCCGCGGGAAGTACCCGTTTCTTCGATCTCATCTCAAAAACACCCCTTCTGATTTCGTTCAATCAGCCTTTCAACGAGCCCACCATGGAGCCTTTGACAAAATATTTCTGGAGGAACGGATACAGCGCAAGTATCGGCAGGATCGCAACCATCACGACTGCATATTTAATATTTTGGTCGACGACGAGCGTACCTACCACGCCGCTCATCTCCGTCGATTGGGCCGACATGTCGCCCTGGATGACAATATTGCGCAGTATCATCTGAATCGGATATTTGCTGCTTTCATTCAAATAGATCAATGCCGAGAAAAAGCTGTTCCAGTGTCCTACAGCGTAAAACAACGTCATCGTCGCAAAGAGCGGCGCCGACAGCGGAAGCACGATTCTCAGGAACACTTTCCAATCGTTAGCACCGTCGATATGGGCCGATTCGATCAGTGCATCGGGAACCGCCTGGAAGAAGGTGCGCATCATGACCATATAGAAGACGTTGATCGCCGGCGGCAGCACAATCGCCCACAGCGAGTTGAGCAAGCCGAGACTGTCGACCACCAAATAGCGGGGAATCATGCCTCCGTCGAAAAACATCGTAAACACGATCATCATCGCGAATATGTTTTTGCCGTAAAAATGACTGCGCGAAAGCGGATAGGCGCATAGCGCGGTCATCGCCAGATTGATCGTCACGCCGACGGACGTATACAACAGCGTATTTTTGTACGCCTGCACGATCGGAGCACTGGAGAAAATGATCTCGTACGCTTTCAAAGTCACATCGACCGGATAAAATCCGACCTCTCCCCGGCTGACCGGCCCTCCCGAGCTGATCGAGATAATCGCCATATAGTACAGCGGATACAGCATCAGGAACACGACGCCGATCATCAGAAGGGCGTTGACGATATCGAACAGCGAAATACGCCTTTTGCGGAAACGGGACATAGCTACACCACCGCTTTTTACCATAGACTGGTCCCCCCCAGCCATCTCGTGAACCGGTTCGCTCCTACGACCAATATATAGGCTACGACCGATTGGAACAGGCCGACGGCGGAGGCGAAACTAAGATCGCTTCCGAGCAGCCCTCTCCGGTACACATACGTCTGGATGACGTCGGCCGTCTCATACGTCGCTCCATTATAGAGCAGCAATATTTTCTCGTAGCCGACGGACAGCGAATTGCCGATCGCAAGCAGGAACAAGATCGTAATAACCGGAACGAGGCTCGGCAGCGTCACATGCAGCGTCTGCTTCCACCGGTTCGCTCCATCCATCCGGGCCGCTTCGTACAGCTGTGGATCGATGCCTGTAAGCGCGGCCAAATAAATAATCGTCCCCCAGCCCACCTGCTGCCAAATATCCGAGGCGGTGTAAATTGTCCTGAACCAGGATGGCTCGATCAGAAATTGAATCTGCTCCCCACCGAACCATTCGATCAGCCGGTTCAGCATCCCGTCCAGCGCCAAAAAGTTGACGAGCATCCCCGAGATGACGACCGTCGACAGAAAATGGGGCAAATACGCCACCGACTGCACGAACCGTTTGAAAAGCTTCGCCCTCAGCTCGTTCAGCAGCAGCGCGAGTATGATCGGCGCCGGGAAATTAAACAGCAGACCGTACAGGTTGAGCATAAGCGTGTTGCGTAACAGCTTCCAAAAATAAGGGTCGTACAAAAACACTTTAAAATGCTCGAATCCCACCCACGGGCTTTTAATAAATCCGCTGAACACGTTGTAGTTCTGAAATGCGATAACGTTGCCGAAAATCGGAATGAAATGAAACAACACGAAATAAATCGCGGGCAGAGCAAACATCGCATATAAATATTTGCTTCTCCTAAGCTGCCTCTTCCAATGCGGGGTCCCTACTCCGGCCATCTGTGTGCCGTTCACCTGGCAAGCCTCCAATCTCTTACTCACACACAAGAGATAGTTGGTTCTTTATGGAAGAACCCTATTCTCCATAATATCCGGCCCAATGCCCTTCGCCTTCCTCGTCTCTCCTTTCCGTACCGGCGGTACCGTTATGTCGTTGCTTTTTTAGCATAGCCGGCCGGTGAAGCGCTTTCTATTGTCAGTAAGGCGAAAACCGTCCCAATTTCCCGCCAATCGGAACAGTCTCAGATTTCCTTGCGAGTCTCAAAATCCGCTATTCGGGCGAAACTTCGCCTTCCTGCAGCATTTTCCGGTAGTCCTGAGGCGTAATCCCCTCGTATTTTTTGAACAGGCGGAAAAAGGTGGAGCGGCTGACAATGCCTACTTGTTCCGCGATCTCATCATTTTTGAGCGCCGTCGTGGCAAGCAGCTCCTTCGCTTCCGCGATCCGTTTGATCTGGATATACTCCGTCAAATTCGTGCCGGTCGATTCCTTGAACAGCTTGGAAATATATTTGGCCGATAAATTCATTTCCCCCGCCACTTGTTCCAAATACAAATCGTTCCTGTAATTGTCGTCGATATATTGAATCATCTTCATGACGATTTTCGCCGCTTTATTGTCCTCCTGGGACGTTGCGTTGTCTATGATTCCCCGGCAAAAGCGCAGTAGCAGCGACAAATGCTCCTGCAGATCGAGAAGCTGGGAAGCCCGGCCGACCAGGATGAGATGGTCGTTCTCCGTCAGCAGGCGCTGAGGAGGGATGCCTTTCTCCATCAGAAATTTGACGCCGATATTGTACAGCTCGACGAGCAGCAGATTCATGTACCAGTTCGACGTTCCCTTCTCCAGGTTCAAGTCGACGATAGCCCGGATCTCCTCTTCCAGCACCGGCATCTCCCCGCTCCGCAGCGCATTGATGATCTTGCGCTCCTCAACGAAGCCGAAATGGTAGTACTGCTCCAGAGGAAAAAAGGAGGCTTCGATAATCTGGGTATCGCTGTTCTCGTCCGCCTTGGCGAGCGCCAGCCGGCCGTCGCCGTACGACTTGGCCAAATCGCCGATCTGCTCGTAGATCCGGCCGACCCCGACGGCCAGCCGGCAATACCGGGTATCGTAATCGAACGTCTCGATCAGCGCCGAGAGGGCTTGGTCGAGCGCGGTGCGGTCCTGCCCTTCCTTCAGATTAACCATCGCCGCGTACATCTGCTTCTGGGCGTCGATAACGTAGGCCGACACGTGCCTTTGCAAAATGCCTTGAATGATCTTTTTCATATTTTCCTGCACGATGAGCCGATCCGTATCCTGGATCTCCTCATAAAACGGCTGCTTGAAATGAAATTTGACGCAGACGCATACATACTGGCCGTTCTCAAAGCCGATTTCCTGCATCAGCGCCTCATGCTTGCCGAGCCGGTTGCCGCTTAACACATAAGTAAACGCGTTCTCCAGAAACTCGCCGGAAAATTTCTCCCGCCGATGCTGGGCGTCGAGCAAGTTGCGGATCGGATTGTACAGCTTGTTGCTGAATATAAAGGAAAACAACACGCCGAGCACGATCAAAATCGCCGACATCCATTTGATCAAGGACAGGATGCCGCTGGCCAAGCCGGTATACTCCTCGGCCGGTGTTACCGAGTAATAGTTCCAGCCGTATTCCGAGCGGTATACGTTCACGATGAAGCGGTTCTTATCCAGCTTCAACTCGGTGTAGCCGTCGTCCATCCCGCCTACGGATTCCGTAATCCGCTGGAAGACGGAGGGCTGCAGCAAGTCCGGAGAGCCGGTTACGACGCGCTGACTCTGGTCCGTCACGAGAAACGCACTCGAATCGGCCACCCGGTTCTGCTGCAGAAAGCGGTTGATCTGCGTAGCGGATATGGTGGCGACGAGTACGACCCGGTTGCCGGCTATATATTGGGACAGGACGAAAGGGATCACCGTTTCGCCGCCTTCTTTATACGATTTGCGCACCTCGGTCGGCTCCAGCACGCGTAGCGAGAAGTCGCCGCGCAGCAGGTCGGACCAATAGCTTTCTTCATAGTCGGCAAACCGGCTGAATTGGGTGAAAAACGAATGAAAACTTTCCATTCCGTCGCTTTTGTATACCCACTCGCTATCGGTATATACGAACATATCGTCTACGTAAGGACTGACAATGTTGCGATTGGACGCCAGCCATTTGACGATACTGGTTATTTTTTCTTTCTCGTCGAAGCTTTGCTGCTGATAAGGGACCAGATAGCGCTGTACCGTGTCGTTCATCAGGAAGTTCATCCCGGTCTGCTCGGTGGTGCGCAGCACGTTGTCGATCGCCTTGGAAGAAGAGATCAGATTCGAGCCAATTTTGTCGACGGTCTGCTGCTTGAACAGCGCCACGTTGGCCATATAAATCCCCGAGCCGATGATCAGGATCGGGACCAGTAGAAATAAAAAGTAGGAGAGGATGCGAAAGTACAGCTTGTTGGTTCTTGCCGGCAATCTCCATTTCCCGAATGTCATCTTGTTCGAACCACCCTTTTCTCTCGTTGAACCTATTGTATCAGCAAGGCCGGAGCAAGCATAGACGGGGAATCGCGGCAAGTCCGGCGCGCCTGCGTTGCAGATGCTGGGCAAGCAGCAGCTCCTGCCGGCAGCCTCCCTTCGTAGGTGCTGTACGAGTAGGCTTTTGGCTGAGTCGCTCGAGACCAACGGCGAACTTGCCGCGTAACGGATATGAAACGCTGGGCAGCATTCCTCGAGCCTAACGGCAAACTTACCTCGTAACGGACACCAGCGCATCTTAGACAGTCTAAATTGAAAAATTCCAAAGCTAACGGACAAAAACGACGCTTACAATGCCAAAGGCGCTGTAAATATGGAGTTATCGGCTGCTTAAAGACTCATATGTCCGTTAGAAATCAAATTTGCTCATTTCTTACGTTTTAGCGGCTGTGGTGTCCGTTAGCCGTCGCCCAGCATCGCTCGAGCCTCTGCAATAAGTTAAACCGTCCGGCACATACACCGGACGGTCTTTAACATGCAAAGCTATACATTCGTGCGTTGGAAGGAAGGGGGTACCGGGCTCCAACCGCTCGTCTGCAAGCTTTGCCTTTTGAAGTTTAATAGTTACAACAACGCGATTTCAAATGCGGTCTGAGTATGATTCTGGTGAGCAGCTTGCCAAATCACTTCTCCAGCGAATCTTTCTTCTCAGCCGAGCTTAAAGCCCTGGATCGCAACGACGCCGCAGCGCGCAATTTTGTCGCCCGGACGATGCGGCCACAGGCTGGTCGGCTTGCTCAGATCGTCCGTCATCTCGCCCGGATGCTGAATGGACAGAAACAGCGTATTCTCATCCGGCGTGAAATACGGCCCCGTCAGCTCGCTCTCAACCGGTGCCGAAGCGAACTGCAGCGCCTGCGCCATGCCCGGCCCGTGAGTCGGGACGACGAACAGCCCGTTGTTCATAAACGTTTTGTACACGCCCTTATTGTGGCTGCTGGACGAGATGTCCGTTACGATCCACAAGTTGCCGTTCGAGTCGAACGCCAGGTTGTCGGGCGAGCTGAAGCCGGACTGACGGCCGCCGGCGATGAAAATTTCGAAGTCGAACTCGGTCGCGCCAAGATCGTCGCCACTTTCGAAAATACGGGTAATGTGCCCGTGAATGTTGCCGTGCGTATCGTTATTCGTATGGCTGACGAACACGGTGTTGTCGAACGGGGAAATCTCGATGTCCTCCGGACGGTCGGTCGGCGTCCCGCCTACGATCAGCGCCGCCTCGTGGCAATTCGTCACGACGTCGCCCTCGTTTTTGAACTTCGCCAGCAGTTCCTCGCGGGTCCCTTTCACCCCGGTAGGAGCTTTGAACTTCTCGTTCGCCAGCAGCTTGGAGACCGCTTCGTACGTTACCGGCGCCCATTTGCCCGATTTGAGATTGGCTACATACAGCGTGCCTTCCTCCAGCAGGGCGGAGTTGGCGCGGTCTTTCATCGGATCGTACTTGCCTTTGCTGACGAATTTGTATACGCAAGCGTCCTTCTTATCGTCCCCCATATATACGACGACCCGGCCGTCCTTCGTCAGACCCATCGCCGTGTTTTCGTGATTGAACCGGCCCAGGGCGGTATGCTTCCTCGCGTATTTTCCGTCGAACGGATCGATCTCCACGACCCACCCGTAATGAGTGAGCGGCAGCCCGGCCCGCTCCGCCGTCTCCGAGAAGTTCTCCTCGCACGACAGCACGGTATTCCACAGCGTGACGCCTCCGGAGCAATTGGCAAAAGTCCCCTTGACCGCGGTTGCGTGGCCGACTGCCGCAGTCCCTTTGGCCGGACCGGTCAGCTCGAACGGCGAGAAGCCGTTGATACGGCGGGCGTATTGGGAGCCTGTATCCATTTTCCACGAGCCGTCCATGTCACGGAACACCTCGATAACCGACATCCCCTGGTAGTACAAATCTTTCTCAATCTGCTCCTTCGACCAAGCGCCGTCCGCGGCGATCGGTCCGATCGAGAAAATGTTCGTATATTCGTGGTTGTTCACGAGCAGGCCGCGCGTGTTCGAGTCGTGAATCGGGAAGTAGGCGTTGTAATCGGAGCCTTGTCCGAATTTCTCGCCGGCTTTGTTGATCACATCGTCAAACGCCGCCACTACGTCGTATTTGAATCCTTTGGGCAGCAGCAGCGCATCTTCCTTCGACGGTGCGATCGGCTCGAAGTATCCGCTTACTTTATTCGTCTTGAAGCCAAACAGATGATCCGCCGTAGGCGACATGGCGGACGCTTTCCCCTCCAGCACGCCAAGCCCGGCGGATGCGGCGGCCAATGCGGCGGCTCCTGTCCCGATATACGATAAAAATGTGCGGCGGTTGATCTCCTTCATACGTACCACTCCTCGTCCACGATAATGTCCGCTAACGCGCTTTCTGTATTCCACGATAAGGGACGAATGTCATCGCAGTGTTTGGCGCAGATGAAGAAGTTGTTAAGACGATCTCCACGAGCGGACGAGCGACGAATGACGAAAAAGCCTCAAGCTCCTCTCTAACAGGGACTTGAGGCTTTACATATATTAGGACACGCTGGAAATCGCTCCGCTGTCTTGCGTCTCTGCTTCCAGCTTGCGGACGATCAGACGCGATACGCGCATGTGGTCCACTTCATCAATAATCATCTCGAAATCTTCAAACTGCACGCGTTGGTTTTTCTTAGGCGGGATTTCGACCTGCGCATACATCCAGCCGCCGATTGTATCATAATCATCCGATTCGATCTCCAAGCCGAAGTAATCGTTAAATTCCTCGATATGGAGCATGCCGTCCACGGAATGAGTGTATTCGTCCCTTTTCTCGATGCTCGGCCTATACTGGTCGAATTCGTCGTGAATTTCCCCGACAAGCTCCTCCAAAATATCCTCCATCGTCACAATACCGGACGTTCCGCCGTATTCGTCGATCAGCAGCGCCAGCTCGGTCCGGTTCTTCTGCATCATTTTCAGAAGCGTACTGATGGACATCGATTCCGGAATGCTCATAATCGGGCGTACGACTTTGCGAATGTCGTCAAGACCGTCACGGGCTTTTAGCAAATCCTTAATGTGCACAAATCCGATGATGTTATCTTTGTCGGGATCGCACAGAGGGTATCGGGTACGCATCTCTTTGGTGGCGATCTCCATATTTTCTTCAAACGACCTGTCGGCGTACAAGCAGGCCAGCTCCGTGCGGGGTATCATAATCTCCCGGGCTACCGTCTCGGTAAAATCGAATACGTTGTCGACGAGCGCCAGCTCCGTATTGTCGATCAGCCCGTTCTTATGGCTTTCCTTCACCAAAAGACGAATCTCTTCTTCCGTATGAACTGCGTCGTGCTCGGATTCCGGCTCGATTCCGGACTTGCGGAGCATCCAGTTGGAAGCGCCGTTCAGCACCCAGATGAACGGGTACATCAATTTATAGAACACTACCATCGGAACCGCCGACCATAGTGTGACCTGTTCGGACTTTCGAATCGCGTACGTTTTGGGTACTTGCTCACCGATTGTAATATGGAATGCTGTCACGATCGTAAAGCCGATTATAAAAGCAATGACATGAATAGCGCTGTCCGGCAGATGAAACGACTTCAAGGTCGGTTCAATCATTCGTGCAATCGTCGGTTCTCCCAGCCAGCCGAGGGCAAGCGACGTGAGCGTAATGCCGAGCTGACAGGCAGACAAGTAGGCATTCAAATTGCCCAGTATACCGCTTGCAAGTTTGGCGCTAATCCTTCCTTCCAGAGCCATCGCATCGATACGATTTGTTCTCGCTTTCACCATCGCGAATTCCGCAGCTACAAAAAATCCGTTTAACAATACCAAAACTAACGCAATCAACAAATTGAGTACTATCGGTCCTCCAGGGTCACTACCCAAATAATTTCCCGTCCGCCTTTCTTGAGGCAGACAGGTGCACCTCCCTTATTCTAAAAATGAATGTAACTCCATTATAAAGGAACGTCAGTAAACATCAAACGTTCGCTCGAGTTCGAAAAGAGGCGTCTCGAACCAAAATGTCAGAACATTCGGCAAAAAGGGATCGTTATTCAATGTTTATTCGCGTTTCCTGCTCTTTGTGCGGGTTGCTTTCTGTTTTCGAATTCCGGCAAGCCCAAATTAGGAGTCCGTTCCCAGATTTTGCAGAAATAACGTCGCATTCAAAAACCGTCTAGCCAGCGACTGGAAATACGTCGTCTGCACCGAAACCATCGCGATCAGCACCGTATTGCTTACCGCTTCTCTCTGCTCGGCGTTGAGGCTGTCCAGCGTTTGCACGTAGGAATCGGTAATTTTCTTGATCATATGCTCCATCATATGATCGTGATTTTGTTTTCCGCTCTCGTGGCCCGCCAGGTCGAGCACCTGGTCGTTGTTTTTGTCCAGCTCCTCGAACAGGTACGAGTAGGCGGCGTACAATCGCAGCGGGCGAATGAGGTCATCGGAGTCGTCCTGCGGATTTTGGAAGACGAGCGTCAGCAGCTTGCGGATTGATTCGAAATCAAGCGTCGCCTTCAGATCGTCGATGATGAACAACACGGCCGTTTGGTCGACCGAATACTTTTTGCCGATTCTGGGCGGTCCGATCAGGTCTTTGAAATCCCGCTTCACCCAATTTTGCACTGAAGTGACGGAATAATAGGTGTATTCGATCTGGTTGCCCAAGGCAACAATATCCGTAAGGGAGAAACCTTCTCCGGTTTGCTTCATTTTGATAATTTTCTCGAAGATCGGCGGCAGCGACGTGGAGATAAAGGCGCCGAGCGTTTTCCCGTGCTCCATATCGGCCTTGTGCGACTTGGCCCATACTTCCTGGAGCGTTGCAACCGGCGTTTTATCAAAGCTTCCTTGAAGCGACAGCAGCAAGGTAGCCATTTGTTTTCGGGTCAAATGAAAAGTTTCCATTTTGGATCAACCTCCCGTTCGAGGTGTAAGTTCTTATGAACTAATCATATGACGCTAAAGTAATTATGTCAAAGGCTTCATAAATCGAAGTGCGTCCCTATCTAATGCCGCTCACCACCCAGAATGAACCGATTTACTAAAATTCGGCCCAAAACGGACTTTGCGCACCGGATTCAAATCCGATATTATAGGTTCATAAGAACTTGTATATGTAGGGTTCTATTAAACAACTTTCCTGACTGGAGGACAGAATGATTACTCTGAATTTGGTGTTGGTCGCTTTGCTGATCGCCGCCACCGCTTTTTTCGTCGCTACGGAGTTCGCTATTGTCAAAATCCGCCCGAGCCGCGTCGACCAAATGGTGCTCGAAAACCGGAAAAATGCCCATGCCGTCAAAAAAGTAACAGAAAATCTAGACGGTTACTTATCCGCTTGCCAGCTCGGAATTACGATCACGGCGCTCGCTCTCGGCTGGCTCGGAGAGCCGACCATCGAGAAGCTGCTCCATCCTATACTTGAGCCTTTCCATATGCCTGAGGAAGCATTGCACATTTTATCGTTTGCTATCGCCTTTATTCTGATGACTTACTTGCACGTTGTTCTCGGCGAACTTGCCCCGAAGACGATCGCCATTCAGAAGGCGGAATGGATCGCTACGATTACGGCAAAACCGATCATGTTTTTCTATAGAATGATGTACCCGTTTATCTGGCTTTTAAACGGCTCGGCCAACTCGCTCGTACGCCTGATGGGCATGAAGCCCGTTAAAGAACACGAGGACGCGCACTCCGAAGAAGAGCTGCGCATTATTTTAACGGAGAGCTACGAAAGCGGCAAAATTAATAATACCGAATACGGCTACGTGAACCGGATCTTCGCCTTCGATGACATGCTTGCCCGCGAAATTATGGTTCCGCGAACGGATATGGTCTGCTTGCATCTGGACCGTACGCTGGAAGAAAACTTGCGCATCATTAAGGAAGAGCAATATACCCGTTTTCCGGTTATTAGAGAAAGCAAAGACGTTATTATCGGAATGGTGAACACGAAGCAGTTCTTCCTCCGCTATGACGACAACCCGAATATCGAGCTTTCTGAACTGATTATTCCCGTCATGGCGGTTCCGGATTCCATTCCGATCAAGTCGTTGCTTCGCAATATGCAGCAGGAACGCACCCATATGGCGATTCTCGTGGATGAGTACGGCGGCACCTCCGGAATGATTACGATTGAAGACATCCTGGAAGAGATCGTCGGCGAGATTCGCGACGAATTCGATGGCGAAGAGAAACAGGACATCGAGATTCTGGACGAAACCCATATGATTGTTGACGGCAAAATGTCGATCGCCCATATGAACGAGCTGCTTGGCATCCATATCGAGAGTGAAGGTCCCGACACGATCGGAGGCTGGCTGTACGGCCAGCATGCGGAACTGAAAAAGGGAAGCGAGTGGCATTTCAGAAACTACACGTTTCGGGTCAAAGAGAAAGAACGTCACCGGATCCGCAAAATCGAAATTATCCGACACGCCCTGCCCGAGGATGCGGACGACGAATCCGATACGAACCGAGGAGATCGACATGGGAACGACATGGGAGCTACTTAAGAAAGGCAATACTTCATCTTTGATCGCCGCGCTTGGCAACACCGGAGTCGCTGTGGTGAAAGGGATCGGCGCCGCCCTGAGCGGAAGCGGGACGATGTTCGCTTCGGCGATGCATTCAGTGGCGGACGCGATCAACCAAGGGTTCGTCTTCGCGGGCAGCGTGCTCGCGGAGCGGAAGCCGACGAAACGGTTTCCGACCGGCTTCGGCCGTGTCATCAATCTGTTCTGCATGGCGGCAGTTATGGTCGTATCGTTCATGGGGTACGAGACGATCCGCGAAGGATTCCATCTGCTGGCCCATCCGGCCGAGGCGACCAACTTCTGGCTGAACTTCTTCATTCTGCTTATCGCCATCGGTATTGACGGAGCAATTTTATGGAAGGCGATGAAGGAGATTGTCCGCGAGACCCGCTCGGGCGCCAAAGGACTGGCCGTCCTGTCCGCCTCGTTTAGCAACGTAGGGCGTGCCGCGCCTCCGACCCGCTTGGTCTTCTACGAGGACATCGTAGCTACGACCGGGGCCGTATTGGCACTCGCCGCCGTCATGGCGACGCAGTTCTCGGATTTTAAGGCGCTGGACGGGATCGCTACGATTCTGATCGGATTTTTGATGATCGGGGTGGCGTTTAAGGTCGGATATGACAATATGGTGGGTCTGATCGGGGTGGCTGCCCCCAAAGATATCGAGGATCGGGTTGCAGGGGTTCTTCTGTCCGACCCCGACGTCTCCGATATTAACCGGCTGCGCATACTTCAGGAAGGCCGCACGTACCACGTCGACGGATACGTCGAGCTCCGCAAAGGGCTGACGCTGGCGGAAGCCGACGACATCAAGTGGAGGCTGAGAGCGCTGCTGCTCGAAGACCCGGACATTACCGACGTCACACTCGGCATCCTCGAGGATGATGACCGGCAGAGCTGGCGGCCCGGCGATACGGTTGTGCACTAAGAAATAAGCAGCATTTTTAGAAAAGCGGCTAAACGAAGCCTTTGCAACGAAGAATGGCCCCTGTATGTGTAAGGGGTAACTTTTTCTTGGTTCAGATTGTCTCGGTCTGATTTAGCGCACTGAAACATTCCAAATCTTCAGAGAAACCGTCCGGTAAAGGGATCCGGACGGTTCGTTGACGTGCAGACCCACACGCTGGTGCGTGGGCGGGCGCCTTCGCTTCAACAGCTCGTAGGATGAGGCTTTGGAGGGTCATACCAACTCCTTCAACTCCACTCCGAATGAAGCCCTTACACAGCTTTCTTGGGAGCGGGTGGGGTTCACCTTTGCCAAAACGTATACACGCAGGCTCTGAACAAATTAGGAGTCTTTGCACCTGCTATTTTCGCCTTTTTTGCATAACGTAACCGAATAGAGGCGGTTTGCACCCCTTATATTAGCCAACTAATGGGGGATGCAGCCTATTCGCCGATTTTAGCAGCTTCAAACCACTCCTATTCCGTGACCAAGCGGCTTTTCCGACCAAATAGCGGGTACAAATCGCACTTATTCCCGTGCCTCCCCCCGCTTGAAGCAGGGTGGCGAGGCTCAACTAATCGCAAAATGACTTGGGACAGCCTCTTCCCCATTCGACACGGAACATATCTTCGTTCAGAAGCTCTCTTATCTTCGGTATGTGTCTTTGGTCACCGTATTCGGCTCCGGCGAGTCTACGCCGATGACATTCGCGATCTTGAGCGAGTCGTCGGCAGGCAGTCCGAGTCGGGAACGGAACGCCGTCAACGCCGTCTTCACATCCTCCTCGGTCGGCACGATATACGGACTGTCCCATCGTCCTTCCAAAGGAACAAATTCCAGCCGATCTGGCTTCAACTTGCCATATTGCAAAATCCATTCGCGCAGCAGCGACACCGGAATGTCGGTTTTGACGCTCTCCCCGGCAATATCCAGCACGCTTCCCCACTGCGCGATCCCGTTAAAGGAAGTCAGCTTGTCAAGCAATTGGCCGAGCACCTGGTGCTGCCGCTCGTTGCGGGCGAGATCGGACGATTCGGCGGTACCCTGATTCGATTTGCGGTAGCGGACAAAATCGAGCGTTTCCTTGCCGTCCAGAATTTGCCGGCCTTTCTTCAGATTAATATCGGTTCCGTCCTCCGTGTCCACATACCTCATATCCATATCCACATCGATATTCAGACCGCCCAGCGTGTCTACCAGCTTGCGGAAGCCGTCGAAGTGGATGACCGCCATGTAATCGATCGGGATGTTAAACAACTCGCTGAAAAACTGCTTCGTATTCGGAATGGCGGCTTCCTTGTCTTTGTTATAGTGATAAGCATAGTAGTAGTTCGCTTTCTGCGAAGAGATCTGCTTCGGCTTCAGCCGCATATCTCTCGGCAGGGAAACGACCGTCGCGTCCTTCGTCTCCGGGTTTAGCGCAACAAGCATAAGCGCGTCGGTATTCATCGATCCGCCGCCGCCCTCCCGGTTATCCACTCCCGCTAGCAGGAATGAGATCGGTTTCATCGGTTGTCCGGTGGTTTCGCCGCCTGCAGGCTGCCCCGGTTTGGCAGGCTGGGCGGCCGCCATCCGGTTTAGCGCCGTATCGGCTTTGTTGTACAGATAGCCGGTGTACACAGCGACGCCGCCTACAAGGACTCCTAGTACGGATACGGTGGCGATTACTATTTTTTTGCGTAATCTGTTTGGTTGTTTCTCACCCATGATGTTCCTCCGTAATGGCAAACGACTGGTTTCGACAGCAGTTGTCGGAATTTGAGCTCCATAGTTGTAGACGACCGACAAGGTCATCGGGTTTAATCGAGATAGTAAACGAGATTCCAGCCTCGTTGCAGATGCCGATTTGAACAGACGGCAGATCCATGGTATAATAACAGGACTTTTATGGAAGTGTGTGGTGGTTTTCTTGTTGATGAGGCCTATAACCGAACATCCATATATGTATCCAAACCCTTGACCGCAACCGGTCAAGGGTTTTTGTTTCCTACGGGAAAAATTGATGCAGGGGGTAACAAATTGTGACCGAGGGGAACAACAAGGCGTCCATGCTCGCCGTATGGATCAGCCTGGTCAGCAATATCGCATTAACGGTCATGAAGCTGCTGGTCGGCTTTTTGTTCGGCTCTCCCGTACTGATCGCCGATGGCGTCCATAACGCGGGAGACGTTATCGCTACGGCTGCAGCCTTAAGCTCCATGCGCATCTCCAAGCTGCCCGCCGACGACGATCATCCGTATGGCCACGGCAAAGCCGAAGTGCTCGGCTCCGGAATCGTCGCCATTATACTCGGGCTTGCCGCCATCTATATCGGGTATCATGCGGTACTCGCCTTCTTTCACGAACCGACCGAGTCAAGCTGGATCGCGCTGATTGCAGCCGCGATCTCCCTGATCTGGAAGCAGCTTCTCTACGTATACACGATGAAGCTGGGCCGTCAAACGAACAGTAAAGGGCTGATCGCCACAGCGTACGATCATCTGGCTGATGTGTACGCTTCGATTGCCGCCGTCATCGGGATCGCACTCGCCCTGATCGGAGACCGCTACGATATCCCGCTGCTAGCCTACGGTGATCCGGCCGCCGGTATCATTGTCTCGATACTCGTCTTGAAGCTCGCCGTGCATATGGCCCAGGAAGCGATCGATATTTTGATGGAAAAAACAGTGAGCCAGGAGCAGCTTGCCGAATACACCGAGCTCGTGCGGAGCGTCCCGCAAGTGATGCGCATCGACCGGCTCCGGGCGCGGGAGCACGGCCATTACATTCTGGTCGATGTGCGCGTCAGCATACCGGCGGAGCTAAGCATCCAGGAAGGCCACGACATCTCCCGCTCGATCAAAAAAGCGATCATGGACCGCTGTCAGGACGTCGACGAAGTGCTCATCCATCTGAATCCCTGGTATCCGGTCGGCTAACCGTTCATACTGCCGATCCCGAAGGCATCGCGCTGGCCGGCATCCCCCCCGCCTGGATCATCAGAGCCGGATACTGATACGCCTGCGGGTCCCGCTCGCACAGCCGGGTCCACGCATCGACGCATGCCGGATCGAAGTGAGTCCCTTTCTGATCGTTCAGAAAGGCGATCGCTTCCAGATGAGACCGGGCTTGCCGGTAAGAACGGTTGGAAGTCAGCGCGTCGTACACATCGGCCACGGCGACGATTCGGGCCAGCAGCGGGATGCGTTCCCCGACCAGCCTATCCGGATATCCGCTGCCATCCCACCGCTCGTGATGATGCCGGATGATGTCCAGCTCCTCTTTCATAAAGCCGAGACCGCGGCACATCTCGTAACCTTTGGCCGGATGCTGTTCGATGGCCGCCCGTTCCTCTGCGCTCAGCCTGCCGGGTTTGTTCAGGATCGCATCGGGAACGTAAATCTTGCCCACGTCATGAACGATGGCGCCTTGGGCCAGCGCGCGCAGCTGCTCCGGTTCGAGCTGCAATTCCTCCGCCAGGCGGAGCGCATACATCGTCACCCGGAAATTGTGGCCGGCCGTGTACGGGTCTTTCGTCTCTGTCGCCACGATAAGCGCTTTCACGCTGGGACTGATGCTGTTCGTGATCCGCTCGATCGGATCGTTGGTGAACAAAGCTTTGACCGCATCGACGATCGATTTCTTGGACGCATACTGAAGAAAAAGACCTATGAGCATTACGATCATCGAACCCAGCAGCAAATAATGGTACAACCACCAGCTAAGCATCCACACTTGCCCGGACACCATAATCATCTGAGCGGCGAACAGCCACCCCGTACTGTATATAATCGACGCCTGGAGCGGAAACCGCGAATAACGATAAGACTGGTAATACCGGTACATCGTCACCAAATTCAGAGCAAGCGTGCCGATCGTCACAATCGCCTTGAGCGGGTTGCGGTTCCAAGGCACCACGGAGACGATATCCGGAAACAAGATTCCGGCCAGAGCGAATACGCCGAGGGCGACCGTCCAGACCGGCACGAGCCAGTCCTTATATTGCGAGAGACGGACTACGAGCGGGTTATCGGAAGACAGCGAGGACAGCCACAGCCAGATCGAAGCGAGCAATACGCTCAGCTGGGCGGCGACGGCGGGAAGCACCGTGGAATGCATCACAAAACCGGGTGTGGAGAAACCGTGTAGAGCGAACATCTCGGCGAGGGAAATAAAAGCGAGCGCCAAAAAGCTGACTTCGATATTGCGAAGCCGGCTGCCGGCGATTCCTACCAGAACGGCGATTACAACGGACAGGAGCGCGACGACGCTGACGATGTAAAAATGTCCGTGTGGGCTTTTCAATTCAACGTCCAACTGCGACCACGATTTCATAAACTCGAACACGAGCAGAGGCAAAACGATTGCAAGCAAAGGACCGACAAAGCCATGGAATCGCATACCGGGATTTCTCCTTCTTCACTGTCGAATCATCTGCAACTATTTTACCATAAAATTCTTAAAATCTGATAAAAGCGGCGGGCAAATCGGCAAAAAATCGCTCGACGAAGCAGCTCAGTCAAGCCGTTATTCCGGCTGGGCGAAAACAGCCCAAAAAGGCCGCTTTTCGGGTAGAAAAGCAGCCGGTCGTATCATGCCGCGACATTGCCCTGCAAGGCGGCTAATCCGCCAGATTCACAAGTGCACGGCCCAACATCCCGCCGCGCAAAATCGTCTCCAAATAGACGGGCAGCTCGTCCAATCCGATCTCGCCCGCCACAAGCGGCTCATAGCCGCCGGGCGGCTTCCACTCCCGCGCCAGCCGGCCCCAGATCCGGGTCCGCAGCTCATGCGGACAGTGGACGGAGTCGATGCCGAGCAGGCTGATGCCGCGGAGAATGAACGGATACACGGTAGCCGGGACATCGGCTCCCCCGGTCAGGCCGCTGACGGCAACCGCACCTCCGTAGCGCACCGCGGCCAGCAGCCCGGCCAGCGTCGCCCCGCCGACAGGGTCGACCGCGCCGGCCCAGCGCTCCTGCTGCAGCGGCTTGCCGGCAACGCCCGCGAGCTCCTCGCGGCCGAGCACGTCGGCTGCGCCGAGGCCGCGCAAATAACCGGCCGCGTCCGGCTTGCCCGTGCCTGCGGCAACCTCGTAGCCGAGGGCCGCCAGCAGCAGGACGGCGGCGCTGCCTACTCCGCCGGTCGCGCCGGTCACGGCCACGGGGCCGCCCTCGCCGGGCCGCACGCCGTGCTCCCGCAGCCGCTCGATCGACAGCGCCGCCGTAAATCCGGCCGTGCCGAGAATCATCGCCTCGCGCGCGCTCAGCCCCTCCGGCAGCGGCACAAGCCAGTCGCCCGGCACGCGGGCCAGCTCGCTGTAGCCGCCGAAGTGCGAGACGCCGAGGCCGTAGCCGGTCGCAAGGACAAGGTCGCCCTCCAGAAAGCGGGGGTCTGCGGAGCCTACGACCGTGCCGGACAGATCGATCCCGGGAATGAACGGATACCGGCTGACGATTCTGCCGTCTGTCTGAACGGCCAAGCCGTCTTTGTAGTTCACCGACGAATACGAGACCCGGACCGTCACCTCTCCGGGAGGCAGTTCGTCCTCCGTGATCGTCCGGACGCGGGACACGCACCGTCCCTCTTCCTTTTCTACATAAAGCGCGCGAAACATGGTCATCGTCCTGTCCTCCGCTTTATTATTGCTGAACTGCCGCCTCTTACGGCTGCTGCAGCTTGCTTCTTGCCGCCTCCACGAGAGCGTCGAAAAAATCGTCGTCCTCCTCCAGAAGCGCCTCGGCGGCTTCAATCTCCTTCTCGATGCCGGAGTCGCGGGCGAAGTTCAGACTGTAGCTCCACTCTTTTCCTTTGGTGCTGTGCAGCGTCACTTCATAATTGGTCCGGTGCCCTTCAATAGTAAATAACACTTTGCCCACAAATCCGTGTTCTTTCGTATGCGACATATCCGCATCAGTAATGTCCCACTTCATAGCTATCCCTCCGATTCAAGCCATCTTCTCATCGTGAAAAAGAAACGAGGATTCCCGGAAAGCGCGGAACGCTGGCCTGGAACCCTCATTATATCATGCTGCTCCGTAGTTCCGGAACGATCGTCGGCGGTACGTTCACAAGACGCGGAAGAACGCTCAACGAAGACGTTCCCCGTTTCCCGGTCGATGCCGTATGCTACGGTCCCGGAAGAAACCAGCAACCCGTATGATCAGGATGGGGAGGGGTGACGCACGATCTGGTTCCACCGCCAAAACAAACGGATACTGAAGACGAACAGACCTACAAAAGCGATAAAGTAAACGATCCCTCCGAGCTGGCCGTATAATTTGAACCACGGTCCCGCCAGGCTTCCTCCGAACAGTCCGGCCATGCAGACGGCCAGCGACAGCCACCAGCCGATCACGTCGCCTCTTCCCGGCACGACGCTCTCTTCCTCTTGAAGCGGCTGACGGGGGTGGCGCTTCCGCTTTTTGCGGGTTTTCCAGAGCGAACACAAACTCACGACCGCGAGAAAACAAAAATGGACGAACACCGTGATAGGCACTGCCGCGTAGTTGCCGAACCGATACACTTCCATGACGCTTCGGAACGATACCAGGGTCAGCAGCAAAATCATCCAGCCGCTCATCATATTGATTCCCCGCAGCTTGCCGGTATTCAGCATCGACGACAGCCCCGCCATAAAGCTGAAATACAGCACAATGATTTTCATCAGAAACGCCGGCATCCAGAATCCGATCAGTACGACATCGAGCCGGTCCAGGAAGTCGGTGATATTGATTTCCTGCATCATCGTATAGGCCGGGTACATCGCCCGTCCCGTAATCGTATGCCCCAGTATGGCCGTACACAGAAGCATCATGACCGTCAGTACAAACGCCGAGGTGACGATTCCGAGCCTAAGCGATTCATAGTATTGCCGGCTGCTCCGGATGTAATTGAGGAACGCCCCGAAGATGAAAATATCGCCCGCCCATCCGGTGCTGAGCACGCCTCCTTTGAGTATGACCCCGGACCCTTGCGACAGGATGGGCAGCAGATTGGACAGATCCGTCTCGTTGACCAGCAGGAGCGGCAATATGACGATGCTGATCATAAAAATCGGGAAAAACAAGTTGACCGAACGCGCAAACTCCTCCAAATTGCCTGTAGCGTAATACATCAGCACCAGCATCGCGGACAAGTAAATGAACTCCGTCGGCGTCCTCTGCAAAACCGCCGTACCGACGAAATCCCCGAACATCCGCAGGTCCCGGATAATCAGATGCAGGATGTACCACATCACGAGAATATTCAACAGCTTGCCGGCCCATTTGCCGCAGACACTCTCGCTGATCTCGAACATATTTTTGCCCGGATGCGCCGCCGACAGCTTGTACAGCAAAAACGCGATACAGATCGCGTACAGCATCGAAAATATAAAATTGAACCAGGCGTCCGGTCCTGCCACCTCGGACAACGTCTTGTACAGACTGATCATCCCGCCGTTAATATAGAGAATGCTGCATAACATGAACAGCTGGTACCCGCTTATCCGCTCCGTATTCAACTTTGTCCCCCCTTCACGAACTGTTCGACATAAGGTGTAATATATTTCGTAATCGTCCGGGTAGGCAGCGGCCAGTCCAGCCCAAGCCAATATAATGCGAGCATGCCCAGACTCAGGACGGTGAACGCTCCGTACAGCCAACGTTCCGCAACATGCATGGAACGCAGCGGCTTCCATTCCGCTGCGACGGTCCCGGCAATTCCGAGCAGGATCAAAAGCTTAAACAAAGAATCATTCATGCGGATGCTCCTTCAGTCCGATGTTCTTGGAGAACATCCCGGTCCTGTTAATCACGATATGAACCTTCACCTCATACTGGGCGCCTTCCAGAGCAGCCGGCCATCTGGAGCTCCATTCGCGCTTCCAGAGAGTCGGATAAGCCCGGTTCAACAGGAGACCGAAGCCGGGAATATCGACCTGCCTCTCCCGGGCGAGCCGCTCCACCGTCCTGATTTCTCCGGCGATCTTGCTTTCAAGCCGCTGCTCCAGCAGCTCCACCGCATTTTTGTGCTCGTATTCCTTGTTGTCCAGCGCTTCCAGAATCGTGCCTTCTCCCGCCGCCTCAATCCGATAATGGAGAATGCCGTCCGACAGGTACGGCTTGATCGTGCACTTTCCTCTGCGGATCGTGACGCTTACGGGCCCTTGATCCGTTTCCACAGTCTCGAGATACGGCTTGAACGTGCTGCGGCTCAGCCAGCGGATGCCTACGGCCTCGTCTTCCCTGGCGACCCCGATCATTTTCCCTTGGCGCGCATAGGCATATCCGCCAATCTGGATTTCCTCGTTCGGTTTGGAACTGCCTTTGCTCTTAACCACCTCGACGTAGGGAAGGATGGCATCCTTGCCCTGCACGTTCAACTGGTGGGCCACATCCTTCACTTGGATCTTGATGACTCCGTCGGATTTCAGCAGCTCCCGTAACGCTTCGGCGGGAAACCGCTCCAGCTTGGGCGCAGCGTTCAGCATCTCATAGGCGTTGCCTTTCGTTACGGCCATGAAGCTCGTCAGACGGTTTTCCGCAAGCCGCGCCGTAATGTCCAGCGCATCGGGAAGGTTCTCTTTCGCCAGCTCTTCTCCAATCAGCAGCACCTTCCGGTGTCCGTAAAATAAACGGCGCGCCATTCGCGCTTGCATCCGCTCGCTTGCCTCTCGTATCGTGCGGCCGGTGTCGGAGTCGATCGTATACGGACGGTCGCCGCCGCTTCCGCCTCCGCCGCCTGTCGCTCCGCCCATGTTGCCTACGAGCGGAATCATGACGCTTACCCGATAGCCTTCCTTATCTTTATCGATAGCGGCGGCCATCACAATCGCAATATCGTTCACTTCGGTCCGGTCCCAGCAGCCGGTCGCCAGCAGCAAAACAAGGAACAACGCGGCTATCCGGACTCGCGGACGGCGCGGCATTCGCTTCTTCATTTCCGATCCGGCTCCCCTTCCTTGGCCTTGCCGTGATGTGGAGCCTGGTCTTCATTCGTCATCTCCGGCTCTTTACCCATAATCCCGATATTGCGGCTGTCGGACTCGTTAGCCTTGCCCAGCCGGTTGAAATTCCGGACGTCAAGCGACATCGGCCGGCGCTTCATCATCCACCAGGGCACGCGGATGAACGTATCCTTCATGTCCGAGAATGTCAGCGGGCTGACCGGGGCCAGATAAGGGACTCCGAACGATCGTAGCCGCGCCAGATGCCCGATAATGATCATCCCCCCGATTACGATGCCATAAAGGCCGAACACCGCAGCAAGCAGCATTAGCGGAAACCGCAGCAGCCTGACCGAGATCGCGGCGTTGAACTTCGGGATCGCGAACGAAGCGATCCCTGTGATCGATACGACTATGACGAGCGGCGCCGATACGATGCCGGCTTCTACGGCCGCTTGACCGACTACGAGCGCCCCCAGAATACTGACGGCTTGGCCGACCGCCTTCGGCAGCCGGACGCCCGCTTCCCGGAGCGCTTCGAACGACAGCTCCATGATCAGCGCCTCGACCACCGCCGGGAACGGGATCGCTTCGCGGGCCGCCGCCACACTGAGCAGCAGCGTCGTCGGCAGCATCTCCTGGTGGAACGTCGTTACAGCGATATACAGGGCGGGCGTCGTCAGCGCAATGAACATGAACAAGCTGCGGACCGACCGGAGAAACGACGAAATCTGAAACCGCTCATAGTAATCTTCGTTCGCCTGTAAAAACGACCAGATCGTCACCGGCACGATGAGCGCGAAAGGCGTGCCGTCCGTCAGGATGACGACGCGGCCTTCCAGCAGCGCTCCGGACGCCGTATCCGGACGTTCCGTGTACATAATCTGGGGAAATGGCGAATAGCCGTGATCCTGAATCATTTCCTCCAAATAACCGGATTCGAGCACCCCGTCCATATCGATCGCTTCGATCCGCCGGACGACCTCCTTAACCAGCTCGGGGTCGGCCAAGCCGTCAATGTAAGAGACGACGATATCGGTATTCGTCTCCTTGCCGACGATCAGCGGCTTCATTTTCAGTCTCGGCGATTTGATCTTGCGCCTCAACAACGTCGTATTCGTCCGCAGCAGCTCCGTGAACCCTTCGCGGGGACCGCGTACGGTCGACTCCGTCTCCGGCTCGGTCACGCTGCGGTGCTCCGCCCCGCGGAGACCCATAATCAGAGCTCTGCCACTGCCGTCCACGATCAGTCCGACATCGCCGCTTAGCACACGCTGCATGCAGTCGCCGAAATTATCCGACTCGGAGATTTGCGACACCGGCAGCGTCCGGTTCAGCACTTCGTCCAGCTCCGTCCGGTCGCCCTTGCGGATCATCAGACTGCCGATCACCCGGTCGACAAGCTCTGTGTTGGACATGCCGTCCACATAAAAGATAAGAGTCTTAACTCCGTTCTCCATCTGGAATTCCCGGATGACAAAATCCGAACATTCGGCCATCATCTTGTGCAGCCGGTCCGCGTTGTCCTCTACGCCTTCGCTAAGCCGCACTTTTTTCAAATTCTCGATGTACAGCTCGTCTTGAAGAGGCTCTCCGGACGAAGAGCCGCGCTTATTTTTCCGGCCCATGTTATTCCTCTCCTTCCCGGAAACATCACCCGCATCCTTGCTTCGGTTCTACTTACTTTTCCATGTTTTGCGCAAAGTTATTACACCTTTTCCAGTATCCCCCGCCGTCCCGTTTATCCGGACACGCCAAAAACGCCGGAACCGGCAATCCGCATACACAGGCAAAGCCTGACTTGTACGGGACTGCGAGGTTCCGGCGCTAACGGGCCGTGCGCGGGCTGCCGGTCTGTGACGGAAGCCGGCAGCTACTCGCGGCAAGTTCGTCCTGCGGGCTTACTCTGGCATCCTACCGTTCGGAATTCGCCTGCTCGCTGTTACGCAAGGCGCTGAGCTCCTGCTTCTCTTGGGCCAGCATCTCCTCGGCCAGCTCGACCGGAGCCTGATTCAGGCTTAAACCGGCCTGGTCGATCGCGCGCTCGGCTTTGGCGATCGCATTTTCCGCTTGCGAGATGGTCTGCTCATTCGGATGCGACTGCGCCTGGGACACGGCGTTATGTACCGTTTCTACCGAGTTTTGCGCCTGCGAGATCGGATTTTGCGATTGCAGGCTCGTATCGTATCTGGTTTTGCTCATGCAAGTCTCCTCCGGTTCGGGTTGAAATCAGTTGCTTCTTACGCGGGTTTACGTCCTTACTATGACGAGTCTGGGCCGGTTTTATACCCAAAATGGGAATCCCGCACTACATCCGCAAGCAGGAAAAAACACCCTCTTCGTCAAATTGATGTAATCAGGTGGGAGGGATCGCATTGCTGCGCATTTTCATCAGCTCGACTATACGCGACTTGCATTTCGTCCGGGCTAGCCTGGCCGGACAAATCGAATCGACGCTCGGCCACAAGGCCGTAGCCTCGGAATCGATCGAATTTAATTTCACCGGGTCCGGCAATATTATAGAGAGCTGTCTCGAAGAAATCGACAAATCGGACGTTTACGTTCTTGTCATCGGGGAGCGCTACGGAAGCATCGTATCCGAGTGGGGCATCAGCATTACGCATGCGGAATACCGGCATGCCCTCGCGGCGCGCAAGCCCGTGCTCGTTATCGTGATGAATCGGATCTGGATCTTGTATCAGGACGACTCCCCTTCGCTAGAGCCGCAGCTGAAGCAGTTTATCGACGAAGTGTCGAGCCATTTTGCCCGCAACGTCAAGCCGTTCGACAATGCCGATGACGCTTTCGGCTATATTCGGGCCCAATTGTCGATTTTACTCAAAAATTATGTGCGTACCGGACTGAATCCGCTCGACGTTCATGATATAATGAGGACAAGCAAGGTTTATGAGAGCGCTAACCGGTTCTTCGTGTCGCTGATGGAGAACAGCCAGCACGCCTCTCCCGATTATGCGAGAGTGCTGTCGGTCTTCATCCAGGAGCTGCAGACCGGAGAAATCCGCAACCATCTGGTGCAGATCCAGCTCAGTCAGGTGACCGGGGCGACGCTGTACAAGCTGTCGGCCGATGGCGAACGTCTGGTCAAGCTGGGCAGCGCAGGCAATGTGGGCGGCAAGGAATCGTTCGGGGTAGGCGATACGACGAGTTATGTGTGCCAGACGTATATAAGCGGAAAAACGGAATTATTTGAAGTTGAGAAACTCGGGTTTCGTGAATATATTATTTGCATACCCATTTCGAAGCATTACATCGTCACTTTGCACTGCTTCCTGGAGAAGCAAAGCCGGAGCGCTTTCAACTCCCGGATGGTGCTTGACGAGGTTACTCATAAAAACCAGGTGCTGCTCGGCATCCTGGCACTATTTCTGGAAAGGGTGTGAGTACGATGACAAAACGGCCGAACGGTACGGAGAAGGCGGTCCGCGCCAAGAAAAGGATCGAAGAAGAACGGGAAGCGGTATATACGAGCGGGCCTTCCGTGTTGAAGGGCGACATCGTGTTCAAGAAATTGGCGTCCGTGCCCACCTCGTTCCTGCATCCCCGCGATGCGTTCGCTAAGATGAAAGCTTGAGCGGCACACGCGGGACGCTCCTGCACCTTCGCCCCGGATCGGGGTGAAGGTTTTTTTCTTTTTTTCGTTTGGGGCCGGGTCGTCATCGGTTCAGTTTCCAGGAGAGGAGTCGGTCCGTGCATAAGTCATGTTACAGTAGGCGGATCATAGGGTAAATGGAAGAACTTATTCAGAGTAGCGGAGGTTGGGGGCTATGGACAAAACGGAGGCAGCATTCATGAAGGAGGCGTTGTCGCTGGCGTGCGGCAATGCGCAAGGAGAGCGGGGAGGACCGTTCGGGGCCGTCGTCGTCAAGGACGGGCGGATCATCGGCCGCGGAGCCAACGAGGTGACTTCGGCGAACGATCCGACGGCCCATGCCGAGGTGCAGGCGATCCGGGACGCGTGCCGCAGCCTGGGCGATTTCCGGCTAACCGGCTGCGACGTGTATACGAGCTGCGAGCCGTGTCCGATGTGCCTCGGCGCCCTGTACTGGGCGAGGGTGCGCGCCGTCTACTACGCCCTGGACCGGGCCGATGCGGCCGCAGCCGGATTCGACGACAGCCTGATCTACGAGGAGATCGCCAAGCCGCTCGAAGAGCGCCGGCTTCCAATGATCCGGCTGGAGCCCGACCCGTCGGCGGCGAATCCGTTCGAGCTGTGGTGCCAGTCGACGATTAAGACGGAGTACTGAGCAGGCAGGGCGGCTGGGGGCGCGGCTCGCGCAAACGGCATGCGCTTGCCGCTCTCCGGCCCGCGGCCGGTCGGCAGGCTGCCACCTGCGGAACCGTGTCAGCGAGAAACCCTCTCGCGTGGCGGCCAAGGAGGGCCCACCCGGAGCTTGGCCGAGCAGTGTGGGGCAGAGCTACAACTAGCGATCATTAGAGTCTTTAGAGTCTTTAGAGACTCTTATTGTCCATCCGCTCGCTGGTTTGGAGTAAATAAGAGATGTTTGGAGCCGCTATATTGAGGCAATTATGCAATATCCGATCTTTCGCCGATAATAAAAGCTCCAAACATCCTCTATTTTGCTGGACCGGCCGGTTTTTCACGAAATAGCGGTCTCAAAAACCTCTTATAGGCGTGCCATATAAGGAGACTGACTGCACATGGACGCGATGCGGGTCTTCGCATCGCTCCGCACGATCGGCTTTAATCCCACCGGTCCAGGCTACAATATGTACTATGTGTTAACGTGGTACGCGTTGTGTGTGTTGAGCGTGTATTCTGTGTTTTGTGTTTTGTGTTTTGTGCTCTGTGTTCTGTGTTCTGTGTTCTGTGTTCTGTGTTCTGTGTTCTGTGTTCTGTGTTCTGTGTTCTGTGTTCTGTGTTCTGTGTTCTGTGTTCTGCGCTCTGTGTTCTGTGTTCTGCGCTCTGTGCCCTACGCTCATAACAATAACCGACTACACTTGACCAAGCGCCGAAAGCCTATAGCCACAGCCTACTCCCCAAACAAGTCCAGCTGGACGGGAGGCGTTGGAAGCTCCGGGTAGTCCAGTCTCAGCAGTTGCGCCAGCTCCAGCGCGTTCGACGCTGCGTCCCCGCCGGAGTTGTTGTTGAATAGCACGCATATCTCCTTGGTTCCCTCCTGCAACAAACGCAGACGCTCCACCCACTCCGCAAGCTCCTCCCGGTTATAACGGTACAAATAGCGCACATCCCGCCAATTCGGCTCGCCGCTGCTGTGCCAGCCCTCCGTATTGCGCCCGTGAAACCGGACGACCGTCAGCTCCGGATGCGTAGGTACAAGCACGATCGGCACCGAGCCGATTCCCGCCTGAGGTTCGTCGCAGATGCTGTGCGCCCAACTCTCCCGTTCCATGAACGCAAGCGTACGCTCTCGCATCTCCGGCTCAAACCAGGTGCGGTTGCGGAATTCGAGCGCAAGCGGCACGTCGCCCATTCGCTGCTTGGCTTGGCGCAGCGTCTCGACATGCTTCCGCGTGCAATCGAACCAGGGCGGATACTGGAACAGCACCGCCTTCAGCTTCCCCGCTTCCCGCAAAGGTCGGATAGAAGCCAGAAAAGCGGCGAACAGAGACTCCTCCGAATCGTGCGGCGGCTTGCCTCGCTGATGCCCGGTCATCCCCTGATACGCCTTCACGATAAATCCGAAATGCACAGGCGTCTCCTGCGCCCATTTCTCATAATTGCGCTCCGGCTGGATGGCGTAAAACGAACTGTCCACCTCGACGATCGGAAACGTCTTCCCGTACACGCGCAGTTTGTCAGGCGTCGCCGTACCGTTCCGATACAACGCTTCGTGATCGCCCCAACCGGTAAGTCCGATTCGAATCATAACCTTCTCCTTGACTCCTTAAACCGGCGCCCCCCTCTCGCTCGAAGCTCCGGACGAGTATACAAGCTGTCGCTTCTATTGTACCACAAGGACAGCAAGATTTTTTTGGGCAGACCCGGTTTCAAAGGGCAGGGATCGGTTTAAAGAGGAAGTAAGAGGGCATGTGCAAGGACGCCCCGGCGCTTGCCCGCATGCGATCCGACAAGGCGCCGAGGTCAGCTGGAGCACGCTCTCCGCCCAATCAGGCGTGCAGGAGGCACGCAGGGACGACCGTAATCGTTAGCCGGCGAAACTTCAGTACCGACAAATTTTTTGAAGGTGGTGCAGGAGCATGGGATGGATGATTATGATTGTAGCGGCCCTATTGGTGATCGGATTGTTTGCCGTCCGCAGCACGGGATGGAAGACAGTGCTCGCCTCCAGCGGAGGCAATGCTGACGAGCTGGAGACAAAATGCGCTTATTTGAAATCGAACAACGTCAAATGCCGGATTCAGTCCGAAGTCGCCGAGCAAGCTGGGATTACCGCGCAGCACAACCTGAACGGGGGGAATTACTCGACCGTTAAGCTGTACGTTCACAAAAAGGACGTAGAACGGGCTAACATTCTGCTGGAGCAGTTCGAACGGGACGCGCGGGCTATGCAGTGGTAACAACCGACACAGCTAACTAACCCTATACGCATACAACCATACAGGCATACAAAAGGGAGGCCCTCCCGACATTTCTGGTACGGGGCCTCTTTTTTTTGCGTTTCCGCCGCTTCCGGGCAGTCCCTTACTTGTCCGCCTGCTCCTCCAGTCTCCGAAACACTTTAAGAAACGACTCCGGCGGCTGCGCTCCCGACAGCCCGAACTTCCCGCCCACGATAAAAAACGGAACCCCAGATATGCCGATCTTTCTCGCCATGGCGAAGTCCTCCTCCACCTGCCGCTCTCCCTCGCCGCGATCCAGCCGTTCCCCCAGTTCCGCAGACGCAAGCCCGTTCTCTTCGGCGATCTCCAGCAGCACCGAGCGACTGCCGATGTCCCGGCCTTCTTCGAAATACGCCCGGTTGATCGCCTCAACCAGGTCCATCTTCGCCGAATCCGGCGCGATCGCGATCAAACGGTGGCTGAGCTTCGTATTCGGCATCATGTCGACCTTGTCGAAATCGAACTTCACGCCTGCGGCGGCTCCCGCTTCGACAACCCGGCTGATCTTCCCTTCTTTGGAAAACTGCTTCCCGTACTTTTGCCTCATCGTGCTCATAAATGGAAGGCCTTCCTCCGGCACGCTCGGATCGAGCATATACGCCCGCCAGCGGATCGTCACCGGCTCCCCGCTATATTCTTCGAGCGCCCGAAATAAATTTGCCATGCCGATCCGGCACCAGGGACATACGTTATCTTGAAAAATATCGATGATCATCGGCTATCCACTCCTCTTGATGGATTGCTCGGCTGCAAACCGTAAGCAGCTCGGCCGGGCTTTACCGATAGTGTAACCGAAATCGGGCCAAGGGGAAACGTATGGTATAGTAAAAACGTATAGTAGACGATAAAACGAATATTCACGGGCAGGAGGGTGTGCAGGGGATGTTTCAACGCGATTACATCATGCGTCTGATCGAGCAGATCAGCAGTTCGATCGGCGCCATACTAGGCATGAAAAAGCAGCTTAAGCCGCAGGAAGCGATGGAGCTGGTGGGGGAAACGTACAAGCGGCTGTTCGGGATCAATCCCGGTCTCGTCCGCGCTTTATCCGAGCGCGATCTCGTTGATTTGCTCAGCCGGGACGGAGAGTCCGCTTCGGAGAAAATGTTTTTGATCGCCGGCCTGCTTAAGGAAGAAGCCGAGCTGTGCGGCATGCTGGAGAAGCCGGACGACGAGTACCGGCTGAATCTGAAGGCGCTGAACTTGTCACTGATTGCCCACAAAGATCATCCGAACGTGGAAGGATGGGATACGCAAGGCCAGATCGAGGAGCTGGTTGAGCGGCTTAGCCACTACGAGCTCCCGCGCGGTACGAAAGAGCTGCTCTGGCCGTACTACGGCTCTGCAGGACGATACGCGGATGCGGAAGACGTCTTGTTCGAGCTGCTGGATGACTCCCGGGAAGAAGCGGAGAATGCCGCCCCGGGCTTCGACCGTACCGCCTATATCCGGCTGCTGGACGAAGCCTGTCATTTCTACGAGCGGTTGCTGGAGACGGACGAGCAGGCACTCGAAGCCGGACGGCTGCCGATCGGCGAAGTGCGCGACGGGCTGGCGGAGGTGCAGGCCAGAGCGGAAACGCTCGCGGATCGGAAAATCTGAGAACCCACCCTCCCGCCTGCCTGCCTCCCTGCCTATGGCGGGCAACTTGGAGCGTCACCGGCCAAGCCGCCCGATAATCCCCGGTTGCAGTCGGCTCCTCCCGCTCGCTTGCCCCAAGCCGCTTCTCAAGGCAAGGCCATTCGCTGATTCCTTGATGCTTTACTTCCCGTCCTCGCGCTTCTCGAACAACCCGAGGTCACGGGCTTTGCGGGCCGCATCTTTGCTGCTGCCGCCGCCCATCTTCTTCAGCACGTTGCCGACATGCACCTTGATCGTCCGGATCGAGACGACCAGCTTGTCGGCAATGGCCGATTGCGGCATGCCATTATCGATCATCTCGAGAACCTGCAGCTCGGAAGGCGTAATTTTTTCCTTCAGTTCCTTCTGTTCGTAGGTTTTTTCCAACTGCTTCAGCCTCCGGAATTCTTCCCGCATCTGTGCGGCTGCGGCCGCGCTAATCGGCGATTCGTTCCGGTAGGCGTCGCGGATCGCGTCCGGAATCCGTTCAAAGTCCGATTTGATCAAATAATCGGCCGCTCCCGCGCGGAACGCGTCGAACATCAGCTCCTTCAGCTCCATCGAGGTCAGCATGAGCACTCTCGCATGATTCCCGCTCATCAGCACTTCCTGAGCCAGATTGATGCCCGCCACCTCGTCCGCCAGCATAATATCCATCAGCACCACGTCGTATTCGAGCTCGCGGATCGCCTTGGCAGCGTCTTCAACCGTGCCCGCGCTGCCCGCGATCTGCAGGCCCGGCTGAGCTTCCAGATAAGCGGTCAGCCCGCGGAGCCAATCCGGATCGTCTTCGATGATGAGTACGCGTATGTCGTTCATCGTCTTCCGCCCCTTTGTTTCTTCTTCGGAAACCGCATAACCGCCGTAACGCCTTTCCCCGGCTGGCTGTATAGATCAAACGTGCCGCCGTGCTTGCGCATCACCTGGTAGCAATACGACAGCCCCAGCCCGAAATTCATCCGGCGTTCTCCCTTTGTCGTAAAAAACGGCTCCATTACCTGGCTGAGCAGCTTTTTATCCATACCCGGTCCCGTATCTTTGATCTCAAACACCGTGTGGTGCTTCACTTCGTACGCTTTCACAAAGATGTCCCCGCCTCCCGGCATCGCCTCGATCGCGTTGGAGAGCACATTGTTCCAGGTCTCCACCGTCTGCGCGCGGTCGCACAGCAGCTCCATGTCCGCCGGAACCCCGAGGTGGATACGGACGTTCGAATTGCCTGTGTCGAGCTGATCGCGGAGCGCCTCCAGCATATCGAGCGGACGGTGCCGTCCCGGCCGGAGCGCCAGCTCCTGCGTCTGGTCCTGCACGCGGGCGATCATCTCCTGCACGTGCCGGGATGCCGCAAGCACGACGTTAATATCGGCGGCCAGCTCGGGCTGATCCGTCCGCTCCGCGTAGGCGCGTATTTTCTCGCCGAACAGCTTCATTTTGCCGACATCGTTCTTGATCGCGTGGTTCAACACGGCGGTTCCCGACGTTACGGCGCGGATAGACACATCCAGCTTGCGGGTCTGGATCAGGACGCGGACGCCCAGAAACCCGTAATTAAATATAGCTATCGTAAACACAAGCACCGCAAATGCGATAATCCAAGTATTGTACCGCCACATTTCAAAAAGACCGAAGCTTGGAAGCACATAGTTCATCACCGCACAAAGCAGTACCGCGGGGACGATCGCAAGAATCGTCAACCGGTCGCTCAGCTTCGTCGTTGCATGCGTCTGCCGCTTGAATACGATCCACAGTGAGCCGAATGCCGCGTACGGAAGCGCCCATGCGGCCGTCAGCCGGAATGGTATCGGGTGAATCGGACGGACGAGCAGCATGGTAAGCGCTATTGGCAGCAGTAACGCAAGCGCCAGCCACATATTACGCCGCCGGGTCAGCCAGGACGGCGGGTTGTAGCTTACCGCGAACAAAACGAACGTATAAGGCAATCCGTAATATTGGAGCAGCGAGGACAGCTTACGCAGCCCCTCCATCACATCCAAAAGTCCGGCCCCCGCTTCTCTCGCCAGGGCCAGCGGTATCAAGGTATCACCAAGCAAAGCCGACAAGGCCCCCGAGCCGCCGCAAAAAGCAACGCCGCTGAGCCAGCGGATCGAGCTTTTCTTAAAGTCCGATATGAGCAGCACGACAGCTACGCTCCATAAAGCTATAAGCACAAACAGCATAATCGTTGTCCCTCTCCCACGCAAACAATACCCATTCCGACAATATTATACCACGGAATTCTTTCCCCCCTTATAGGAAGCAAGTATAATAAATTTAGAAATAGTATTGGATTCGGTAGTAGGGGGAGAACGGCTTGGTCAAATCGGGAAGTGTGTGGCTCCGGATCTTGCTCGCGGCATGTATCGGAATCGGGTGGGCAGGAGTGCCGGTATATGCGGAAAGTCCCGCAAGCTCCGGGAGCGAATTATGGATCGAGGACAGGTTCGAATCGGAATCGGGATTGTGGAGCATGTTGGGCGCGTCTGCGTTAGCGGATGGCAGCTTGCGGCTGACGTCCTCGCTTCAGGATCAGGTCGGAACGATCTGGCTGAAGCAAAACATCGCCCCGCCCTATGACGTATCGTTTCAGTTCCGGATTACGGATCCGTCCCCATACGGAACGGCCGACGGAATCGTCTTCATGTTCAACAAGGAGAAAAACGAATTTCCGGTCAAAGGCGGAGGGATGGGATTCGAGGTGGGCAGCGGATACGGGGTCGAATTCGATACCTGGGCCAATTACGAGCATGCCGAGTATAGTCCCAACGTCTCGTTGTTCCACAACACCCCGGTGCATTGCTGCGACCCTGAACAATCGTCTCCCCGTTTAGCCTATATAGATCAGGCATATATCGCTTTGGATCAGTGGCACGATGTCACGGTTCAAGTCAGAAACGACGGTGTGAAGGTCGTCTGGAACGGCGATCCGGTGATCGATTACTCCGGCCAACTGGACGGACGGTTTAGCGGGATCGGCTTCTCCGCCAGCACCGGCGATGCGGTCAGTACCCAAGAGATCGACAACGTCACGATTGCTCGGCCGTTTCACGCCTCCTCGTCAGTTGGCGAACTTCTGGTTGCAGCGGACAGCCCCTACGGCTCGTACGACTGGATTATACCTTCCGGAGCGACGGAGCTGCCGCTGCGCCTCGTCGTGGCCGACCGACGTTCGCAGCTAACCGTAAGCGGCGCGGCGTATACCGTTACGAACAGCACGTATTCCGATTCCGGCCCTCTCATTCAGGAAATGATCATCCATCTCCCCGAATCCGAGCCGGGAGCGAGCCTGCTTATTACGACAGCTTCGGATGACGGTCTTGGGGAAAACTCGTACTCCTTTACCATCCGCCGTCCTCCTGCGGTACAGCCGATCGGATACGCCTTGCTTAGAGGCGATGGGCGAACCCTTGAGCTGTATTCCAAAAAAGCGCTGTACACCGACACGGGCCCGATTCCTCTGGAGTCGATCAAACTAAACGGACTGCAGACGACCGTCCAATCGGTTTCTTTTGGCGAGGGGCCGGGCGAGATTCATCAGGTGTTCGTCACACTGGCACAACCGGTTGCGGCAGGCAGCCCGTTCACGATCAGCATTTTGCCCGGAGCGTTGGAGGATGCCGAAGAGAACCAAGTGATCCAGTTGGAAATCCCCGTCGTTCAGGAGAACGGATTGCGGGCCGCGTACGAAGACGACGACGGCATTCATATCGACGATCTGATCGGGACGATTACGTCCGGCTACCCGGACGTGAACGGCTTGCCCGGCTTTGACCGGTACGATGTGCTGATGCTGCTCCGGCTCGTTCTTCCTCCGGCGTCTTCGGATTAAGCCGTTAGCGGTAAACTTCGCGTGCAAGCAAATAAGAGCCTCCCGCCACACAGTCAGTGGCATCGGAGGCTCTTTGTTATTTGGCCGGGCTTTATTTCGCGCCCGGATCGTACGAGCTTTTCAGTGACACGATGCGGTTGAACACCGGCTTACCCGGTGCGGAATGCTTGGAATCGACGTTGAAATAGCCGTGGCGGAAAAATTGGAACTTGTCCTGCGGCTGGACGGAAGCCATATCCGGCTCAACGAAGCCGCCGAGAACCTCCAGCGAGTTCGGATTGAGACGCTCCAGGAGCGTATCGGCATCGACCTTCTCATCCAGCGCAAGCGGCTCGTAAAACCGGAATTCCGCCGGAATGCCCTTTGTCGCGTCGACCCAATGGATCGTTCCTTTCACCTTGCGCCCGGTAAAGCCGCTGCCGCTTTTCGTCTCCGGATCGTATGTGCAATGAATCTCGATGACGTTGCCGTCCGCGTCCTTGATGACTTCCTCGCACTTGATGAAGTAAGCGTGCTTCAGACGCACCTCGTTGCCCGGGAACAGGCGATGGTACTTCGGCGGCGGATTTTCCGCAAAATCGTCCCGCTCGATCCAGATTTCCCGGGAGAATGGAATTTGCCGGGTGCCCATCTCTTCATTCTCCGGATTGTTCTCGGCGTCCAGCATCTCCACTTGGCCTTCCGGGTAATTCGTGATGACGACCTTCAAAGGCTGAATGACCGCCATCGTCCGGGGCGCCTTCAGCTTCAGATCCTCACGCAGGAAATGATCGAGAAATTGCGAGTCTACCGTAGACACGGCTTTGGCCACACCGACCTCGCGCATGAAGCTGCGGATCGCTTCGGCCGTATACCCGCGTCTGCGCAATCCGGTAATCGTCGGCATCCGCGGATCGTCCCAGCCGTCGACGACTTTGGAATCGACGAGCATTTTCAGGTAACGCTTGCTCATGATCGTATTGGTCATGTTGAACCGGGCGAACTCGTACTGGCGGGAGACGTGCTCCATCTCGCATTCGCGGATGACCCAGTCGTACAGCGGACGATGGTCCTCGTATTCGAGCGAGCACAGCGAGTGGGTGATGCCCTCCAGCGCGTCCCCGATCGGATGCGAGAAGTCGTACATCGGATATATGCACCAAGCGTCTCCGGTTTTATGATGATGCGCATGGATGATCCGGTACAACGCCGGGTCGCGCATATTGATGTTTGGCGAAGCCATATCGATCTTGGCGCGGAGCACTCTCTCCCCGTCCGGAAACTCGCCGGCCCGCATCCGGGCGAACAGGTCGAGGTTTTCTTCGACGGAGCGGTTCCGGTACGGGCTGTCTTTGCCCGGCTCGGTCAGCGTCCCTCTAGCCAGCCTCATTTCCTCCGGCGTCTGGTCGTCCACGTAGGCCAGTCCTTTGCGGATGAGGAGGACGGCCCGGTTGTACGTCTCTTCGAAATAGTCGGAAGCGAAATGCAGCTCCTCCCATTCGAAGCCGAGCCAGCGAATATCGTTCAGGATGCCGTCGACGTATTCGGTATCTTCCTTAACCGGATTCGTGTCGTCAAAGCGCAGGTTCGTCCGCCCGCCGAATTCGTCGGCCAGCTCGAAGTTCAGGCAGATCGCCTTCGCGTGGCCGATATGCAAATAACCGTTCGGCTCGGGCGGAAACCGGGTGACTACTTGCGCGGTCCGGCCCTCTTTCATGTCTTCTGCAATAATGGTTTTGATAAAGTTCGATGATTCCGTCTTCGGCTCCATCTCCTCGTCTACCTTCCCTTCTCGCCGATTGGGGCGCGCTCTAGATTATCTCTCTATCATACACAAAACCGGAGGAAAATTATACTGGAACGGCCGGGTTTTGCCTCATTTGAATGGAGGTCGCGATTGGCAGCGTTTACATGATGGTTTCGCCGAGCAGGGATGCGATCAGCTCTACGGCCGCCTTGGCTGTCTTGTTCCTTAGGTCCAGCACCGGATTGACTTCTACAAACTCGGCGCTGGTTAAGAGGCCCGAAGCAGATAATATCTCCATGGCCAGCAGACTCTCCCGCAGACTGATGCCGGCGGGCACCGGGGTCCCTACTCCGGGAGCGTCCTCCGGGTCCAGTCCGTCCAGGTCGAGGCTGAGATGAACGCCTTCCGTCCCGGCGGATGCGAGACGCACCGCCTGCTCCATCACCGCAGATATGCCGATCCGGTCGATCTCGTGCATCGTGTAGACGGTGACCCCGTGCTGCTTCAAAAAGATACGCTCGCCCGGGTCGAGCGACCGAGCGCCTACGAGAACGACGTTGCGCGGATCGATGCGGGGAACGCCGCCGCTGCCGATTCCGATTCCGGTCAAGGCGGGATGCCCGAACCCGAGCGCCGCAGCCAGCGCCATGCCGTGAATGTTGCCGGACGGGGAGGTGTCCGGGGTATTGACGTCTCCATGCGCATCGTACCAGATGACGCCGATCCGCTCCTTGTACCGGGTCACCCCGGCGAGTGTCCCGATCGCAATGCTGTGATCTCCGCCCAGAATGAGCGGGAACCAGTCTCCTGCCGCCGTTATGGCTGCGACTTTCTCCGCCAGCTCCTCATTCACCCGGACGATCTCGTACGCATATTTCATATTGGTTTCGGGCAGCGTGCTCGAGTATGCCTTGGCTCTGCGGACCACGAGGTCGCCTTCGTCCTGAACGGCGTAGCCGAGCTGCTCCAGTCTGGCCTCAAGACCCGCGCACCGGATCGCGCTGGGCCCCATATCGACTCCGCGCCGGTCGGCCCCGAGGTCCATCGGGACGCCCAATACGGAAATCTGTTTGCATATATTCGGGTTCATGTGACCGCTCCTTTCAACACGCGCTCGATCCGGTCCAGGCCCCAGTCGAGCTCCTCCCGGCTGATCGTCAGCGGTGGCGCCAGCCGGATCGTGGTCGCATGCGTTTCTTTGCACAGCACGCCTTGTTCCATGAGCCGCTCGCAGTACGGCCTTGCCTCGACGGTCAGCTCCAGCCCGATGAACAAGCCTTTGCCGCGGATCTGGCGCAGGATGGGGCTTTGGACGGAGCGAAGCCGCTGCATCGCATGATCGCCCAGCTCCCGGGAGCGCTGCGCCAGCTGTTCCTGCTCGAAAACATCGATCGCCGCTACGGCACAGGCACAAGCCAGCGGGTTGCCGCCGAAGGTGGAACCGTGGGAGCCCGGGTCGAATACGCCGAGCACGTCCTTGTCCGCCGCTACCGCAGACACCGGGTATACGCCGCCGCCGAGCGCTTTGCCGAGAATGTAGACGTCCGGGACGACGTGCTCCCAGTCGCAGGCGAACGGCTGGCCGGTACGGCCGAAGCCAGTCTGGATCTCGTCGGCCATAAGCAGGACGTTGTGTTGTTTGCATAAGGCAGCGGCTTTATTTAAATACCCTTCCTCCGGCACGATGACTCCGGCTTCGCCTTGAATCGGCTCGACCAGAAAGGCGGCCGTGTGTGGCGTAATCGCTTGCTCCAGCGCCGCAGCGTCGCCGTATGGGATGGTGGTGAAGCCGGGTGTGAACGGACCGAATCCTCTTCGGTATGCCGGCTCGGTCGAGAAGGACGTTACGGTCACGGTGCGACCATGAAAGTTGCCTTCGCATACGATGATGTCGGCTTGCCCGTCGGGGATATTTTTCTTATCGCAAGCCCATCGACGAGCTGCTTTTATGGCGGTTTCGACTGCTTCGGCACCGGTATTCATCGGCACGATTTTCGATTTGCTGGTCAGCCGCGCCAGCTTCTCGTACAAGGCGCCGATCGGCTCGCTGTGGAAGGCGCGGGAGGTTAACGTAAGGCGGTCCGCCTGCTCTCGGAGGGCGGCGATCACCTTGGGATGCCGGTGCCCGTGGTTCAGCGCGGAGTAGCTGCTCAGCATGTCCAGATAACGCTTGCCCTGCGTATCCTCTACCCATACGCCCTCTCCTTTCACGAGCATGACGGGAAGCGGGTTATAGTTGTTCGCGCCGTATCTTCGAATGTTGTCCATGGCGGAATGGTTGGAACTCATGCTGCTCGCCCCTTTCCGTGGTGGTGAAGCTGTTCCAGTGCAATCCTTGCGGGTTCTGGTGAAATGGCGGTCCGCTCCTAGCCCGGATGATGCCTTCGATCGCCGTTGTTCCCGGATTTTTTGGATGGAAGCTTCTAGGGTGAAAATCCGGGAACAAATGCGAACGCTTCGCTTCTACGGCATTCATCCGGGCTCTCCACTTGGATTCACTGGAAGTGAAGGAGTATCCTTCGGATGCAGCTGTTTAATATAAGTGTAAATGCAATCCTTGCGGGCTCTGGTGAAATGGCGGTCCGCTCCTAGCCCGGATGATGCCTTCGATCGCCGTTGTTCCCGGATTTTTTGGATGGAAGCATCTATGGTGAAAATCCGGGAACCAAATGTGAACGCTTCGCTTCTACGGCATTCATCCGGGCTCTCCGCTTGGATTCTCAGGAAGCGGGGGAGTATCCTTCGGATGCAGAGTTTATGTACACAGTATATGCGGTGTAACTGCTTCGGGTACGGATATGCGGAACAGAGGGAACAGTCGTGAAACGGTGACTACTGAAGGGGGCCTCGGGAAGGAAGCACGAAAAGCCGGACGAATAGGTCCGGCAGTTTTTATGAGGGAGAATACTATGGGAGCTGCTATCGAATGAGGAAGATATCGTCCCGATCCGCTCTCAGCAGGGCGGATTGTGGCGAGATGCCCAATTTGCCGGTTACTTGGATAATATCGCCGACTTGGAGCGAAGCCGCCTTCGTGGACAAAAGCAGCGAGCCGGTCTCGTCTTCCACAACGAACTGACAGAAGCCGTTCGCTTGGGGAGTAGGTACGGACACTACTTTTCCTTTTATCGTAACGGTGTGGCCCGGCAAATCCTTGGCTTCGAGGATCGACAACAACGGCAAGCTCATCGGCTTAGCTGCCTCATCCGGTTGGGCATGAAGGATCCGGTCTGCTGCTGTCGTGTCGTCGAATTGTCCCTGAACCGTCTCGTGGGCGATGAGTAAAACAATCATCAGAATCGGGGCCAGCCATATCCGGACTTTTCGGATCATGAATGCATACCTCCTAAGCGTTGTTCGCTTATCGGACTATGCTTCTAGCTTAACCACCGATTGTTATCGTGAATCGCAAGTTTTGTAAATATTTTGCTAACGGTGGTGCATAGGCGGGTTTGCAGCTTGCAGACGCGATGACAGGGGGTGAATCGGTGGCGGTTTATGTGGTGCGCGATTTCAAGGGATGGGTCGATGCGTGTTCCATCGAAGATGCTGAACGTGCGGTTTCCGCGAAGCGCTGGAATGCGGCGGCGTTATTCGGGAATGTACAGCTGCTCGGGCTGGCCGGACGCTTTCCGCAGTTCGTTGGCCAAGTAATTGCGGCGGATTTTGTCTTCGCGGGAGGCCTGATCGAACTCGTGGCTGAGGAAACGCTCGATCATTTCGTTCACGTCCTCCGCTTTCAAGTTATATCTCATCACTGTACTCCACCCTCCTTCGTCTCCGTAGGAATCGTTCAGATCGATTCGAACGCCGTTGACTACGATATCGTTGCGGTATTGATACAGATGGATGCCTTCCGCTTTATGCCCTCGGCTCCAGGCGTACGTTTGCCAGTAGCGGGTGCAGACTCCGGCTTCGCGGACAGCCTCGATCACACGGTAGGAACCGTACACCCCGGTCAAATATCCGGGAGAAGCTTCGGAAGCGGCGCGGATGTAGTCGATCACGACGGGCATCTGATGGGTGGTTGCATCGAAATCTACCGCATAATAAACCGCGCTGCCTTCCGGCTGCCCGATCGCGTGAGCGGTTCGAAGCGCAGTCGCCCCGTCAGCCAATCCCGCCGCTCGCCCTCCAAGCGCCCGGTCGGCCGTCATCTCGAAGACGGAGATGACCTGCAGCCCCGCCTCGGAGATCAGCTCGGCTTCTTCGCGGGTCAGCCGCTTCCAGCCCGTCGGGACGAGGTATCGGCAAGCAAATTGATAGCCGTCTCGGGCAAAAGCCTCGGCCGAAGCTTGTTGGAGCGGCGTCGCGCAATCAAGTCCTTTCATTGGTGGATTCACCTCCGGGGGGATGAATGGATTTGTTTTGGATCTGCCCGGCGGCAGCCGCTACGAGAAAAGCGTTGGCGAACGTCAGAAAGTATGTCCGCCAGTCGTGGGCAACTTGTACCCCGATCGCAAACTGGGCGGCGAGCAACACGATCCAAGCGACCAGCACGGCATACAGATCCGTGGGCACCCGCCACTTTTGCAGGATGCGGTCGATTAGAACTTTGGTATATTGCACGATGTAGAAGGTCAATAAAGAAGCCCCGCCGATGGTCAGCAGGGCTTGCCAGGTAAATAGTTGGGTGTCTGGCACAATGTTACTCCCCCTTCGTCTTGATGACCATTGCCAGAACTGCAATGATCACGCTGCCAATAATCGTTGTCGCCGCCCAGTACACGATTTTTTCCAGCCGGTCTAGCCTCTGGTGGGCGGATTTGGTGGATTGGAGCGCTTCCTGAGCGATGTCGCGGGCATTCATCATATAATCGATTTTTGTCTCAACGCGCGCTAACCTTTCTATAATCTGCTCTTGGGTTTCAACTGGCAATCGAATCGCCTCCTCTTCACCCCTTACGGCAGGTTAAATGGAATGCCCCGATTGCTCGGGGCTTGTGTGGTGTGACGTAATCTTTTCAAGGTAACCTCTTTCTTCTGTAGTTACAGTTAGAAGATGTTGTGTTCCTAGCGGCTGCTCGTTTTCGGCCCCTTAAAGATGCCTTACTCTTCCTTGACTACAACAAATACTAGCTTGTGTTTTCTATTCAGAAAACGTGCTGACAGTCAACCTGACGCTCATTCCGTCGACGCAACTCAAGACTGTGTATATGGCTTCCAGCAAGTCTGCCTCATTAACCCTGCTGAAGTCTTCTCGGATGATCCTACCACTACGCGGGAGTAATGCATTATATTTGGCATCTGCTATTGCTATCGTCCCCTAATCTTCAAATAAGATAGCCCCGATTGCTCGGGACACCCGTTGATTCTGTATACATCATGTGTTGGAGCTTCATTTACGTCATTCCTTTCGGATTAGTTTTACGTCGAGAACCAAAGGTCTCTTACGTATAGCTGCGACATTCCATCGGAGTACGCGGTGTTGTATAGAGTTATGCCTGTTTTGGCCGACGTTCCGGTTAGCGCAATATCAACGCCTAGAGTCCGCATTGATGGCGACGGATAGCGTGATGATTCAATAATTTGTCGGTGAATCGAAAAATCACGATTAATTTGTAAATGCCACTCTCCGCCGTCTCTGTCGTCACGCGCGTATACCATTATGTTAAGACGTTTATAAGAACTCATATTAACGTTGCCAAGGTTCCACGTGAGCCGCGTCACACCGCCATCGTTAGCAAACAAGCTTAGCGAGCGTCCATATATAACATTTGCAGGTTCGTGGAATATGTTCGCGTCGCCGTATTTTTCCGGAGCATATGGGACCGCCGGGTCAACGATGAGTCCTTGGCGGAGCAGGTAAAGTTCCGGCTTAACAGTGACGTCGACCCACGAAACTCCTCCCCAAAACTTCATCTTCGTACGTTCGACCCATTGTGATCCATCCCACGTTCGAACCGCTTTGGGAACGACCCAAGAGGATCCGTTCCACCATTTCATTTGCGGCATTGCTTACGATGCCTCCCTTCGTTAAGCTGATGTGTCGATCCAGACGTCGCCGACTTGTAGCGGAGTAGGAGCGGTAGCTTGCACGGATACTCTATGCGAGTTTTGCGAGTGCCACATAACAGATCCTGCTCCGGGCAAACACTCTGCTAAATTTAGCGATATGCCTCTGTTGCTGCCTCCGGACTCGTAGAATCGAAGGCTGTTGCTGTAAATGTTCATTATGGTATGTGGTCCGCTTAACGTTGAACCTGACGCTGGGTTTCCGAGATAGAATGTACCGCTGTTTGCGAATATACTCCCTGCGCCAGTTACGACGAGACTTCCGTAAATATTTTGCCCACCGCCGCTATGGATGAACTCCCGCACAACCGTGCCATCCCACCACGTCGGCGTAGCAGATGAGTGCACGCCGAATGGAATATTCGGTGTTCCGGTAATTACTGTGCCACCGCCATTTTGATCTAAAAAAATCATATTCTCGGTAGAATCATCACTCTTCGTACCACTCAAAGCAGCGCCCTTTCCTATACGCGCTCCTGCACTATGGACTACGTAGCCAGTGAACGCCCCTCCATCCGAAGTCATAATCGCGTACCATGGTGTCCAAGAGCCCGTTCCTCCCGTTGCAGAAGGGTTACCGCTGCGAACGTACATCGCGGAATTGTTGTATGACTTCACGATCTGAAATATCGTATCCCCACCTCTGCAAACAATCATCTGACCGTGGCCATATTGTGGAGGCGCATCCGGATGGGGATCTTGGAGGCGATAGAAGCCGGATTCGATGACGTCGTTTAATGAGGAACCGGGAGGTACATATGCATCCGGTTGCACCGCATTCGCACCTTTATCAAACGCCTCTTTAACCGCCCGCGCCGTAGCCGCTTTATCCGTCGCTGTGCTGTTCACCGCATCGACCAGCGTTGTATGGCCGTATCCCCCACCTGTAGTTGCTTTTACATCGGCATGCTCCGTGATTTCTTGTTTACGCGCCACATCATCAGCCGCCGCCGGTGCCGCCGCCTTAAAGCGGCCGCTGGCATCCCGCTGCACCATCATAGAAGCTGTCGCTGCACTCGTAGCGGCGTCCAGCTTCGCCTTGTCCGCTGCGGACATCCGTCCTGGGGCGGTAGTAGAAGCAAGTTTGGCAACCTCCGTATCCAATTTATCCGCATTTTCGTTTAGATCAGCAATATCAACGACGTCTGTGCCTTCGGGCTTCTTTAAGTTCAGGTTCGGCGTCAGTTGCATCCAATCAGCCTCCTTCTATGTCTGCAGTACGTTCCAAATTATGCGCTGGCGCTGACCATTCAAGCGGCAACACCCCCAAGATGTAGGGATTAATCCCACCGTTACGGGAAGAGTCATTACTAAGGTAACCACGATATGGCTTGATTGAACGGGGAAACCGCTACTTGTATTCGTTGACTGTTCCCCTTTGCAAAGTCATTCATGTATAACTGGCTGCCAAGCCGAGCTAGGAAGAGGAAGACCAATATATGCATTGGATCTTCAGGTCGAGTCAATTGTTGCGATCCTTCTTACGTTGAAGTGTCGATCCAAATGTCGCCAACCTGCGGATTTGCATGAGGCGTAGTAGATACGAATAATCCTCGCTGGTCCCAAATCTTATAGGAGTTAGTGCCCATCGACCAGCCACCTATTTGTAATCGTTGGGTATTCGCATCGAGACCGAAGTGGCAGGCGAAATTATTCGGTATATGAAATGACATAAAGGCATCAGAGGTTGTGCTATTGCTGCGTACTTCAAGAGTTACTGTCTGACCACTTACCGCCTCCATTTCCCCGGATGCTCCAGCAAACAAACCGAGGCCATTAACGGTAATATTACCGAAAGTGGTAATTCCATTGATTGTTTGGCCGCCCCCATCATGAATAAGATTACGCATAACTGCTCCGTTGTACCACGTCGGAACTGCTGACGAATGGATTCCGGAAGGTATTCCAATCCCTCCAAATATGGAAACATTTTGATCATTTACGTGGGCCAGTAGCGTATTGCTTCCATTCGTTGTCTTACCCACAAGACCGACCATGTTTCCGAGGTACAGTCCAGTGCCGGGGGACATCTCTACGTTCCCTATGAATGTTGTGCCTTTCGATGTAACTAACGGAGCCCACGCAGAGTATAATCCCGTAGGTGTACTTACCTGCGGAGGATTACCGCAACGTATGTACGTGTACGTTGGATCACTATACGCAAAAACAAGTTGTGTGATTGTGTCAGAACCTCCACGAACTACAAGCATATTCCCGTATTCACAAGCAATATGAGGATTGTTAGAGTGTGACGTCTGTAAACGGTAGAATCCCGGAGCTATAACATCGTCCAAGTTCATACCGATAGGTAAAATATTAACCGCAACTCTACTCGCTTGATCAAACGCCTGCTTGACCGCATTAGCCGTCGCTGCCTTGTCTGTAGCGACGCTACTCGTGGAGTCGACCAGCGTTGTATGTCCATATCCCCCACCTGTAGTCGCTTTTAAATCGGCGTGATCCGTGACTTCTTGTCTACGCGCCACGTCATCAGCCGCCGCCGGTGCCGCCGCCTTAAAGCGGCCGCTAGCATCCCGCTGCACCAGCGTGGAGGCTGTCGCTGCGTTAGTAGCGTTATCCAGCTTCGTTTTGTCCGCTGCAGACATTCGTCCGGGGGTGGTAGTGGAAGCTAGTTTGGCAACCTCCGTATCCAATTTATCCGTATTCTCGTTCAGATCGGCAATATCAACAACGTCCGTGCCTTCCGGCTTTTTTAAGTTCAGATTCGGCGTCAGTTGCATCCCATCACCCTCCTTCGTAGGTTCGCAGTTCGCTCCAGGTTTTTGAGACGGCATCCGACCAATGAAGCGATAACAAATTGCCCCATGTGGTGTACGTGTAGGCGAACGAATAAGCCAAATGAGCCGGCTTAATGTCCTCCAGCATCCGGATAAATCCGGCCATATTGGACGGTATCCCTTTCACGCCGACAAATTTAACCTCAAAGCGGCTCTCCTCCGGGTACTCGATCACTTCAACCTCGCCACCGGAAAATGAAGCGGCTGCTTCAATGAGCATTCGCTTCGTTGTGGTTCCGGTTCCCCGCAGCTTGGCACGGATTAACTCCCGCCTTCGCGCAGGAGGACTTGCGGAATCCGTAGAGAGCCCCAATTCCTTTTCCCACCCGTCCAGCCCCCACGTCGCCGAATCCACAAAAAACTGCTTCAGCGTTTCATCCAAGGCGAACCGAAGCTGGCCAAGCTCGGCTGCATCCACCGACTGAATCGCCTTCATCACTCTGCTGTTCCGGTAGTACTCCGGAATTATCCGCATGAGGTCGGGAAGCGAAATCCCCTCCTGACCGTCCCCGTCAGCCAGCTCGCTAAAGGTCAGTACTTTGTATACGTCATGCTCGTATGACATCCGGCTAGACCCCCAAATTCACAGTTCCAAGAACCGGTATTTGTTCCGCGTCCAGCGGCACGTTGGCCGTTCCGCCATCGAGGGCTAGGCCTGTGTGGTCCGTCACTCCGGGCGTATTCAGCAGAAGCGTGGCGATCCGGGCGTAGCTCACATACGAAGAGGTGAACGCCGTTTCCTTGAAATAATCAACCATAGCCGCAGAGAAGGCATCGACTACGTTCTGGATCGTAAACCCGGCAGCCAGCGTAACCGTTGCGGCAATCGATATCGGCTTTGCCGTTGCCGACACGATGGTTGGATTCGCTCCAATCGGACGGACCTGCTCCAGGTAAGCGGCTACTTCGGCCAGCGTTTGCGGACCGACGGGCTGACGATCCGCGTCCACTACGGCTACTTTTACGGTTCCGGGGCCGTCCCAGAGCGGGAATACTTGGGCATCCCCGATCCCCGGCACTTCCATCGCCCATTGCCGGTATTGGTGCACGTTGCCCGATGTTGCCGGCTGGCGCACCTTGGCGAGATAACGCTGGAGAAGCGACTCGTCATCCTCCGTGTTTTGTCCTCCCGTCGTGGGGATTTCGTTGCGAACACTGGTTACCCCGGGCACGGACGACGCTAATAGACTGATCGCAAGGGCGGGCACATTGCCTTCTTTTCCAGCACGAACCGCTTCGATTGCTGCGCTGCCTGCTCCCTGCCCATTTAAAGTAACCGGACTTTTCGTGGCAAATGAGATCGAAGGCGTTCCGGTTACCGGGTCCGCCAGCGTCACCACTACCGTTCCGGCAGGTACAGTCGCCCCCGCCTTTCCGCTGAAAATGACTTGGCCGGTCGACCGGACAGCGGGTTTACGCGTCACCCCATGCTCCTCGCAACGCAAATCCAGGTACGTCCCAAACGTAGTGCCCGCAAAGCCGCGGCGCAGCGCCTCCTGGGCCCAGATCGCCGCTTGGGCGAGCTCGATTGCAGCCGGGGAGACGGCGTCCCAAATAAAAGAACCCTCCGACTTGTCCAGATCGGAGGGCAAAGCGTCAAGCATCCGGCGCAGAATCTGCTCTTCGCTCTGATCTTGCAAATAATTCGGCAATGTCGCCATCAGGCTGTCACCACACTTCCGTCTATCGTTGTTTTTTGCCCGCGTACGCTCGTAACTTCGCATTGGAAGCTGCAGCGATCGCCTTCCCACGTAAACGAAAAACCGCCGACGCTTCCCGTCCGCGGGTCTGTCTTCAAAGTCTCTGTCGCAATCCGCACAATCTCCGATTCGTTGGCGGTGCGGGGGAGATTCCGGGCGATCAGTCCGTCAAATTCCTGGCCGTAGTTGCGCGAATAGGCCAAGTAGGTGTATCTTTCGGTGCGCAGCGCCTTCTTGCACCATTCGATCCAGGCGTCGGTCTCGGCAGAGCCGGCAATCTTGCCGGTAGGCGTCACGACGAAGTCGCCGCGCTCGTAATCGAAACGCCAGCTCCGTCCGAACCGGACAGCTCCGTTTGTCGTTTCATTGGCTTTCCCGTCCGGGGCGCCGGAGCCGCTAGGAAACAGATTAGGCATTTCCCTTCACCACCTTGCACAACACGACGGCTTCCGAACCGCCTGCAACGGGAACGGCCAGGACGCGGTCGCCCGGCTTTAAGCCGTTCTTGAACATCAGTTCCGCCTCTTCGACCTCGGCAGCCTGAAACGCAAACGAGCCGCTGCCCTGCACATCGCGGCCGTCTCCGTCTTTTAACCCGGAAACTGTGCCTGTCATCGTAAATGCAGGCAGCCGCAGCGTCGCACGCCAGTCTGCAACCAGATAGTCCTGGATCTCATGCTTAAACCCGTCCAGCTTCAGTCCGCTCGCCGTCATCGTACCCAGCTCGGACGGGACGCCGCTTAGAGCGCTGGCTGCATGCCCGGACATCCGGAAATCCAGGAGAGAGGCGAGGTTTTTAAATGGATCCATCCAAGTAGTACCTCCTCTTCACGTAGTCGTACGAAGCGAGCTCCAGCGTCATTTTTCCGGGCTGTCCGAGCTCGTGCCGGACGGAAGTCACGATCAGCTCCATTCCGCTGCCGATCAGCGCCACTTTGTCGCCCGCCCGGATCGTGTTGACATCCGGAGAAGTGACGCTAAACGTCTCCTGGATGCCGGACAGCAAACCTTTCGCCGCTTTGACCGCTTCGCTGACGGTTGTAAGGGTACTGTCCAGCACGACCTTTTGCAGCGTGCCGAATTGGTCGGTATCCGCCTCCTCGACCGCCAGCACTTCTGTCGCGCTTTCCGGGTCGCTTTCGTTGCCGAGCACCTTCACCTTCGTCACGGTTCCTTCCAGCGTCCTGCGCTGGGTAAGCGATTCGATGTTCCCGTTCGGCTCCAACGCCCAAACCGCTTCAGCGCTGCCAATCTCGAACAGCTCCAGCCCGTTTGGCGTCATCCGGGGACGGTACAAGGCTCCGCCTTTGCGGGCGGTTTCCTTTAAGTCTGCTTGGATCATCGAATAAATGGGTTGGGAACGATACACGTTTTTGCGGAGAACCTCGGCCGTATCGACGAAGTTATTCAAGGTGATGCCCCAGTCTGACGCATAACGCTCCAGTCTTTGGGAGGCCGTCTGCCCGGCCGGGAACAAGTACTCGTCCTCCGACTTGGCCAAATAGATCGTGGAATCGTAAATGGTCACCGCCAGCTTGTCCGAGCTCCCATAGACGTTCTCGCATTCCCAGACGACTCCCGGATGGAGCAGATACACCATATTCGTACCGCCAATCGGCACGCCGGATACGCGGATTTCCTGACCGGGCCGGATACCCGGAAAATCTGCCGTGAGCCGCATATTTACGCTCGCCCGGTAAGCAATCTCGTCCAGAGATTCCTCCAGCGTCAAACTTTCGACGAGATCGCCCAAGGCGTACTGTTTATCCAATATGACCTCATAAAACCGGCTTGTTTGCTCGCTCATTCAGGCATCACCAGCTCTTGTCCGGGATAGATACGGTCGCTGTCCGGTCCGACCACACCTGCGTTGGCGTCGTAAATTTCTCTCCAGCGGCTGCCCGAGCCCAGATTGAGTTTCGCGATTCCCCACAGGGTGTCGCCGGGCTTGACCGTATACGTTTTGGGGACCGGCTTGATGTCCGGCCGGGGCTCGACCGCAGTGGTTCCTCCGCCGATTTCGGAAACGGAACGGACTTTATATTCTCGCCATGTGCGAAAGGTCAGGTCAAAATACACATCTCCCGGCTCGCCGCCGCGGAAGCTGCTGTTATGCGAGGCGATCATCACGAGCACGTTCACATCGGTATTCGTAATGATCAGTCTCAGCGGCTGCCTGCTGACCATCCAGGTATTGAGCTGATTCATGGCATGCTGCGGATTCGGGACCTCTGCCGTTCGGCAGTAGCCCGGCTCGTGCTGGATCGGGAAAAAGGACGAAAACGAAATCTCCTTGATTTTCTCGCCGCCGGGAATGTCGAACTCGCCTTGCAACGCAAGCGTCAGCGTTTCGTAGCTTTTGTCCCGCTTGATGTTGATCTCCGGCGGGTTTACGGGGAAATGCAGTTGGAGTCCTGTCGGGTCTTCGAGAAAAATGTCCATATCCGGCAATTTGACTGTGGTTGTCATGTCGCCACCCTGTTATCCATAGCCAGCTTCATTTTGCTTACGATTTCCCATCCGATTTTCCTGGCCAGGCTTTCCTCGTCGATTTCTTCCTTCGGCATATTCAGCTGCACCCCTTCGACGGAGATGTTGTATGTCGGCGCCGGAAGGTCGGTATTATTCGGGACTGCCGGGTAGCCTGGACCGGGGGGCGGCAAGGGTGTGGAGGCGGGATATAAACTCAGGTTGGATGCCGGACTAGACAACGCTGCAGAGTTTACAGGAGGACCGCTCTCCTCCTCCTTTTTCTTCTTGCCAAACCAACCGCTATTGTTTATAAAACGCCCGGCTTTCTCACCCAGCCAGCCTCCGACCATTCCACCTACTACCGTGCCTACACCCGGCAGGATGGCCGAACCGATGATCGAGCCCACTGTGGCGCCCCCTGCACTGGCAAGCGTATCGACAACCGCAGCCGTTTTGTCTTCGGCCGCTGCGATACTCATCATCCCAAGCGCAGTTCTCCCCAGTGGATTCGATCCGCCTAAATATTTCATTGCGCTTTTTCCCAGTTTGCTGAGTCCTTCAAAAGCTTTAAAGCCCCCCGAACCGCTCACGAAGTTGTTCGATCCCGGCCCTGGACCTGGCGGTTTTTTGGAATCAGGAGAGGTTGACGGACGCGTTTTATCGTCCAGATTTGTTGGTTGATTATCTTTAATGTCGGATTCTTTACTTGGCCCCGGTGTTACCGGCTTTGTTTTATCTCCAAGTGTTTCTTCTGGAATTTTAGGTGGTTGGGTGGTGTCAGCCTTTGTAGGAAAAGGTACTACATCCGCTTTACGACGCGGCTTCTTCTCCGAGTCCGCTATTGGTTTATTGGCCTCTGCTGTGGACTTGTTACTGGGTAAGTTTGACTTTGTTCGTTCACCTGCAGATTTGTCCAGCGGACTGCGCCTTGTCCCCCCGTCTCCACCTCTGGTTCGGGTTCTAGGAATTCTTCGAGCTGAGGACCTTTTGTTGCCGCGATCCGGGCCATCTGAAGGGGGCGTTTTTTTGTCATCGCAGCAGCATTTACATACGCAGACTATTTGTTGGGCTGCGTTGGAGGACTTATTTTTATTAAATATCTCTTTGGTTTTATTTACAATGTCCCAAGTATCGTTTATTACGCCAATGTAACCCGTAAATTTAGATATATCGTCCGCCACTTCTACCGCTTGTTTCCATTTACTTTTCTCATCCTTATTTGATAACTTCTCGAGTAACTCATTCATTTTTTTTACAGACTCAGTAAAATCATCTTTTGAATCTTTGTTGTCACTACTTTGAATACTTATGGATATTGAGTTTTTAGGGTTGTTAGGAAACTTAGCCCCAACCATACGCAAAACAGCCAAAGCCGCCCTCCGCGCATACTGCTCCAGCCTGTAAAACGCCACGCTCGTGCGATCGGCGCTTTCCCGAAGCCGGTCCTGAGACCGGAGCAGCCGATCTATCGTATCGCGAGCCGCCATATCGGCCATACTCTCACCGCCTTCCCTGCTTGGTTCCCTGCGCCGCTTGGGTCAGTCTGGCCTCCGCGGCCAGTTCGAGCTCCATGCTGGCCAGCAGAAACAACTGCTCGCCGCGCGGCAATTGCCAGAACGCTCCGGGGCGCAGATGATGCCTCACCCAGATGGCGTGAAGCATACCGGCCAGCCCCCCGGAGTCGATCAGTTTTTTACTTCGTCTAGCTGCGTGTTGAAGCCGCTCAGATCGAGCACTTCATCGCCGAGGGCGGACAGCTCGCCCGCGAGCAGGATGCGCTTGATCACTTCCTCCCCGCCGCTCGCCTCGTATTTCGCCAGCAGCCGGGAGTCTCCCCAGTTCGGGGAGACGGTGGCCGCGGCGATGAGGGCGACGTTGAACTGCTCTTCGTCCAGACGCTCGGACTTCTGTCCGCGGCGGTCGGAGCGCTCGGTGCAGCGTTCGCGCAGCAGGTACACCTGCTTGCCAGTCAGGCCGCGGAGCGTGACCGGGATGCCGAGACGCGGCAGCGTAACGGTTTTCTCCGGGAGCCGGTCGGCGTCGAGCAGCTTTTGCAAAATTTGATCGTCCATCATCGTCGGAGTCCTCCTACCTATTCATGATCTATATAAACCCGGCGTTAGGTCAAAGCCGGGGCAAGTAATTGCAGATTCGCGAAATAATCCGTCACCTTGACCCAAAAATCCCGTGCCAAGCCATAAGCACAGCCGATTCCAAGCCGGAGTCCCGCATTACACCGCCTGAATACGATCCAGCAGCTCGTAGCCCTCGAATGTAAAGGACACTTCCTCCTTCACCTCTTCGCCGGCGGTCCAGTTCGCGAGCTGCAGCTTGTCCAGCATGACGCTGCTCAGCTTGACCGTCTCGTAGCCGTACGCCTCCGGATCTTCGAGCTTGGCGTACATATCGAACTTGGCGAAGCCGCGGGCGATCATATCGCTGGTCACTTTAAACCCGCTCACGGTCCCGGTTCCTTTCATCGGCCCTTTCTTGTGGCGGACCCACGGGTCGCCGGCGAGGTTCAGCTCGCGCTTCTGCATTTCCACGCTGGCTTCCAGGTGGTTAAAATTCGTTTGCCAATGGCCGTCGATAAAAATTTTGCCGTACGTACCCATAATGACGCGGCTAGCATCCATACTCATCGTTTAGGTCCCCCTCAAAGCACGATAAACGTGCCGAAAATTTGTTCCATCGCATCCGTCAGACGAGCTTCCCAGCTCAAAAACACTTGATCCGGCCCCGGAGTGAACACGGCGGACGGACCGTAATATTGCGGATTCAGGTACACATCCCAGCCTTCCGCCTCGATGACGCCGGATTGAGCCAGCGACTGCATATATTGCTTGGCGGCGCCGATCAGGGCAAGCCGGCCTTCGGCGGTGTTGTTCACTTTGCCGATATAGCTGCCTTCCGCAGAGGCGGTCAGGTCGGTTTGGATCGCGTCCATAACGCGGACGGTTCGGATTTTTTTCCACGCGTTGTTCTGGCCTTGCCGCAGGCTCGACAACGAGTTGACGCCGCGAAGCGCCTTGACCCGTTTGCCGTCGTGAACGAAGAGGAAGACGCCGGCCGTTACCGCCTGCTCCTGTTCGCCGCGCGTCCAGCGGCGGGTAACGTCCTGGAACGGGGATACCGCATAAGTGGACGATTCGCTCAGCTTCTGCCCGGCGATCAGCCCCGCCACATATGCGGACAACTGGGCCGAGCTGTAGCTGGCACCGTTCAGGATGGCGCCTGTGCCTACGTTGACTACGGCCTCATGGTTAAAGGCGCTGCTGCGCGCCACTGCCGCGCTGACCGCCGAAGACGAGGTGTCGTCTGCGGACGAGCCGCCAAGGACGGCCATAACGGTTTTGCCTTCGGAGCGGACCCGGTTCACCCACGCGACGACGCTCGTCTGAATCGCGGAATCGGCAATCCCGTCGAGCGCGAGCAGGTTAAATTCCTGCGTCTCGCATGCGGAGAGCGCATAGGTGTAATCGCCGGCGGCGATGCCGTCGATCCCGGAGTCGCCGCCCGCAAACGGGAAGCTGCTGCCATCCTTGAGCTCCCCGCTGCCTTCGGCAAGCTTCGATGCGACGACCCACTTGTTGGCCGGGTCGGCATTGATCGCGTCCACTGCCGCTTGTGCGGTGCCCGACGCGAACGTGAATGTTTTCAGAAGCGTCGTCCCTTCAAGCAGGCGGATGTCTTTCTTCGCCGAATCGACCGGATTCGTCTGCACGGTGACTTGAAAACCGTTGCCGCGCGCCCCCGGATATTTCGCTTCCAGCTTCACGATCGCCACCGGTGTAGCCGCGTTGTCCTGAAGCGTACAGGACGCCTTCGCCGCGTCTGCGTCGGCAAGCCGGTACGCGAGTACGGTTTTGGCGCCGCCGAACAAGGCGAGCTTCAAAGCGGAATAAGCGGTCGCCCCGTCCGATTCGTCGCTCGTATACGTTTCGTCCGCAGCGGACAAGCCGGTGATCTCCACAAACTGCTTGACCGGTCCCCAATGGGCTTTCAGCGGAATCGCCACGACGCCGCGCGCGCCCGGCTGGACAGCGGACAGCGCCGCCGCCTGAAAATTCATGTACATGCCCGGCAAAACGGGCGTATCGGTCGTGCTCCAAGTTCCTCCAGCCATTAGCGCTGCACCTTCCTTTGTTGAAATTGGCGGATCAACCGCCCGGTTTCTTCAATCGTTAAAGCCGATTTTGTATTGCCGTGCAGAGCGCCGGTCAATACTTCGGGCTTCACTGCAAACAGCGCCTCTGCGCCTGCCAGCAGCTCCTCCCGGGTATATGCCGGCCGTTCGCTTTGCTCCGCCTGATCCGCAGCTTGCTGCTGCGCGGATTTTTTAAATGCCATGCGAGTCGTCTCCTCCTTCGTATATTGCCTGCCGGATGCCGGATGCGGACGTAGCGGCCTTCGACCCGGACCCTCCGTGCTTGTTACTTAACGAAAGCCGCCGTCATAATGGACCTCCCGGATAAGCGGTCCGGTCGGAGCCGCCTTCCGCACCTTCTGGCGCAGCGTAACGGTCAGTTGGCCGGTCGTCAGGCCATCTGCACGGTAATCCCCGATGACCGTAACCGGTACGACATACTCCTGCGTTGCGGGGTTGGCCTCCAGCTTGGTAACGCCTCCGAGCCCGGATGCCAGCGCGCCGACCATAGCCGCCTGCTCCGCTTCATCTTGGCTGAGCACATGGCCGATCACCGTGCGGTGAAGCTCGATCATCGACGCGCTGCGGTTCTGCGCATCCACCTGCTCCAGCCTCCATAGAATCGCGGGAGCCGTATAGGCTTGCGGCCACCGCTGCCGGTAGACTTGCCAACCGGCTCCGGCCTTGTCCTCGGTCCAGACGCATAAAGCTTCCAGCGCCTCATCTGCCGACGCCGAGGAAGCGGCTTCTCCGGTTCCAACAGCGGCCACGGCCAACCGGAGCGTCCGGACCGAAGCCGGAGCACCGCCGCCGTCCGTTATTCCGGGCTCGGCAACCCCCTCCAGCCGGCATGTAAACGCCGGTCCGGACGGCCCGCCGGTCAACTGTACGCCATGCAGCGCAAGCACCGCTTGATCGGCGAGCGCATCCATAACGCTGCCATCGCCGGGTTCGCCGTACAGCGCTACCTCGTACACGCGTTTAACCCCGGTCCATAAGTTTTCTGGTGTCTCACCATTCAGTTTCACGGTCGCATACGGCTTCACAGTCGTACCCGACGGCTCCTGAATGTCGTAACAACGCCCGCTCAGGGCGGTCAATTCGGCGGCAAGCCTTGCTTTAATCGCTGCGCGCATGTTGGTTCCACCCCAGTCGTTCCTTCATCTGACGCAATAATCCGCCGCGGCCGGCATTCCTCGGAGCCGGTCCGTCACGCGGCCGTATGCTGTTCCCTCGTGCCCGCAATTTTGGCGCTCACCCCCTTTCACAGCCGTCGGTCTCTTCGACGGTTTCTTTGACGCACACCGGCAGCATGCAAAATTGCCGGCTCGCCTCCCACCTGCCCCACACGCAAGCCATACACTTGTCCGGCTGCTTGAAGGTGCACCCATCCTTGGGCTCAGGAGCTTGGATCATCGCGATTCCCCCTTTCCGGTTGGCTCCGGGTATTTTCCGCCGCCGTTGCCGGATCCGACTCGCCGCACGTTCTGCGGGCAACAAAAAGACCGCCTTATGTAGGGCGGCCTGTTCGGATCTATTCGGATCTGTATGTGCTAAAGACTCCTATTTCCCTGCTCCAGCCTGTCACGCTTTGCCTCTTTGTTTCGTTTCGGCTTATCTTGCTGACTCCAGTATATAGCAGGAACGTATGTTCTCACAAATTTTGTCGCGCTTGTCCTTTTTGTCCGAATCGTAAACCTGTCATCCGCCCCCCTCGATTCCCACCTATCCATCCTTCCTTCCAGCTTCCCTCCTTGCCGTTCCCCTCACGATCTTCTCCTGCTTTACCCGGTACGATAGATCCGCGTATGAAGCCGTCCTCTCCTTCGTCTCAGGCGTCCGCCGGGTTTGCAGCGTTCAACGCTTTCCACTGCCAGGATTACGAAATATCCTCCCGCTTCTCCCCGAAAATGTCCTCCGCAAGCGTACGGACCAGCTCCCGCTTCATCTCGTGCAGACGCTGCCGCGATACCCCGATATGCCGGGCAATCTGATTCATCCGTTGTCCTTCCATCAGACAGGCGAGCACGGTTCGTTTGCGATTGTCCTGGACCCGCTCCGCCGCAGCGTCCAGCCGCGTCACTTTTGCTTCCAACTGCTTCAGGCGGCTCCAATGTTTCTCGCGCTTGTTCGCTTCGCGGTGGACCGTGTCCGCATGCCCTCCCTTTCCTTTCGGCATCGCCGCGTCCAAACCATACACGCCGGTCATCCCCGCCCCGACCTGTTCGAGCAGCCCGCGCAGCCGCTCGATTTCGCGAAGCATCCACGGATAATCCTTCAGCTCTTCTTCCACCTGCTCCATCTCTTCCGTCTTCGCCGCCGTCCGGTCCAGATCGGTCTCGTACGCTCCGCTTACGATCCTTCCGGTCTCCCACTGCGGACATGCCTCGATTTGGCCGATGGAACATTGATGCACGCGGCATATGCTCTTCGATCCCCACAAGCTGCCCGGACAACGCCCGCATACCTCTTCCCTGTAAACGTCAAGCTGCTCGACAGTCGCCTTTTTCATCGCATAAATCCCCTTTCCCGTTGCATTCATACGCTTTACGCGTCCTTTATTCCAACCCCAAAACCCAAACATACGTTCGCATGTCTATATTATGTACGCGTATCGCGTACTTTTCAACCGTTTTTCGCAAAATCTTCCTAATATATTGAAAAAAGGTGCGCGGTATGCGAATATAGAAGTGGGTTTGCAGATGGAAAATGAGAGAAGAGGAACGGAGCGTGGCCCGATGATCGGTGAGACGATCGCGCAACTGCGTAAACAAAAGCGCTGGTCCCAGCAAGCGGTGGCGACCCGGCTGCAAATTGCCAAAAGCACATACGCCGGTTACGAATCGGGATACCGCACCCCTTCTCTGGAGACGCTGAAGCAATTGGCGGAGCTGTTCCACGTCAGCCTGGACAGGCTGGTCGGTACGCAGGAGGAGACGTTCAACACTGAGAACGCGGCCGAACGAACCGAAGCAGCGCCCCCTCACCCTGCAGAAACCGGCGACCCCGGGCTGGGCATATGGTTCAAGGAGCTTCTGGAAGCCCCGGAGGAGAGACGCGACGAGCTTCGCAAAATATGGGAGATTATCAAGACGAGGGAAGCGGACCGGAAACCGGGCGATAAGCAAGGGGAATGATTCGGGTTGCTCGGGACCCGCAGGAGCTTGGACCTTGGACTGGAGCAGGCAGGAGATTCGATTACACAACCCTTTGCCCCGTACTATCCGGATTCAACACACAAATCGCCAGCGGAAAGCGGACATAAGGCGCACTTTACGGAAGTTTAGCGGACTTTCAACAATGACATGCCCTGGCAGGGCTTTTATTTTCCGCCAAAATACGAACATATATTCCCTAATATGAAAGGAGATTCCGTTATGTACCCTTACACGCCCACGCCCTTGGAGCAGTCGATCGAGCGGTTATTTCAGGCGATGGAGATCGCCGAGCCGCACCAGCTCGACCCGGAGGCGATCGCGCATCGGCTGAGCATCTGGGTTCATTATGCGCCGTTCTCAAGCCAGGCGATCGATCGCAGCGGCCTGCAGTCGATCGTGCTCGATAACCGCTTGTCGAAGCAGGAGCAATGGCAGGATTTCGGCCACGAGCTGTGTCATCTGCTGCATCATGCGGGCAATCAGCTCGCGATGGGCGAGTCGTTTATCCGGTTTCAGGAGACGAAGGCGATGAATTTCGCTTATCAGTTCTGCATCCCGACGTTCATGCTGCTCAAGACCGAGCTTCCGCGGCTCGAAGCCGAGGCCGTGACGACCATTAGCGGCACATTCGGGGTAACGCCGGAGTTTGCCAGGGAGCGTCTGAAGCGTCATTACCGTCAAGTGACGTCCAATCGTCTCGCGGAGAAGCTGACCGCCTTTTTTCATGCAGAGGAAATTGTCAAGCGGACCGAGGGAATCGACTATATCGTGCCGACCGGACGCTCGAAAATGCTGTTCTGCCGCGAACGCGGCGTGATCGGCTACATGAGGGACCGCGATGAATCCGAGTAAAGTGATTCCGGTCGTCACGACCGGGTATACGAGCAAGTTTTTCACGCTGGATCTCGACAGCGCCGACTTGTCCGGCAGCGCGCACCTGCAGCTTTGCGGTTATTCGGAAGCTTTGTTCGCCCTCCGAATGGGCGATAGAGGGCTGGATTCGCTTGGCGTAGCGCCCGGCGATTATGTGCTGTTCAGTACGACGTCCGCGCTCCGATCGTCCGGGCAGCTGTCCCTGGTCCGCCAGGAGGGCGAATATATCATTCGCGAGACATACTGGTCAGGGGACACGACCCTGCTGCGCGTCCCGGGCGACGTCTTCCCTCCACTGAACCTGCCGACCGAAAATATCCGCATCGCCGCCGCTCTCTGCGATGTGATCAAGGACAACGAGCTGGCTCCCGTTGTCCATTTTGGATAAAGCGCCTCTTGCAGTCCGCCCTGACCGGACCTTCGCCGTAGAAGCAAGCTTCCGGTGAAGGTCATCCTCATAATAATGTTCCGTTACTATTTTGTACGCCTCCGCACCGTCCCACTACAAACCCCATTCCTTCCCTCCCACAAGCAGTAGAGAATTCCGGCATACGGCAAAACACCCTTGACACCATCCGCCTATCCGGCCTACTCTTATACTTAGCCGACTAATGAACGGAAGGGGCGAAAATATCCGATGAACCCTAATATTCCGAATGACCGTGATGCAAACACGACTTCCCGAGAGCCGCGGGACCCGGGCCCGCCTGAGTCACTCACCCGAATGATGGCCAAACTGACGCGCCAGCACCAATACAACTCCCATCTGCTGCTCAAAGACCATGAGGTACATCCCGGACAGCCGCCGCTGCTGTTCCTGCTGTCCCGGCACGAGGGACTGCGGCAGAGCGAGCTGGCCGAGAGGCTTCGCATCAAGCCGGCCACCGTCACCGTCATGCTGAACCGGATGGTGAAGAACGGCCTCGTCGAGCGGCGGACCGATCCGAAGGACCAGCGCGTCTCGCGCGTTTATTTGACAGACCGGGGATGGTCTGCCGTGGAAGAGGTAAGAATCGCGCTGCAGACGAGCGAAGCGCACGTGTTCGAAGGGGTCACGCCCGAGGAGAAAATGCTGCTGCGAAGGCTGCTGCTCCATATGATCGACAACGTGACGAAGTACGAGCAATTGCTTAGCCGTCAAACTAAGGAGGAATAACCCGGCGATGCAGAAAGTCAAATGGACCCGCTACTTAAAGCCATACTGGCTCCCTGTGCTTCTGGCCCCTCTGCTTATGCTGGTCGAGGTGTACATGGACCTGCTGCAGCCGAAGCTGATGGCCGATATCGTCAATAACGGCGTGATGCAAGGCGACATCTCCTACATCCGCCAGACGGGGCTGCTCATGCTGGGCATCGCCCTGATCGGACTGGTCGGCGGGATCGGCTGCTCGATCTACTCCAGCATCGCTTCCCAGCATTTTGGAGCCGATCTGCGGAAGGACGTATTTACCAAGGTGCAGTCGTTTTCCTTTCAGAATCTGGACCGGTTCCAGGCCGGATCGCTCGTAACCCGGTTGACCAACGACATCGTGCAGATGCAAACGCTCGTGCAGATGACGCTGCGTATCCTGGTGCGCGCGCCGTTCCTCGCGATCGGGAGCTGCGTGATGGCTTATATGATCAGCCCGCGTCTCGCGCTTATTCTGGCCGTAGCCGTGCCGGTTCTGTTCGTCACCCAGTACGTGCTGATCCGCTCCTCCTTCCCGCTGTTCGCCAAAGTGCAGGCCAGGCTCGACGGCGTGAACACCGTGCTGCAGGAAAATTTGTCGGGTATCCGCGTGGTGAAGGCGTTTGTCCGCTCCGTCTATGAGAACAGCCGCTTCGGCAAGGCGAACGCCGATTTCACCGAAATCGCCATCAAAGCTTCGAGAATCGTCGCGATCAACATGCCGATCATGATGTTCATCATGAATGCGAGCATCGTCGCCGTTCTCTGGTACGGCGGGGGGCTGAACTGGGAAGGCTCGCTGCAGATCGGCGATCTGATCGCGTTTATCAACTACGTGACCCAACTGCTCTCCTCGCTGCTGATGGTCGGCATGATGATGGTGGCCGTCTCGCGCGCGAAGGCGTCCGCCGACCGGGTACGCGAAGTGCTCGAGACCGAGCCGGACATTCAGGATGCTCCGCATGCGAAGGACGGCGTCATCCGGGCCGGACGGGTCGAATTCGACCGCGTCTCCTTCGGATACGACCCGAAGCGAGGGTACGAGCTGACGGAGATCAGTTTCACCGCCGAACCGGGGCAGACGGTCGCCATTCTCGGCGCCACCGGGTCCGGCAAATCGTCGCTCGTCAGTCTGATCTCCCGGTTGTACGACGCTTCCGGGGGCAGCATCCGGATCGACGGCGCCGATATCCGCAACATCCGGCTCGGGCATCTGCGCACCAAGGTCGCCACCGTGCTGCAACAATCCATCTTATTCAGCGGGACAGTGAGAGACAATATCCGCTACGGCAAGCCGGACGCTTCCCAGGAAGAGGTCGAGGAAGCGGCGCGGGCGGCGCAGGCCCACGACTTCATCTCGCAGATGCCGGACGGGTACGATTCGATCATCGGGCAGCGCGGGGTCAATTTATCCGGCGGGCAGAAGCAGCGGGTATCGATCGCCAGAGCTCTGCTGACCCGCCCTTCCGTACTCATCCTAGACGACAGCACGAGCGCTGTCGATCTGGGAACCGAATCCCGCATCCAGCGCGCTTTGAAGGAGCTGATGAGCTCCAGCACGACGATCGTGATCGCCCAGCGGATCTCTTCGGTTATGGACGCGGACCACATCCTTGTCATGGAAGACGGGCGGATCGTCGCCCAAGGGACGCATGCCGAATTGATACGCACGAGCGCCGTTTACCAGGATATATACCAGTCCCAGCTCGGAAAGGAGGAGATGAGCCATGGCGGAATCGCCTAACCGGAATTCAGGCGCCATGGGCGCTCCGGCTTCGCCGCCGATGGGCGGACCCGGTCCGATGGGCATGGGCGGCAGCGGTCACGGAAGGGGCATGATGCCGAAAGCAAAGCCCAAAAAGCTCGGGCCGACGCTGAAGCGTCTATGGAACTACCTCGGGCGGCAGCGGGCCGGACTTGTCGCGGTTTTCATTCTAACCGCCCTCAGCTCCGGCATCGCCTTGATCGGTCCCTACCTGATCGGACGCGCCATCGACCTGTATATCATTCCGAGAGACTACGACGGACTATTATGGCTGTGCTGCTTCCTGCTCGGCGTATACGCGTTCAGCGCGGCGATGGGCTGGGTTCAGGGCTTCGTCATGGCCGGCGTCTCGCAGCGTACGGTACGAGAGCTGCGGCGGGATCTGTTTGCGAGGATGCAGAAGCTGCCGCTCCGCTTCTTCGACAGCCGGACGCACGGCGAGCTGATGAGCCGGACGACGAACGATATCGAGAACGTATCCAACTCGCTGAACCAGAGCGTCTCCCAATTAATCAACAGCCTGCTCACGGTCGTCGGTTCGCTCGCTCTGATGATCGGCCTGAACGTCTGGCTCACCTTGGTTAGCCTGGTGACGATCCCGGTCATTATGTTGGTGACGGGCCAGATCGCGAAGCGGACGCGCAAACATTTTACCGCCCAGCAGCAGCACCTCGGCGAACTGAACGGATATATCGAAGAGACGGTAACCGGTCAAAAGGTCGTCAAGTCGTTCCATCGCGAGGAGCAGGCGATCCGCCAATTCCAGTCTCACAACGAACAGCTGAGGAACGTCAGTATCCGCGCGCAGATTACGTCCGGCCTGATGGGCCCGGTCAACAACGTCGTCAACAACTTCAGCTTCGCGCTGATCGCGGCGATCGGCGGCTGGATGGCTTTGCGCGATCTGACGACGATCGGGATCGTCGTCAGCTTCCTGAACTACTCGCGCCAATTCACGCGGCCGATCAACGAGCTGGCCAACCAGTTCAATATGATCCAATCCGCCATCGCCGGCGCGGAGCGCGTATTCGAGATTATGGATGCGCCGTCCGAATACGAGGAGGAGGAACGCGGCGGAACGAAGCGGGATTGGATACGACGCGACATCCGCGGCGAGGTCCGGTTCGATAACGTCACGTTCGGCTACAGGGAGGACGTCCCCGTGCTGAAAAACGTGACGCTGATCGCGAAACCAGGCGATACGATCGCTCTCGTAGGTCCGACAGGCGCGGGGAAAACGACGATCGTCAACCTGCTCACCCGGTTTTACGATATCGATCAAGGCTCCATCACGGTTGACGGCGACCCTGTACGGCACTGGGACAAAAACCGGCTGCGTGAGCAGCTCGGCATCGTGCTCCAGGACGCCTACCTGTTCTCCGAGACGGTGCGCGAGAATATCCGGTACGGCAGGCTGGACGCCACCGACGAGCAGATCGAAGCGGCGGCCAAGCTGGCCAATGCCGACGGATTTATCCGTAAGCTGCCGAACGGCTACGACACGGTGCTGTCTGCGGAAGGCGGCAACCTGAGTCAAGGGCAGCGTCAGCTGATCACGATCGCCAGAGCGATTCTGGCCGATCCGGCGATCCTGATCCTCGACGAGGCGACGAGCAGCGTAGACACGCGAACGGAGATGCATATTCAAGAAGCGATGAAGAAGCTTATGAAGGGCCGCACCAGCTTCGTCATCGCCCACCGGCTGAGCACGATCCGCGAAGCGGACCAGATCCTCGTCATTCAGGGCGGGGAGATTATCGAGCGGGGCAATCATCAGGAGCTGCTCGATCAGCAAGGCTTCTATAACGAGCTGTACACCAGCCAGTTCAAGCGCGTCGTGTGATTGACCAAGAGAAAGAGCTTCGGCAGCAATCGCCGAAGCTCTTTAGTATCATTCCCCGCAATCAACCTATAGCCTGCATCCGGCTTAAGGACCTGAAACTTATTCCGCGCTTCCAGCCGCAGTCACGACCCGCTTCACACGGCCGACCTGCCCGTCCTGCAGCCGTACTTTGATGCCGTGAGGATGATCCGGCGATTTCGTCAAAATATCTTTGACGATTCCCCGGGTCGTTCGGCCTGTCCGCTGATCCTGCTTCAGCACAATATCGACTTCCAGTCCGGGCTTGATCCCGGCCCGTTTTGTTCCGTCTATTGCCATCACACTCGCACCGCATCCGACACTCCGATCGGGTCCTTTCTGTCGTGTCCTTACGTTATTCCGCCGTCCTGCCTGGACCGCGCAGGCGGTTTATTTGAAATATTTCGATTCGATTTTGCGTCCGGTGTAGGCCATCAGAATAAACATCGCTACGATCAGCACCAGTTTCCAGGGCTGCTTGAACAGATCGAAGAGGTCGTAGCCGACGACCGAGACCATCAGAATCATAACCCCTTTGCCAAGGGCAGTTGCCGTGATGAACGTATGGAACGGCACCTTCGAGATGCCCGATACGAGATTGACGAGAAACGACGGCGTAAACGGGAAACATGCCAATAAAAAAATAGGCATAAACCCGTGCCGCTCCAGCCAGTGAATCAGCCTCGTCGACCTCGGGCTCTTCCGCTCGATGAAGTGGCGCAGCCGGCCGCCGAAACGGCGCACGATCCAGAACACGGTGACCGCTCCGCTGAACACTCCGATCCACGATAACAAAAAACCCTCGCCCAGCCCGTATATATTCACATTGGCGATCAGAATCGCCACCAAAGGCAAAAATGGAAGGAGCGATTCAAGCCATGCCGCCAGTATGCCGGGAAACGGACCCAGCGCCTCGAACTGGTTCAGCATTCGCTGTACGTCTTCCAAAGTCACTCCAAACAGATCTAAACTTCCGCTCATCCGATTTGTTCCACCCCTGTACAATTACTACAACTATACTATCCGATAACGGGGAAATGCAAATCAGACGTCGGTCGCGTTCGAACCTGTCCCTGAGTCGGGGCAGCCGCCGGCCGCAAAGGATGCGACGGGCACGAAAAAGCCCTGCCCGGTATAGGAGCAGGGCAAGGCCATACGCTTACTGCGGACAGGGCTTGCGCTGGAGAGAATATGCATGCACTTACAACGCCAGTTTTCCTTTTCTTTCGGCCGCTTTTGCAGAGCCCGCGTCTCTCCGGCCCGCCGGCCGTAAACGGGGTGACTAACCGGGCGAAGCGACCGGGATCGGTTTTATTTTTTCTTCTCTGCAATCAATTTGTTGGCGGCTTCCTCGGCTTCGCGCAGCGCGCTGTTCATATCGCTTTTTCCCGCGATTACATTCGTCCCGGCCGTGTTCAGCTGAGGGCTCGCGAGCTTGTCAAATTCGTTCGAGTACGCAAGATCCGCAGCTTTGTGCTTGAATACGGCTTCCAGACGTTTCCCCTTCAGCTCCTCAACCGCGGTTCCGAACGATTTCACGAGGTCCGGATCGGTCAAGATCGGCATTTTCCCGGTTTTGGACAGCTCCAGCTGCCCCTCTTTCGATGTCATGAGGTGAGCGACGGCGTCCATGGCGGCTTCTTTATGCTTGCTCGATTTGGATACGACAAAATAGTACGGTTTGTAAAAGCCGGACACCTCCGGCTCTTCCTTCGATTGCGGCATCGCGGCGATATCCCAGTTCAGCGGGCTTCCGCCCTTGCGCGCGCCTTCGAGCAAACCGACCATAATGCTGAAGCTTTGCTGGAGCATGGCGAGCCTCTGCTCTTTGTAAAACGTTTCGTTCGTCAGCTTCTCGTTCCCCGGAATGCTGTTGATGTCGTTCAACAAAGTGAGCGCTTTTTTCCACGAATCGGTCTGGAACGAGGCGAGCCCGGTTTTCGGGTCGATGACGGGATACCCCCACTGCATGCCGGTCGTGTGCAGGTTGATCGTGCGCATGCCTGCGTATTGGACGCCGCCGTCCAGCCGCGTCATTCGCTTCACAAGCCCGACGAATTCGTCCACCTTCATATCGTCCGTCGGATACGGGACGCCGAACTTCTCAAACAAATCTTTATTGTAGAACAGCATCATCCGGTCCATATAAAACGGCAGGGCGTACAGCTCCCCTTTGGCGCCGATCCTTTTGCCGCCTTCGATCATCTGCGGATTGACGTTATCCAGCCCGATCCGCTTCGCTTTCACGAATTCGTTCAAATCCTGGGGGTAGTCGAACTCCAGCAGACCGGACAAGTTCGGGTAATCGGTAAAGACGATATCCGGGACATTGCCCGACGTGATCAGGTTTTGCAGCGTGCTCCCTTTCAACTGATCCAGATATTCGAACGAAATGTGCGGATACTTCTTTTGGATAGGCGCTACGATATGGTTATCGATGACTTCCTGCGAAATCACCGTGTTGAAGTTGTTGATCTTTAGGGTTACGGGTTCGGGAGGAAGCTCGGCTTTCGTTGCGGCGTTATCCGCCGTTTCTTGGCCAGCGCACCCGGACAAGATTGCGGCCAAGCAAACGACCGCGGCCGTTCCCGCCCGAATTCCTTTGGGAGTTGCCATGCAGACCCTTCTCTCTATATTATTTTTGCGCAGCGTACCAAGCGTTCACTTCCTGTGTAATCGCATCGCCGCCAAGCCTTTTCCAGTCGTACACATAATTGTCGAACTCCTCGATCGGAGCGGCTCCCGCAATGATGCGCAGAAACGTCTCGTCCCGGAGCTTGTTCAGCGCCTCGCCCCGCTCGGTCATAGTCGGAGTCGGTGTGGACGTATAACGGTTCGGCAGGAACCGGTCGTTCCGGATGATGTCGTCGATGATCGCCCCGGACCCGCCAGGACCGTTCTGGGCGTATTCGCCCCACAGCTTTTGGTCCCCGCTCAAATACTGCATGGTCCGTTCGTATACGTTGCGTCGTTCGGGGGCGAGTTGCCCGGCCTGCAAGGTGCCGTTTAGTACGGCCGCTGCCTGCCTGTAATTTTCAATATTGTTGTCCGGCAAATAGATCCGGATCGGCGCCATCGACCAGGTCGCCGACTTGTCCTCCCGGCTCGGGTTGATAAGCGTATAGAACAGTTCCTCCGACGTATTGAAATAATAAGCGTTCAGCCACAACTCCAGCATGTGAAGCAGCGCTTCGGGGTGCTTCATCCCTTTTTTCACAACCCAATAATATTTGTATATATTCAGCTGCAACGGATACAGCAACGGGTCGCCGTCCGCGGATGGAATCGCATACGCCTGCCATTCCCGGTCCGGAGTCAAGCTGGCAAGCGGATAGTTCGCAGAGCCCCGGGCCCCCGCCATCATGCCGATTTTACCGGAGCCGATGCCCTCGAATACTTTGAATGCAGGCTTGACCGTAAACTCCGGATCGATCTGCCCGGCTTGGAACAGCTCCTTCAATTGGAGCAGTCCCCGCTTCATCTCCGGCTGAATCGTACTGTAGGCGAGCTTGCCGTCCTTACCCTCGAGCCAAATGTCCCAGTAGGCATGGTAGCCGGTCAGCAGGCCGATCGCCAGTCCCAAATCGCGGTCGAGCGCGAGGCCGAACGTGTCGTGCTTGCCGTTCCCGTCCGGGTCTTTGAATGTAAACGCTTCAGATATGGCCCATACGTCATCCATCGTTTTCGGTGCAGACAGCTCCAGCTTCTCCATCCAGTCCTTGCGAATCCATAGAATAGGAGGGCTTTCCTTGGCCGTCCCGGTGAAAGGAATCGCCATCAGCCTGTCATCAATCTCAGCCGACCGGATCACCTCCGAACCGGCATCCCGAATGACCTTTTTTACAATTTCGGGAGCGTGGTTGTCGTAAACGGACGTCAGATCCTCGAGCAAACCGGCCTGGGCGAGCTGCTTGAACTGCGCCGGAGTAGCCGCAAAAAAATCGGGCAGCTCGCCGGACGAGATCATCAGATTGCTTTTCTTCACATACTCCGACTCGGGAACCGTCCAAGCGGTATTGATCTTGATGCCGAGATGACGCTCGATATAACGGGTCCAGGGGTTGTTTCTAATATCGTCGCCGCGGGCATATTTAACCGACGGAATGCTGAAGGCGACCGTAGTGAATTCAATAGGCGGATCGTACTTGGCTGGCGTCCATGCCTCCAAAAGGATCGGGATCGGACCGGGTTCAGTCGCCTTCGGCTTCTCCGCGGTATTGTCGCTGTAGTCGCAGGCCGCCACAAGCAGCATCACGGCCAATCCAATCCATATGGCCCAAGACGACCGTACCTTTCTCATCGCTATCCCCCCGTTAACTGGTAGGCTAGGCTCCGGCTACAGCAGAGACACCTGCTTCCAGCCCGTAGGACCCGTACCCGATTGCTTGACATATTGGATTCCTGTGGCTGTGTCCGTATACTCGGAGCCCGGAGGCGCGGACAGTACGCTTTCCGGCGTGCCGTTGTCCTGAATCCGGTAATAGCCGGTTGTCGCTTCCACGTTGGCGCCTTCTACGACGCCGAGCGCGTAATCGCTCAGCTTGTTGCCGAACGAGGATACATCGATGATCCGAATATCGGAAGGCTTCACCCCGCCCGCATGCGGGAAAAATTCGATGCCGTAATCTTGCGTTTTCGTCTCCTGACTGTCGAATACGCGCCCGCCCTGTACTGTCACCCGGCTCGCGCCGCGTATGACGATGCCGCCGATGGTGAGCAACTGCGCGTTATTGTATACGTTCGGGTTAATCACGTCGACGTTGGTTACCAAGCCGGCTCCGTTGTCGATAAGGATGCCGCCGCTGCCGTTTTCCTTAGAGGTATGATTCGTGACGGTTACGTGATGTCCTCCCGTAATATTGACGCCGTGCAGCTTATTGTTGCTCGTGTCCGCCCCGATGATCTGAAAATGACGGGGATACTGTCCGGGAACGTTCGTCCCTGTCAGAATGCCGTGCCCCTGGTTGTTGTGGAACTGTCCTCCGATCACCTGAACGTTAGTGGCAGGCGTACCTGCGGGAGCCGGATAACCGTCCGTCGAAATTTGCAGTCCCGCCCCCTGGTTATGGTGCGAATTGCAGTGTACGAACTGAATCCGGTCGGCCCCCGACACCCCCATGCCGGGCTGAGCTCCGAGATGTCCGGAGACGTTGCGCGCCTCGCAGCCCTCCACTCGCAGATCGCGTGTGCCGTTGGCCACATAATAGCCGGGTTTGCTGACGCCGTCCACGACACAGTTGCGGAGGACGCCGTTCGTCCCTTGCGATGTGGCGATGCCATTCGTCATCCGCTGTCTTGCCGTCAGTTGGGCCGAATCGCCGATGACCCGCACGTTGTCGACCAGTACGTCGATGCAATGGTTCAGGGCGACGATGCCCGCATTGCTCGGTCCGAATCCTTTGACAGCCTGAAACGTTAAATCCCGCACCACTACATTGCGCACCGGCTCCACCGTCGTCGAGGGCGGAGTCGTTTTGTTTACTAGCAGTGCGATATAGTCTGTCTCCAGCGAGATAACGGACGCTCCGGTCCCTTGCAGCACGATATTGTCCACTTCCGCCCGAATCGCCTGGTTAACGATGTAGGTTCCGCTCGGAATCCAGACAACGGTCGTTCCGGTCGTTCCGGACTTGACCGCTTCGATCGCCGCCTGGATGGCGCACCAATCCGTCTCGTCCGACAGCGCCTTGGCGTGAGGATACCATACTCTGGCGGCCGCCAAGGTTGCGAACGTATCGGATAACGGATGATTGTAGCCGTCTCCGAACGCCCCGAACCATTTGACATCGACCGATTCCCCGACGATCCGTTTGAATCTCGCCCCGGAAGAAGAAACGAATACCGTGCCGTTATTGTCGGCGGTTGTCGCGTCAGCCGGATCGTAGACAAACATCCCTTCCCGTCCCCGGTCCGTTACGTAATATAGACAGCTTTCGTCCGCCGAAGCAATCGTCCGAAGTTCAGCGATCGTGACCGGGACGACGGAATCTCCGGCCCAGGCCGGCCCCGGACCGTAAACGGCAGCCCTCACGCTCCCGGCTCCTGCCGATGTCGATGTCCGATTCAGCAAGCTTGCCGATAATAACCCGACGCCGGTCATGCCCATCACCGCGAGCATGCCTCTGCGATTTAACGGCTTGCTATCCGCGCTATCCGCCATACGCTGCCGCTGTCCCTTTCCATGACCGGATTGCTCGCCCGCTCCCGGCCGTTCCGTCTCCGTAACTGTGGCGCCCTCCTGCCGGCCTCCGGTTCTTCCCGATTCCGATTCCGCCGCCCCGCTCCATTCCTCCGCTTCGCCCATGTAGTCCGCCTCCTCTGCATTGGGCCGTTCCCATGCATGCTGCCTCGATGCCGAACGCCTCACGGCCTTGCACCCTATCGTAGCGAACCGGCTGGCAGACCGAAATCACCATCTGAGCATTTTATATACTTTCCTGCATACTTGTTGTCTGATAAAGCGTTTTCAATGCATAATGGAATAAGGTATGCGAAATTGCATATAGGGTTAGCCCGCACGATTTGCCATAATAGATGCGTTACCTAACGACAAGCACGGTGTCAGCAGCAGATAGCGGGATCGCAGAACGTTCAGGCTCCGGTCAGCCAACCGGCCCGTCCGAGGAGACCTGTATCCGCTCTGACCTTATTCCCGATCAAGGAGAGGCTTCCGCATGACGTTCCGTTTGCGATGGTTCCGAAATACGTTGTTCGTCAGGCTGATGATCGGCTTTTCGACCGTGATCGCGATTTCGTTCGCTTTTAACGCCTTATCGTTTCACGTATTTTCGGGAAGTATCCGTGACGAATTAATCCGCTACAACACGCTCAACCTGTCGAATACGGCGAACGGGTATGAGAAGCAGCTCGGCTTGTTAAACGATCTGCTGGACAGCTTCTACTTCAACGGAACACTGGACGGTCTGGACAACCGGAGAAGCGACGGCGGCGTCGGCTTCGAGTCGATCAACCGCGTAATCGGGCAATTCAAGGCGATTGCCGACGATTATAATCTGTATGTGAACGATGCCTTCGTCTACTACCGGGATAGCGACAGCCTCATGAACAAAACAAGCCTGCACACGTCGCAGGATATGTTTGAGAATTATTATAAATCCGAGGCTTATCCCCGCGAATTTTGGACCAGACAGTTCGAACTCGATTATTCGATGAAATTATATCCTGCGGCGACGTTCCAGACGCCGCGTCTGGATACTTCGCTGTCCGGGTCCGGGGTTTATTTCCCGCTGATCGTCAAAAGCAAGCTGTACAGCCATGCCTACATGGGCGCGATGCTGGACGCAGCCGCCATGTTCGAGCATCTGCACTTGTCGGTTAACGATAATTTCTATATCGTCGACGACGCGGGTAGTCTGTATTACCGTTCGGCCGGACTTGACCCAGACGAGCTTCCGCTGCGCTTCGGAGAAGGCGGAACGCATCCGATTCACGGCAAATACTATTTCACGCACCGCAGCGCGGCTACCGGGCTCACGTATGTCAACGTGATCCCCTTCGAGCACATATCCCGGCAAATGAACGGTTTAAGGCTTATCCTCATCGGATTCATAACGCTGTCCGTTATGATCAGCCTCGTCTTGTCCGTACCGCTCAGCAGCAAAATCCGCCGTCCGATCCAGACGATTCTGGAATCGTTGAAGCATGGGCGCGGGATGACGGCTGCAGCCGGACGAAGTAATATTCACGAGTTCATGCAGATCCGCGACGGCATCGACCGGATGTTCGATTCGATGCACCGGAAAGACTCGTTACTGCGTAAATACGGTTATCTCGACAAACTGAAGGATACGAACCTGAATCACGAAGACGTCCAGCAGTTGATCGACGGGGAACGTGCCCATTTCTTCGTAATGTTCCATATTCATTACATAAACCGGGTGCAGCCGTCGGCCGAATGGCAGCGGAAATCGACTTATGTCCTGGAGTTTGTTCATTTGACTTTTAATGAGGCTTTTCCCGATTCCGTAACCCTGCAAATCGAGAAGGATGTGATCGTCTCTATCGTGTTTCCCAAAGACGAGGGCGCCGAAACCGTCCTGTTCGAGAAGCTTCATTACTTGAAGCAAGTGTTCGATCATGACAAGCGGTACTATCATCTGACGATCGCCTTCCATCCGCAGCTGCGTCTTCCGCCGGAATTTGCCCCGGCTTGCCGGGAAGCCGGCGCCATGATCCGCAAGCGCAAGCTGAACGACGAAACGCAGATCATTACAGACCCGAGCCCGCCGGATGAGCCTCCTCCGTTCACGCCGGACGAAGAGCGCCAGTTCATGGATAGCCTGTCGGCAGGCAATGCGCGCAATATGGGAAGCCTGGTTGGCCGTTCGCTCGAAAGACTGCGGAAGCTCGATGCCGGGGAGTCGGTGTACAAGCAGTTCGCCCATACAATCGTCTCCAAGGTGCTTTTGACGCTTATGGCCAACAACATCGATACCCGGGAGCTGCATCCGGAACAATCGCCGTTCGATGAAATCGATACGTTCGTTTCCTCGGAGCAATTCGAGACGTTCCTCGAAAGCCTGCTGCGCCAAACAGCTGCCTTCCTGGAGGAGAAGCGGGCGCAAAAAGACCCGATCGTCGATTTTGTGCGCAATTTTATCGAACAACGGTATGGAGATGATCTGTACTTGGACCTGATCGCCGACAAGCTGAACATATCGCCCGGCTATTTGCGGCAATATTATAAAGAGAAAACCGGACAAAGCGTCAGCGATAGCGTCGATGGCGTCCGCATTCGCCAGGCGAAGCGTTTTCTGGCCGAGACGGACTGGAAGGTCCACGAGATCGCCGCGAAAGTCGGCTACCGCAACGCCAACTCGTTTATCCGCATGTTCCGCCGGCTGACAAATGTTACACCGGGCGAGTACCGCCGGGGGATCGCCACCGGAGACATCCGGGGCGAGCATGCAGACGCGACGGACGGACAGACGTAGAGGCAGGCGTTTCCTCGGATCAAGTACGACTTCGCCAAAACGTATGCCCCCTTGGGTCAGAACAAAATAGGAGTCTCTGGCAACCTCTATTTTCGGCCTTTTCGAAAAACGAAAGCGGATAGAGGCGGTTTGTCACTCTTATTTCAGCCCACTGATGGGGAGTGGACTCTTTTCGCCGATTTTAGCAGCTTCGAACCGCTCTTATTCCATGCCGAAGCGGGTTTTCGGACAAAATAGAGGATGCAAACCACTCCTATTCGGTTCCTTCCCCGCTTGAGCAGGGCAGAAGGTACAGGCAGCAGCCAACGATAAGCAACTGCGTCGCTCGTTGACTCGATAAGGAAGAAGACCTTTTGATCCTATGAAAAGCGGCTAAACGAAGCGTTTCCACGACAAACTATACAAAAAAGCCGCCGGGAGTAGTCCCAGCAGCCTGATTTGCAAAACATACAAGAGTGAATACCAGCAGCATTACGCTACACTGACATCAAGCGGATCTTCTTCGTCCCGGTCGAACGCTTCGCGGTCGAATTCACCCTCGGCATTCGCCACGAGCAGCGAGGTGACCGTCGTACCGGTCGCATTCACAGCCGTACGGCCCATATCGATGACCGATTCGACAGCGATGACAAGCCCCATACCTTCGATCGGCAAGCCAAGCGCAGTCAGCACGACCGTAGTCGAGATCGTAGCAGGCCCCGGTACACCGGCAACGCCGATGGAGGAAATAACGGCCACGAGAATAAGCACAATATATTCGGACAAGCCCAGTTGAATGTTGTATACTTTCGCTACGAAAATCGCCACGATCGCTGGCCATATTCCGCCGCAACCGTTAAAGTTCATCGTAGCTCCGAGCGGGGCCACGAAGCTCGCGATTCTAGGCGATACGCGCAGCCGCTTCGTTATCACTTCCAGGTTCACCGGCAGCGTCGCATAGCTGCTCCGCGTCGTAAACGCAACGGCAACCGTCGGATACGCTTTGCGGAAAAACTTGATCGGATTCACTTTGGCGACAAGCCAGACCAGTCCGCCGAAGACAACAACGAAATGAATGATAAGAGCAACATAAGAAGCTGTAATGATTTTAGCCAGCGGAGCCAGCGTTTCGAGACCGTAACGGGCGGCCATGGAGCCGACGAGAGCGTACACCCCGTACGGAGTAAGACGGATGACGTACTTCACGACTTGGTGCAAAATTTGCGTCAACGATTGAATCAGCGTTTTGACAGGTTCGACGACATCCGGCTTCTTGGAGCCTACGTGAATGATCGCTACCGCTACGAATATAGCGAAGATCAGTACCGGTACCACTTTGCCGGCTGCTGCGTCGCTGATCGGGTTGGACGGAACCAGTTCGAGAATGACCTGCGAGAACGTCGGAATGTCGCGAGGTTTGTAGTCCTTCGGAACGGCAGCTTCGATCCCCGCTCCCGGATCGATGATCAGAGCGACGATCAACCCGATGATGGCGGCAATTCCGGTCGTGAGCAGAAACCACGATATCGTTTTAATACCAATTTTGCGAAGCTGCCCGATACTCGACAGCTGGGCGATGCTGTTGATGACCAGTACGAATACGAGCGGCATGACGAGCATCTTGATCAGGTTGACGTAGATCGTCCCGATCGTGCTGACGCTTTTGTAATCAAGTTTGAAACTGTTGAAAATAATGCCGGCAACGAGACCGAGTCCGAGCGCCAGCATCACTCGCGTACCGAAGCCCACCCGTTTCCTGGCCAGCACGAACAGCACGCCGATTATAATAATCGAGACCACGAGGCTGACCCAGTTCGTCTGAAGCGCTGTCCACAAGTTGTTTTTCATAGCCTTCCATCTCCTTTGATCTATTCCGATATTTCCAATGGGAATTATGATGATAAGAATACTCCCGACTTCACATTGTTGTCAATCTTTTTTTTCGGATAGCCGAACCTCCCTCTCCCATCCCGCTTTTCCTCGGAATAAAGCGGCAGTCGATTTATTTTTTCCTATTTGCCGAACTAGCTATCGGTTCTTTTCCTCCGCACTTTTCCTCTATTCGCTATCAATGTATTTTGACCGGGGACCAAACATTCCTGAGTGGATGAAGCCGATTACACGCAAACATGATCAAGCCGATCGGTTCCATGTTTTTTCGTCATTTTTTATGTACATTCACCAACTAAATAGAACCCTTCAATCGTTATATAGGGGAAGGGAGGATGCCGATGGAAGAGAAGTGGCTGGAGGATATAAGCAGGGGCCGGATCGAGTCGCTTGAGCTGCTTTACTCCGAATTGCGAGTGCCTGTATACGGATATATTTTGTCTATCGTGAGTCACCGGGCACTGGCAGAAGATTTGACTCAAGACACGTTCGTGCAAGTTTATTCGAAGGCCGGGCTGTACCAAAAAGGAACCAGTCCGCGCAGCTGGGTGTTTACGATCGCCCGTAATTTGGCCTACGACACGCTTCGGCGAACTTCCAGGATGACTTCCGTTCCGAGCGAACAGATCGACACCCGGGCATCTGCCGACAATCCGGAAACGGAAATTGTAGACACTCTCTACGTCATGAAGATCCTAAACAGCCTTAGGGACCCGGAACGCCAAATCGTTATCCTGAAGCTTCTTAACGGATGCACCCACTCCGAAATATCGGATATTCTGCAAATTCCAGAAGGTACCGTCAAATGGAAGTATCGAAAAGCGCTTCACCATCTGGAGAACCAATTTGGAGGCGACCGCTGATGACATTTCACGAAGAGTTGGTGGCAGCACTGCGAAACCAGCTTGGAGAAGAAGCTCCAGACCGTTTCGAGGATGTAAGACGACGAATCGCACGCACCTTAGCCGACCAGCTGCTTGAACAACTTAGCGGACCTCCATCTTCGCAAGGACTGCTGCTTCAACTTGTCTGCGAGGAGATGGCGGAACCGTTTCATTCCAACTACAAGAAAGGAGCATAAATTCATGCCCCATGAACATGACAAGGATCGGATCCAGGAATTGATTCGCTTGTATGAATCGAAGGGAGAACCGAAGTATTTTGATGAAGCCCATGAACGGCTTACCCAAGAAATATCCGAAAACCCGGATAACGCCGACCTGCTTCGACAATTGAGCTACCTGCACGAATGCAAGGCGAGTCGAGAGATTCGAAAGGCAGCGGGACTCTTGGAAAAGGCCATTGAGCTAAGCCCGGAGGAACCCGCCTTTCACCGGCAGTTGGTTCGTCTCCGTTCGCGGGCATTGGAAGATAACCGTTCCGTACAATATTACAAAAAATGGATCCACGCCCGACCGGATGATGCGGTAGGTTACACGATGCTGGCTGAAGTGTATTTGAAAATGTTTCAGCTGGAAGAGGCAAGAAAAGTGATCGAAACGGGGCTAAAGATCCATCCGGCACAATTCGATCTGATCTTGCTGGAAGGGGAGCTTTTCGCCAAACAAGGTATGATCGACAGCGCTCTTGCATCGTGGAAACGCGCCTGCGAGCTGGACCCGGCCAATGCCGAGCTGCATGAGAAAGTCGGCGAGCAGCACGCCAAATTTGGCCGGTTAGACCATGCTTTAGGCTATTGGGAGAAAGCCCGCGAGCTGGATCCGAAGCTGATTCGTACCCGGTTCTCGGCGGTGTTTCTGCTGGAGCATGCGGGAAGGTTGGAGGAAGCGATTCACGAATGGAAGGAAATCGTATCGTTTCTTCATGCCAATGGGTTCCACCACGAAGCGGAATGGCCGCAGCGGGAGCTTCAAAGGGTGGAGAATAAAAAGAAGGGGATGGATACTCCTTATTGACGATATGGACAGCAGAACTATTTATGTAACTTCTATATAGTCACATCAAATTAAAACCGCCCGAGATTAATCTTCGGGCGAGTTTCAGTTCTTAAGATATCGTTTTAGCTCTTCATAGAAGTTTTCTCTGGAACCGGCTAGAATGACGACTACCAGTTCGCCGGCTTCATTTTCCTCTAACCGGTAGGCTATCTCATAATTCGTGCCTTGATAAGAAACATCGTACCCGTAAACGCCGGTTAAGTCGCCTGTTTTTTGTTCCCCTATTGACGGATCAAGTCGAATCGCTGTTATTGCATCCAAATAAGCTTTCTTTAGCGGTTTTTCGACCAACTTCTTAAAATATCGTTTTGCGGGACTAAGATAGGTAACGGGAAGCATCTAATCCCCCATAACGTCGCCAAAAATGTCTTCCGTTTCGTCGTCGCCAGTTCCTTTAAAGCTACGGGCTGTTTTGTCGGATTCGGCTATTAATTTTTTAATTGCAACGTGAAGTTCGCCTTGTTTTTGGCGGAATTTTTCCAATAGCTGCTCGCCTGTAAATCCTTCTTTGATTAGATCGGCTAAAATAAGATCCGCAAAATAGTCGTTCCCCACATGTTCACGAACAGGGCGCATGATGATGTGATTTCCCTTAATTCCGAATTCTACTTCATCTTTAATCCCTGCTTGTTCAAAGAGCTTTTGAGGAATTGTAACTTGGCGCTTTGGAGAGACACGCGCACGTTTCCAATCCATACGGCCCACCGCCTCATCTGCTATTGCCATAATATTATCCCTCCTTTATTTGTTTTATTCCTAGAAAACAAATTTCTTTGTTTCCTTACTTCCTACTTTACACGAAATTTTATAGTTTTACATCTCTTTATCAAAATGAATTTGTTCAGAAAGGCCGCCTTCATTCGAAAGATCCCTATAGACATTTACAGGAAAGATTTAATTAAATTAAACTTTCCCGTCCCATCGGCACAATCCCCCGTTGACAACAATACAATATATCGTTTATTTTTAAATCGATATATCGTTAATTCGAATAGATGGAGATGATCCGATATGAGAAAACGACCGGATTGGGGATGCCGGGGAGAAGGACGCGGCGGCGGACCCGGGAGACGTTATTTTGGCCGGGGAAATGTGAAATTTGCCTTGCTGGAGCTGTTGGCCAAGGAACCGATGCACGGCTATCAGATGATGAAAGCGCTTGAAGAGCGTTCGGACGGCAGATATACGCCAAGCGCCGGCTCGATTTACCCGACGCTGCAAATGATGGAGGACCGGGGCTGGATCGATCCCGAGGAGGAAGGCGGGAAGAAGGTGTACCGGGCTACGGCCGCCGGCCTTGCTGCTTTGAAGGAGTGGAATGAACAGAGCCGCAGCGAGTGCGAGCGGTTGGATGCGGAACCGCTCTCCTCCCGGGAGCGCCGGCTGGGGGATACGTTCGAGTTGATCCGGCTGCTGACGAAGGCGGAGAAAAAGGCGTCCTTCTCGGCCGGTTACGCCGCCAAATACGAATCGTTTCTGAACACGTCGCTGCAGGAGCTTCGGACGCTTCTTACCGACGGCCGAACCGAAGAATCGCGTGACCGAAATCAGGCGGCTGACGATGTTACCGATATATCGGAGTCGGAAGATACTGATAGAGACGATACATCTGCCATCCAATCGAAGCCTCGACGGGGAGAGTGATCGCGATGGAGAACCGGTGGGGAAGAACGCGGCCTCACGATGACAGACCGCCGACGAAAATCAAAGACAAGACGATCCGGAATATGTACAAACGGATGTTTTTCCACGTTAAAGGGCATTGGTCTCTTCTGCTACTTGCACTCGTCTGCCTGATCGCCAACTCGCTGCTTGAATTCGTCATCCCGCAGCTCACCCGCTACACGATCGACGTCGCGATTCCGGCGAAAGACTACCAGGTACTGCCCTGGATTGCCGGAGGCGTGCTTGGGACGGCCGTACTGCTCGGGCTGTTCGGCTATTGGAGCAGCACTACGCTGGCTTCCGTGGGGCAACGCGCGATCTTCGATTTGCGTAACGAGCTGTACCGTCATCTGCAAAACCTCGACATGGCTTACTATGACCGCAACCGGACTGGCGACCTGATGTCCAGGGTGACAAGCGATGTGGGCATGCTGCAGCAGCTCGTCTCCAACGGCATGATGCAGATTGCGACCGACCTGTTCACCTTTACCGCTATCGCCCTATATATGTTTTACGTGGATTGGCAGTTAACGCTGCTGATGCTGGCGACCTTCCCGCTCATGCTGTTCACCACAAGAATGTTCAGCAAGCGGATTCGCTCCTCGTTCAAAACCGTCCAGCAATCCGTAGCCGAAGTAAGCAATCATCTGCAGGATACGTTAAGCGGCATCCGGGTGATCAAATCGTTCGCGAACGAAGACTACGAGTCCGAGCGGTTCGCCGTCCGAAGCGAAACGAATATGAGAGCGAACCTCCGCACCGTCCGGCTGCGTGCCGTCTACGAGCCGATCATCGATCTGCTGAACTACCTCGGGATGGTCGCGGTCCTCGTATTCGGCGCTTGGCAGGTGATCCGCGGCAACCTGACCGTCGGTACGATCGTCGCCTTTCTCGCTTATCTCCGGCTGCTGCAAAATCCGATCCGCCACTTCAGCCGCATTCTGAATACGATCCAGCAGTCTGCCGCCGCCTACGAGCGCATCACCGAGGTGCTGGAGACGAAACCGCAAGTGACGGAAAAACCGGACGCGATCCCGCTCCCGCCCGTCCGCGGTCATATCCGGTTTCGCGGCGTCGGGTTCTCCTACCGGGGCGACGTGCAGGTTCTGAAAGATTTCAATCTGGAGATCAATCCGGGCAAAGTGACCGCCCTGGTCGGACCGTCCGGCGCAGGCAAATCGACCGTCGCGCATCTGATCGCCCGTTTCTACGACCCGCAGCAAGGGTTCATTACGATGGACGGTCATGAGCTGAAGGACATTACGCTGAAGTCGCTGCGCGAGCAGATGGGCGTCGTGTCGCAGGATATCGTGCTCTTTAACGGCACGGTGCGCGATAATATCCGTTACGGCAAGCCCGATGCGACCGAGGCGGAGATTATGGCGGCAGCCAGAGCGGCGAACGCTCACGACTTTATCGTATCGTTCCCCAGCGGCTACGATGCGGAGATCGGGGAGCGCGGCGTGAAGCTGTCTGGCGGCCAGAAACAGCGCCTGTCGATCGCCCGTGCGATCTTGAAAAATCCGCGGCTGATCGTGCTCGACGAAGCGACCGCATCGCTCGATACGGAGTCCGAGCATCTGATTCAGGACGCACTGTCCCGCCTGCTGGCCGGACGTACGTGTCTCGTCATCGCCCACCGGCTCTCCACCATCCAGTCGGCCGACCGGATCGTCGTATTGGACAGAGGCACCATCGCCGAGTCCGGTACGCACGACCAATTGCTCGCCTTAAACGGCAAATACCGCAGATTGTACGATTTGCAGTTTCCGCAGGATCAGGGCGAGCCAAATCCGACCTAGCTTTATAGAGAGCGCAACCTTCCGCATGCACGGTTACCGGGATGCCGAGACGTTCGTCGCGCAATTCACTTTATGTGTGATATAATTCCCTTCAAACGGACATACGGCCGTTCGTTCCGGCGTCCTTTAGGGAGGTGCTCGCATGTTATTTTTCAGCAGACTATTTCTACGCATGATTCATATGAGCAACCGGGTCGTTTTCGGAACAGCCGGTCTTCTCCTGCTGCTCAGCTCGTTTTTGATCTACTGGCTGGAGCCGGAAACCTACGAGAATCCGTTTAACGGCTTCTGGTGGGTGATGACAACGGTCACTACGGTCGGATACGGGGATTTTTATCCGCACACCGTGCCCGGCAAGCTGCTTGGCATATTTCTGTACTTGTTCGGGATCAGCCTTATATCCGTCGTTATCAGCAAGATGATCGACTTCATCTTCGCATATCACCGCAAAAAGGAGGAGGGCAAATTGCGTTACACGGGCGAAAGTCACTTTGTGCTGATCGATTGGAGCAAACACGCCGAACTCGCCATACAGGAAATTCGGCGAAGCGACCCCGAAGCGGAGATCGTCCTGATTGCCCAGCTCCCGAAAACTCCCATCTCCGACGAACGGGTCCACTATATTCAGGGCAATCCCGTGCTGCGGGAGACGCTCGACAGCGCCAATCTATCCAAAGCGAGATCCGTATTTTTATTCGCCGACGATATGACGGAAAACCAGCTATTCATCCGGGACAGCTCGTTTATAGACGGCAAAACGCTGCTGATCGCCACAACGATCGAGCGATACTTTCAACACGTCCATACCGTTGTGGAAGTAAGGGACCGGAACAATATACCGAACTTTACACATGTGAAAGTAGATGAATTTATCGTCGGCTCGGAGACGGTGTCCCGGCTTGCGGTGCGCTCCGCCTTCAACCACGGGGCGTCACGGCTTGTCTCGCAGCTGCTGACAAGCCACGAGGGCGGCGATTTGTACGAGATCCGCAAACGTCCTCAATGGAAAACGTTCCGCGACGCCTTCGAGGAACTGCTGCGGGAAGGCGCAACCTTGCTTTCTGATGGCGACAATCTTAACGTCAGCCGACGACTGGATGAGCCGATTCCCGAAGACGCCAAGCTGTTTGTTATCTGCGACAGCGAGACGTATACACGCTTGATCGGTGGAACCCCCAGCGGCCGAAATACAAGTTTAAAATAAAAGCAGGAGGGCTTTTATCCGCTCTCCTGCTCCCATTATATCGGATTCGATTTGATTTCAGTTCTCACTCTCCGTTCCTTCATCCGATCGGTTTCTACCCGTACTACTTTTTGTTCGTATAGGATCCCTTCACGTCGCTGACCTCTACGCCGCCCGATCCGTCGCTGCGTATCGTAACATCCTTTTCCACGCCCCGGATGACGATGTCGCCGCTCTCGTCATCGATGACGACGCTGCCGTTGATATCACGAAGCTCGATCTCTCCGCTCTCGTCCTCTATCGTCACATCGCCGGTATGATTGCGGATCTTCATATCACCCGATTGGTCGTCGATCTTCACGTCACCGGAAGAGCCGGTTATCTCGATATCCCCGGACTGGTCCTTGATCTCGATCTTGCCCTGAACGCCTTTAACAACCATATCTCCGGACTGATCAATGATGCTGACGTCTCCTTGTATATCTGAAATGTGCAAGTCACCCGATTCGTCGTCTACCGTCACGTTCAGCTTGGACGGCACCGTTACCGTAATATCCATCGACCGGTTGTTGAAGCCGAACTCCGACTTGAATCGGGAGACCAGCTTGGCCGTCTTGCCGTCCTTCTCGAGCGTGAACACCACCGCTTTATCCTCCGCCCCCTGGGCGCTGCGAATCGTAGCGACCGCCCGGATCGAATCCGCCTGATCGTCGCCTTTTATCGTAAAGTCGCCGGACGCGGTATCCACTTGAAGCGTTTCTATCGATTGTGCGGGCAGTTCCAGCTCCCTCTTCCCTTCTTTCATCGCGAAGCCGCAGCCCGTTATCCCGATCATTCCCGCCAGCAATACCGGCAGCCCCCAACGTTTCCACATATCCGTCACTCCTAATGTTCTTGATTCTCGCCCTGTTGTTCCCTGTTACCATCATACCATTGCCCCCTCCCCCGCTCTACGGACTTCGGAATGTATTGGGACCCGGTCTGAGGTCGAGTTGCCATACGGCTGCAGACCGAACCGCCGGGGCGTGAGGTGAGCATCATGTTCCGTTGCGCTTGGTGGCATACTAGGAATGGACAGGAGGGATTCGCAGGTGATTACCAAAATTGCAACGGCGGCCATATACGTAGAAGACCAGCAGCGCTCCAAAGCATTCTGGTCGGAGAAAGCCGGATTCCATATTGTGAGGGAAACGCCGATGGGCGCTTCCGGAAGCTGGATCGAGGTCGCTCCGTTTGGCGCGGAAACGGCGCTCGTTATCTATCCGCGAAGTATGATGGACAACTGGAGCGAGCTGAAGCCGTCCCTCGTATTCGACTGCGAGGACATTGGTGCAACTTACGAGACGATGAAGCGCAACGGGGTTTTATTCCAAGGGGAGCCGAAAACGATGCAGTGGGGCACCTACGTCGCATTTGTGGATGAGGAAGGGAATTCGTTTTTGTTGAAAGGCTGAACGGTTCGGCAAGCAGCCGCTTCCGGATGGAGGGACGGCATGAATCGGTGTAAAGATGAAAAGGCGACCTGAACGCTTCGCGGTGATCTCCCGGGCTGCGGGCAAGTTCCGCACATACGTATGCTCCGGCATGTCATCAGAGCGGAATCGAAGCCCGGTCCAGCAGCAGCAGCTCCCGGAACACATCCGCGGCCCGGGTGTGGAACTTCGTTGCGGGAGTGATCAAATAAAACCGGCGCGCAACGGGGGTTCCCTGTACATGCAATCGCTTCAAAGTGCCAAGGGCGATTTCTTTGCGGACGGCCCATCTCGATAGCAGCGTAATGCCGAGCCCCGCCTCTACCGACTCTTTGATCAGCTGGTTGCTGCCGAATTCCATAAACGACCTCGGTCGGAATCCGAGCCTCGCGAACATCGATTCCACCGCATCTCTCGTCCCCGAACCGGACTCCCGTACGATCCAGGTCTCCTCCGCCAAGTCCGTGATTGCCACCGGCTCCTGCCCGGCCAGCCGATGGGCGGACGACACCATGACATCCATCAGATCCTCCGCAAAAGGCTCGATATGCAGCTTCTCATGAGGAAATTCGCCTTCGACGATGCCGATCTCGAACTCGCTTCCGGCTACCCCCTCCGAGATATCCTTCGTATTGCCGATCGTGATCGCCGGTTGGATCAAAGGATACTGCTCCTGCAGTCTGGCGATAATACGCGGAAGCACATACTCCCCGAACGTATAGCTCGCCCCGATCGCCAATGGCCCGGTCGCCTTGTGCAGCAGATCGTCGACCAGGTACTGCATGCGCGAATATAATCCGACGATTTCTTTGGCATGGTGGTAGACGATCTCGCCGGCCTTGTTCAGCTGAACGTACTTGCTGCTGCGGTCAAGCAGCTTCGTTCCGGCATTTCGCTCGAGCATCTGGATATATTGGCTTACCGCCGGCTGCGTCATATGCAGCTCTTCCGCCGCCCGGGTGAAGTTCTTTTTCTCCGCAACCGTAATAAAGACAAGCAATGCCTGATCCATCTAAACTCCCCCGCCATGTCATGTCATCGTTAACAGGTTATCGCAAATACATCGCCCGGTGAGGAGGATCGAGAATCCGATAATCTGACCGTCCATCTTAAAACCCAATCCAATCATAAGTTAAAACTTATCGTTTATATCATAACGATTTATTTCCCTTATTTCAAGGAACGCCGTATGCTGAAGGTGACGAAACCGGAGGTGCTCAGAATGACTGTACCCAACAGAAGGATGGCACCGGGCGTAAAGCCTGATCTCACCTACCATCAAACGGACAAGACGCCGGATACACGCCCGGACGCGGCGTCGGCTTCCTACGCACGACAAGCCGAAGAGACGGCAAAAACTACGGGGAGAAACGCTGGATCTGGCGCTCCCCCATCGGAGAAGGCCACGCAGCGGCATGCCGGGACAACCGCACCAGCGTCGTATCGGCTGTGGGCGTACGGAGTAGCCTTTACCTTTGCGCTCGCTATGCTGGGCTGGGGACTCGCCCAAATGCCCGGTTTCAACCGGGCCGGGCCTTTGGCTTGCGCGATCGGCGTCGCCGTTGCTTACCGTCATTTTCGCGGGTATCCGGAGCCGCTCCGGGCGGGCATCCGCTTCTCTTCGAAAACGCTGCTGCGGCTCGCTATCGTCCTGTTCGGACTAAAGCTGAACATCGACGTGGTTTTAAATGAAGGGCTGGGCCTGCTGGTCCGCGATGCGGCCACGATCGCATTCGCCATCGCGCTCACCGTCTGGATCGGCAAACGTCTGAAAGCCGACTCGGCCTTAACGCTGCTGGTCGGAATCGGCACGGGCATCTGCGGTGCGGCGGCGATCGCGGCCGTCTCTCCGATCATAAACGCCAAGGACGAAGACACGGCGATCGGCGCCGGTATGATCGCCTTGGTCGGCACCCTATTCGCGGTTGCATATACGTTGTTGTTGCCGCTGCTACCGTTAACACCGGACCAATACGGAGCGTGGTCCGGCGTCAGCCTTCACGAGATCGCCCATGTGGCACTGGCGGCCGAGCCCGGGGGGCCGAACGCGCTGGCGACGGGACTGCTCGCCAAGCTGGGACGCGTGTTCCTGCTCGTTCCGCTCTGTTTGCTGCTGATCGGCTGGAAGAAACGTTCGGGTACTTTTCAGTCCGGGACTAAAGTGGAATTCCCGTGGTTTATGGTCGGTTTTATCGCGATGAGCGTTATCGGCAGTTATGTGCTCGGCGACTACATTCCCGTAACGGCTTCGGTTCTGGATGGCGTATCTCTCGTTACTACCGTACTTCTGTCGATGGCCATGGTCGGACTCGGCCTGAACGTCAATCTGAAGCAGCTCCGCACGAAAGCGTTGAAGCCTTTGCTGGCGATGACCGTTACGTCGGTTCTGCTGTCTGTATTGACTTACCTTACTATCTGAGTGGGGCTGCAGTTGTCTGCGGATTGCTTGCTCCAAGAAAACCCCGCCAGGATACGCGCGTCCGGACAGCTTTTTGGCGTGCAAGTCCATACGTTTGTTGCAGCAGGCCAGCAGGCAATCGACTTCAACCGCAGCCTGTGAAGTTTCTTCCGGAAGTAATACTTCCGTTATCTGATTTTTGCAGCAGGAATTCGACGTATAGCGGAACCCTTTGTTCCGCTATTTCCAGGATAATCGCCCGTATCCCCCAAAAAACCGAAATAACGGAAACCAAACTTCCGCTATAGCGTGAAAATTACGTACATCGCGGGAATAATGGAAGTAACTCTTCCGCTTCACCTATGAATAACCGTTGATTTTCGGCGAATCTTGAATAGGAATATTCCCTCCATTGCTACACCAAGCCGCCTCCCTTAACTAAGGGGGTAAGGCTCCTTTTCTTATAAGGAAGCCCCTCATTTCACTCCAGCATAGGGACAGCCTTACTGAAAACTTACACATACTCCCTACGAAAAAAAGGGTGCCGAGGGCACCCTTTTCTCATCGCAGCCGATTAATAAGCCAGCGTGAACAAACCGTTGATATGACTCAGGTAGCGAATGTTGCTCGCTTCCTTCATATACGTAGCCAGCGCGCCTTTCAGCTTCGTCTGGTTGCCGCCGATCGTTCCGATCGCGTCTTTGCGGCCCAGGCTGGCCAGCGTACCGGAGAATACCGGCTGGAACGTGTTCATCGTCGCGCCTTTGAAGTAAGCGAAGATGTTGTAGCCGATCGTTTCGCCCATTTGCCAAGCAAGCTGAGCGGTTGGCGGAAACGGACGGCCTTCCGGACTCATCACGACAGCGCTGTCGCCTGCCACGAAGATGTCAGGATGCGAAGTCGACTGCAAGCCTTCCGTTACCGTAGCACGGCCGCGGTTGACTTCGATGCCACAGTTTGCGACAACCGAGTTGCCTTGTACGCCGCCGGTCCATACGATCGTGTTCGTTACGATCGAACGGCCGTCTTTGAGGAACGCTTCGCCCGGCTTCACTTCCGTAATCGGAAGTCCGGTCAGGAATTCTACGCCGCGCTTCTCCAGGCTCGTTTGCGCGCGCTGCACGAGATCAGGGGCGAATCCAGCCAGGATGGAAGGAGCCGCCTCTACGCAATATAGCGAAATTTCGCTGAAGTCGACCGCATATTTGCTGCACAGCTGAGGCAGCATGTCCGCAAGTTCGCCAACGAGCTCGATACCAGTCAGGCCGCCGCCGCCGACAACAAACGTAGCGTCCGCTTTGTCGCTGGTTTTGCTATATTTCTCGATGCTTGCTTCGATGTGGGCGCGGAGCTTGTTGGCATCGCTAACCGACTTCAGCGTGAAGCTGTGCTCCTGCAGTCCCGGAATACCAAAGAATGCCGTTTCGCTGCCCATCGCCACGACCAGAACGTCGTAACGGAGGAAAGCGCCGCCGGCCAGCTTCACTTGCTTCTGATCCGGGGTAATTTCTTGAACCGTATCAATCATCAGATTGATTTGTTTGCCGCGCAGCAGCTTCTCCAGCGGAAGCGCCACGGATTTTTCGTTCAGGCTGCCAGCAGCAAGGCGGTGCAGCTCCGTAATGATCTGGTGAGTCGGGAACCGATTGACGACTGTAATCGTAGCCTCTTCAGCCGACATATATTTGCGCGTCGTCAATGCAGCGAGCAAACCGCCGTAGCCGCCGCCCAAAATTACTATTTGCTTCGACATACTGTTATCCTCCGTCCTGATTTGCGCGTTTTGGGAAACCTAACATGAACACGCAGCCTTGCTTGATCGCCCGGAAGCGACACCAAGCTTCCATACCGGGAAATGAAAAATTACCGCAAAAAAAGCGGCTAATCGATTCCATACGCCTTTTGTGTCGCTGCTGCCGGGAATCAGCCGTTTTGATTTTTGCGCTCGCCGAGCACTTCCAGGAAAGCTTGAGCGAAGCGAAGCGTTTGCTGAACTTGCGGGTCTTTCAGCATTTTGAGCAGTCCGAACAGCCCGATTGTGCTCGCTTCCGCTTGGGTGCGGTCGTTAGCTTCAATCGCGGCGGCGGCGACGCCTTTAGCTTTATCCGCTATCGGCTTCACGAACTCCTCCATACCTACTTTCAGATCATCAATCAGTACTTTGTCGGTTACGACGTTTTGGACGACATCATACGTCTTCGTCAAAATCGTGACCATCTCGGCCAGTTTCGGCAAGTTCTCGACCAACACCGTTAGCGATTGCTGCACCTCAGGTTTCATCAGTTGATCGAGCACATCCGTTTGTGGTGCCGCGGGAGCGGAAGTAAGCGCCGCTTCTTGCGTGGATGTTTGTGACATTAGTAAACGTCCTCCTTTGCATTAAAATAGAAGCCCTGTTTTGTTCCAATCCCTGTTCAAGCCAGGTAGACGTGACGCTTCTTCGCAAGAGAAACGGTGTAAACCGGAGAACAAGCCCCGTTTAACGAGTAAATCCGTAAGTTAGCGATAGAAATTCTCGAATACCTGCGTATTTGTACCATTTTTCACAAATACGGCCGGAACGCGGCCGTTAGGCGCTTCCCGGTTGGTCGTTCAGGCGTTCAAGCCGCAAAATCATGTCTTTCTGTGCCGGTGAGCAGGAACAGGTACAGACGGAACTCTATGTGATTCTTATTATACCCTCTTCTGTAAAATTGGGAAAAAACAATTTTCGACAATTGTGAATATTTTGTGTCCGAACCTGTTTTTCCTGCCGTTCTTCCCCCTTAGCGGGGTTATTTTCCAGGCATCTTTGGGCGGCATCGTTATGCCAGCGCTTTCCTTCTTGAGGGCGACCCTGACTTACCTATCGGCCGTCTCTCCCGTCCTCGCCGACCAGTTGAACCGGCTTCCACTCGTCCGGCAGCATCACGCGATACCCCGGCTGAAGGAACCGGTCGTCGACGAGCACGAGCGTTCCGCGGTCCGTCTCGGTGCGGATCAGCCGTCCTCCGGCTTGCAGCACTTTATTCATGCCCGGGAATTTGTACGCGTAGTCGAATCCGCTCTTCCCCGTCTCGTCGAAGTACCGTTTGATCAAATCGCGCTCCAGTCCGAGCTGAGGCAGTCCTACGCCGACGATCACAACCCCGGTCAGACGGTCGCCCGTCAGGTCGATCCCTTCGGAGAAAATGCCGCCCATGACAGCGAAGCCGGTAGTCGGCAGCTCGGCGTCCTCCCGGAACGCCCCCAGAAATGCGTCCCGCTCCTCCTCGGACATGCCGCCGCTCTGTACGAGTACCGGACCGGCCGGCTCGCGCTCGGCAAACCGGGCCACAACCTCATTCATATATTCATAGGACGGGAAAAATACAAGGTAATTGCCCGCCCGCTCCCTCGTAACCCGGTGCAACAGATCGGCGATCGGCGCGTAGGAGTGTTCCCGGTCGCGGTAGCGGGTAGACAGAGGCAGCAGCAGCACGTCCAGCTGTTCCTTATGGAACGGCGACGGGATCGCCATCGTGTAATCGTCAGCATCCCCGCCGAGCATGTCCCGGTAATACGCCAGCGGCGCAAGCGTCGCCGAGAACGAGACGTGCGAGCGGTACCCCTTTCCCATCTGCCGGAGCAGCCCCGACGGGTCGAGACAGAAAAGCTTCACCGTCACGTCGCTTCTCTCAAACAGCACATAAGTTACATATTTCTCGTCATAATAACCGTATGTTCGGATAAAAGACTGGACGGCGTAATACGTATCCGTCAGCAGCGGCCGGAGCTCCGCCGATGAGGGGCCCGCAAGCTCCGCCTCGGCAATCCCGGCAAACGACTCCAGCAGCGGGAGCAGCAGGAGCGGCGCCTCCTGAAAGACCACATGCTTCTGCTCGGCATGCTCCTTGCGAAGCCGGATGAACGCGTTGTTCACCGCTTTGGCCGCATCGTGGAGCGCCGGGCTGAGTCCTTTGGCCAGCCGCTTCAGCTCGAGAAAAGGCGCCTTCGTCAAAGCGGCGGAGTACATCTCTCTCCCCCGGTCCACCAGGTTATGAGCCTCGTCGACCAGCACCACAGTTCGTCTCCGCTGCTCCTCGAACAACCGCTTCAGCGCAATCCGGGGATCGTATACATAATTATAATCGCAGATGACCGCATCCGCGGCGTAGGCGGCATCCAGCGAATATTCGAACGGGCACACCCGGTGCTTGCGCGCATACGTCTCTACAACCTCCCGGGTGATTGCGCTCTGCTCCGACAGCAGATCCAGGATAGCCCCCTGTATCCGGTCGTAGTAACCGTCCGCGTATTCACAATGATCTTTATGGCAGATCGTCTCTTCCTTGAAACAGATCTTCTCCTTGGCCGTCAGCGTCACGCAGCGCATATGAAGCCCCCTGGAGCGCATGAACGCAAAGGCTTCCTCCGCAGCGGTCCGCGTCGTCGTCTTCGCCGTCACATAGAAAAAGCGCTGCAGCAGCCCTTCCCCGATCGCCTTGACGGAAGGAAACAGCGTGGAGATCGTTTTGCCCGTACCGGTCGGGGCTCTCGCGAACAACCTTTTCTTGTCCGCTATCGACTTGTATACCGCCGCAGCGAAGTTGCGCTGTCCTTGCCGGTAAGATGCGAACGGAAACGCCAGCTCCTTGATGGAGCGGTCTCTGCGGCGGGCGTGGTCCGTCTGCATGACGGCATAGGGGGCGTACGACTCCACGAGGCCCCGGACGAACGATTCCAGCTCTTCGAATCCAGCCGACCGTTCGAACCGTTTCTGCTCCTCCGTCTTCCGGTGGATGTAGGTCAGACGCACGCGCATGTGCCCGAGCTGCTCGGCTTTGGCATACAGATACGCATAACATAACGCCTGTGCCCAATGCACGGGGTGCGTATCCTCCCCGACCAGCTCCAGGTCGCGGGAGGTGGACTTGATCTCGTCGATCGTATACGTCCCGTCTTCCCCGCCAAGGAGCCCGTCGCAGCGCCCGTCCAGTTGAAATACCAGCCCGCCGTACGGGATCTCGCCCTGCACATACACTTCTTTACGGTCCGTTTCCTTGTAAGTCTGCTGAATGACCCGGTGCGCCTTCGTACCTTCCGTCAGCGGAGCTCCGGACTGGAAGCCCGCCTCGATGCTGCCCCCGAGATAGGCGTATTCCACAAGCGCCCGCACGGAAATGTAGACGATCTGCTCGGACATGTCCTCACCTGCCGCTCGATTGTTTAGGCGCCCCTGCAATCCGCAATAAAACATACGTTCGCCTTGGTTATGTCCATTATACCCCGTATGAGCTGCGAAATCGAGCCGGCTTTCACTTCTCCGATGTAGGCGCAAAAAGAAAAAGCCGCTTACGCAAGCAGCAAGGGCGGGTGCAGGCCGATTGGCCTCGTGCGGAGGAGAGGAGGTGCTGCCGACTGCGTCATGCAGCGTGTACAGCTGGCACCGGATGCAGCACGGGCGGCGGTACCCGTATCAGTCCGGGGAGTCGCCGCCTCATTTCTTGCGGCTCAACAATGACTTCAGCAGCGTCCCCGCGGAGCGGATTCGGGAATGCCGTCTGTGCTCCCGGACGTATCTATAGTTGGTCAATGTTACTTGGGCATCACGCAGGGCATGGGCAAAATCGGGATCGAACATCAGCTTGTACTCCCACACCCGCTTCGTCCACGATGGGATGATCGCTTGCAGCCGGTCGTCGTCCACTGCCGGGTGAATGTACGTCTCGCTCACGCCCTCCGGCAGATCGTACAGCTTGTCGATCAGCATCCGCTTGAACGATTCGTACGTCTCCCCTTCCTCGATAGGATACGAGTGCGACAGCAAATAGTCCGGCACGGCAACGCCGAGGACGTCGGCCAGCGCGACGGCGGGAGCGAGCATCCGCTCGGCGCGGGGAATCGAAGCGAGCAATTTGTCCTTGCTGTGGATGCGGCGGAACAAGCGAAACGGCAAGCCCCGTCTGGAGCATTGCAGCATCACCTGCGGAATATGGCTCCGCCCCGTGGCCATCCCGTACAGGCTGCCCATATGGTTGTCTACGTGAGTGATCGCAATGCCAGCCTGCTTCACGGCTTCGAACTGCGCCCGCATCTCGGCGACGACGTCCCGCGTAACCGCCTTCCGCTCGAACTCGACTACCGTCCGGTGCATGAAGCCGCTCTCGTCGTGAAGCGAAGGAAGACCGGTCAGGCTTTTCCAGCGCAGCCCATCGATCTCGCTCGTTAAGGTCAGATGGAGGCCGACTTGCGCGCGCCCCTTCCCTCTGTCTCTGCACCAGGCCGCTGCCGCTTCAAACGCCGGGGCGGGAGGCATGATCGTCGCCGAAGATACTTTGCCCTCCTCCAGCAGATGAATGATCGCCTGATTCGCGGCCGTGCTTTGGCCGAAGTCGTCGCAATTGATAATCAGATGTTTGCTCATTAGGTGCGGTACCCTCCCGTATAGCTACTGTTTCCCTAGTCCGCTACCGCTGCCCGGCAGTCTGGGTAGAAAAAAAGAGATGACCATCGAGACGGCCAGCAGACAAAGCGGAACAACGCTGATTAGATACCGGAAGGTCGACTCCGGATCGGGTCCCGGATTTTCGCCGCTCACGTAGCCGAAGATCATGCCCACGATCCAGAACGCCAGCGCCGAGATCAGTCCGCTGGAGCGGGTTATAAAACCGCCGACCGCCGTATACACGCCCTCCCTGCGGCTGCCCGTTTGCTCGTAATCCTGGTCGATAATTTGTCCCGTAACCACCGGAGGCGTGACGAGAAACCCGGCCAGACCGAAACCGACGACGATGCCCGCCGCGATGCCGGTGCCGAGTCCGGTCGCAAACCATAGCGGAATGACGGAGAGTCCGTAGGCGATCAGAGACAGACGCCATCCCCTCAGCCCCCCGAGCTTGCGGACGATCCAGTACCAGACCGCCACTAGCGGAATGACGGGCACGAATACGCTGGCCAGCAGCAGCGATACTTGCGGCTCCGGTACGTGCAGCACGTATTTGGCGTAAAACGGGATGGACGAGCCGAGCAGCCCGTTTACCGTCTGAGCGAAGGAATTGGCGATGTTGAATATCCAGAACTGCTTGTTCCGTAAAGTCGAGCGGAACGCTTCCATAATCGGCAAGGGCGGCTCGACGCTGGCTTGCTTGTTCTCCTGGGTCGTCACGACGAATCCGATCATAAATACGGCGAATACGGCGGCGAACACGACCGACATGTACCCGAATCCGATAGCCGCGAACAGAATGGGCGTCAACACCGACGCGATCAGGATAGCAGCGATCTGGTACCCTTGCTGGACCGCGGAAGCTTTCGCCCTAGCCCGGTCGCCCCGGAACAGCTCGGGGAAGAGCGCTCCGTAGTTCACCCAGATGATGGTCGACACGCCCTCAAACAAAACTAGCGCCACAACAAACCAGCCAAACAAACTAAAACCCGACAATCCGTCCGGCACCGCAAACACCATAATGAACGTAGCCATAAACAGCGGAATCGAGGAGACGATCCACGGCTTGCGCCGTCCCCACCGGGTTCTCGTTCGATCCGACAAATACCCGAACAGCGGCTGGTTGGCCGCGTCCCAGATCAGATAGATGACCCGGGCCAAAGTGGCGAGACCGACGCCAAGTCCGAGCTTTTCCACGTAAAAGTAGCTGTAGAACGAGCTGAAAGCCTGGGTCGGAATCATCATCGCGAACATGCCGAGCGCGTACGTCGTCGGGGAGTTCATCAGCTTTTTGAGCATTCGATCCGCTCCTTGGATACCGGATAGGGGGATGGCTTTGGGTTTGAATTGTTTTGATGGGCACTGGTAACCCCCGTCAAGCTTTTTGCTCCGTTGATCTGTTGATCTGTTGATCTGCTGCTCTGTTGATCTGTTTTTCTCTATCTGCGTTCTGTCCGCTCTGTTTTACTTGGTCTGGCTCTACCGTCCTCCCGAATTAATTTTTCATTATATTCTATGTAAACGCTATCAATTCTCAAGTTTAGCATAAATCCGTCGAATAGGGGTTCCGGGGTTCCGAGTTCCGGGCTTCCACGGGGTCAGGCGCCACCCTTATCCAGCTTCCGGCTCCCTAGCCAGCTACAGTAGAGCCCCCCTGCCAAAGAAGCAGGCTATTCCAAACCAATAAGAGCTGTTTGAACCTTCTATTTCTACCCTCGCCCTGATTTTCGACGAAATAGGAGCTTTTAGCAGCTCTTAAACCTCCGCTTTCAGCGGAAAACCGTGTATTTTGCGAAAATAAGAGTCCCGAATAGCTCCTATTTCTTCCATAGTCCCGAATTTCGCCGAAATAAGAGCCCCTAGCGCAGCTCTTAACCCCTTCTTTTTCCGCCGCCAAATGCTCCCCACTCGATTGCAATTTAGAGCCCCGAAAGTCTTTTTTGACAAAGTAAGATCTAATCCTGTGTCAGGGGAGGGGTCTGCCCGCTATTGGATGATCCCTTCCCCTATAGTTTACTACATTAGTGACAAAAAAGGATCAATTCCCCGTAATGCTTCACTCATGTTTCCGACAATAATAAAAAGTACCGCCGGTGCCGGATGACAGCGCCTTGGCGGTACTTCTACCGCACAATCTAGAGGAGCGCGGCTTCCTTAAATCGTAATATCTCCGTCATACGAAGCGATCATTTTGTACAGATCCGGCCTCCGGTCGCGGAAAATCCCCCATTCGATCCGCTGCGTCTCGAGCTGGTCCAGATCGAATTCGGCGACGAGCACCGTCTCCTCCGTCCGGCCCGCTTCCGCCACTTTGTTGCCTTGCGGGCCCGCGATAAACGAAGAGCCGTAAAACGTGATCGAAGAATCTTCGTCGCTTTCGACGCCAACCCGGTTCGATGCGATGACCGGCATCAGATTGGAAGCGGCATGGCCGCGCATGCACATTTGCCAGTGATCCTTCGAATCGATCGAGCCGTCCTGCGGCTCGGAACCGATCGCCGTCGGATAGAACAGCAGCTCGGCGCCCATAAGCGCCATGCACCGCGCCGCCTCCGGATACCACTGGTCCCAGCATACGCCTACCCCGATTTTGGCATAACGCGTATTCCATACCTTAAAGCCCGTATCGCCCGGATTAAAGTAAAACTTCTCCTCATAACCCGGACCGTCCGGAATATGGCTTTTGCGGTATTTGCCGAGCACCTTGCCGTCGGCGTCGATGACCGCGAGCGAGTTGTAGCGGGCGTAATTTTTTTTCTCGTAAAAGCTGATCGGCAGCACAACCTGAAGCTCCCGGGCCACCTCTTTGAAGTGGTTGATCGCCTTGTTTTGCTCCAGCTCGGTCGCGTAGACGTAATAGTCCGCTTTTTCCTTCTGACAGAAGTACGGCGTCTCGAACAGCTCCTGCAGCTGAATAATTTGCGCGCCTTGCGCGGCCGCTTGTCTCACCAGCGCATCGGCTTTGCTAATATTCTCTTCTATATCTGTAGAGCAGCTCATCTGGGTCGCAGCTACTTTAACGGTTCTCAATGGGAATCCTCCTTCTTATCCTAGCCTGATTTATTTGCGGGGGAGAACGGGCATCTGCTGCGTCGTGCAGTGAACGTTGCCGCCCTCGCGAATAATCGCCATGCCGTCGACCGTGCGGATGCGCCGCTCCGGGAATGCTGCCTGAAGCGTCTGCTCGGCGAGCCGGTCCGTCTCCGCCGCCTCTCCGCCGAATACCGGCAGGATGATGCCGCCGTTGACGAAGTAGAAGTTCAAATAACTGAGCGTCAGACGGCTTCCTTCGTACTCGGCCATCGGCGGCTGCTGGATCTGGATGATTTCGAACGGCCGGCCCTTCGCATCCACCGCTTCGCTCAGCAGCTTCAAGTTTTCCTGCGTAATCGCATAGTTGTCGTCCTCGGGATCGTCGCACACTTGAAGGATGATCGTGCCGGGGGCGGCGAAGCAGGCGATATTGTCCACATGCCCGTCCGTCTCGTCTCCGCTTAATCCACGTTTCAGCCAGATCACCTTATCCGCGTTCACGAACTTGCTCAAATAGTCCTCGATGTTCTTCTTTGACAAATCGGGGTTCCGGTTCGGATGGAGCAGACACTCCTCGGTCGTCAGAATCGTCCCCTCGCCGTCGGTATGGATCGAGCCGCCCTCCATCACCAGAGGCGCGTCAAACCGCCGGACGCCGTAGCGCTCCAAAATTTGCGGGGCTACCCCGTCGTCCAGATCCCACGGCGCGTATTTGCCGCCCCACGCGTTGAACTTCCAATTCACGCCGGCCACATCCCCTTCGGGATTAACGACGAAGGTCGGTCCGTTGTCGCGGAACCAGGCGTCATTATGCAGAATCGGCAGAAGCTCCACGTTCGGCTCGTCAAAATATCGTCCAACCCGCTCGGCATCGTCCGGATTCACTATAACGGTCACCGGCTCGAACTCGGCGATCGCCTTCACGATCTGCGCATAGCCGTCACAGACACGGTCGTATTGGTCCGGATACACCATCGACGCCTGCACCGGCCAGGAAATAAACGTGCGCTCATGCTCCGCCCATTCGGCAGGCATTTTATAAGTTAACGTATGTGGATACATGGGAATCAGCTCGCTTTATCGTATAGTCATCTCGGTCGGGTCAAGCCCATTTTTCTATAACATCATATACGAAAACGCCCCCGATCTCAACGCATTGCCGCTTGCAGGGGACCGGCATATTTTGTGAACGACAAGAAAGCTTCTAAAACGACTAAAAGAAGCCTTTGCCACGATGAATGACCGTGCGTAAGCGGCAGCGATTCTGGTACAGAACTCTTCATTCGCTTTTATAGCATCGCTTTGGAGCTTTACCACTTTAGCAAACTTAACCCTTCTGGCGCGCAACGAATAAAAAAGCCCGGCAGCAGGCTGCCGGACCGGTTCGTCCGCTCCTCTTAGCGAGGGAGACGGTTGTACCAAGCGATAAAGTTGTCGACGACGGAATCCAGAAACTTGACGGTCGGCTCATGAGTCAGGTTGCCCGCAGCGTCGATCTTCTCGTGCACCGCGCCGACATACACTTCATTTCCGGGAAGAAGCGGAGATTGGAGAGCGAACAAAGTGGAGCGCAGACTCATCTGAGCCTTAACGGTTCCGAGGTTGCCCATCGACGCGCCCATGATCCACGACGGTTTCCCGAGAAGGACGCGGTCAATGCGCGACATCCAGTCGATTGCGTTGCCAAGCACGCCGGGAATCGTGCCGTTGTATTCCGGTATGACCCAGAGAACGGCGTCCGCTTCCGCGACCTTGCTCTTGAAATCCCGAACGGCCGCGATCGGCTCGTTCTCAACATCCTGATCGTAAAACGGGAGCTCACGAAGGCTCAATATCTCAAGCTCGAAACGGTCCTGATACCGATCACGGACATATTCGGCCAGTTTCCGGTTATAAGATTCTTTGCGAATGCTTCCTACGATGGCTACTACTTTCATGATGCCAACCTCCAAACGATAGTTATAATATATTTTACTTAAAATAGTATAGTAACTTTAGATTGTGAAGTCAACTTGAGCAGGAGGATAGGCGGCAAAACTAATTCTAGCGAACTATAGTCTGGAAGTGTTCAGCTTGACAGATACCCACTATTTACCTATCATTAGAGCAATTACTCTAATCCGATATTGGGAGGGTCCGCCCCTGCCTCAGCCTTTATCCACGAAGCAGCGTATCTTGCAAAGCGCCCTTCAGCTCTTCAACCTGCACGGAACCGCTTCCGTCTCGACGAATCATATCGCGGAGCATGCCGGCGTCAGTCCCGGCAACTTGTATTATCATTATCACAACAAAGCGGACATTATCGAAAGTCTGCTGCGGCAAATGATGGAATACTGGGACCGGGTATGGGAGCCGCCCGGCGGCCGCCCTGTCCGCTGGAACGATCTGGAGGCCGTGCTTGAGCGCAACTTCTCCCTGCTGTGGGAGTACCGTTTTTTTCACCGGGAGCAGGTCGCCCTGCTGGGACAAGATGAATCGCTTCGCGAAACCTGTAGCGCGGTGTACCGCCGCCGAATAACGGAGCAGGCGCTGTTTTTCGAGCCGTTTTTCGAAGACGGCATCCTCCGGAAACCGGCCGATCCCGAAGAAATGCGGGAGGTGCAAACCGCCTGCTGGATTATTGTCAGCAACTGGCTGACCTTTCTGGAGCTGTCCGGCCAAGCCGTCGACCGCCCCCATATGCGGGAAGGCATCCGGCTCGTACAACGGCTCATGCAACCTTACTTCATTAAAGTGCGAGTTCAAAAAGTCCGGTTTTCAGCACCGAGAAGATGGGATGAAGCAAGGAAATGAGGAGCGGAGCGTAGTGGCAGCTACGTGAGCACCGGAAGTTCCGGCTGAATTCCATATTCGAAGTCGAGCAGGCTTCCTGTATCTGCTTCGTGATCAAAAGTGGACTTTTTGAACATCCTCTTAAAGGAGAGCTGCACGATGAAGACTCAGCGTCGATCGGGTAAGCAAGAAGTAGAAGAAGAAGCCAAGCCGGAAGCCGGGACCACGAAAGGCGTCAACCGCCGCACCTTCATCAAAGTGGCGGCAGCCGGGGCCGTTCTGCTGATGGGAGGCGGCGTATGGAGGATGTCCAGCCAAGGCGTATTCTCGGCAGGCAAGGGCCCGGCTTACGAGCCGTGGGACGACTGGGACTCCGAAGGGCAGGATGCGGAGCGGTCCATCGTGAGGGCCGCCATACTCGCCTCGTCTCCGCACAACTCACAGCCTTGGCTGTTCCGGATCGCTCCGGATCAGGTCGATCTGTTCGCCGACCCTTCGCGCAACTTGGGCGCCATGGACCCGCTGCTGCGCGAAATGCATATCGGCCTCGGCTGCGCGCTGGAAAATATGAGCATCACCGCCGCCGCGCACGGCTTGAAGGCGGAGATTGCCTATGTGCCCGACCCGGGCAACCCGGCGCATATCGCCTCCGTACGGCTAAGCCCGGGAACCGGGCTGTCGCGCGAATTGCACGAGTACATTCCGCGGCGGCATACGAACCGGGCCGCTTACGACGTCGGCCGCCAGGTTGGGGCCGATCAGCTGCGCGCGCTCTCCGAGAGCGGGGATAACGCAGCCCACCGGACGATCTGGCTGCAATCGGACGAGGACAAAACCCGGATCGGACAACTGATCGTCGACGCGACGGAAGCGATTACGCAAGATCCGGACCAGTCCCGGGACAGCAACCGGTGGTTCCGTCATAATTGGAAGCAGCTGCAGCAGTCGGCCGACGGCGTTACGATCGATGCGTCCGGCAATTCCGCCTTTGCCCGCACGCTCGGCAAAACGCTGCCGAACTTGTCGAACGAACAGTCCGACGCCTATTGGCTCACGTCCACCCAGCTGGTCCAGGTACCGACCGCATCCGCCTTCGGCATCATTCTCATTCCCGATCATCGCGACGTCGCCGGACTGCTCCACGCCGGCCGTTTATGGCAGCGGATGCACCTTAGGGCGGTGCGCGACGGCCTCGCCGTTCAGCCGCTCAATCAAATCCACGAGCGGGCCGACCGCGAGGAAGCGCTCGGGAGCGACGCCCGTTTCGGCCGGGCTCTGAAAGAGCTGACGGCGGGTTATCCAGCCTCAGCTCCGACTCCGGCTAACGCCGCCGTGTTTACGTTCCGGATCGGCTACGAGCTGGAGCCCGCGCTCAAAAGCCCGAGACGTCCGATCGGCGATGTGCTTCTGCCGACCTAAGCGGCTGCGGCTAACCGCACCCGTTTGCCCGCAAGGAGATGAAAGGGAGCAGCTTCCAGGTACGAAAAGCTGCTGCACGATAACCAAAGCCTATTCCCAGAGTGCGATTGCCTCTGCGCAGGCGATTGGTTTCCTTGCGGGCAGAGAACGCTCAGCTTCGCTGAAGACGTATTCTTTCTATTACCTATAAAAGCGGTTTGTACCCCTTATTGGGCAACTTCTGCCTCGCTGTTGGGAAATAGCGGCGTTGCAGCTCTTATTCTGACTGCTCTGAGGCCATTTGCCGGATTTGGGGGAGTTTAGCGGCTGCAAACCGCTCTTATTTCCGCCTCGGCCCCGATTTTCTGCAAAATAAGGGGTGCTAATCGCTCTTAAGGTCCGGCTGACCGCCAGAATGAGGGTAGGTACCGCGGAAGGACGTCAAGCCGCCTCCAAATCCCCGGCTTTAGTCGGCTCTGATTGGCTGGCTTAGTAGATCAGCTTCGGCTTCAACCGGCCCGCACGGGTCCAACCGCTTCAACTGTTAGGACTCCCCTCATTAGCAACGCAAAAAGAAGCTCATCATCCGCTCCCCCTGTTCGAAGGAAACAAATGACGAACTCCTGTTCTCCGGCTCCCGCACCGGGCGAAGCTTCCGTCGCGCAGTGCTCGGCGTCGCTTGACAAGGGAACCGCTCCGGTTCACCGCACTCACCTTCACCAGCTCGTATACACTGTATTCACCTTCACCGGCTCGTTTCACCGCATTCAGGTTCATCCGCTCGTATTCACCGCATTCACGTTCATCCGCTCGCGTTCACCAGCTCACGTTCGCCGCTTCGCTGTCACCAGTTCAGCACGATGCCGAGCGCGCCGGATTTGCTTTGCTGAATGAATTGCCAAGCTTCCGCCGCCCGATCCGCCGGATACCGGTGCGTGATCAGCGGCGACGTGTGCAGCCAGCCGTCCGCGATCGCCTGAATCGTCTCTTCCATCCGCTTGCCCGTCCAGCCCGAGGGCGTATGCAGCGTAATCTCCTGCCCGCGCAGCTTCTGGATGTCCACAAGCCCCTTCTCGCCCAAAAAACCGGCCGATACGAGATGACTGTCCCGCTTCATGGAAGGCTGGAGCGCGTAAAACGTATCCATGTCGCCGACCGAATCGACGACGACCGCCACCTTCCGGCCCTCCAGCGCCGACACGGCATCCGTTCGCCGCGTATGGACACCGCGGATCTGCGGCGGCAGATGGGCGAGCCTGTCGTCGTGCCTGCCCAGCACGAACACTTCCGCCCCCCGGTGCAGCAGCGTCTGCGCCGCCCACTGCCCGACCAGACCGTCGCCGATCACAACCGCCACATCGCCGGGCGTAACGGCCGGGCGCATCCCGCAGTTATACCCAACCTGCGTGAGCACGAGACCACAATAAGCTTCGGGTGAAGCCCCTTGCGGCAGCTTCCAGATTTGACCCGCCGGCGTAACGGCCGGATGGATATGGCCCCCATAAGGCTCGAACATGCCCGATACTTTGCTGAGCGCCGCGAATACCCGCTCGCCGGGTACGATGCCTTGTACAGCCGAGCCGACCTGCCGGACGATGCCGACCTTCTGGTAACCGGCCACGATCGGGAACGGCCACGGGTCGCCGGGCTTGTAAGGCGTCTCGCCCCGGATTCGTTCCCCCCGAAAGTACGACGACTCCGTGCCGGTGCTGATCCACGAACACTCCACGTCGATGACTACATCGTGATCACCCGGCTCCGGTACTTGCACTTCGTTATATGCGGCCTTTCCCTTGTCCGTAAACACAACGGCATACGCTCTCATGAAATCCCTCCGGTAATCGGGGATGACGGTCGCGCCGCTTTAGTTCCCCGGGATAAAACAGATTTTGATCGCTTCCTGGCGTTTCAGCATGCCCACGCCCTCCGCGTATTGCTCCAGCGGCAGCTCGCAGCTGATCAACGGACCGAAATCGAGCTGGCCCTTCACGATTAAATCAAGCGAATACTCGGCCGCCTCCCGGAAATGTCCCGGATACCCGATCACGCTTAACCCCTGGTGTCTCAGCGGGTAATCGTCCCGCTGTACGGCGAACAGCGCCACGGCCTTGTTCGTGCGGTCCATAATGTTCCGCACCGCCTGCGGATAACCGACGCAGTCGATCGCGAGGTCCAGCGCACCGGCGGAGCCGCGCTTGCCGATCTCCTCCGAATCCGGCTCGCAGCAGAGCGTCGCCCCGAGACTCCGCGCGATATCTCTCCTTTGCGGGCTGGGATCGATCCCGACTACCTCGCTGGCTCCTTCGGCAAGCAGCATCTGCACGGCGATCAGCCCCGCAGGGCCGAGACCGTTGACGCCGCACCGGCGGCCGCGGATGCCCTCGTACTGCTTCATTTTCATAACACTGGCCGCGACGCACATCGCCAGCTCCAGCGATATCGCTTTGCGGAACGGGAGCTCCTCGGGCAAAGCGAGCAGATTGTCTTCCTTCATCAGGACATATTCGGCATAACAGCCGGGCTGATGATGGCCCGCATCCCGCCAAGCCGCCACCTTCTGACCCGGAGCGAGCGTCGTCCCCGGACCGGCCGCAGCCACGACGCCTGTCATCTCATGACCGGGCTGGCCGGGCGAGTAAGGAAAGCGTACCTCTTTCTCGTGCGCAAACATCGGCTTGCCGTAATAAATATGCAAATCCCATTGCGGGCAAGTCGCCACCTCTTTGACTTGGACGAGCACTTGACCGGGCCCCGGCTCCGGGATCGGCATCTCGACGATCGCAGCTTGCTCGGAGCTCATAATTTGCAGTACCTTCATCGTATTCGATTGGGTCTTCACTGTGGTTCACCGCCGTTTTTATTGTGGGTAAGGCTCCATCTAATCATAAGAAAAGCGTGGAGCAAGGTCTTTAGCGGATATGTACCAAATGGCGAGTGCACCCATCGTCGAAAAGACGGCCGTTTGGTACTCCGCAGGGGACATGTTTGCACAATATTGACTTGGCATCCGTTCGGGGACGCGAACAGCGATTTCCAGCCGTCCGTCGCTATAGTCGCTTTGTGCGTTTTCGCATCGACATACGGAACTCCCATCTGCATTTGCAGACGATTCAGCGCACCAGGCGGACGCAGGCCGATATAATTCACGCCGGCTTCGGTTCGCGTCAGCTTTTTGCCGAGCTCGATCGCTTCGTCCCAAGTCATATTGTCCTTCGGGTAGGGAACGCCGAACTTGTCAAATATATCTTTGTTGTACATAAGCGCGAAGGCGAGCGTATTGTAGGGCAAATAGTAGATTTGGCCTTGATCCGAATACGACTTGATGCTGTCCACGAGCTTGGTGTCGAATTTGTTGAAATCGAAGCCGTGCTTTTTGGCAAGCGACTGCAGGTCCGTCGGCACTTTAAGCGGGGTCAGCAGATGGATGTTGGTCAGCCCTTCCCATATAATGTCCGGGACGTCGCCCGCCGCGAGCAGCTCTTCGATCGTACATGGCGGCATCGCTGCTGGACCGTATGATGGCAGGGGAACGAATCGAACCGCAAGTATGGTCCATACCGCCGCTGGAGGTGGTCACGCGTTTATCCACCGATGTGATCGCGGTCGGCGACCCTTATGTATCGGCGGCCATTCAGTACATCCGCGAGCATGCCTACGAGGATCTGAAAGTGGAGGACGTCCTGCGAGCGGTCCCGCTGTCGCGCCGGGCTTTGGACCACCGTTTTGTGCAGGCTTTGGGCCGCACCCTTCATGAAGAAATCGTCGAAGTCCGGATGCGGCTCCTGATGCGTCTGCTGACCGAGACGGACTGGACCTTGGCGGTAATCGCCGAACGGTTAAGTTTCAAGCATTCGGAATACATGGGCGTCGCCTTCAAAAAATGTACCGGCTTATCGCCCGGCGCCTACAGGGAGAAGCATTCGTCCATGAAGCAGGGCTAGCCGACCCGGCTCCGGGCCGCTTGCAGGCGGGAGGTCCCCCGGTGACTGCCGTAAACGGTTCAGCCGGCAGCGTATGGGCTCTATTACGAGATAAGAGTCTCTGCCACCCTCTATTTTCGGCAAATTGGAAAAAACGATGCGATTAAAGGCGGTTTGCACCACTTATTTCAACCAACTGACCCTGTCTGCAACCTCTTGCCGATTTTAAGAGCTTCAAACCGCTCTTATTTCCCCACTCAAGCGGGTTTCAGACAAAATAAAGGGTACAAACCACCTCTACCCAGCCCCACCCTGCCGCAAAAAAGCCCGAATCCCCGCGCCCGCTGAAAAGCCGTTTTCAGCGGCCCCGGATATCCGAGCCCTCCAGCGGCGCCCACGCGTCACGCGTCTGCCTTCTAATCGCGGGGATGCATCCGCCTTCCGGTGAAGCGGCCGTCCGCTCTACAGCTTCACTCTCGCTTCGCCCGCCGGCGTTCGGTATACGCGGCCCGCCTCCAAGCTTCCCGCTCCCGCAGAGGCGTCGTCCGCATATCCCGGCGCATGAACCGTCAATCCGTATACGACGGACGCATTCGCGTAATCGGACAATAGCGGGGCGGAACCGATCGCGCTGGCAAACCCTTCGATCCGCGCATTATGCTGCTTGTTTCGGAATTTGCAGTATACCGTAGTTTTGGCAGCAATCGCCGGCGTCAGCACCAGACCCGAGGTTACGATATCCGTGTAGATTCCGATTTCCGTATCGCGCACCTTGAGATCGTCCGATTTGCTGGCGGTTACGGCGTTCGTACACGTGCCGATCTGCCGGATGCCCACGAATTCGCTGTTCAGCGTAGAGAACACATCGTCGGTTATCGTATCGGCTTCGAAAAAACGGGTGAACGAGACCAGGCTGGTACAATCGCCGATAAACGTCCCGCCGTCGATTACAACATTGGACCAATCACCCATGAACAGAGAACCGATAGCGCCGTATTCCGGGTCGTTATGCAGCGAGAAGCTGCCGATGCGCACGTTGGAGCCGCGGTCGGATACGAACGCGCCGTGAGGACGATTGTACTTGACCGACTTTCCGCAATTGCGGGCCGCCACTTGCTGAACGACGTGCTGCATCTTCGCGCCGGGATGCGGATAGCCGGCGGTATTGCCGAACAGCCCGATCACCGTCTCGCACCGCTCCGCCACGACACTGTGGACGACGACTCCGGTGTCCTCCTGATTCGTTCCGCCCGCCAGACAGAGCGCCATATAACAGTCGATCGCGATAATCCCGCCGATGACGGCTTTCCTGCCGCCGTACAGGGACAGGTTGACGCCGGCTTCGCACGTAACCGCCCTTCCCCCTTTGCGGGATTTATCGTGCAACGCATTTTTGACCGTGATGCTGCCCGCATGCCATTCCGTATGATTTCTCCGCAAATACAGCCCGCCCTGGGCCGGAATAAAACTGCAATCGACCTTCAGCTCGGGGATATGCACGTTTTTGGCCCCGGGTACGCCGGTTACCGCCGCATCATAGGTCGTTTGCGCAATCACTTTCAACCAATTGGGTCCGCCGAATGTCGAGTTGTTCCACAGCGTAATCGACTCGCTGATCCCGTAGGCTTCGCCCGCCCAGTCCAGCACGACGGTTCCGCCGCCCTGCTTCTTCAATTGCAGCGCCATGGCCTGAAGCTGCGGGTACGAATCGGTAGCACCGTTGTCGCCTTTTGCGCCGTATCGGGTGGCAAGCAGCCCGCCCGTCTTGCGGAGCACCGCGATATTGCCATTCGCCAAAACATGGTCGCCGAAGCCGTCCGGCGTTCCCGAGAAATCAGCCGGCTCCACGATGTCGTAATACGCTCCGCCCAGCGGTCCGAGCGGTGTCGCCTCCCACCCTGCATAATAGGAGACGGTGGATGCGATCTTCCCTGCAGGGATGTCGGCCAGCTTCATCTCCGCCACATGGTCGAAGCTGTACAGCGGCGAGCAGCAGCCCTCCTGATCCGGACCATATACGGCATTCGTCACGGTATGGCCCGGGTAGGCCATCGCCGCCGCTCCCGCATGACCGGTAGCTTCCCCGAACCAGAGACCCGCTGCGGCGGCGGCCCCCGCAACCGATAAGGATGCCAATACTTCCCTCCTGCTTAAAGCGCGTCGTCCCTTACTTCCATCACCCGCCCGTGCAAAGTCTTCCGTCGATTTCGTCGTCATCCTCGCTCCACTCCCCGCTGGCTATTGAATGGACTGCCCCAATTCCCTTCCTTTGCCGCTCCAACCGCTTGCCCGGCCCGGCGGCCCCTCGCTTTCCTCATCCGGCGAGTCCTGCTCCCGATTACACCTTAATCATACTGAACCGCCCGGCAGGCTGTCGTTAGATGATCTGAACCTATCATCGCTTTCAGGCTCTATAAGAAACCGCTTTCTTATTATCGCTTCACCTCCTTCGTTGCACAAAACTGACCTGCGGAGCGAAACTGCGTGCAACAAAAAAAGCCTGAAGTACCCAGGCTCTCTACTTGGCGCCGGCGCGCCCGCGATTCAGTTCTTCTCTCCACTGGCTGGGACTGCACCCGAACTTCTGTTTGAACAGTCGGGAAAAGTAATGCAGGCTGTTGAACCCCGTCGATTCCGCAATTTGCTGGATGCCCATCTCGGTATTCGCCAAATAACTGACAGCGGCGCTCAGCCGCAGCTTGTTCAAATAATGCATCGGCGTAACGCCCGCCTCGTTCTTGAACGCCCGGACGAGATAGGACGGATTGAAGTGCACCCGTTTGGCCAGCAGCGTCAAGTCGAGCGGGTCGTAGTAGTTCGTCTCCATATACCGGATCAGCCATTGAATCGACTGCCGCGTGGCCGGGTCCTGCTCACCGCCTGCGTCCAACCCCTCGCGGAAATAGCGGCGGATCAAAAGCAGCGTTTTGCGGATGTCGAGCAGCGCGATTTCTTCGTCGAAGGGTACGTCCTTTTTATGACGCAGCGTTTGGACGGTCAAGCCGGAGCCAGAAGCCGGCCCCGCAACGGGAAAAGACGGGCGTCCGCTGCAAGCAGCTCGCCCGTCTCCGTATCGATCCCTTCATCTCCAAGCGCCGGTGCGGCGGAGACCGTTATACCTTCTGCACCTTCGTTGTCCGTCTTGGCTTGCGCTTCGCCAGAAGCGGCTTGATCTCTTGAAAGCTTAAAAATTGTTGGGTTTGCTCGTTCCATACCCGGTGGCGAAGCGATCGTAAGCTCGTCGTTAGCGTAATGGTCTGCACATCCTGCAAGCGCGGATTCAGATTATGCACTGATTCCAAGTGATAATTAGGCACGCGCGGACTGAGATGGTGGATGTGATGGAATCCGATGTTGCCGGTAATCCAGCGCAGCACGGTAGGCAGCTTGTAGTAGGAGCTTCCCTGCATCGCCGCTTTTACATAATCCCAGTTCTCATCCCGTTCGTAATAGGTGTCTTCAAACTGGTGCTGCACATAAAACAACCAGATGCCCGCCATGCCCGACAAAAAGAAAATCGGCCCCTGTACGAGCAAGTACGCCTGCCAGCCGACGAGCCAGATAAGCAGACCCGCGATTCCTACAATACTAGCATTGGTTATATACGTATTCATCCGCTCTTTGACCCCGGCGCGTTTCCGGTTAAAGCGGTAGTCGATCAGGAAAATATAGATAGGTCCGATGACAAACATAATAAACGGATTGCGATACAGCCTATAAAACAGTCGGACCGGCCACGAGGATTCTACATATTCTTCGACCGTCATCGTCCAGATATCCCCGACTCCCCGCTTGCTCAGATTTCCGCTGGAAGCATGATGGACGGAGTGGGTATGACGCCATTGATGGAACGGACAGAAGGTCATAATGCCTGTGATCGTCCCGACGATTTCGTTCGCCATCTTGTTTTTGAAAAACGATTTATGACAGCAATCATGAAAAATGATAAACACCCGGACCAGAAAGCCGCCTGCGGGGATCACCAGGGCAAGGGTAAGCCAATACGAAACCGATAAACTCAGATAAGCCAATATCCATAGAAGAACGAACGGCCCAATCGTATTAATAATCTGCCGCACACTAACGTTGATTTGCGGTCTTTCATAGGGCGCAATTTCTTTGCGCCAGCCGTACTGTTCCTCTTGCTGCATGTGTAATAACTTCCTCTCCTCGACCCCGGTATACCCGAACTTATTTTGTCCTAATCCTATTATTACGCTCAGATGGGTCATAAGTTTCAGTTTTTTAGAAATAAACCCGCAGATTCTTCTTCCTTTAATGTAAAAATCCCCCATTTTCGCATTGACGCGTGTCCGGAGGATTGCATTTGGGTTGAACGATGCTCATTATCAAGCAGGACGAACGGCAATATACAAATGAACGACTGCGTGTTGAGGATCGAACTGCCGGGTGTCGTACAGCTCGAAGTCTCCCGTATACGCCCGTTGAACCGGAGAATCCTGGAAATAAGCCCACACTTCCTGCCATGCTTCCAGCACGACCTCAAAGACGGGGCCTCTACGCGATTCGAAGACGAGATAGTCGGCTTCCGGCACTACGACTCGCTCCATACCGGGATCGGACGCAGGCGCTTCCTCGCTCCCGCCGCATGGATGGCCGATCACAACCGTGTATGCACCGTTAACGTCGCTTTCGTAGTCGGTGTAGACGGCATAGAGCAAGTGCGGATTGTCTCCTCCCGGGAGAACCGGACCGGGGTTCTGAAAGTAACGGTTCCATAGCTGAGGCAGCAGGCCGTCCGGCCCCTTCTCGCGGGCATTGGTCGTACGTGCGGCAATTCCTGTGATCGTAATCGACGGTTTATGCTGGGCTTGTTTGTTCATCCGTATACTCATCCTTTTTCTTAGGCGTATCCCTAGTAGTAAGTCTGGCTAAAGTATTCCAATAAAAGTATCGGCTTTACCTTTTAGGCAGCCCCTTTGCGATTACGGGATACAGAATCAGCTCTGACTTGGTACCAGAATACAACAGGAACTATGACAACAGCCTGTCAAGATTTATACAAGCTGGACGGGGAAGTGCGGCCCGAACCTCGTTCGATAGCCTCCCCTGCCCTTCTCCTATAGGCCAGGCGCAAGCCGGATTCACTACGGGATCGCGTTACAGAGATCAGACTAGTTTCCGCTTTCGGGGCTTGGCTGTTATTTACATCCTGGCTTCCCTATTTTATTATTTATCCAATTACGTAATTACGTAGTTAAATAATTATTAGGCGGTGGTTGTATGTCACGAGATTATGGAGCCGAATTGGATGCCGTAAAAGCCGGGCTGAGCGAGCTTCAGCAGCTCGTCAGGCAATGGGTCCAGGCAAACCCCGGCAAGGCGTCCCCACAAACAGACGTTGCGGAGACCGGCATGACGGTTTCGGCGCAGTTGCAAGAACGGCCGGGCGAAGCGGGAGGCATCTTTTATTCCGGCCAATACCGCGGGGAGAAATGGGGATACCGCTGGGAACCCCGGGAGAGACGGGTCAGCGAGCTGCTCGGCCTGGACGGCGACAAAGTGGCCAAGGTGCTGTCCGCACTCGGGCATAAGCAGCGCCTGGACATTCTCCGGTCCGTGCTGACCGAGCCGCTTACGGGCGCCGAGCTTGTCGAGCGGTTGAACATGGGCACGACAGGTCAGTTGTACCATCACATCAAAGCACTGCTCGGCGCAAATCTGCTTGTGCAGGAAGAACGCGGAGGACGTTATTCGCTCCCCGGTCATCGGGCTCTGCCGCTCCTCTTGCTGCTCTCCGCCGCTTCCGACCTGCTCGATACGAGCGATTACATGGAACTGGCCGAGGCGCGGAGCAACGCCGGCGCGTATCTAGGCGCAGCTTCCGAGGAATACGATCCTCACCTCCTGCTCCTGGCCGTGGTGGACAATACGATTCTGGAGCATAAGGCCGGATCTTGCACGGAAGCGAACATCTTCCTGCATGGCGACGGCAGCATCACCGTAGCCGACGACGGCCGGGGCATCCCGGTTCAGGCGCTTCCGGGCACCGACACGCCGGGTGTCCAGGCTGTTCTGACCCGGATTGTCCAGCGCAGCGACGGAGCTTCCTTTTTTGCGCCGGGCGGGGAGAAAGGCATTAGCATCTCGGTCGTCAACGCGCTCTCCGAGAAGCTCACCGTCGGGATTCGCCGGGAAGGCAAGTCGTTCCGCCAGGACTACAAGCACGGCATCCCTCAGACCGGCCTCATAACCATAGGAACGACGAAGGAGACCGGAACCAGCGTCACGTTTCTGCCCGATCCGGACATTTTCCGCGCCTCCTTCTCTCCGGCAAGGCTGAGCGGCCTGGCAGACGAAATATCGGCTGCATACCCGGGGCTGGCCGTCCGGTTTTATAACGAGGCGGAGTAACCCGGACGACCGTTCCGCCTCCGTTCTCCGCTGCAACCCCGCCGGGTCCGTACCCGGGGCTTGCCGCTTTTACTAAATAGGCTTTCCCGCAGGCCGCAGCGCAAACCTCGGGAAAGCCTTTTCCTGTCGAACAGGCAGGCGTTTTATTCCCTTCGCGCTGCGCCTCCTCCCGCATTTATGCATCCGGACTGCAACGACTAGGTCTATGGTTGCGTATTTCATCAGGAATGGTATTATTTTCACATGCCCTTATACCTAGTAACGATGTCAGATCCTACTTTACAAGACGCACCATGAGCTCTGGCTTCGTACGAATAGTCGGAAGGTGGATGTCGGTGAATCATAAGGAAACTCTGCACCGCAGAAACAAACTGTTAGTGGCGATTCTTTGGGGGATGCTCGTTCTGGGGATTGCCGTCGACGTCTTAACGGGCGCGCCCGCAAGCTCCGTCATCGTGCTGATCATCGTCGGTTCGGTGACCTGCGGGGCCGCGACGATTCTGACCTTTAAACGGTGGCTGGCCGATTACGTGATGTATTTTATAGCCGCGATCGTAACCGTCTTGACGCTGCTTCTCATCTGGACCGGGCCGATTATTACGACGTACTTCCTCGTATTCGTCAACCTGGCCATTATGACGCTGTATACGAACTTCCGGGCGATCGCGTTTTCCGCCCTGCTGGGCTTCGGGCTGACGATCTATTTATTCGTGAGTCCCTATAAGGACGAGATGTTCGGGATCAACGATCCGGTTACGATTACGATGTACTTGGCCTTAATCGTCATCCCGCTGCTCGTATCCGCCAAATTCGGCGAACGGCTGCAGGCCGAGGCCGCCGCCCAGCAGCAGAAGGCGATCGACGAGCAGGCGCATTCGCAGGCGCTGATCGATCAGTTGTCCGCTTCCCTGACTTTATTGAACGACTTCAGCTCGAAGCTCAAGCTGAACGTGACGTCGACCAGCACCATATCCAATCAGGTAACCGCCGCGTTCTCGGAAATTACGGCCAGCACGGACACGCAGACGAACAGCATCTCCGCCATCAGCGAATCCGTCCAGATTATCGAGCAGGCGGTCGCCTCCCTCGCCGGCCGGTCCACAGAGATGCGGGAGCTGTCCGCAAGTTCCGTCACGCTGACGGCAAGCGGCGCCGCCGAAGCTCAATCGCTGGAACAAAAGATGGATCAAGTCCACGAGACATTCAACCGGGCCGTCTCCCTGATGCACGAGCTGAACGAGCAAAACAGCCGGATCAGCGATATCGTCACGACGATTCATCAAATCTCGGCGCAGACGAATCTGCTCGCGCTGAACGCCGCTATCGAGGCCGCCCGGGCGGGAGAGCACGGCAAAGGCTTCGCGGTCGTATCGGGTGAAATCCGGAAGCTGGCGGATACATCCAGACAGTCGACCGAGCAGATCGTAGACATCCTGGAGACGATCCGGACGAAGACCGATCAGGCTTCGGGGCAAATTATGCTCGGTCAGCGGACCGTCATCGAAAGCGCCGATGCCGCCAAGCAGGTCGCCGAAGCGATGCGGCGGCTGTCCGGCAACTCGAACAAGGTGGAAGAGCAATCCGCTCAGGTGGAGCAGTCGGCCGACGATCTGCATCACCAATATGTCAAAATAACCGGGGAAATCGTAACGATTGCGGGGCTGACCGAAGAACATACAGCCTCGATCAAGGAGATGGCGGCCAGTATGAATACGCAGGACAGCCGGATTCAGGAGATCGTCGAGAGCTTCCTGCAACTGGATCAGTTGGCTACGGAACTGAACAAAATGACGGAGCGGCGCTGACGGAACGATTCCCTTACAGCTGCTCGCCCACCTGCTCCTTCCGCTTGTGCCACAGACGATACAGACCTAACGTAACCGCAAGAAAGACGGCGTATACTCCGATCGCTGCCGCGATATTGCCGGGATCGGACATCAGGCTGTCGCCCACCAGGGCGAACAGCAGCATCGCCGGAATTTTGCCGACCGAGGAGGCCGTAACGTACACCGCAACCGATACCCGGCTTAGTGCCGAGTAGATGTTAATAGCGAAGGACGGAACGAAAGGAAGGAGCCGGGCGAACAGGATCGCGAGAAACGCATTCCGTTCAAAAAGCAGCGTCACTTTCTCGATCCCGCTGTACCGGCGGAGCATCCGCATCCCCCACTCCTGGTAGCCGTACCGGACAAAAACGAACATCAGGACGGAGGCCGTGGCCGAGCCGACCCAAGTAATCCCGGCTCCTGTAATCGGGCCGAAGGCGGCCCCGATCACGCCTCCGACGATCGGGTACGGAATAACCGGAAATAAAGCCATCACCGTCGCCATAATCATTACGAGCACGACCTGATCCGACTGACGGAACCAATCCATGATGTTCTCCCCGTACCGGTATATCCCGAATGCGGCTCCTATGTAGACGATCGCCAAGATCAGCTTCTTGACCATACCTGACTCCTATACCGGGTCCGGCTCGTACCGGAAGCGGGTAAGATCGATCCGCCCCTGGTCGTCGATGTCCACGCCTTCGCTTTCCAGATGGAGCGTCTGAACCAGGCGCCCTTCATCCGGAAGCGCAATTTCCCCCTTGGCGTTTACGACCCGGTGCCATGGCAGCCGGTGGGACTTGCTGAGCGAATGCAGAATGCGCACCACTTGCCTTGCGCTTCTAGGGCTTCCGGCGAGCCCGGCGATTTGCCCGTAAGTCATGACGCGCCCTTCCGGGATGCTTTTAATAATGTCCACGACCCGCTGTGTGTAAGGTTCCATCCGTTTCCCCCCAAGAAAAGAGCAGACCTGGCGGTCCTCCTCCTCTTAATCGTCGTAATCGGCAAGCCCCTGCTCGATCAGATAGTCCATCTCCGCATCGAGGATTGCCTCTACTTTCAACTCGTCCAGCTTCACATCGGGCCGGCTCAGCACATAATCGACCAGCTCGTCGCCGTCGATATCGACCTCGCCCTTCGCATTCGCCTTGGCCCCGCTCATGAACGCCTGTTCGTGCTTCAGGACGAGCTGAATCCGCTTCGGGTCGAGCTTCGTGCGGTTCGCGATGTATTGCACCAATTCTTGTTGATTTACTTCTGCAGTCAATGGGTTCAGCTCCTAATTCGACAAGTTACTGCCATTGTACCATACTGCCGCCATCTGCCGCTCCTTGGTGCGAAGCTGCTTACGGCAGTTCCGCCGCTTTGCTTTTCCGGGTCGATCGGAGTATGGTGAAGATACTCTATAGTAAAGGTCGGTCGTCCCTTGCATACCCCGCTGTTTGTATATACGTTTGCTTGTCACGAAGATGAATTCCCCTTGTGCGCTTTGGAGAAACGGACCGTATTCGGCGCAGATGCCTCCGCCGGCTCGCATCTCTTATGCAGCCCTGTGGCGTTCGAGCCGAGCCGAAGCCCGTTCGTCAAAGAACGGATCGACGTGCTGTATCAGGGGGACAGCGTCTCCGCGATTGCCCGGCAGCTGCCCGGCCTGCAACTGAGCGGATCTACGTTCAAAGTGATCTTCGTCAAGAAGAACGACCTCGAACCGCCGCACAACATCGAATATGCCGGACAACGCGCTATCGAGCGGGAGCTGGGTGCCTCGATCGCCGGTACAGCCGACGTCCATAAGCCGGACCACACATTCGGGGTGGTGACGGTGGGCGGCAGATGGTACTTCGGCCGTTATCGGAAGGCGGAGCCCGTCTGGCTGCACCATATGAAAAAACCTCATAGCTACTCCATCGCCCTCCCGACCCGAATCGCCAGAGCGATCGTCAATATCGCCGTCCCGGACCCCCAGGCCGCTATCCGAGCGATCGATCCGTGCTGCGGGATCGGAACCGTACTGGTCGAAGCGCTCTCGATGGGCATCGCCATCACCGGTCGCGACATCAACCCGCTCGCTGTCCGCGGCGCCAGGGCGAACATCGCTTCCTTCGGCCTGACCGGAGAGGTCGCCCTGGGCTCAATCGCCGATATCGAGGCAAGCTACGATGCCGCGATTGTCGATATGCCTTACAACCGGGTGACGAGGATTTCGCCGGAGGAGCAGCTGTCCATCCTGCATCATACCCGCCGCATCGCGAATAAAGCGGTGATCGTAACCACCGGCGACATCGACGAGCAGGTGACCGGCGCCGGGTTCGCAATCCGGGATCGCTGCGCCGTGCGGAAAGGAGCCTTTTCCAGGCACATCCTGATCTGCACATGAACGCCTCGTTCGACGGCGGGACGGATGACTCCCGGAGCATCTTGCTTCTACATCCGCTGTTTTGCATAATGGAAATAGAATGGAGTTGAGGATACATGAACGACGAACCAATCGCTCTGGAAGAATGGCGGCAGCTGTTCGAAGCGGCTATACAGTTCAAGAAACAAGCAAGCTGGGAATGGATGGAGGACAAAGATTACTTTGCCGTCACGGACCCGTATACGGGGGAGATCGGGTACTGCGTCACTTTAGGCGCGGGAGGAATGGATTACGGTCTGAATGTGTATCTGGGCCAGACCGCACCTTTGTTTCTTCAGGAAATTCGCAGCGACTTCGATACATTTAAGGGAGACAGCAAGGAAGTCATGTTCAGCGCGAGAGCGATCTATGTCAATTTCGAGGATCGAACCAAACTGGACAAGAAGGATCTGAGTCTGATCCGCGAGCTCGGCTATAAATTCCGTGGCTCTAACGAGTGGCCGCAATTCCGCAACTATTCGCCGGGCTTCGTCCCTTGGAGCTTGACTCGGGAAGAGGTCCGCTTCTTGACTGTCGCACTGGAACAAGCGTATGAGGTGGCGGACCGGTTCCGGCAAAATGACAAGCTTTACTTCGGGCACGACGAAGCGGATGAAGGCATAGGGGAGAAACGTCTGCACCGGGTTCCTCGTCAAACCCCAGAAGGCATCTTCTGGCAGGACGAATGGCTTCCTTGGCGTGCCGAAGGAAGCCTGATCGGGCCTTACACGTTTCCGGACGAGCTGGCTCTCCGACAGTGCAATAAAATAAAACAGTCCCGCGAAGTCTGGCAAACCGACTTCGATTATGCGAAGGTAACGATCGGCGGGCGGGGAGAACGCCCATTCTATCCGCGCTTATGTATATGGGTGGACGGGAAAACGTCGATGATTATCAGCGCCCAGCTTGCGGAGCAGGCAGACTGCCGGGAGGAATATGTGAGACAGCTGATCGAGCTGTTGAAGACGATGAACCGCAAACCCGCCCGAATCGAGGTCGGTTCCGTCAAAGCCTATTATGCCTTAAAAATCAGCGCGGAGCAGCTTAGCATCCCGCTTCGGTTCCATTCGCGACTGGACGCTCTGCTGGACGCCAAGGAAGCGATTAACGAAAGCTTCTAAGCCGCCCGCTGGCAGACACACGACAAAAAAACGTTCCCGCACTTACGTGATCAGGAACGTTTTTTATTGGTTCAGGGATGACTTTCGGCGACAGCCGGCTCCTCATTAGGCTTCGTAATAAACAGATTTAGGCCGATCGCCGTCAGTGAGCCGGTGACGATCCCGTTTTGCAGCAGCATTTTAGCGAAATCCGGCAGTTGATCGAACATTTGCGGCAGCACCGCGGACCCTAGACCGACGGCAATGCTGCATGCGGCGATCAGCAGGTTCCTCTCTTGGCGGAGATCGACCTCCGACAAGATCGAGATGCCGGAAGCGGCCACCGAGCCGAACATGACGATCATCGCGCCGCCAAGCACGGCGTTCGGGATCACCGTCGTCAGTGCGGCCAGCTTCGGCAGCAGCCCGAGCAGCACCATAATGCCGCCCGCGGCGAAGATGACGTCCCGGGATTTGACGCGGGTGAGCGCGATCAAGCCGACATTTTGCGAGAACGCCGTATAAGGAAAAGCATTAAAGAAACCGCCGAGCATGATGGCGAGACCTTCGGACCGAAGACCGTTCACGATCTGCTTCTGCTCGACTTTCTGGTCCGTCGCCTTCCCGACTGCCAAATAAACGCCGGTCGACTCGACCATGCTGACAATATTAACGAGTATCATCGTGAAGATCGCCGTTAGGCTGATCTCCGGCATGCCGAAGTAAAAAGGCTGGGCGATGCTGACCCACGAAGCGTCCGTCACTGACGAGAATTGGACGATGCCCATAAAATAACCGGCCACCGTTCCGACCGCCAGTCCAACGAGTACCGAGATGGCCCGGATAAACCCTTTGGCAAACCGGTTCACGAGCAGGATCACGATTAACGTAACGAGCGCAAGCAGCAGATTGCGCGGCATACCGAAGTCCGGGCTCCCTTGGCCGCCCGCCGCATTGTTCATTGCAACCGGAATAAGCGATAACCCGATAATCGTGACGACCGATCCGGTCACAACCGTCGGGAAAAACCGCAGCAGCTTCCCATACAGAGGCGCGGCCAGCACGACGAACAAGCCTGACAAAATAATCGCCCCGTACGCGGTGGCCAAATTCGAGGTAGAGGCGATCGCGATGATCGGACCTACGGCGGTGAAGGTGCAGCCGAGCACAACCGGCAGGCGGCTGCCGAAATATTTGGAGCCCATCACCTGCAAAATCGTGGCGATTCCGCACGTAAACAAATCAGCCGCGATCAAATAAGCCATCTGCTCGCTGCTCAGCTTCAGCGCTCCCCCTACAATAAGCGGAACGATAACCGCGCCCGCGTACATGGCGAGCACGTGCTGAAACCCTAGTGTAATCACTCGCTGCTTGCTTAGCATCTACACCTTCTCCTTGATCCGGGACACGGAAGGCTCGTCTTCTATGAAGTTAATTTCACCCGGCGACATCGACGATATGCGGGCCAGCGAATGAACGCGCACGCCTCTTTGCTCCAGCAAGCCGCGGCCTTCCTGGAAGCTCTTCTCAATGACGCAGCCTACTCCCACAAGTTCCGCTCCGGCCTGCTCCACGATATCGACCAGCCCCAGTAGGGCGGCTCCCGTCGCGAGAAAATCGTCTACAATGATGACTTTATCGCCCGGGCCCAAATATTTTTGCGAGAGACTGACCTGGTAAGTCTCCTGACGGGTGAATGAATGAACGGGCGCCGAATACACCTGCTCGGAGAGCGTCACCGCCTTTTTCTTTTTCGCGTATAAAAAAGGAACGCCCAGCGCGATGCCGGCCGCCATCGCAAACTGAATGCCGCTCGCCTCGATGGTGAGCACCTTGGTCACAGGCCGGCCGGCGAAGATGCGCGCGAACTCCTGCCCGATCTCCAGCGCGAGCTGCGTGTCTACCTGATGGTTCAGAAAGGAATCGACCTTAAGCACCGTGTCGGACAAGATGAGCCCGTCTTGGCGTATTCGTTCTTGAAGTACTTTCATTTCGCAACCGACGCTCCTTTAAGAGGTTGTTCAAAAAGTCCACTTTGATCACGAAACCGATCAGGAAGCCTGCTCGACATCGAACCGGACTTTTGGAACACGTACTTGAATGGTTTAACGATAAAAAGGGACAAACTTCTTGAGCGGTTCCTCAAGCGAAGCTTGTCCCTACGGGTTGATTCCCTTATGGTGTACGCGAACAGGGCCTGTACCGCCGAATGAACGGTTACGGGCGCACTCGCTCTCCACTCATAGTCGGACAATTACGATGGTTATCCGGTAGAAACTTATTGGGCCATATTCCCAACATTATAGGAGTCATTTCAATTCTATGTTGTATCATACACACTCCACTTCTCCGATTCAAGAGGGAAATATTGATTTTTCGACAATATTCGAGAATTTCCGGCATGTAGCCGTTCACAAGCAGCAAAGACCCCCGCAACCCGCCAGCAGCGGGAGCGAAGGTCTTCGTATCGGAAGGAGGCTGGCGGTTATTCCGCTGGCATCTCGTTGTAGAACGCGACTTCCTGGAGCGGCAGACGGGTGGTCGGGTGGCCGGGGCTCGCCGCCTTCCCGATCGCTACCAGCATAACCGGAGCGTATCGATCAGCGATGGCGAACGCCTCGACCAGCTTCGCCTTGTCATAACCGCCCATCGGTACCGTATCGTAGCCTTTGGCCCGGGCGACAAGCATAAGCTGCATCGCGACCAACCCTCCGTCCGTATAGACGATTTGGCGGGCGACTTCCGGGGGAAGCTTCGAGTACATGCCGACCGTGCGTTCGATAAACGATTTGGCGGTGTCAGCCGGCATATAACCTGCTTCTACGGCCTGGGTGTAAATGGTTTCGGCTTTCTTATAGCTCTCGACATCGCCCAATATGGCGATCACCGCCGAAGCGTCTACGACCTGCTGCTGATTGTAAGCGATCGGCAGCAGCTTCTGCTTGAGCTCCGGCGTATCGATCACCAGAAACCGCCATGGCTGCAGGTTCGACGAAGATGGTGCGAGGACGGCTTGCCCCAGAATCTCGTTCATCTCCTCGCGGGAAATCCGTACCGACGGGTCATACGCACGTACCGAACGACGCTCCCGGATTACGTTAATAAAAGGCTGCTGCTCCGTCGCTTGAATCGTTTGAGCCTGTGTCATTATAATTCCTCCTTAGTTGATAGGGATTTCTGTACCAAGAAAAGCTACCTCTTACGCAGCGTCATTCATCGTGGTAAGTGCTTCGTTTAGAAGCTTTTCTTATACTGAGTATAATTAGGCACAGTTAAAAGCAAAGAAAGGAGCTTGCCGCACCGGAACCGCTTTTGTTCTGTGTTCATTCTCGCACAGTATCACTCGAAAAAGATCAACTGTTACTGATATTGCACAGTATAGTACCAGACAGCCGGTTCTGTCAACTCCTGATCTTTCCTTGCTCATACGGATGTGTCTGCGTTCAGTCTTTTCGCCAGATCGGCAATGGTGTACCGGCCCAACACTTCGCGCATGCTCCGGTCCATCTCGCCCGTAATCTCGTTGTAGATCGCCTTCATCTCTACCCCGAACGGATGCGTTCCGGCCGACTCCTTGATCCCATAGCACAGCGGACTGCTGACTTGAAATGCTTGGTATACTTCCTCAAGCGTAATCGACTCCGGCTCCTTCTTCAGCCGGTAACCGCCGTCCCGGCCTTCCCGCGTATCGAGAAATCCTTCCTTCGCGAGAACGGCCAAAATTTTGCGCAGCAAAGTCGCTTCCGACTTCAGGTACTGGGCGATTTCTACGCTTGGACACGTCTGGATGTTTTCTTTGGACAAAATGATCAGAGCTTGAACCGCAAGACCAAACCATTTGGGATGATAATTGCCCGTACATTTCTCCAATTCCATCTTATCCTCTCCCCTCGTGTCCCATTGTATGCGCCAGCCATACTTTCCTGCATTGTACCGTGATCCGGCGGTATGGGCAAGAGGCAAACCTTGCTGCGTCCCGCAAACCGGATTCCGCCAAAGGTGGACGGCAGGCCGCCGCCACCCGTGCGACGCCCCTACTTGCTGTCCTCTTCCTCGGCTCATTACTCTTCACGGTAGTCCTGCACGATCACTTCCACTTCTCCCGTCTCGGGATGCATCACAAATCCGTGAACCGGGATCGCTTTCGGAAAAAGCGGATGTCTCCGGATCATCTTTACGCTGTGCATGACGCCATCCTCGGCCCGGTCGAAGCCCCGCAAAAACTTCTCCATCCGGATGCCGGATTTCTCAAGCGTATCGAGCACCAAGGGATCGATACCTTGCTCGACGAATTTGGAAACCATCCGTCCTGTGTCGATCTCTGTCATCCCGCAGCCATGATGACCGATGACGAGCACTTCGCGGGCTTCCAGTTCATAGACGGCGACCAGCAGGCTGCGCATGGCGCTGCCGAACGGCTGGGTCAGAATCGCTCCGGCATTTTTGATAAATTTCGCATCCCCGTTTTTGAAGCCGAGCGCTTTCGGGAGCAGCTCGCTAAGGCGCGTATCCATACAGGTCAGCACCGCTACTTTTTTATCCGGGTATTTGTCGGTCAAGTAGTCTTCGTAACCTTTCTCTTCTACGAATTTCTTATTGTATTCCAATAGGCTTGTAACGATCGACATCCGTATCCTCCTCACATGCTGCTTGCGGCATCCCGTCCGGACAGGCAGACCCGTTCGGCCTGCCGCATCCCCTCCGAACCGGAACACCTTCATTGCAATCTAGCATTTATTCTATATGCACCTAGCAAAATCTACAACACCCCTCGCTGCAAATGCATGCCACACTACCGGTTAGATCGACGGCAAAAAAGAGCTGTCCGGAGCTTGCCGCTCCCGATGACAGCTCCTTGCGAGACGGACCGTCTACTCGACGACCTTCCTCGATGCCGATACGAAATAAACGAAAAACAAGCTGCACACCACCGCAATAAAGCCGTATCCGCCGAAAATATCGAACTTGGACGACAAATAGCCAAAGCCCAAGCCGATCCCCACATGGACCACATTCTCTCCAAGCGACTGGAACGAGCCGATCGTCGCCCTCATGGACGAATCCGTCCGGTGGTGCAAATATCCCGCAGCGAGCGGCTCCATCACGCCGGCAAACAAACAGATGACGGACATCGCCGCCAAGCTCCCCCAGTCCTTATACAGCGATAAGTACGCGAAACCGGCGGCAAGCACGGCGGTCACAGCCGACATCAGCACTCTGTGGCTGAACCGGCGTGTCAGCCTATAGGCCAGAACGTTGCCCGGCAGCCTCAGCAGAAACATCCCCGCCGAGAACAAGCCGAAGTAGACAACCGGAACATGCAGCCGCTCCAAATATATTTGCCAAAATTCGTCGAGATAGCCGATCGCAGCCCCCGTCACCATACCGGACAGCAAAACCAGGCGCACCCCCGGACGATGCCGGAAAAACTGAAGCGAAGCGGTCACATAAACGCGCACCGGAATCGGCTCTTCTCCCGTTTCTTCGCCGCTCCTTGCAGGTTCTTGCAGCAGCAGCGATATCGCGAGAGCGCCGCACATCGCCGTGAAGGAGATCCAGTAATTGAGCTCAAACCCGAATCGGCTCGCCAACACGCTGCCGCATAATGCGGCAAGGATGGTAGCGGCGATATCGAGCGCATTGAGCCGGCCGATGTACTTCTCAAATTCGCGCTCCTTGCCCTCGTGCAGCAACGAGTCGTAGAGCATGGCGTGCTCCGCCCCGCTGCCGGCCGATCTTGCAAGGGCCGCAAGGAATACGACAAGCACAAAGTGCCAGAACGCCGTCGCATACACCAGCAGCAAAAACTCAACGCATCCCAGAAGAGCGCCCAGCACAAGCATCGGCTTGCGGCCCCGCCGGTCGGCGATAATGCCTGTCGGAACCTCGGTCAGGACGACGGTAACGGCAAACAAAATCTCGGTATAGACGACCATCTGGATGGTCATGCCTCTCTCTTCCCAGAACAATCTCTCGATCACATAAGCAGGGATGAGGCTGGAACAGAAGCGGATGACGTACAATTTCCACACATTGGACCGATCGTCCATACAGCGGGCTCCTCTCTAATAACCGGTTTGGGTCCATCCTCAATCCGGTTTAGGGAGGCGCTCGCGGGCAACAGGTTCCTAACGATTAGCAGGGAGGTCGGGCATAGGTCATCGTTGCGATCTCCTTTCAAAAAGTATCCTCATCCATTAATTCGGGTGGTCTTTGCGGTACAGCTCGCGGCTTTTGTAGCCGGCCCCCATGATCATCTTCATCTCGTCCCGCCGCTTCGCGATCGTCTCCTCTTGCTTGGCGCTGTACACGTAACGGGCCCAGTCTTTGCGGTACCCCGGGGTCAGCGACGAATAAAACGTAAGCAGCTCGGGGGAATCGCTTAAATCTTGTTCGATATTCGGGATGAGCGCGATATAATCGTCCACCTTCTGACTCGGCTTCGCAGCAGTCTGCGCCTTGCCCTGGGCTTCCTCCTTGAATCCGACGACTGTAAACACATCGTCCAAACCGACCATTCGCGCAAATTTGACCGAGCTTGTCCCGATATAGCCGTCCTCGTCGCTGCCCAGCCCTTCAAGCAGGTCGTCGCGGTGGATGAAGGTCGGATACACTTTGTTCCCTTTTTTCGGATACGCAGCGAACAGATAACCGCCTTTGCGAAGATTCGCCTGCCGGATTACGCGGTTTACCAGTTCCTTCAGAGATTCCATATCCAGCACGAAAGCGAAAATAAGGTCATACGCCCGATCCTCGGGAAGCTCCGTATCGTAACCGGTCAGCTCCGCAAAGTAGTCCGATCCTTCCGGCTGATTCAAGATGACGGCGTACTCGTATTTATGAAGGTTTAGCTTGTCTACGATCGATTTGGTCATGATGGTTCTCCCGTTTCCTTTTGTGGTTGGATACTACACCAAGTATAGCAGGCCCCTTGTCCAATTTCTAAATAAATGCGGCTCCCGCGCAAGAAAGCCCCGATCCCGCCTGAGACGGAACCGGGGCTCGTGTGGAGTTTCATAAGCAAAGCAGCATATATTCATCCGGCTTGATGCCCTCGTAACGGACGAACGCCCGCTTGAAGGAGTAGACATTCTCGTAACCAACGAGTTGGGCGACATGCCCGACCTCGCTTTTTTTCTCCCGCAGCAGCTCCTTGGCAAGCTCCATTCGGAGCCGGCACAAGTAATCGTAGAAATTAATGCCGGTCACTTCCTTGAACATCTTCGACACGCCGGAAACCGACAGATGGAACTCTTCCGCCAGCCTCTTCAGTGACATGTCGGCGCTCGTATAGTGCCGGTTGACGTATTGCAGCAGATCGTTGCCCCGCTCCATCGCCGAAGGCGTGTTCGAATACCGAATCCGTTCGCATATCAGGGTGCCGACCTCGTACACGTAACCCCACAGCGCATCGGGGTTATGCTCCCTAAGCTTGCTGGCGAACTGCCGCGCAACCAGCTCGGCATCGATATTCAGCTCGTTCAGCACCCGGAGCATCGTCTCCATCAGCGACGAGATCAGCTTGGCGATGCACGCTTCCGACAGCTGCCGGCTCTCGTTCTCTTCCCGGATCTCGTCTACAATTTGCATCCACGTATCCAGATTGCCAATCTTCAGATTGTTGATCAGCTGCACTTCCCAGTCCGTCGGATAGTAATATTCGATCGCGGGCAAGGAGCTGACACCGCCACTCTCATTTCCTTTGGAGAACAGCAGGTAATGCAGCTTCTCGCTGGCTACATAGTACGACTTGCTGATCCCGAGCAGCCCTTGCTCGACCGTCCCCCACAGCACCTCGGGCTTGCTGCCGCAATTCGCCCGAATGTCTTCCATCACCTCGGCCGCGATTTCGCGGATGGCGCTCTCATCGCTGAACGGCGACTCCGCGGAGACGATGATCGCTTTCTCTGCATTCGTGACCTCGAACAGCTGATAGTCGATCCGGCGGGCGCTCATGCTTTTTTCTACGGCCATGAAGGCGATGATTTCAATCTTGCGGATCGTCTCCATATCGAAACTCTCGTATATCGGACGGAAATCGATCAGCATCGTGCAGAAGTACGTCCGCTCTGTATAGCGAAGCCCAATCTGCATCAGCCGGTCCGCCTGCTGCTCCTCCTTGAAGTATCCCTTCAGCAGCCGGAGCAGCATGTTGGACCTGGCGGCGCTTTTGTAATCCTGCACCGCTTGCTGCAGCGATTCGTTCTCGTTCAGCAGCCGGTCGATGGACGTCTCGATCAGGTTATACTCCGATACCAGGCCGCCTCCTTGCCGGATCGGATCGATCCCCGCCCGATTCGACAGCTTGTGGAGCAGGATGCCCAGCGGCCGGTAGCTGAGCTTCGCGAGTAGATACGCCGACATCGTGCCGATGACGATCGAGACGACAGCCGCCATCAGCGAAGCGAGCATATTGTCGATTCCGATCATCCGCTCGCGGGGATAAGTGATTTTGTATTCCCACTCGCTCACCTGCGACGAGAGCGTAAACGTATCGAACGACTCTCCGCGCCGGTCGGCTCTTCCGATCCCGCCGCCATATTCGAATACCGGCGTTCCGTTTGCCGTTACCGACAAGCCGGTCGGCCCCGTCCCCCCGATGTATTCGCGGAAAAAGGACGCCATGTACGAGCTGTCGATAAACAGCACCAGCACGGCCCTCGGCTCGTTGACCACTTCCAGGCTTTGCAGCACGGGAACTACCGTCCTCATCTCCCCCCACAGCTTCATCTCCGTTTGGGGCAGCAGCTTGAAGATGTGATACTGCGAAGCAGCGTTCCACAACAAGCGGCGTCCATCGCCTTCGAACGAAGCCACCTTGGTGAAAAAATAATCCGAATCGTAAAATCCCCAAGGAGAGACCACGATCCGCTTCGCGGGATACACGACAGAGGCGAAAGACAAAACGCCCGATCCGTAAGCGGCGTTCTGGAGATCTTTGCGGATCTCCAGATCTTTCAGCAGATCGATCTCGTTGTCGTAAACGTCAGCGTCCAGCATGAGCTTCTTCGCCCATTCCTCACCGGCATATACTTCGCCGAGCCCTTTGAGCAGCTTCAGCTTGCTGTCCGCGCCGTCCGCGATCCGCTTCGCGTCCTCCTGGTACTTGTCGTGCATCCGGCGTTGTTCCTCCGTCGAGCCTTTGTACACATTGATCGCGCAAAAAATAAGGATCGGAATAATCAAGATCGCGGTGTAGGATAAAAACGTTTTGCGAAACGTGCCGCCGCCGAGCCGAATGCGGGCCATAGCTTCTCACCTGCCTTGGGATCGGTTGTAGTCAGTGCTGTTTAGGACGAATCGGTTCCCCGAACGGGGACTGGCCGCAGACTATACTCAGAAGGCCGGACCGGATCAGTTGAAACTGTTGTACCGGTTATGCAGTTGCTGGTCGATTTCGATCAGCCGGTCGAGGCCGAGCTTTTTCAGTTCCGCCATATACGTGTCCCATTGGTCCAGCGATTTCTGACCAAGCGCCAGCTTTGTCGCCAGCTCGCTCGAATAAGTCGTCAGGTTGGTCAATATTTTCGTCTTCTCCTCGAGCTGCTTGTCGTCGGGGATCGCCAAATAATTTTGGTTCATATTCACGAAATAAGGCTTATACTTCAACATTTTCAACTGGTAGTCCGCTTTGTAAGACGGTATTTGTTTCAGCTCGAATTCAAGATTGGCAAATTGCACCCGAGGGAAGACCGTATCTCCGAACAGCGAACTCCCGTTCACTTTTAAGACTTTGGCCTTTTCTTCGTCCGAGCCGGTGTTGATATACATCTTCGAGCCGTCGGTATCCTTTTTGTACGTTTCTCCTTCAATGCCCCAATACAACAAGTCGGCATACTTCTCGGAGTAGATCATATCGAAAAATCGGATGGCCGCCTCCGGGTTTTTCGCGTCTTTTGTGATCGCGTATTTTTGCCAGACGAGATGCGGCGGTTCCAGTACAGCGGCCGGAGTTATGCCGTCCATCGCCTTAAGCGGCATAAGAGGTAAATATTCGCTGCCTTTTGCCTGCTGCTCTCTTGACATAATCATGCCGTATTCGTGCGAGGAAGCCACTTTGTTTTCCGTGACCTTTTGCAAGATCTGCTCGCCCTTCGCGCCGATCAGGCTCGTATCCAGAATGCCCGCCTTCACCAGCTGCTGAATGTATGCGAAATACTCTTTGATCCCCGGCTGGTACCAAGGGGAGACGACCTTTTTGTTCTCGACGTCCACAGCCGTAATGTCGGTACCAAGGCCGAACCATTGGGCGATCGCTCCCGAGAACGTGGATGGATCGTAGACGAGCACCTCGTCCGCCTGCCCGTTGCCGTTGGCATCCCGGTCGCGGAACGCCTTCAGCGTGTCCATATACTCCTTCGCGGTCGTCGGCGCCTTAAGGTTCAGCTTATCCAGCCAGTCTTTGCGGACCGTCATCGTCAGCGCAACCGGCGCGAGCTCCTTTTCCTTATACGTCTTGATATGCAAGTTGCTGAACCAGTACATTTTGCCGTCAGGGGACGTCGTCGTTTTTTTCGCAAACGGAAACAGCTTCGTGTACATATTCTTGATATTACCGGTGCTGTATTTGTCGATCAGCTCATTCAGATCGACGATGATGCCCTGCTTCGCCAAATTGAGCAGGGTCGTATTATCAAGCGCGGATACGTTTACAATATCGGGCAGCTTGCTTCCGGACGCCATCCTGGTCTTGATCACAACGTTGTACTGCTCGTTCGGAACGAGCTCGTATTCCGGCTGCAGGTTCGCTTCATCCAGTATCTTCTGCACTTCTTTCCACACCGGATACTTCTCCCGGTCTTCGAAGCGGATATATTTATTCGAACCGGACGGCCCGAGCATGCGCAGCTTCACCGGTTCATTTGCGTTTGCGCCGCTGCCGGCTTCGCCGGAATTGGCGTCCTTGTCGTTGCAGGCGGCCAGCGGGATCATCGTTAATGCGGCGGCTACCGTCATGGCGATCCATTTTCTTTTGGTCGGAATCATGGGCAATCCTCCATCGCTTGTTATCGTTTTTGAACCCTACTCCTTCAACGAGCCGAGCATGGCTCCCTTGACGAAATACTTCTGAAAGAACGGATAAGTAAATAAGACCGGAAGCGTCGTAAACACAATAATCGAATATTTCAGCTGCAGGTTCGTCAGCATGTTGTTGGCGGCGGTTTGCGCATCTTCCATCGAGAGCATCTTCAGGTCCACCGTCTGCTGGACGACGACACGGTACAAATACATTTGCAGCGGATGCAGCTTTTCGTTCGGCAAATACACGAGGGCGTCAAACCAGTTATTCCAGATGCCCACGATCGTATAGATCGCAATAACGGCAATAATCGGTTTTGAAACCGGTATCATTATTTTGAAAAGCAATTGCAGATGGGAAGCTCCGTCGACAAACGCCGATTCCTTGAGCGATTCCGGGATCGTCTGGAAATAAGTCCGGACGAGAATGATGTTCCAAATGCTTACGGCCCCGGGGACGATAATCGCCCACATCGTGTTGTACAAGCCGAGCTTGCTGACCAGCAAGTAGGCGGGAATCAGACCTCCGCCGAAATACATCGGGATAATCAAAAACCGGACGACCCACTTCCGCCCCGCCAGGTTGCGCACCGTCAGCGGATAAGCGCCCAGCACAGCCATCAGACAGTTCAATACGGTACCGCAAGAGACATACACGAACGTGTTGAAATAGGCGCGCCACATTTTCGCATCGCTGACAATCAGCTCGTAGGACCCGAGGAAAAATCCTTTCGGATACCAAAAGACGTTCATAGCCGCCACTTCCGACGGAGAGCTGATCGACATGATCACGACGAAGTAGAACGGATACAACGTCGCCAGACAAACAAGCAAGGCCATGATATAAAACAGCACGTCTACCGCCCGCGAGCCTTGCCGTATGGCATTTCCGGTTTGCCGGTAACGCGCTAGTGCAGGAATCATCTTGTTTGCGGCCCCCTTACCATAAGGCATAATCGCTATACTTGCGACTTAAAGCGTTTGCAGAATAAAGCAGCGTGAAATTCAGGATGCCTGTAAACAAACCGATGGCCGCCCCCGAGCTGAAATTGCCGCCCAGCAAACCATCACGATACAAAAAAGTGCCGATCACGTCCGCCGTTTCATATAAGGACGGGTTGTAGATTAACATTATAAATTCGGTGTTGGCGGAGAACAAGCTCCCGATCGCGAAAATCAGCAGGATAAAGATGGTCGGGCGGATCGACGGAAGCGTAATCCGGATCATCTGCTGGAACCGGTTCGCCCCGTCCAGCTTGGCGGCTTCGTACAGATGCGGATCGATGGACGACATCGCGGCCAAGTACAGAATGCTGCTCCAGCCGAACGATTTCCAGATCGTCGAGATCGTATAGATCGCGGCAAAATATCTCGGTTCGGTATTAAACGCGATCGCCGTTCCGCCAAACCATTGAATGAACGAGTTCACGATCCCCGCCGGGTCGATAAACGATAACACCATCCCCGCCACGACGACATTCGAGATAAAGTGCGGCAAGTAGCTGGACGTCTGGACGAACTTTTTGAACAGGCCGTTCCGCAGCTCGTTAAGCAGCAAAGCGAACAGGATCGGCACCCAAAACCCGAAAATAAAGTAAAAAAAGCTGAGAATAAACGTGTTGCGCATCAGTCGCGTGAAATAAGGACCGGTAAAAAAATCGATAAAATGTTTGAACCCGACCCAATCGACGCTCCCGTCAAACGACAAAAACGGGCGGCCGGGAAAATAATTTTGAAACGCGATAATAATCCCGTACATCGGAATGTAGGAGAAAATAAAAATATGAAGCAAAACGGGCAGCATGATCAAATACAAATGTACATTGTCTCGCCTTCGTACGCGCTTCAGCATTAACGGCTCATCTCTGGCGTTCATTGGTCTCCCCTTTGCTTGTCGGATTTGCGACGGCCGTTCGCATGCCATCATCATAATGTCCGCCTCCGGCCCGGGACAACAAACAAAATTTGATGGGCCTCGCAATATTTGTGAGGCGTTGAAAACGCTTGCGGGAAGCGGGATTCCGGAGAAATGCAAAACTCCGCCGGCTTGTCTGCCGAGCGGAGCTTATGCGTCGTATCGGGTCTCAAATGCGATTTCCTTCCGATTCATTCTCTTGCCCTTCTGCCTTCATCAATTCGTCCCGCACCTCGGTCAATACAAAGCCGAGCAGGTTTTGGCCCCGCCATTTCATCGGATTGTCCGCATCCGGGTTTGATTGTCCCATCCCGATCCCCCAGATCCGGTCGCGCGGACTCGCTTCCACCAAGATGCGTTTGTTCGATTCTTTCAAATACGCGGCCAGCTCCGGGTTTTGCGAGAACTTGGCCAGGTTGCCGCGCTTGACGATCTCGTATCGCCCGTTCTCCCAAACGTCCTTATCGAAGCTTTTTACGGCGCGGCCGTACGCTTTCATTTCTTTGGGATGCTTGGCTTGCAGAATGGCGGCCAGCATCTCTTCGTCCCCGAACATGCGTGCTTTCTCCGCCATCATGTACTGCTCGGAGCAGGAATACTCCGTCCCTTCCACCACGAACGGACACATCCACCACTGGCTGAAGCAGCTCTGGTTCACGCTCCCGTCTGCCAGCGGCGTGTGGCCCCAAAAAAACAAAAATTTGAACTTCCGGCCCGCCTGCCAGGCGTTCCGCAAGCTCTCTATATCGTATATCACTGGAAACCCTCCCGATTTCTCCGGTACAACCGCGATGGGCGGTGCCCGGCGTTCTCCGTATAATGATCCGTCTCTTCGACGAGGTGTGCGATTTTGCGGCGAAATGCAGCCTTCAGCAGCTCCTTGCCCAGGATCACCTCGTATACTTGCTGCAGCTCCGTCAAGGTGAACAGCTTGGGCATCAGATGCAGCGCGAGATCCGTGTATGAAATCTTGCCACGCAGACGTTCGATCGCATAGACCAAAATCTTCGCATGGTCGAAGGCCAGCCCGTCGTTGGAAATGACGGTAAACGAACTCGCCGGCGACATCTCTATGTTCGTCGAGGTGCGCTCCACTACAGCGGTCAGCTCCCCGTGCCGGGAAGTCAGCTTCAGCTCATGCTGCACCGTTCGGACATATCCGGCTTCGGTCAGCTCCTTCTGCTCCCGCAGAAGCCGGTAGGACACCTTGAACCATGCCGCGTTATCGGCGTCATCCCCCGCTTCCACTTGGACTTGGCCGCTGTCGATCAGCGCCATATAGGAGCAGCTCATCACCCATGTCCGCGGATCGCGTCCGAGGTCGCTGAACGTATACAGCTGCTCCAGGTACACGTTGTCCACGCCGGTCTCCTCGCGCAGCTCCCGCTGAGCCGTCTGCTCTGTGGTCTCATTAGGCCGCACGAACCCGCCCGGCAGCGCCCATTTGCCTAGGAACGGATGTCCTCCCCGCTGGATGAGCAGCACTCTCAGCTCTTTCTCCGGCAGCTTCCGGTAATTGTCCTCGTCCGTATCCGTAACAGTGAAGATCGTCATGTCGGCGGCCACGGACGGGCGCTCGTAATCCCCGGCCCGATACTGCTCCAAAAACTGCTTCTCCGTTAACCCGTCACGGTCCAGCGAGTCCACGTTCCTCCACCCCGATCGTATCCAATTGATAATATCTAATTGTTACTAACAAAATATAGCACTTGAGGAGCTTTGTCAAGCGGCATGCATTTACAACGACATGCGATTAGGATTATATTGGAAGAAAAGCGGCGTTAGGAGGTTTTGTATGGCTGCCTTCAGCGAATTTGTAGATTCCCGGACATGCAAGGTGGGAAAAATTACAATGGTTGGATTTCAAGGAGAAAGTATGGATGACGAGAAGCAATTGTTCGCCCGGCTTCACGCCCGAATGAATGAACTTCCGGCACGAATAAAGGATCACCCTTATCTGGTCGTATCGGGGAAATTCCCGGTTCCGCTAGTTGCAGTTGAAGTCTCGGACTCCGCCCATGTGCCCGAAGGGATGACCGCTCTCACGCTTCCGGAAGGGGAGTATGTCGCCTTTGCCTTCCCAAGGCAGCAGGTCGGCGATTTTTGGTCTAACGTATGCACAAGCGAAAACCAGGCCAAGTACAAGATCGACCTTTCCAAGCCCAGATTCGAGATGTTCACTTCGGCTCTGCAGGATGCGGGACGAGTGGAATGGTACATTCCGACCAAGTGATTGGCCGTTGCGAGAGGGAGGTTAGAGTCCGTGGGAGTAGGGTTGGCGCGATCGGCAGCATCTGAGTGGGTCATGGAGCACGCCAGCAAGGGAGCCGGGAACTCATTCATTCCGGTTACCATCGCGAAGCGGTGTTCTGGATCGTTGCAACCTTTGAGCGCTGTCACAAAGTGTTGGCCGCAGACGCTCCGCCTGCCGCAGGACGCGCTCCTAACACATAATAAGAGTCTCTGGCCCCCTTTATTTTCGGCCTTTTCGAAAAACCGAAGCGAATAAGGCGGTTTGCACCCCTTATTTCAGCCAACTGATTGGGTCTGTACCCTTTTTGCCAATTTTAAAAGCTCCAAACCGCTCTTATTACGCTGTCCAAGCGGAAATCGGACAAAATAAAAGCTTTAAACCACTCTTATTCGGTTCCTACCTGTCTATAAGCAGGGCAAAGGCCGAACCGACACAATGAACGACCTGCGGCACTTGCTGGCGCTAAAAGAAAAGCTACCAAACGACCAAACGAAGCCTTTTCCACGTCGAATGGACCTGCGTAAACGGAGCTTTTCTTAGCTCATAATTTCCCGGTTCGTTTCGCTTTGACGCTTCAACGAACCTAACCACTCTAGATCATTCAAAAAAGCAGCGAGCCTGGCCCCCATGGCCGTGCCCGTTGCTTTGTCGTCGCCTGCCATTCATCTGAAAAACACTTTATCTTCATTATACTTGGCCTTGAGCTCGTTAATGATATAGGTCTCGTAGATTTCCCGGTCTACCGGACTTTCCTGTACGCATACCTCGATTTTAGTGACTTCATTGCGATGGTCCTTGATGACGGACACCGTATCCTCGAAATGTTTTTTGATCCGCGGTCTCAGCTTGCGCGCCTTGCCGACGAACAGCAGCTCGTCCTTCTCGTTGTAAAACATAAAAATGCCGCCCTTATCCCTCGGAATCAGGTGGAAATCGGTAAAGCCGTAAATGTGACTAAGCTGGGGGTCCGTCTGCTTCAAAATGGTCACGTCCGGCGCCGGAATCGTTATTTGGATCACAATCGTTCACTTCTCCTTTCGTCTAAGTCTATATACTATCATAACGGTTCATGGAACACACATTGAATTTGTTGCTCCCCAGCGGCGCCATTCTGCTACCGAAAAGAAAAGCTCTCCGCACCCGCGAGAGATATGGCCGAGCTGCGCCAATCTGCGGTATAATTATGGATATGTAAGGTACCTGTACCAATCCAGTACCTGTAAGTCCAGGCCGAAAGGAGATACATCCCACAAGTATGCGCAGAGCCAGCGATTTTCTATACGTCCGGTTGTATAAAACGTTAAAAGAACAAATTTTGACCGGGTTGATCAAACCGGGAGAGTACCTATTGCCGGAAAACGAACTATGCAAATATTACGGGCTGAGCCGGAATTCGGTTCGAAAAGCGCTGGAGGAACTCCATAAGGAAGGGCTGGTCCTGAAACGGGTCGGGCTAGGCACGATGGTGCCCCCCGATCTGTCCATTCAGCACGGCGACAGGAAAATTATCCGCATCGCCGCTCCCTTTCCGGCCTATTTCGTAGATAACGGGCTGTATGTCTTATGCGACGCCTTCCGGCAGAAGTATCCCCATGTGGATATTCACGTGTTAAGCTTGCCCGCTGACACCTTCGCCGAGTCGCTGCTGCAATCCGACCGGATGGGCTTCTGTCCGGATATCGTGCTGATCGGGGAAAGCCAGCTCGGCATTGTCGAGAACCAGAGCCTATTCGCAGACCTGGGCTCCGTAGCCGGCGCTGCGCTGGAGGAGATGTATCCCAAGCTCCGCCAATCGTTATGCCCGGACAAAACCGTGCCGGCCGTTCCGATCACGTTCTCGCCAACGTGTCTCGCTTACAATCCGGATTTGTTTACGGATGCGGGCATCCCCCTCCCGGGTCCCCATTGGAACGTCGACGATTTCACCAGCGCCGCCGAACGCGTCACCTCGATTACCGACGGCCGGATCGACCGCTTCGGATTTAGTTTGTTCCCGTCGCTCAGCCGATGGCTCGTCTTCGCCCTGCAGAACGGGATGCAGCCCAAGTCCGGGGACAACCGGCCCATCATCGCCCAAACGCTCGACAGCCTGCAGGATTGGCTGCACCGCAAACGGATTGCCACGGTGTATACGGACAGCAAAAACCTGATTAACCCGTTCATCTACGGCAAATCGGGGATGACTTTAACGACCTTGTTCGAGATGTCCACCTGGACGGAGCGCGGAATCGGGTTCAAGCCGGAAATCGCCCCGCTGCCGTTCGGCAATACGAAATCGACGCTCTTGCAAGCCAACCTGCTGCTGGTGCCCCGTGCATGCGCCGATCCCGGCTTATCGCTGGAATTTGTAAGTATGGCGCTGCAAGCCGATGTGCAGCGGACGATGTGCGAGAGCACCCCCTTCCTGTCCGTCTTGCAACCGGTTAATACGAGCGTCAAATCGGCAGCTTATTTGCATGCGATCAACGTTGGGGACCGCCTGATGGACAACAACTACTTCCTTCATGAGTTGCTCGATCAACAGATGGATCCGGCCGAACTCATGGCGGAAATGAGCTTGTTCTGGCTCGGTCTGGAGGATGGCGGGACGATTGCCGAGCACTTCTGACCGGCGAACGGTGCGGGGGCTCGAGAGGCGCTGCTGGCTTCCCGCTTCCCCAGCCTACGCCCGTCCGCGACTCTCGCATCAGCAAAGCCCCCTGTCGCAGCAATCGCGGCAGGGGGCTTCTCTAAGCTTACGCTGTAAAACGTTCACTGCCCGGCATCGTGGCCGAACAAGAGAGCGGCGGCGTTGCTCCGGCACAAAGCGGTGCGTTGATCCGCCCCGATGTCCGCTGCGGCCAGTTGCAGGGCGGTCGCCTCCGGTACCTGGACCGGAGCGCAGGAGCCGTAACCGAGACGACTCGCGAAGCCGCTGCGGCACAAGGAGGCGACTGCGCTAACAGGGCCGTTCGTAAACCACAGGTCGAGCATCACCCGATCCGTAGGGTGCCCCTCGTTCAGATGCTCGCTGACGCTGTCCCATTCCCGGGCCCGCAATCCGCTGAGGATAACCGGCAGATCTCCGGTCAGGCGGAGAAACTCCGCAATCTCGTGAAACTTCACCGGTACCAGAGGAATCCTCGGATGAACGAGCCGTTCGTCCTCCAGTCTCGCGCACAGATGGACCGGCAGGCCCTGCTCCTTCACCCGTTCCAGCAGCTCCAATGCCTGCGGCGACGTCAAGCTGTACCCGTGATAGCCGGGCACAAGCCGGATTCCCCGCGCGCCTTGCTTGACGGCCCATTCGAGCTCCTGGTCCCATCCCGGCTCTGCAGGGTTCAGGATGGCGACCGGCCAGATCCGCTCGTCCTTGGCTGCTTCCCGGAACAGCTCCTCATTGCCCGACCTCGTATCGAAGCCGAATATGGAAGCGATATGGCTGACACACATCCCGCTTAACCCGAGCCGGTCCGCCATCGCGCTCAAATCTTCGGCGGCCGCCCGAATCTGCAGCCGCGTCGGCCATTGACCCATAAATACGGTCAAATCGATGGCCTTCTCCTTTTGAAAAGGCGCGAGCAGGCGCATCGCCGGATGAACCGCCTCTTCACCGTGCGCCGCCTGATTTTTATCGAATGTTGATTCTGCACCAACTGCCATGATCCTACCTCCGCTTGAAGTGAAGTTGTTGTATCGATGGATAGATTCGCCATCTGCCACCTGTTATCCGCCATCCCCCGGTTACCCGGCAGCCGTCTCGATATATTCGTCACAGGCGCGTTCCAGCCGGACCAGCGCTTCGGCGATATCTTCATCCCGATGACTGAAATTGACGTAGGAGACGTTATAGAGCGATATGCCATGCTTGTAGGCGAGCCGGAAAAAAAGCGGCAGCACTTCACTTCCCGGCTTACCTCCGGTCGTGCCGAAGGCCGGGCACGGCCAAAAGCCGCGTACGGTCGCAGGAATGCCTTTGCGCTCGAACAGCCGGTTTAATGCGCCCCACACCGCCTCCCCCTGCTTCCACAAAAATCCGGGTACATCGCTGCGGCGATACGTGTCCATGCACGCTTTGGCAGCCGCGAGCGACAAGGTCTCGCCTCCGAATGTGGAGGAGATCACGACCTTCCCCGGAGCACAGCAGGCCATCACGTCTTTGCGCCCGGCATAGACGGACAGCGGCATTCCATTGGCGATCCCTTTGCTGAATACGGCCAGATCGGGCGTTACGCCGAAATATTGCTGCGCTCCGCCGATCGCAATCCGGAAGCCCGTAACGATCTCGTCGAAAATAAGCAGCGTGCCGTGCTTGTCAGCAAGCGCACGGACAGCCGGATAATACGTATGGCCGGCTTCCATCGAGCTGTAGTCCGCGGCGATGACGATCGCGGCGATCTGGCCGCTGAACTCATCCATCAGCCGCTCCAAGACGGCTATATCGTTCCAGCCGCAGGCATGATGGAGACTGCTTACCGCCAAAGGTACGCCCGGCAGCACTTGAGCGGTCCGTCCGGGCAATGCCGCACCTCCAATCGCATTACTGTTCAGCCATCCGTTGTAGCCGATCTGCACGATATGATCACGGCCGGTGTACGCACGCGCGATTTTGATGCATGCCGCGATCGCTTCCCCGCCCGTCTTCAGAAACCGCGCCTGCTCCGCGCAAGGGATCAGCTCGCAAGCCATCTCGGCCACCTCGCATTCGAGCGTGTGGGGATGACCGTATATAATCCCGTTGTCGAGCTGCCGGCGTATCGCCTCATCGACGGCCGGATAGCCGTATCCGAGCGTCACCGGCCCGAGTCCGTTACGGAAATCGATATAGTCGCGGCCGTCGGCATCCCATACCCGGCAGCCTTTCCCCCGCACGATAACGCCGGGCTCCTCCGGGGCGTATACCGGAGATTTTGAACCTGTGCTTGATCCCCAAGGGATCGATTGTTTCAGCCGTTCCGTCCAGCCTTGAGAAAGCGTAGTTTGTATATCCTGCATCGTATGTTTCCCTCCATCCATTTCGCGGATAACCGCCCTTCGTCTCTTCTGTTGCTCCCGTACCGGCTCAAACCGGCAGGCCCGCACCATCCACCCAAGCCGCGCCGTTCCACCATATCGGTTTCCCGGTCGGACTCAGCGTCGTGTCCAGATACACATAACCCGTGTCGTTCGCCGACAACACCGGCCTGGCGGCTGTACTCCCTTTGCGGTGCCCGATCGTCCCGGTCCCGCTGTCCTGTATGCCGCCTCCCGCTTGCAGCAACTGATGGAATCGGTTTCATAGTCGAAGAGACATGGATATGCGAATACAGACCGTCGATGAAAATATTTCTCTGCGGATTTTTCGGGTAAATCACGAACCCGATCCCGATCGTAGCCCCTTGCGCTACGGAACCGTGCTGTTGAATCGAGATATTGCGGAATACGGCGTTCGACACGCTTCCGGCGTTAATCCCGTATTGGGCAAACGTTTTGCATGTAATATCCGAGCATATAAAGCCGTCGATCGCATCGGTCAGCGGATTTGACGCTATGGAAACTCCCCCGTTAGCCGTCACGGAAGGATCGCCGATCAGGATACCGTTCAGGATGCCGACGTTTTTTTGCGTCAGCGATCCTTTGAAGCTGAACACATACCCGTTCCCCTAGTCGGTTACACAGTAGCTGGCACAGGCAGCAGCAGCCGATCCCAGCCGATCTGACAGAAGCTCGGCCGATGCTTTCGTTCCGCAGCCCGCCGCAAGAGCGGCTCCTGTCATCCCGATGGCCGCGAGCATCGCTCTTCGACTAACCGTTTTATGGAGATGACCGTTTCGACTCTCTGTCATGGCGCGCTCCCCTCCTCTCGTCGCATGACGATTCTTCCGTAAGCTTCCGGCTTTCGGTTATCGAACAACGCCTTCTGATAGTCCACGACATCGTTGTAGCAGAAGGAATGGGCTCTCCGCTTGTCGTCCAGATCGACGTCTGCGGTTGCAATCGACTCTTCCCGGCCAGCATCGGCCAGAATGATGCCATCGTCGCCCACAATATTGGAACGGCCGACAAATCGGCCCGGGGCCCAATGATTCCGCTCCGACTTGTCGCTGTAGGAGGAAGAGACGAACAGGCAGCCGTTGTCGATCGCCCGCGATTTCAGCTGCACCTCCCACATCACCTCTCCCCATCCGCTCTGAAAATGCGGCCAGAAAAGAATCTCCGCGCCCATCAGAGCCGTACACCTCGCGCTTTCCACAAAGCTGTTGTCATGGCAAATGATCGCGCCCACCGTTCCGATATCGAGCGTGAACACCCGGAACTCGGTCCCCGACTGCACGCCGTACGCCATCTCCGGATAAGTCGGGTGGACCTTGTGGTAGACTCCGGCGACAAGACCTCCCCGATCGAGAAAGACACAGCTGTTGTATACAGCGCCGCGGTCGTTCAGATAAACCGAGGCGACCACATGCATGCCGTACCGGGCGCATACGGCGGACAGCTCGCCAAACATCGCATTGTCCAGCGTTTCGGCGTGCCGCTCCAGCTTGCCTGCGTCCAGCGGAATGCCTGCATGGGTAAACGTCTCGGGAAGCAGCACGATATCGGAGCCCCGCTCGCCCGCCTGGTGCAGCAGCCCCAGCATCCGCTCGATGTTCTCCCGTCTGCCTGCCTCGATCAACTGATCGCGGTACACGGTCAATTTGGGCTGTATGGTGCTAATTCGCACGTTTCTACTCATCGATTTGCACCGCCTCTTATTTGCTCAACTGTGCCGCTATATCTTTATCGTGGGCTTCCGCAGCGTCGCGCAGCGCAGTATTGATGTCCTTGGCGCCGGTTACGATATCCGCGAAAAGCTGCTGCTGGTACTTCAAATCGAGCGATTGGAATTTCGTCACCTCGGTCGGAGAGGCCAGCTTGGGCCAGATGATGTCTTTGTTTTTGCCTGCCAGCTCGGGAACGTCCGCGCCATACTGCTTTAGGAAATTGGAGTTGTTTTTCATGATGGGAAGGTAGCCTTGCTTAGCGTAGTAGGTTTGAAATTCCTCGGATGCGAGTGAAGCGATGACTTGGAAGGCGATGTCCTTGTTCTCGCTCATATTCGTGACGTACATGTAGTTCGGGTACGTCTGGGGACCGGTGCCGGGGGCGTCCTTGCGTTCGGGAAGCCGGATCATGTCCCAGTTCAGCTCTTTCGGAAATTTGTACAGCTGCCAGGTGTTATCCAACCCGACGTACATGGCGGACGTCCCTTTCACGAACGAGTCGACCATTTGCGCGATGCTGGGGGTGGTCGTCCAGTTGTTGCCCGGTATTTGAAAGAACCTGGTGAGGAATTCCGTCTCTTTCTTATAGGCATCATTCGTATATTGCGCCTTGAACGTCTTCGGGTCCTGCCCCGGCACCGATTTCTGATTCAGCAGCATCATATGCCAATAGGTGGCGGTTAATCCCCGGTAAGAGACGCCGGCTTCGGTGCGCGACAACTTCTTGACCGCTTCTTGCAGTTCGTCCCAGGTCGTGCTGCTTGTCGGAAGAGGCACGCCGAATCGGCTGAACAGATCTTTGTTGTAGAAGAGGACCAGCGTATTGGCCGTAAAAGGAATGCCGTAAACGCCGCCGTCTGCGAACCGCCTCTGGATCTCGACGGCCGACGGCTCGATCGCGTTCAGGTCGAAGCCGTACTTCTTGATATACGGCGACAGCTCGAGCTGCAAGCCGTTCTCCAGCACCGAGCCCGGGGTTGATCCGCTGGGAGCGGTAATAATATCGAATTTCTCCCCGGCAGCCAGATAGGTGGCAGTCGTCCTCGCCGCTCCGGCTACGACCATGGTCGGCAAATACTTCAACTTGACGTGCGGGAACTTTTTCTCGATAAACGTCCCGAAATGCGTCTTCATGAATTCTTCGGTAAATCCGCTCATCGTTCCGTGGAGCGTCAGCTCTACCGGCTCGCGGGGAGGCTCTGCAGGCTTACTTGTCCCGTTATCGTCTTGTTGTCCGTTCGGTGCTCCTGTACCGCCGCCGGCGGAGCATCCTGCTGCAAACACGATCAGAGATGTCATGGCAACCAGCGTCCGTTTCCCCATCTTCATTCGGTGTTCCTCCCCTTCGATTAGGTACTGATCATCCTTGCCGAATAAAGCTCGCCATGGATCGATTCTCCGAGCAGCCTAGCCATATTGTGACCCATGACCAAATCAAGCTCTTCCCGCGAGAGTCCCGCTCCCAGCACTTTGCCGATGTTGCTGGCCAGGCAGGCGCCGTACAAATCCGACCCGAAAATAACCCGCTCCGCTCCCAGTCTGCGTACCGCGATATTCACTTCCGCTCCGCCGATCGGAGATCCCGAAGTGTCCGTGTAGACGTTCGGGTAAGGCGCGATCCGATTGACGGCGCTCTCCACCTGCCCCGCCATATGAGCCATAAGAATCCGCGCCTCCGGATACCGGCGGGCCAAGTTCGCGACATGCTCAGCCGTAGATTCGTAAGGCAATTGACCGACCGTCTTGCGCCAGGCGTGGATGAGGATGGGCACCCGGTAGGCGATAGCCTGCTCGATGAACGGATACACCAGCGGATCGTCGCACAGCGTAGCCACCCACAGCTTGAGGCCGATCATCCGCTGGTCCTCGATGCGGCGGCGGAAATCCTCCAGTGCTGGCCGGCCGTTCCGGGGATTGACATAACAGTAGCCGGCCACCCGTTCCGGATAGCGCTGCATAACGGCATACAGCTCATCGTTGGATGTACTCACCTTGTCGAAGGACGGGTAGTATCCCATACCGACGACCGTGGAGCAGACGAACAGCTTCACACCGAGCCGGTCTCCTTCCTCCAGCGTACCTGCGGCCAAGTTCGGTCCGTGCAGATGCACGTGCGCGTCAATCATGTTCAATGCGTGACTCCTCCTTTTTTCTCCTCGTTGCTTCTCGGACCGATAATGGTATAAGAACCGTACATGTTCCACCTTGGCTAATAATCAGCCGTACATGATGTATTGTATTCGAATAATTATGGTATATGTACCTTTCCTGTACCATTATTTATGTTCAGTATAGCTGTTGCGGTAAGCGGTTTCAACCTTTATTTTTTGAAAATATCGGAAGCTGCTTCGCCGAAAGCCGAATACGTACGTCTCTATAACATAATAAGAGGCTTTGGCATGTTCTATTTACGGCATAGAGGGATGATCGAGAGGAATAAAGGCGGTTTGGGCCCCTTATTTCTGCCAAATGATGGAGGGTGTACCCTATTCGCGGATATTAACGGTTCCAAACCACCCTTATTTCCCCATCCAAGCGGCTTCTCGGCAAAATAGAGGGTACAAACCGCTCTTACTCGGCAAAAAGCCCCGAATCCACTCAAGTGGAGCCGGGACTTTCTTCGATTTTGTGCTCGATCGCGCCTTATATCTTTTTAACAAATTCCGATTTCAGCTTCATCGCGCCGAAACCGTCGATTTTGCAATCGATGTCGTGGTCTTCATCAATCAGCCGGATATTTTTGACTCGCGTGCCTATTTTGATTACCGACGAGCTTCCTTTTACTTTCAGATCCTTGATGACGGTTACCGAATCCCCGTCGTTCAGGATGTTCCCGTTCGCATCTCTAACCACTTTCACTTCCTCGCTGTTTTCGCCCTCCGCTTCCAATGTCCACTCATGGCTGCATTCCGGGCAGATCAGCAACGTTCCGTCCTCATACGTGTATTGGGAATTGCATTTCGGGCAGTTCGGCAAAGCTGACATGGCTCATATCCCCCATTCTTCTAGTTATGCAGGCAATCGTTAAGCCTACCGCGGATATACCCGCAGACTCCCTACCAATATACTTGATATTCGGCAGCGATTCTACTAAAAGCAGCTTTTCCGGAAAATATGGCCGCTCCTCCCAAAGATGACAAGGAGTAGTCAGCTCCGGTGCTTTATACTAACAACCTTGAACGATAAACTTAACGTAAAGAGCTGTTCCGTCATCGTTCATTTCGATCGGCTATGGTCTGCCAGGCCAAATGGAAACCGGCGAATCGGCACCGACCCGGACAACTTTGACTTTGAACGACAGTAAGTGTCACCTGGACGTTCCCGGGCTTACTCGTGCTGCTTGATCCATGCGTCACCCAGCCAGGTCCGGATCAGCAGCCAGTCGTTCCAGCGCTCCAGCGCATCCACCTCCTGCGGATCGAGCTGCGCCAGTATGGCCGACTCGTCCGATTGGGGGGACGGATACAACGGAGTTTGATCCGTCAGCTTAATACGTTCTTTGTACGTCTCGCTATGTCCTTGGAGATAAGAGCCCGCATCCAGCTGAATCCATTTCGGCCCGAGCCATGTGGGTACCCGATACCAGTTCCCCAGCCGTGCCTCTGCTGTCACTTTGGCTGGGCCCAGCTTCGCGCCGACCGGGTATCCTTCCTTCGGCCGACTGTACAGCTGTACTTCCTTGAGCAGTTGGAGCTTCTCCTCGACGTTCTCCACCGGGTATCGTTCGCGCCACAGCTTGTACCCTTCCGACGCCAGATACAGCCCTACGTTCTTATTGTCTTCCCATATGTCCGCGAACGTCCACAGAGGCAGCTCCGTCTCCGCATGATACGCACCGATCTCCGCCGTAAAGCCGGGACGCCCGAATCGCATAATAAACCAATCGGTGAATCCTCCGCCGGAAGGATTTTTCTCGGGCTTCATCAAGCCGTATCCGGTCATCGCGCTGATCGTATCGGCCATGTTCGTGTCTCGTGCCAGATGTTCGGACAACGTATTGAAATGCCAGTACAACACTTCGCCGGACGAATGATACGACAGGGCGATTTCCGGGTCGGTCTCGCTGACGAATCGAATCATGGCCGCCGCCTCCGCCGTCTCGGCCGGGGCCGTCCCTTTATAGTTTTTGTAGCCGGGGTAGGCCGGAGAATTCCGAATGCCGTCCCACATCGCCGGATACTGCCTGTTCACATCGATTCCTTGGGCGTTAGCCTTCCAGCGTGCGAAGTTAACGCTATGGCCGTTCATGACCGCCAGACTGGCATGCCAGTAGTCGGGAAAAGCGTTCAGTCCTTCCTGCTGCAGCGCCACACCGTCCGGGTTCACCATCGGCACCAACCAGATCGAGCAGCGGTCGAGTATATCCCGTACGTCATAGCCGTCGTAGCTCACATGGTTCTCGTACGCATAAGCGTAACGGTCGATCAGATACAAGATGAGATTGGTCCCCATCCATTCCCTGGCATGCTGGGCTCCGTCGATCAGGACCTGTGCCTCTCCTTTGCCTAACCGGACCGCCCGGATCTCACGTCCGAACAAAGTATGGCCGATCGTTCTCACTTCGATCAGATCCGGATAAGCTTCGGCCAGCCTATCGATATGTTGGATCGTCAAGGCATACGTGATCTTCTCATAAGGATTCACTATATTCTTGCTAGTCTTGTCCGATTCCGGGACGGCTGCGTGCACCGTTCCCAGCATCATAGCCGCGCCTAGAAGGACTGCCAGCATCGCAGTCAACCTTCCGCTTCTTCTCGTTCTCACCCGGCTGCTCTCTCCTATTTCATCGAATGTAGTTCTAGTATGATGAGAAAAATTACCTAATGGGTTTATTTATTTTAATAGATTATCGACAAAATTACTATATACCTGTCATAAACTTAGGTATATTGTCATATTTTGATAGATCATGTAGAATGGTTCGATAGCACCATATACCGATACATAGAGGAGAGATTACAGGATGGCAGGAACGTGGAAACGAATAACCGTAATGGCATCACTAGTTTTGATCGTATCGCTTATCGCGTCGCTGACGGCGTTTGCAGCAGCCGATAAACGGTTCGATGCAAAAAACGGCAACTATGTCACGATATCCAGCTATGTAGAGACACAGAAAATAAAAGACGTCGGTTACGGCGAGACGATGTATGTCGTATCCGCACCTGTGACGATCACCTTTCACGGCGAGCTGTCCGACGAAGCGTCCATCGCCAAGTGGGTTGATGACGAAAGCCTGGAATACGTAGAGATCAAAGACAACAAAGCCGTGCTGACGGAAGCTGTCGATTACGGCGTGTTCCCTGTATTCAAGGGAGAAGCCCGGGGAGACAATGACGCTATTATTTTGAAAGTGGTAGCCGGCACGGAGGAAGCGAGCAAGCCTGAGCCGGCGCCGGCACCGGAAACCGCTGCGCAGTCGGCAACCGCGAACCCGACAGCCTCCAAAGTGCTGGTGAACGGCAAGGAAGTATCTTTCGAAGCTTACAACATCAACGACAACAACTACTTCAAGCTGCGGGACTTGGCAATGGCCGTTAACGGTACCGAGAAAAACTTCGAAGTGAGCTGGGATGCCGTCCAGAACGCGATCGCGCTCACCACCCAGAAAGGCTACACGCCGGACGGAAGCGAGTTAGCTGCTTCCGGCGAGAAAGCAAGCAAGCAAGTAACGCAAACGACCGCAAAGGTGACGCTCGACGGCAAAGGCGTCCAAATTACCGCGTACCACATCGACGGCAACAATTACTTCAAGCTGAGAGACGTCGCCAAATTGATGAATATCGGCATCACTTGGGACGCCGCAGCCGGGTCGATCGGCATCGATACGAAAGCGGCTTACGCGGATGAGTAATCGTGACGGTTAGGCGGCTTACCGCCCGCTAATCGCCCGGCGCGGCAGCTTCACCCGGACATCCGACAAGCTCCGTCCAGCGGTCTGCTGAGCGGAGCTTGTGCTTTTTGCCGGCGCCTATCGGGTCATACCTGAAAGGCCGATACCGAACGATTCAGTTCTTCAGCCAGACCGGCCAACGACTGAGCTGACCCGGCCGTCTCCTGGGATGCTGCGGCCGACTGCTCGCAGGAGGCGGCGATCATCTCCACCGATTCCCGGATCGTGGCCGACTGGGCCGTCTGCTCCTCGGTAGCGGCCGCAATCTCCATGATCCGGGAAGACGTCTGCTTGACCATACCGACGATGCCGTCGAACGCCTCCCCGGTTTTGTCCGTGTCCTCCACCGCTTTACTCGTCGCTCTCACGCTGTCCTTCATATTGCTCTGCATCCCTTTAATAATCGCCGATATTTCCTTGGTAGCGTTGCCGCTGCGTTCCGCCAGCTTGCGCACCTCATCGGCTACGACGGCGAACCCTCGTCCCTGATCCCCCGCCCTGGCTGCTTCAATCGCTGCATTCAGAGCAAGCAGGTTCGTCTGCTCGGCGATCTCATCGATGACGGCGACGATCTCCCCTACCTTCTCGGAATCTTTCTCCAGCACCTCGATTTGCTCGTTCAACCGGGTAATGCCCCTAATGGTGTTGCCGATAATCGTTCCGCCCTCTTGGGCCATGGTGGACATTTTCTCGGAAAAATCTGCGGCATCCACCGCGTTTTTGGATATCGATTCCATGCTGAGATTCAGTTCCCGGAACAGCTCGTTAATTTGCTGGGCGAACTGCGCCTGGCTCTGCGTGCCGCTCGCCACCTCTTCCGTAGTCGCGGATATTTGCACGGCGGCCGCGCCGACATGCTGGGCGGACGAGATAATATTGCGGACAAATTCCTGATAGCTGTCCAGCATCTTGTTGAACGAGCGCGACAGCTCCCCGATCTCATCCTTGCTCGCATCCGGCAGTCTGGAGGTGAGATCTCCTTCATTGTTAGCCAGCTCCTGCAATTTACTGACGATCGTCTGCAGCGGCTTAAGCTTCACAAACAGTAGTCCGATCGAGGTCATCATCGCGGCGACGGCCAATACGATGGCTGCTATCGTTATGTACAGAAACGTATGGAATCCGTCCTCGGCAGCCTGGAGCTCCTGCTCGGCACGGGTGTTCATCAAAGTCTGGAACCTGGAGATCGGTTCGGCGATGATCTGCTTATTCCGCTCGTACGCGTCGTCGAACATGAGCTGCCGGGCCTGGTCGAAGTTTCCGGCTTCCACAGCCCGGAAGGCGGCCTCCTCGGTCTGAACCAGCGCGTCCGACTTCATCTTCGCCTGCGTAAGAAGATCCAGCTCCTGCGGAGGCGCATTCATTGCTTTCAAGCGTTCGACGACGCGGTCTCTCGACTTCGTCTCGTTCACTTCGCGCCAGTAGTTGTTGTAGAATGTTTTATTGCCGAACTGTACATACTTTCGCGCCTCGTCCGTCAAATAATTGGAGGCCCGCTCCAGGTCGAAGCCGAGCTGTTTGAATTCCGCCTGGCGGGAGACGGCCTTCTGAACGTCAAGGTAATGGCTGCGGAGCATAAGAACCGAGAAGATCAAGACGATTGCCAGCCCGGCAAAAACAACACCGAGCACCTTCAGAAGAACAGAAATTCTCATAGAATGTACCTCCCGTTAGTTGTATTGCACTTGATGATCAAACAAGCTCCCTTAAGCGAGACCGCATCCCCTCCCGGTACAAAAAGAACCCTTCTCCATAGAAGGGTTCTCCGGCATACAACATTCTACTGGGAACCCGGCTGTTTTTGCAGCATTGCGTTGCACCGATGGATGTACGTTCCTGCCAGCTTGGCAAGCTTCCATTCTCAGTAGAATAAGGTCAGTATAAGTTGAAATATGTCGTTTCATGTCTAATTATAGATCGATATACCTAGAGTGTAAATAAGTACATCAAAGATTTATAAAGACCCCGCCGATTGACGCAGCGTGCAAGCTTCAATCACAATCCTGCAGCTCCTTCATTTCGCTCTATTGACTTCATCATCCCATCTGTGTATTCTGTGTATGTAATAGATACACAGTTGAGAGCGGGTGAACCGTTACGAAAATTATTATTTCCAACGTATCCGATCCTCCCATTTATCAGCAGATCAAGGGGCAAATTAAGGATGCCATCCTTCGCGGGGAATTAAGCGAAGGCGAGCTGCTGCCGTCGATTCGGGCGCTGGCGAACGATCTGCATGTAAGCGTCTTGACAACCCGAAGGGTGTACGATGAGCTGGAGGCCGAAGGCTTCGTAACGACGCGGGCCGGCAAGGGCTCTTACGTCTCCCAGGGCAACCTGGAGCTGCTGCGCGAATCCAAGCGGCATATGGTGGAAGTGAAGCTGACGGAAGCGTGGCAGCTGGCGCGTTCTTTGGGAATCCGCAGAAGCGAAATGTACCGGATGATGGATTTATTATTTGAGGAGGAAGAGGGCGAGGCGTGAGATGAACCCTGTCATGGAAGTAGAAGGGCTGAACAAAAACTTAGGCGGATTCGAACTGCGGGATGTCAGCTTCTCGCTGCCGGAGGGCTGCATTACCGGGTTTATCGGCGTGAACGGGGCCGGGAAAACGACGACCATCAAATCGATTCTGGGGCTGATCCCGAACGATTCCGGCGAAGTCCGGATGTTCGGCAAAACGATGGAGAAGCACGCGCGGGAGCTGAAAAACCGGATCGGAATCGTATTTGATGAAGGGTACTTTTATGAGGATCTGACGATGGCGGAGATGAAAAGCGTCCTCGCTCCCGCTTACTCCACCTGGGATAACGCCGCCTTTAGCCGGCACATGGAACGCTTCGGGCTGCACCCTGCCCATAAAATATCGACGCTGTCCAAAGGGAATCGCATGAAGTTCGCGATCGCCCTCGCGCTGTCGCACCACGCCGATCTGCTCATCATGGACGAGCCGACGAGCGGTCTTGATCCTCTGGTCCGCAGCGAGATTATGGAGATTATGCTGGAATACATGAAGGAAGACGGCAAAAGCGTGTTTTTCTCGACCCACATCACGTCCGACCTCGACAAAATCGCGGATATGCTGATCCTGATCGATAAGGGCCGCCTTATTTTCAACGAGGACAAAGACCTGCTGCTGGATACGCACGGCTTCGTGAAAGGGGACCGGGCGGACCTGAGCGAGCATACCCGGAAGCTGTTTCTGACGCTGCGCGAGACCCGTTACGGATTTGAAGGGCTCACCGCTCATAAGCAAGCGGTTAAGGAGCAAATGAACAAGGCGCTTATCGAGAAGCCTACAATTGAAGATATTATGCTCGGCTATGTCAGGAGGTAACAGGCCATGCTGCTCCATCTCGTGAAGAAAGACTCTCTGCTGGTCAAAAAGTATTTGATTCTGATGTTTATCGCCGCGATCGCGCTTCCCGTGTTTATCCAAATAAAAACCGCCTCTCTTGGCGGCGGCGGGTTTCTGGCTTTTTTTATAAGCACGCTGTTCATTCAGTTCATCATCTTTAATTCCGTATCGCTGCTCGAGTACAAATTCAAAGGCTCGGCTATGTTATGCGCGACTCCCTACGGCAGAAATGCGCTCGTTCAATCGAAGTATCTGTTTCTGTTGCTGCTGTTTGCCGGCTGCTGCGTTCTGTACACGTTGACGGCTTTGCTGATCCCGGGTCAGCTGGACCTGCTGAGCCTGTCCGACTTCGGCAATACCTTTTTAATCCTATCGGTCGTTTTCTCGATTATGATCCCGGTGCAGTACCGTTTCGGATTCGAGAAATCCAAATATATATTCTTTTTCAGTATCTTTATTACGCCGTTCCTAGCCCCTGTCGTTATGCAATATGCGCAAGCCCGCAACTTCAGCTTCCCTGCGGCGTTCCCGGGCCCGCAGATCGTTCAGGACCTGGCGCCGATTGGGCTGGCACTGGCTGTCGGCGTTGCGTCGATGCTGGTTTCCATGCGTATTTTCGGCAAACAAAACTTGTAGCTCTTCCCATGCAGAATATCGCGGGCCTGTCATTGAAGCTTAGCTGAAATCGACTTTAGAAAGCCAACGCCGGACATTTTCAGAACATTCAGCGTTTTGACAGTCAGTTGGCCGCCTTTGCCCTGAATCCATTGCTTGGCTGGTTGATCGAATTCCACATTCATCGAAATCGCCCCTTTTTCGCACGAGTCGTTACTTATCAGTATAGGGCGGGGGGACCCCCTACTCAACGCGCGGCGCCTTTGTAAATGTTTCCATAGTGGCAGGCTGCCGGCGGGATCACTGCCATTTCATCTCGCTCTTGCCTTTCCGGCTTAGAACCCCGAACCCTTCGGAGTACGCTTTGTCCAGAAACATCGGCAGCCGTTCCTTAAATCCTTCCGCAAGCGGGAGTGAAGGCAGCTCGTCTCGATGCACCCAGCTCAGCTTGCCTTCCCCCGTCTCTTCCAGCAGCTCCCCTGAGTAGGAACTCGTTCTATAGCTAAACACCATATATTTATCCTGTGTCTCTTCATGGAACCAGTACACAATCCCGCACAGTTCGAGACCTGATACCGTCAGCCCGGTCTCCTCTCTCACTTCTCGGATCGTTGAATCGATGATGCTTTCCCCTTCTTCGATATGTCCTCCCGGAAAAGCAAGCCCTTTCCACGACTTGATCCGGTCCTGCACCAAGACCCGGTCCGTCGCCGGATCATAGATCATGCACATATTGGTCAATTTGACATTTGGCAACCTTCAACACTCCAACCCAGACGTATAGTAATTTCTTCAACCGGTGACAATCCCGATTACAAATCCATCATACCCTGTACAGCCGCGCATGAATAGTCGTTACGTTGCCGTAATTCCGGGTTCTTCCGCCGGATAAATTGAGTTTAGCCATAGTGGGAACGTATTCTGTAAAACTTAAATGGTATAATACCAGCATCCTTCTATAGTTTTTTCTAATGCTTGTGTTACCCATCCCCCTATTAATAAAAACTTTAAGGTGATTCCAATGCTCGCATTTACCCGATTGACCAAATGCAAACCCCCGATCCCGTAATCGCCTTGAAAGCGAATTGAGATTTTCAATGTTATAGGGGGATTTGCCAGTGGAAAGAAAAATCTACAACACCGTCTTTATGGCTGCTTATTGTTCTTGTCGGTTTTCCGCAAATCAGCGAAACGATATATACGCCTTCCTTGCCGGACATAGCCCGTACGTTGCAGGCAAGCGGCAACACGATTCAACTGACGCTCAGCATTTACTTTCTCGGCTTCGCCCTCGGCGTATTTTGCTGGGGAAGGCTGTCCGATTCGATCGGACGGCGTCCCGCCTTGCTTTGGGGAATTTTCGTGTACGGAGCGGGAAGCCTGGGATGTTACTTGTCGAATTCGGCGGAATGGCTGCTCGTAAGCCGATTCATTCAGGCTTTTGGCGCCAGCAGCGGTTCGGTCGTGACCCAGACCATACTCCGCGAAAGTATCGATGGAGCCCGGCGTCATGCCGTATTTGCCCAAATATCGGCCGCTCTCGCCTTTACTCCGGCCGTCGGGCCGTTAATCGGAGGATGGGTCGATCAGTCGCTCGGGTTCAGGGCGGTATTTTTCACCCTGGTGGCGATGAGCGTCGCTGTGTTCGCGTACACCTGGACGTCTCTTCCCGAGACCAGAGTGTCCCCGCCCTCGAACATCCGGGTTGCGACTGTAGCGAGGCGGCTCGCTTCCGATAAGAAGGTATGGGCGTTCGGTTTTCTTATAGGCGCCGCCAACGGGATTTTGTTCAGTTATTATGCGGAGGCTCCCTTTATTTTTATTGAGTTTTTTCAGATGACGCCCGGCGTGTTCGGATTCCTCGGCATTTTTGTCGCGCTGTCTTCCATCCTCGGGGCGATGTTATCCAAGAAGCTGCTAACCCGGCTGTCTGCGGAGAACATCATCGTGCTTGGCACCGCGGTAACGACTGCAGGAGCCGGATGTCTCACAGGGCTCGCTCTGTACGGGATCGGCCCGACCGTTCTGTTCCTCGCGCTGATGGTAGCCTGTCTCTTCATTCTTCTGCTGGGGATCGGCATGGCGATTCCGGGCTGCCTGAGTTTGGCGCTTGTCCGTTATGGCGATGTGCTTGGGACAGCCGGCGCCATTTTCGGACTGGGTTACTATATAGTCGTCAGCCTGATTACAAGCGGCATGAGCTACCTGCACAACGGCTCGTTGGTGACGATGCCTGTCTATTTCCTCGCAGTGGGTCCTTATGGTCTTGGTTAGCCGGTCGATTGCCGGTCGCACAGCCCGGTAATCTTCTCCGGAACCCTGCCCTATGCGGGTTGTACGATTATTCGTCTAAGCATGTGAAAGAAGCTGCCCCTAAGTCTGAAGAGACTTCAGGGACAGCTTCTTTGTTGACGATACGGATGTGTAAGCTTTCCCATCCTGCTTTTCGAGCGTCATGCCAGGCTCCGTTCACACTCGGGCCACATTCAGAAGTTCGCCCCATGCTCTCCCGTCCATCTGATAGAGCTGGTTCAACAATTCGATCTGAAACGTCCCCGGGTGTCCGGGACCGGCGACCCGCTCCGCCGTCTCCGCGGCGGCTCCGTAAAAGGATAATGCGGCAACGGAAGCGAGCACCGGGTCCTGAACCGCTGCAAGAAAGGCGCCGATCACGGAAGTTAGCAGGCAGCCGGTACCCGTAACCCGCGTCAAGAGCGGTGTACCGCCGCTGATCCGGCAAGTGACCGACCCGTCGCTTACATAATCCTCCGGCCCCGTCACGACGACGACACAGCCGAGCGCCTGTGCCGCTTGCCGGGCCAAGCCGCTTACGTCCTTCGCTGCTCCCCCTGCTGCGTCTACGCCTTTAATCGCCCACGCTTCGCCGATGACATTGGCCACCTCCGGGGCATTCCCCCTTAAGACCGCGATCCGAAGCTCCTTCATGAGGCGCCGGGCGGTCTCGGTCCGGTACGGAGTCGCCCCGGCCCCCACCGGATCGAAGATGACCGGCACCTGGTGCTCGTTAGCCGACTTGCCGGCCAGAAGCATGGATTCCACGACGCTTGCATCCAGCGTCCCCATATTCAGTACGAGAGCCCCCGAGATCCGGGCCATATCGGCCGCTTCTTCCTTCGCGTAAGCCATCACCGGCGAGGCGCCTAAGGCCAGCAGACCGTTCGCGGTAAAATTGGTGACCACCACATTCGTAATATGATGCACTAGCGGATGCGCCTCTCTTACTTGATCCAGCGACGCAATGATCGCAGATTTGTCCATGTTCTTCACCTACTCCATCTCTTCCTGCGCCGCAGCATCGTGAAGGACATGGAAATAATGGTCCATGATCACGACATTGGTCGTGAACAGTCGGCCGAACAGCTCCCGGGTTAGACGGTCATGCTCCACATCGATGCTCGTCCGGTATCGAAGTTCGCCATCTGCTGTATCCAGCTCGAAGCTGCCGACCTCCAAGTCGTAGTTCTCCCCGGTCAGGAATACGGCCATCCCGGCCCGGTGCTCTTCGGGTACGAGCTCCGGATAGACGGAGTAGACGATGCAGATCCGCTTCTCTTCATCCGTACGGACCAGGACGATCCAGGAGCCGTTCATTCCGGTAAACGTGATACGAAGGAGCCCGTCCGCTACCCGTTCATACGGGATTTCCTTGCCGCTCAAGTAACCTTCGACAATCTCGTTCATCGCCGGTCGGGGGTTACCAGATGCCGCTTGAACGGCGGCGGGCTCCGCCCAAAACGTGCGGTACCCTTTTTTAAGCGAACCGGTCCCGAACTCTTCGGGAAGTTTCACTTGCTGCTTCACTTCTAGGATGAGCCAGCTTTCGCTTTGCCGGAGCGCGCGCCCCGCCTCGGAGTCCTGCAGCAACGTTTGCAGCACTTGTTCCGCTTCCGTGCCGTGATGCAAGGCAGCTTTCATCAGACTATGCCGCAATACGGCCCGCAGCTCGATCGGCTGATCGGCTTCGAAGGCCATACCGGCTCCGTCGCTTCTGGCCGCGGCGTGCAGCCCCATCCATTCTCCAGCCATCAATTGGCGGTATACGTCCTGCTGCACCTCGAAGGAGAGCGTACAGGCGAGACGCTCCTCCGCATCGGTCAGCTCCAGCCGCTTGACGGAAGCCGTAAGGCTGTCCCCCGTCAGAGTGCGGAACACGAGTTCATGATCGAAATCCAACCGGGACTGCGCCTTGCTGCCATTTCCTGAACCGGCCATATGCAAGCCTCCTCTACATGATGATGAAAAACGATGGATGATGTGCTTTATGGGTTCGTTGTTGTAGTTGGGATTGGTGTTGTTCCTGGTGTTGCCGTTGGCGTCGTTCACGGCGTTGCCGCAGCTTGATTGCCAAGAGCGGCCAGCGGCGTTTCTTTGCCTCCCCCGCTGAAACCAAGGAACTCATATTTGGCTGTTTTTCCTTTGGAGAGCTCCAATTTGCCCAGCCGCTTCGATTTCTCTACCGCCACCTTAACAACTTCCGCGTCGACTTCCAGAGATTTGCCCTGGCTGGCCTCGATCTCGATTTCCCAATCGGTCCCTACGCCGGCTTCATTGTACTCCCGCTCGAATGATACGGCCAGCTTCAAGGAATTCGACAAAGCGATTTTGCCCACTTGCTCAATCGCAGAGGCACCGGCCTCTTGTCCGGGAAGCCAGGAACGCATCGTGTCGTTTACGGTTTCGTCGCCCATAATCTTTTCGGCGAAGCTGGCTCCGATGCTGTCGAAGTAATTGCCCGTGAAGAGGGCGTCACTGCCCGTATCCAACACGGAGCCGCCTGCCCGGGCTTTCCGATCCGGCTCGTCCGCAATCGCCTTTTGGAATAGCGCGGATATATTTTTGCCCCCGCCTACCGCCGCGGTGACGATTTTGGCCACGTATTGGGTGAAATCTCCGCCTTCCTCCCCGAATTGCGACGGAATGCTGGCCGAAAGTCCCAAGCTCAACTCGCGGAGTTTCCCTCCGATCCGGGTCATTGATCCTTCCGCGCCAAAAGCCACTTTGTCTTTGCCAAACCCGATCTCGATCTCCGCCGCGGCTTCGTAAATATTCCGGATTTCGCCTTTCCCTATACTATTGTTCGCGACCCTTTCCGCTGCCGACAGGACGTTCCCTTGATCGTCCTTGCCCTTCTTTTCGATAATATCTTTGTTGTAAGCGCTGAGCCGTTTATAGGCAAGCTCTCCGGAAAACTCCGCCACGCCGACGTTCGCTTCCATCGCCAGCTTGGTCAGCAAGCCCACATTCACTTTGGCGTCCTCATCCATGCTCTGCTCTTCGATCATCATGGCCCACTTCTCGGCTTCAACGAGCTTCGACTCGCCCGACTTCCCGCCCTGTCCCCAGAAAAAGGCCGCTGCCGGAGGAGCTATGTTGAGTATCTCCCGGTATAGACCGTAGGAGAGCAGATTCATGACCTGATTCGTATCTTTCCCTTCTCCTTCCAAGTATAGCCCGAACCGGAAGTTAGCGTCGAAGCCAAACGTGGTGAAGCCGAGCCCGAACGTAATCTGCGTGCTCACCGTCAGATCGTCCGCTTCCCGCTCCGCCTCGCCTCCGAAGCCGAACAGGAAATAAGCTTGCCCGCCGCCCGAAGCGGATACGAACGGGATCTTCAGCTCAATATCCATCGAACTGGAATCGCCGGGATTCGGCGTGGAAATATCAATGAGCTTGCCTACTTTGCTAAAGCCGCTCTGCAAATCGCCCGCTTCAACCGTATCGACTACCTTTTTGGCGAGCGTTCCCGCTTTCGTGTCATCTTTGATAGCCTCTGTGATTTCTGCGGCTTTTGCAGCGTCCGGAGCTTGCGCAGTTTGCGTATCCGTCGCTTTCGTCCCCTTGGTCAGCTTCCTCGCTTCCAGTTCCGCCGCTTCTTTCTTGTCTTTCGCCATCTTTTCCGCGTGCGCAGTGGCTGCCCGGATCCCTGCTTCCCGGATATCGTCCGGCAGGGCATTCGCTTTCCGGGCTACCGCGTAAGCCCCGCTTTTCCCTACTACCGTCAATGCATCGATCGTAGACGCCTTAGGGATCAGACGCTCCAGAATCGTATCCGCCTCATCGGCCATAACATCGTTTACGAGCTTTTTGGCTTCCTTATGCGCCAGCGCCTTGGCCGCTTCCTTGCGTGCTGCGAGCTGTTCTGCATCCCGATTCGGATTGACTCTAGACATCATGCTCTGGTATTCGGCCATCATCGGGGAGCTAACGGTAGTCGGGGATTGGCTTTGGCGGTCTGCGAATACGTCATCGACCTTCGCGTTAAGCTTGTCCCGGGCCGCTTGTTTATGAGCCTCGCGCAGCTGGTTCAGTTCTTTGGACCTTCTGAAGCCGCTCCGGCCTACGCCCAGCTTCGATAAAACGACCTTTTTCAACGGTTCAAAAAGCGCCAGGTTATAGACATTCTCCATGTCTTTAATATCACTGGTAACGCCGCCGGCTTCTTCTTGTCTAACGACAACCTGATCAACCAGCGTACCGTCCAGATTGATCCGCTTCTCCAGCTCGTCGACTCCGACTGTCCCTACATCAATGGAATCAAAACCGGAAGACGCTCCGGGCGCGGCAGGAGTGAATTTGGCGGCAATGACTAATTTGGAGCTTTTGATTGCTTCCGCAATCGCCGTCTTCGCAAAGGTGTTCAGCTTCTTTTGCGCTTCGTCGGCGGCTTTCGTCTTTTGCTTCTCGAAGGCGGCGTCTTTCAGGCTCGGAGTAACCGAGTCGTAGGCTTTATTCGCTTCGGCCACCATCGCAGGCTTCTTCGTATCGTCATACTGGGCTTGGGCGACTTCTTCGGCATACTCTTTCAATTTGCCGGTTGCAAGGCTTTCGGCACTCTCCTCGGCGTGCTTCAAAGCATCGCTTTTCTGCTCGGCGGAACCTTGGGTCATACTGGCCGATATCTCCGATATGACCTTGGCCTTGACGTTCTCGCGGATCGGCTTCGCCTTCGAATCGGCAGTCAGGTAGGTGTCGAGATCCTTCGTAACTTTCGTTCTTATATCCTGAAATGACGTATCGACAAGTGACGGAACTTTGGCGTCGCGCTCGGCGTCCATTTCCGCTTTGCGCTGCTGCTCCGGGGTTACTACGGGAGCCGGACCGGCTCCTCCCGCCCTTTGCACGGTCGGCTGCCCGGCGCTCATCCTCTGAAGCATCCCCTGGACAGCCCGGTTCCCCATCGTTCGCTGAAGCTGCATGATTTTGGCGCTTGACATCGGGCGTCCATCCCATATACCCGCAGATTCCGTCTCGGCCATACCCGGCTGGGATTGAGATGAGGTCTGGCTATTGGTTGTCCGGTGTACGGATGCATGTTCACTCACAACGAGGCCCCCCTGTAGCTGCTTTGAAACGGCAACTCTATCTATCATTTTCCAATTAACTCTATTGTAACATCTTCCCGGATCACCCACACATACATAAAACGTTCTGACAATATCCGGCATATCGGGCTACACCAAGAAAAAAGGGCGTCGTGCGGCGACTTCGTTTCATCTCGACGGCGAGTGGCAGTTATATCCTAACCGGCTGCTAACCAGCGAAGAGATCGGGGCCGAGGAGAGCCTCGCCCGGGCGATTCAAGTACCCGCTGCGTCAATTCGTAACCGGACATGTGCGGCATCATCACGTCGGCAATCAACAGATCCCATTGCCGGGTGCCCAGCAGCTCCAACACCTCGCGGGGAGAGTAGGCCTCAGCGTTATCGGCCAGCTTGCCGATCCAGGAAGTGAGAACTCCGTTGATCTCGACCTCCGAGGACGCTTGAATGCCTTGCAGCCAGAACGTGACGGGCTGCTGCAACGGGTCGGTTAAAATGCGCAGCCGGTACGTCCCGTATCCGTAAGAGAAAGCGGAGCTTTCATCCAGCGCTTTTCCCCAGTCCCCCGCTCAGCTATATCGACCCGGACAAGATGCGAAGGTTGGGCGAAGCCTTTGCCTCCTTTTTGCGGATCAGCTTCGATTTTCTGAATACCGGCGAACTGGTCGAGCTTTCTCATGACGACGACGGGAAGGGAATGGAGCAAGAGAGGGTTGATCAGCTGCTTCATCCCACGTTGAAAGGAAAGGGCGGGATGGGCGTCTCGAATACGAACCGCCGCCTGATCCAGCTGTACGGCCGGGGCTTGTCCATTCGCAGCAAGCCGTGGGAAGGAACAACGTGTCGTTTGTGATTCCGGATCGCGGGCAGAAGCGGGGCAACTGAACATAGCCGGAACCTTCCCGGGGGGAGCCCAGGAAGTCCGGGAAGAGGAAGCAGCGAGGCGAACTAGCGGCCGTTCGTTTCTTTTGCCTTCGGACTGTATCGGCTCCGTTACAATGGGGATTCGGATGAATGGATATTCAGTCCTGCATTCGAGACAGACAGATCGGCCAGACGCAGATGGGATACATCGCCAAGCCCAACACAACGCGGAACAGCCAACTCCGCGCTGCGCTGCTCCATGACTATCGTCGTCACGGAGCTGGGCGGCAAGAAAAACCCGCTCCACACAAGCGGAAGCGGCAGTTCCAGCAGGACCGAAAGCAATGTCATGCCGAAGCCCAAGTGACAAAAGAGAAGATTACATTCTTGATTCGGTTCCACGATACGGTAAACACCACCTTCGCGCTTATAGCCATGACGCAGAAAAAAAGCGTCCGAATCGGTGCGTACTTGCTCGATCCGAGGAGAAAATGCGCTGTATGGCGGCTGAGCCATATAGGCTGCGTGGTCCAAAACCGGGTAATTGCTGCGTACGGTTTCGCCGGGTACATCCCAACCGGCAAGCAGTGCCCCATTCGCATCGGTTGCCGGACAACTCAGCTCGGCGGCCCAAGGCTGGAGAATGACGGAACTCTGCATCGCATCCGCTGTATATTGTGCGGTGTGCACCGCGCGATTGATCGGCGAGCTGTAAATACGATCATAGCGGCCGCGCTGCTTCAATGCTTGAGCCAGCGCCTGCGCTTCCCGGTGTCCTTGTGCAGTGATCGTATCATTCGGATAATCCGGATCGGCATGGCGAATCATCAATAGTTTCATAATTAGAGCTCCTTGCTTGGAAGTTGATGTGTACAGGTACTGTCAAACCTTGCGGTACGAGAGTGTCCAGGTATGGTCTGAAGCAATCGACACCACGTGTATTGCAGACTGTGCCTCACTAATCATAGCGACGCCATTGACAAACGTTTCGTAGCGGGTGAGTTCCCGAATCTCTGCATGGGGATGAACGTGATGATGCCCCGCGCAGTGAACCAGTTGAAAATCCGGTCGTGCCAAAGCGATGCGTTGGATCATCGCATTGTATCGGGCGACATCCTGCCGGTTGAAATAATGAGCGGGTCCAGCCATCCCATGATGGGAGAACAAGAACACAAGCGATTCCGGGCAGGTGGACATTTCGTGCTCAAGCCATGCGATCGCATCGTCTTGCAAAGCCCCTTCACTCGTCTCAACCAAATGTTGGCCATCCACTCCGATGTTGGTGTCGAGCAGCAGCAGCCGCACACGCACCTTTCCTTTTTGAAGCGCGACGGAACGATTGAATACGCTCCTGGCAATCACGGCGCGCTCTGCGTAGCCCAATTGCTCCACGAGAGAAACGTATCCGTTGTCGAGGTCGTGATTGCCTATAACGACTTCTTTTGGAACCGTAATGCGCTCCCAATCTTCCAAAAACGAAGCAAGTGACTGTTTGTGATCGGTAATATCTCCGGTGCAAATTACAACGTCCGGCTGTTCTTTTTGAATCGTATCCACGGCTTTGCGCAGCTTCTGTTTGGCGGCATAATAGTGCCGATTGCCCCGGATCGCGCCTTCTGCATCAGGCTGGTCTGTGACTGCGTCGACAAGATGCAAATCAGTTAACCAGTAAAGATGAAGCTCATCTGAAGAAAGCACAAGGGCTGCGGCTTCGGGTACTACCAAGGGTGGACGAGACGCAGTCATATAGATCATTCCTTTCCGATCATTTGGATGTGACGTATTCTGTTGAAATTTACGTCAGGATGCTTGTCGCACGCCACTGCCCCGGTGTTCCCGCCTCCGTACAAATCCAGCCAAGAGGTTGTCCCGCTGCAGGTTGTGCATGCGTCAAGGTATCGCCGATCTCGTAGTTCGCGTATTGATGCGCGGCTTGAGGCGGCTCCACGGCCGTACCCTGCAAGGTACGCGGAAGGTGGTCATGAATCAAGCGCAGTGCCGTTGTCTGTCCGCAGCTGTCCTCCTGTTCTATCCATGGATGTAAGGAGACAGCCGCAATATCCAATGATGCTGTTGACGTCGTGGATGTATTCATCAAGATGACATCGACCGCCACAGTACCAGCGGGAGGAAACAGAAACGCGAGTTCCGTGTTGAGCGCCGTAAATCGTCCCGGCTTGCTTCTGTTGAGTGAGACCGCTTGCTCTCCGAGCTTCTGACCCGCTGCATCCCAGTACCGGGCCCTTCCTTGCACAGAAATAAAGTTGACGTTTTGTGCCGGATAATGTGCGCGGCTCGTTATCGCAAGAACAAAACCATTCGTGGTTCCCGTTGCAATTCGACGGCTTGTACGAACCATGACTACACCGTTTGCCTGCGACGGGTTAAGCCGCAGCATCCGAAACCCGTTCTCGGTGATTCGTGTAAAATAGTCGCTGCTCAGCGTGGAGTAATGCAAAATCCAGTGTGATTGTCCGGTAGAGCTCACGCTCGTCACATACGGATCCGGCAACAGGTTATGTCCGAGCGACAAGCTTGTGCCGAACCGGGCCGATCCGGCAAATACCGTTGCCAGTTTCCAGTTCGTAACGGTTTCAATGCGACAATTACGGAAAGTGACATCCGCGCCATCATAGTTCAGTTCCTGAATATGTGTGTTCGTAAAGCTGCTGCGTGTAATAGAGTTTCCGGTATACGCATTTTCCTTCATCGTGACAAGAGAGAAGCGCCCGCCTTCGACATGTACATGCTCGATCGGAACAGAAGCGTTGTTCGGCTCGAAATTAAGATGACATGTCTCTTGCAGCGAACGAGGCTGATAAATGGTAATATGCGAGCTCCCCTCCAAAATTGCGATATCCGCTTGGCTGTTATCACCAAATGTACATTGATCGATAACGATGTGACGAGCATGACTCATGTAAAGCCCCCACGCATTCGGCTTGTTTGAAGCGTGGCGAAACCCTTGGAAGGTACAGTTGCGAATAGTGACATATTCCCGGTTCGATAGTTCACCTCGGTTCCATTCCAGATCTTGTTCCAGGCAATTGAAATGCAGATTTTCATAATAGGCATGGTTTGCAAATCCAAGTAGTACCACACTTGATCCAGTCAGGTGAAATAAGTCTATCCGGGGATGGCCGATCCCTGTGACACGTTGTCCGGCAACACCTTGAAATTTTGACAACCGATAAGCGTGGGCAGTTGCAGGAATAACAATTGTCGAGCCCGCTGCAAAAGCGCGCTGGAATGCTTCTGTATCATCAGTGACACCATCTCCGGCAGCTCCAAACCATGTGACCAGCAAAGCGCCTGTGTGAACGCGTTTCAACCTTGCTCCTGTTGGAGTAACCACAACGGTACCGGTATTGTCGAGCGAGGCGGTATCGGCTGGATCGTAATAAAACAGCCCTTCCTGTCCGCGACTATGGACCGGATAGATCACATCCGGATCAGGTGAATGCAACTGCCGCAGTTCATCCACTGTCATGGACGCACAACAGTTGGCGGTCTGTGCACGGAAAGGAGGAGGGAGTTGCTTTTCTTCAGCTTCAACGGCTAGAGGAGACAAACTGCCAGCGACCAATCCTGCACCTGCTATGCTCATCGTACCAAGCAGTTTTCGTCTGCTCCAATTAAGGTGTTCGTTTGTCATAAGAGCCTCCTATTTGAAAATGGTTTATTTGGCCGGTGGTTGTTGCTTGCTTAATTCGATATTTGCTTTCTCATTGGCGGTACGCAGTGCTGTATTGATATCGATTTCCCCGCGCAGCACACTGCTTACAAGCGGATTTAGCTGTTTTTTGACAATAACATCATACGGGTGAACCTTGGGGTAGGGCGCAGGCTTCATCTGCAGCGCTTGTACGATATTTGTTCCCTTGACTGTTGCAATATCGGCACCGTAATTTTGTCGCAAAGCCGGCGATGGGATCGCCGAGACGCGACCGCGCGAGATAACAGCCTGGTTCTCCTCGGATGCGAGGAATGTCACTGCCATCCCTGCTTCTTTCGGATGCGGGCTATTAAAGGGTACAAGCAGGCTGTGGAAATCCAGCTGCATCCCGACTGGTTTGCTGTCCGTAAATACGGGAACCGTAACGACATCCCAATCCATGGGTACGCCATTGCGATGCAGTTCTTCCAAATTTTTGACCATGCCGTTTACCCAGTACAAGTACATACCTACGTCTCGTTTTTTTGTGAAGCTGGTGATTGTACCGGAATAATGTCCTTCCGGAGTTAAGTTGTCCGGTATACTGGTAATGAGGTTCATCGTATCAAAGACACGTTTCCAGGAAGGTGTTTCCAAGGTAGCCTTGTTCGTCGCTGCATCGTAGTATGTCGCAGATACCTGTCCAGCCAAATGCTCATAGCTGTTAATATCGATTCCCCGATATCGTTGACCTTCACTTACGCGTGCGATTTTTTTGCTGAGTGCAATGGCTTGTTCCCAAGTCATCTGGTCGGTTGGATAGGCCACGCCAAACTGATCGAAGATCGTCTTGTTGTAGAACAAGGCGAACGGGTTCAGGTATAGTGGCAGACCGTATATGGATTGCCCGTCGCCAAATGCCTGAATCGCTTCTATTGTCGACGGTTCATACCTGGAGAGGTCCAGGGAAGCGGCCCGAATAGCCGGTGTCAGATCGGCAAGCAGCTGCAGCTCCTTCAGCTTCGGAAACTGCTCGATACCGGTAAACAGGATATCCGGTCGTGTACCGGTTGTAATTAACTCGTCGATCGTTGGTTTTCCGTCGGATGAATCGATGCGCTCTAATGTGATGTGCGGATATTTCTTTTTTAACGGTTCGACGATATAATTTGTGTAATCATGATCACTTAGCTGTGGTCCGTAGCGATAGAATGTTAATGTGACCGCTTCTACCTTGACTTCGCTATTGTCTGCATCCGGCGTCCTGAACGAACAAGCGGCTAACACGCTTACGCTTAAACTCACACTGAGGGATAGGGCACATAGACGTTTGAATGTGAACATGGGAAACCTCTCCTCTTTTCGACTTGACTAGTCGTAGCTACACCCTGATCATAGCGAATTCGACTCTTGAACTAAATGGCACTAGGTAGTCATTTTTTTAACAATTGGTAGACAGAAACAGGAGGGGTACAATGCTGTGGACCGAGAACCCGATTGAGTGGTATCATACGTGGCGGTATGTCCCGGATGCATTCGACAAGCTCGGCGGACTATGGCCGCTTCACTTGGGACATAACATCGCGAAATCCCATTATACTAACGGTCCACGGCAAACGACATATGCAGATATCCATGTCGTGATGGAGGGGCGCGTTCGCTTTCAACATGGCGATCAAACGGTTGTATTGGATGCAGGCGATTTGTTTTGCAAATATCCCGATACACCGTACACCTACGCCGCAGAGCCGAGTGACGTCCCGCTGCGCATGATCTGGCTTGCCTTCGACGGTCCGCAAGTATGGCCGCTGCTCGGTATGATCGGGTTTGCTCCGGAACGTCCGTACCAGCGGCAGTCTGTCGATCAGGAATGCAGCATACTGCTGCAGCAGATGGTACGCTGGAGTCACGGGGAAGCGACTGAGCGTATGATGATGTACAGTTGGATGTACCGATTGTTCCACAAGTTGATCCCAGTACGGCACAGCGGGTCGGTTGCGGATTGGGTACAGAGAGGGATCGACTACATGCAAGCAAATTTTATGGAATCGATAGGTGTTTCTGATGTAGCGGACTATATAGGGGTTCATCGTACATATTTGACTCGCTTGTTCACAAAAGCGATTGGCATGCCTCCTACTGCGTACTTGTGCAAGCTGCGGATGGAGCAGGCGATGTATTATTTGAGGGAAACGCAATTGACGGTGACGGCCATTGCACATTCTGTCGGCTACCCGGACATTTATACGTTTACCCGTGCATTCTCACGGTATTACGGCATGTCTCCGCGCCATTTTAAGACTTATAATCATAATTAATTGTAGTCTGGAAGCAGCGAAGCCCCGAAAGGAAGGCACCCTTGTCGATTCTTGGGGAATAAGCATTCGCACACATCTCTGAGAAGCGCTGCTCTCAGGACCAAATAACAACTTTTGACTCTCTCTGCGAAACCCGGCAGCATTCTCAACGTATCAGGGATTGTGTCATTCAGAAAAGAGGAGGAATCCCGTCATGTCCATGTTCAAACGAATGCTTGCGAGCGTCGGGATCGGAGCGGCCCAAGTCAATCTCATGCTCCATCAAGATGTGGTGAATGCGGGAGATACGATCAGCGGTGTCGTCCGGATTGAAGGGGGCCGCGTCGATCAGCAGGTGGATGACGTGTACGCCTTCGTCATGACGCGTTATCTAAACGAGATGAACGACCGGAAGTCCGAGGTGGACGCGGAAGTAGGCAAATTTCTGCTTGCCGGGAAGTTTACTGTAGAAGCGGGACAAGTGTATGAGTTTCCCGTCTCGTTTCAGCTCCCGGTGATTACGCCGGCGACGATGGGCCGGACGCCCGTGTGGATTCAAACAGGGCTGGATATTAAGGAAGCGGTCGATCCGAAGGATCGGGACTCGCTGCAAGTAAGGCCGCACCCGTTCGCTGCGGTTGTTCTCGAGGCGGCCGGCCGGCTGGGCTTCCGGCTTCGGGAAGTCACGTGCGAATACGCGCCGTATTTCAGCCGGGCCAACGGATTGTCCTTTGTGCAGGAATTCGAATTCGTCCCTACGACACAGTTCCGGGGCCAGCTCGACGAGCTGGAAATCATATTTTACCCGGACGAAGACGGAATCGACCTAATGCTGCAGATCGACCGCAAGGCGCGCGGGCTGGCCGGCTTGTTCGCCGAAGCGTTTGACGCCGACGAGCAGCTCGTCAAGGTACGGTTCGACCGGAATCAGCTTGCCTCCGGAGCAAGCTATATCGCCGAACAGTTGGCCGAGACGATCCGCAGGTATGTGTAATCGGACGCCATCCTACAAGGCGGCCTGACACCAAGAAGCCTCTTCCGGTGCGGAAGGGCTTCTTTCCCGTTTCTACAAGTATCAACGGCGGTTGAATACCTGCTAGGGAGACGACGAACTGCGCGATACCCGAAACTCCTGCGGAGTCACCTCGTTTTGTTTTTTGAAAAACCGGATAAACGCAAGCGCCGAGCTGTATCCGAGCTGAGCCGCAATCTCGTTCACCTTCATCGGGGTGTTCAGAAGCATCTCTTTCGCGGTTACATTTTTATAATCGTTCACGTATTTCGACAGCCCGATCCCGGTCATCTGCTTGTACAGCCTGGACAAATACGACGGATTCAAGCCCACGTAATCGGCCAGAGCCGTCAGCGAGATGTCGGTCGAGATATGCTCCTCGATATACCGGTGCACTTTATCGACAACTTCGGTCGGCAGCTGCGAGCCCCGCAGCGCATTCCATTCGAAGAAGCAATCGGCGATCTGCCAGTAGTATTCGATCAGCCCCAGCCAGGAAGCCGAGTCGTCATGACGGAACAACCGGTCGAGGTCCACCTGCAAATTGACGTAATCGCGGATGTCCCGGTATTTGTGCAAATAAAACAAAAATACGGACGAAAGCGAATGGTACAATTCCGTTTTCCGCTCATGGGGGACGTCCGGGTCGTTCCATATCGAGGTCAGCTCGACAAACAGCTTGTTGAACTGCTCCCGGTGATTGTTCTCCAGACACGTCATGAGCAGTTGGACCCGGGCGTGATACACCCCGTCATGATACCCGTCCGCCTTATCCGGACCATCCGCCTTCTGAATGTCCTTGTCGGTCATTATGACCTCATGCAGCAAGCCGTGCCCTTGCATCAGACCGTATTTGAGCGAATGAAACCGGTTCGACAGACCGCTCCAGTCGATCGCCTCGCTTCCGAACAAAAACGATACCGACAGCCGCAGCAGCTTCCTGCATGTCGCCTGCACGTTCTCCAGAATTCCGCTCGTGTAGCGGTGGGCTCTTACCCAGTCCAGGCTGCCGGTCTGGCTGGACGACTCGCCCGATGCTTTCGGCTGGATGATCCACACGATCTTGGACAGCTCGAATACGACCGAGTAACTCCTCACTTGCGCCGACAAATACTCATCGCCAATATTTTGCAGCGCATAGGTGAGCAGCGCCTTGTCGGGCATCGTGAACATCTCTTTCCAGGCGTCAACCCTTCCGAGCAGCAAATAAACCGGCTGGGCGGCGTCAAGCGAAATGTCGATTTCCTTGAAAGCCTGCCTCAGCTCGCTCTCCGTCACCTGCTTGCCTTGGAAGAGTCCCCACATGTACTCCTTTTGCAGCGAAGGCAACGCCAACCGCATACGGGACTGCGCTCTCGTGACGATCTGCATCTGGTCCTGCTCTTCTTCGATTTTGGCAATCGCCCGCTCTACCGATCCGATAATTTTCTCGTCGCTTTCCACCTTGAGAATATAGTCAAACCCGCCGTAGGTTATGGCATTCCTCGCATAATGGAACTCATTGTAGCCGGTCAGGAAGATCACCTTGCAGGCCGGCCACTGCGACTTGATTTCCTGCAGCAGCTCGATGCCTTCGATTCCCGGCATCTTGATATCCGACACGACGATATCGATCCGCCGCTCGGACAATATCTTCAAGGCTTCTTCGCCCGAATAAGCGCTCATCACCTCAAGCTGCAGGTGGTCGGTCTGTTCGAACAGCTCGAGCAGGCCCTCGACGATAATAGGAAGGTCATCCACGATTAGCAGTCGGTACATGCCGCTCCTCCCTCTAGCTTATTATGCTCAGTTTGATCCGGACCCGCAGCCCGCCCAGCTCGGATCGCGACACAGTGATGCCGTATTCCTCTCCGTAACGCAGCTGAATCCGGCGGTGCACATTCAGAATTCCCGTCGTCTCCTCGATCTGCTTCGACGAATACCGCAGCTTTTTCTGAAGCTGGCCGATGTCCTCATCCGTGAGGCTCTGGCCGTTATCTTCCACGTACAAGGCGAAATCGCCGTCCTCCCGTTCGCTGTGCACCCATAGTTCGCCCGGCCCGAGCATATTGCCGAGCGCATGCTTATACGCGTTCTCGATAATCGGCTGCAGGATGAGTCTCGGAACGGAGATCGCAGGAAATTCCCCGTCGAAGGCGACTTCGATCCGCTCCCCGTAGCAGATCGTCTGCATCTCGACATACGTCCGCGAATGCTCCACCTCAAGCTCCAACGGGATTTCGTCCTCATCGTTGCGGGTAATGAACTGAAAGTATTGTCCGATATATAAACAAAACTGGTACGCTTTCTCTTTCTGGTTGTCGGATTTGATCAGCCGGCAGAGCACAAAGAAACAGTTGTATAAAAAATGAGGATTGATCTGCGATTGCAGCCGTTTCAGCTCCGACCGCTGATTGCGGATCTGCTGCTCGTAGTTTTCCTCGATGAGCGTCTTCAAGGACCGCACCGTATCGTTAAACGCTTGATACAAATAGCCAAACTCATCCGCACCGCGGTCGATGACGATCGGGTCGAGACGGTTCTGCTGAACGCGACGGAAGGAGTGCACCAGCTTCATAAGCGGCCGGTAAATCAACCGCAGCAGAAAATAAGTGAAAAACAGCACGATACACACGGCAAGCGCGCAAGCCCACCAAAATAACGTCCGGTACACATCCAGAGATCCGAGCGCCATCTCTTCGGGGATGACGGTGATTGCATACGCCTTCCAGAGGCTCGAATATTTGTACACGGCCAGATGCTTCTTATTGTCGTACACGATCGTCTCGTAGCCTTCGCCCGACTGCAGCTCCTGCTTCTCCATCGCGAACGATTTCATTTGTCCCAGCAGCTCCGGAGCCATCCCGGTCTCGATGTCCCAGCCCAGCTCCATATTCAGCAGCACGCTCTGCCCGCCGCGCGGGCGGCCGATTTGCGCCAGCGTATCCTTGATCTTGGCCGTGGACAGCTCGACCCCTACGATGTACATCGGGCTTTTGACCGCATTCGTCGGATACCGCATCGTGATGAACAGCCGGTTTTTCCAGAAAATAAACGGAGCCTCGTACAGATTCGCATTTTGCTGCATCGCTTTATATTCGTCCTCGTCCAGAAACGTCTCGTAGTCGTTGCTTAGGATGCTTCGTCTGATAAGCGGAATGTACGCCTTGGCTTCTTGAATAAAAGGACTGGAATGCTTCATCAGCTCCAGCCGCCGCTGAATGTCCAATATATTGCGCGACCGCTCGTATGAGCTCATCTCGTTGCCTGTAGCCGCCACTTCCATCAGATCGGTATCCATCACATAGTTCGGCAAATACCGGCTGATTCGATCCGCCTCCTGGTCCAGCGAATCCATATAAAACCGCGTCGTGTTCAGTACCGACTCCGTAATCTCGCTGCGGATATGCTCCGCGCCCTTCTCGTTGATCGTCCATGTGATCGCCATCAGCGGCAGCAAAGCCGCCAGGAAAGCAGCCATAATCTTTTTGAAAATCGAGGAATCGCGCAAAAAGAACAAGCTGTTCATCGTAAACTCTCCTGTCGCGGCCTGGTTGTCCGGTTACCCTTTGACGCTCCCCATCACGATCCCTTTAATGAAAAGCTTCTGCAGGAACGGATAAACGATCAGAATCGGGAAGGCCGCTACGAATATTTGGGCCGCCCGGCTCGTACGATCCGACAGCTTCAGCATCAGCTCGGCGTTCTCCGCCTTAATGAAGCGGAAATCCATCTGAATAATGACTGTCTGAAGGAACGTCTGGAGCGGGTAATTTTCAGTATGATTCATGTATAACATTCCGTCAAACCAGCTGTTCCAATGCCCCACCATCGTAAACAGTCCCGTCGTGGCGAGCGCAGGCAGGGACAAGGGCACATAGATTTTCCACAGTGTCGTAAAATGCCCCGCTCCGTCGATCCGCGAAGACTCCTCCAGCTCCTTGGGCAGACTGCGGTAAAAGTTCAGCAGCAGAATGACGTTGAATACCGGAACCGCCGTCGGCAGAATCAGCGCCCAGAGCGTATCGATCAGACCGAGCGATTTTACCGTTAAGTAAGTAGGAATCAATCCGCCGTTGAACAAGATCGTAAATACGAAAAACCAGGCGTACCAGGTTCTCAGCCGGAACTGATGAGACTCCTTGGACAGCGGATACGCCGTCAGGATGACCAGAAACATGCTGAGCGACGTGCCCAGCACGACCCGCTGGACCGATACCCAGAACGCGCGCAAATATTCGGGCTTGCCGAATACGTTGTTGTAAGCCGCCGTCGTGAATTCGACCGGCCACAGCGTCACTTTGCCGGCCGCGGCCGCGGCTCCGGAGCTGAACGAGATCGCCAAAATATGAATGATCGGCATCAGGCACAGGAAGGACAGGAGCGCCAGGAAGATGAAGTTGCACACGACGAATACCCTTCTGCCTAGTGATGTCTTTATAGTCACGGTAAGTCTCCCTTCTGCAAGGCGAACGCTCTTAGAAGATGCGGTAATTCGCCACGCGATAGGCTAACAGGTAAGAAAACGCGATCAGGATGAACGAAACGATCGACTTCAGCAAACCGACGGCCGTAGCGAAACCGAACTGCGCCTGCTGCACCCCCATGCGATAGACGAACGTATCGATAATATCCGCGCTTTCGTACACCGGCGGGCTGTACAGGTTGAAGATTTGCTCGAATCCGGCATTCAGCACGTTCCCGATGTTCAGCGTCAGCATCAGGATAATGATCGGCAGCATGCCGGGCAGCGTAATGTGCAGCGTCTGCTTGATCCGCCCCGCGCCGTCGATCTCCGCCGCTTCGTACAACGACGGGTTAATGCCGGTCAGCGCGGCCAAGTAGACGATCGTGCCGAATCCGAACTCCTTCCATACGTCCGACATGACCATCACATACGGAAACCAGTCGTTGCTGCCCAAGAAAAATACAGGCTCGATGCCGAATAAGCCCAGCAATTGATTAAAGATGCCGGAGGACGGCGACAGCACATCGACCAATATCCCGCTTAACAGTACCCAGGACAGGAAGTGGGGCAAGTAGACGAGCGTCTGGAACGTTCGCTTGATCCATTCTCTTCGCAGCTCGTTGAGCAGGACGGCCACCGTAATCGGCACGATCAGACCGGCTATTATTTTCATCGATGCGATATATACGGTATTGAAAAAGATACGCCCGATATCGGGATAATCGATCAGCAGTTGAAAGTTTTTCATCCCGATAAAGGGAGAGCCGAACAGTCCTTTGTTCGGAACGTATTTCTGAAACGCCATCATGATGCCGGCCATCGGAACGTAGCTGAAAATGACGACCAGTACGATTCCCGGAACCAGCATCAGATGAAGCGGCCACTCTCTCTTCCAGATCCGCGCTAGCGCATTCATATCATTCACCTCGCTGTATCCCTTCGGATGCTACCCTTGGATCGAACGAAAAAAGAGGGAGGGACCGATTACGCCCATCCCCCGATAGCTTCGTGTGTTCGATTACTTTTTGGATTTGTACCATTCGTTCACTTCTTTGGTCATCGCATCGCCGCCGAGCTTCTTCCATTCTTCTATGAATTTATCGAACTCGTCGACCGATACTTGATTCATTATAATTTTGAAGAACACTTCGTCCCGCTTCTTGAGCAGAATCTCCTGCCTGTCCGCCATCGTCGGGGTCGGCGCGCCGTAGAACTTGTTTTGCAAATACTGTTTGTTCTTCTGGATGGACGGCACCAGCGAATACGCCCCGTTCGGACCGGAGATCAAATATTCCCACCACATGGTCGTATCGCCGTTCACATACTTCATCGCACGCTCATACCGCGTTCTTTGATCCTTCGTCTCCAGAATGCCCGAGTCTTTGTTCGCGATCGCCTTCGGCAGCACTTCCCCGTTATTGTCCATCTGCTTGCCTACGCGAAGCGGGCTGAGCAGCCAGTAGTTGTTGCCCTTCTCTACGCGGTCTTTGCCGTACTCGTATACTTTCTGCTCCTCCGTCGGATGGTTGTCGACCGCAATCCAGTGGTTCAGCAGCTTGATAACGCCTTCCGGATGCTTCGCTTTTTTGGAGATCACGTAATATTCGTCCACACCGAGCCCGATTTGCGATAAAGCGGGGCTGCTGTCCACGGATGGGATCGGGAACGCGCCCCACTCCTGCACCACTTTGCCGTCCTTCACTGCGCCTTTGGCGAGCTGGGCCGGCGTCCAGGACGCCCCGTACACCATGCCGATGCTGTTGTTATAGACGAGCTCCGCTTCTTTCTCCACGTCTTTTACCGAAAATTCGGGATCGATCAAGCCTTTCTTGAACATCTCCTGCAGCGCGGCCAGCGCCTGCTTCACTTGCGGCTGGATATCGCTGTTCATCAGTCCGCCGCGGCCGTCGTCGATCCAAATATTTTCATAGGCATGGTAGCCGTTAAGGAACGCCCGCAGTCCGGTTACCCCCGTGTCGCTATTGAACGGATTTTTACTAACCGCTAATCCGTACGACTTGCCCGTGCCGCCCGGGTCTTGCGTTTTGAACGCTTCGGCGATCTTCATAAAATCCGCCATCGTCTTCGGCTCGGGCAGGTTCAGCTTTTTCAGCCAATCCGTGCGCACATACAGGAACTGGTAGTTATACGGATTATAAGAGCTCGGAATCCCCATCAGCTTGTTGCCGAACATGGCCGTCTTCATCTGAGTGCCGCCGTCCATCGTCAGAAACTTCTTCGTTTCCTCCGACGCATGCTTGTTGTACACTTCCGTCAGATCTAGGATCATATCCGCTTCGGTCAGCTCTTTTAATTGGGTCGCGTTCACCAGCAGAAAGTCCGGAAGATCGTCGGAGGCGATTGTGATTTTCACCTTTTCCTTGAACTGGCTCGTATCTGCGATCCATTTGTTCGTTATTTTGACGCCGATATCTTTCTCGTACGCATCGTACACGGCGTTTTTCTGAAAGCTCTCGCCCGGATCGAACTTCAAGTACGGATCGCTTGGCGACACCGTCGATACCTCGATCACTTTGCTACCTTGTTCGGATGTAGCGTTATCCGGCTGGTTTTGCGTTTCTTTGGCGTCTTTGCTGCATGCGGTCATCGCCAGGCAAAGCGCCAAAGCGCCGAACGAAAGTGCCTTCGTTTTCTTGTTCATACTACCCCTCCATTTTATCTAACAGCCGTCCGGACTGTTGTTCCTGCTGTCCGTTAACCGGTTCCGAAGCACCGCCGCTTTCGTGCAGCGTCTTCCTAATTCAAGTATAGGTAGAGGACTGACCTGCAACCATATACTAGTCTTTACTTCGATATACACCTCTTGACGTGGAGGCACTCCGTTTGGAAGCACGGCCCCTGTTCATGCCGGCCCGCCGGGAGCAGGTAAACAAATGTATACGAAAGTCATAACTTATCTCTTTTGAAAGAATGGCCGCTTTTTTTATTCTTACAGTAAGAAGATTCCTGGATGCTTCGATCCTTATAGGGAAGGAATCGTGCGGAAAGGAGGCATTTTCGGTTCGCAATAAGCTGGAGCTCAAAAGGACGTAACCCGCAACGCCTGAAAATGTAAGCGATTTACCCTTGTATGGCTAAGGCTGCACTCCCCAAATATGGAAAGGAGCTGGATTTATGAGATGGAAGCAAAAATGGGCGGCGATCGTGATGACGGCAATTATGTTGTTCACGCTCGTTCCCGCCGTGCAAGCGGAAGAAGTGGCGGTGCCGCCCGGGGTACGGAATCTTGCTTTAGGACTGGATTATACATGGTCGGAAGCGCCGGGAGCAACGTATCCGGACACCGGCCGCAAGCTGACGGACGGCCAGTACGGCCTGCTGGACAGGCAGGACCCGGCATGGGTCGGACATGTGAAAGGAAAGACGCGCGAGGTCGTATTCGATCTGGGCGAGAAAAAGTCGGTCTCGGCCGTCAAAGCCCGGTTTCTGCAGGATTGGCCGACGAATTCGATCCTCGTGCCTTTGTCGGTTTCGATGTACGTCTCCGACGACAAGACAAATTGGGGCGCGCTTTCCCATCAGGCTACCAGGCTGTTGTGGGGCGACGGACCGCCCAGACAAGAAACCTTTGAATGGGACGGAAGCAGAGACGGAATCCTTAGCGGCGATTCCGGTGCTCAACTGGCATACGCCCGCTATGTGAAGGTGACGTTTCCGATGCATACCCGGGCTTGGACGCTGATCGATGAGGTGGAAATCTGGGGGGCGGACGGCAAACGGGAAGGCGCGGTAACCATACCCGCCGATCCGGTAGGTCTCTTGCAGCCGGGAGCAGCGACGGGCGGCATTCACCATCTGGGCCTGCTCTATAACGGACACTACCCGAACAACAAGGGCGACTGGACGAAAGAACGGATCATCCCCAATATCAGCTATGTGAATCAAGCCGGGGAGCCGGTGGACAGGCTATTTGACGGAGTGCTTTATCTCGGCCTGACTTCGCCCACGGGGCGGGGATTCGACGGAAGAGCCAATCTGGAGGATTGGACGTGGTATCTGGATAAGACGTTCGCCGCGAACGGCGATATGCAGCAGCTAAATGAAGCGGCCAAGGAAGTCGGGATCAAGCTGGGGCAGCCCGGCCTGAAGGAAAAAGTCGTCTTGATGATTCCCGACCCGGGCGAGGGGTTGGACCAGTTCGGCGTGGTGAACGGCGAATCGTTAAGCTTTAACGCTTCCACCGTCGGTGAAGCGAAGGCGCTCGCCAATCGGGTGAAGGCGGTGCAGTGGTGGCTGGATCAAGTGAAGACCCGATGGGAGCAGGCGGGCTATTCCCATCTACAGCTTGTTGGGATGTACTGGCTGGAAGAGCAGATCAGCACAAGCGCGACAGGGCCGGATCTGCTTCGTTCGGTGGGCGCGCAGGTTCATGCGATGGATTTGAAATTTTTCTGGATCCCGCATTTCCTGGCTTACAAAAGCTTCATGTGGAAAGAGGTTGGGATTGACGCCGTAGCGTTCCAGCCGAACTATTTCTTCGAGGAGATGGACTACGACCGTCTGGAGGATACCGCCAACACCGCCAAGCGGTACGGGATGTCTCTGGAGCTGGAGTTTGACGACCGGATGCTGACGGACGGCGTATTTCGCGAGCGGTATATCGATTATTTGAACAGCGGCGTGGACACCGGCCTGATGCAGAGCGGGTTCAAAGCTTACTACCAAGGCAACGATGCCGTTTATAATACCGCGGTAAGCACAGACCCGGCCAACCGTGTTTTGTATGATTGGCTGTACCAGTTCGTCAAAGGAACGTATGTGAAAAACGACGCCCTCCCGCCGGAAGCCAAGGTGCTGATGAACGGCAGACCGCTCCAAAGCGGAGTCGCCGTACAGGTACCGGATACGGAGCCGGTTCAGTTTACATGGAGCGTTCCGAATGACGACGGCAGCGGGGTGACAAAAGTAACAGCCACCTTTGACGGCAAGCCGTACACCCAAGGAACCGCTCTGAACTTGGCCGGAAAGCTGGGCAAGCACGAACTGATCGTCACCGTGACGGCGGGCAAGTCGCGGAAAACATCGTATGTCATCGAAACGGCCGCCAGCCCGGACAACATGAAGTCGCAGGTCAACCGGTTCGTGACGGAAAACCAGATTACCCATGCGAAGGCGGCCCGCGCTCTCCTTCACGATCTGGACATGATGAAGCAGTTCGAGCAGAAAAACCGGTCTCATTTCGAGAAATATGTAAAAGAGTTCAATGCCAAGCTGGAAATCATGAAGGACCACCAATTGATCGCAGCCGGGGCGTACGGCACATTGAAGGAAGGCGTTTACTCCCTGATCGGGAATCTGGCGCAGGACCAAGCCGCGGAAGCCTCTTCGGTGGAAGCGGACAAACCCGACTACGCCGCCGGTAAAGCGGTTGACGGCTTCCCGGCCACCCGATGGGCGAGCGAATACCGGGACGATACCTGGTTCCAGGTCGATCTCGGCAAACGGACAACAATCGATACGATCACGATCGATTGGGAGTACGCCCGCGCGAACACGTTCCAACTGCTGGTCTCCACCGACAAGCAGAATTGGACCCCGGTCGTGCAGGCGAATAACGGAATCCTCACCGCCCATGACGGCAAACAAACGGTTCCGTTCGACCCGGTGCAAGCCCGGTATGTGAAGTTCCAAGGCATTCAAAGAGCGACCGGATACGGGTATTCCTTCTATGAGTTCGGCGTGTATCACCTCGATGGGGGGAAGGGAAAGCTTCGAGGGTTGTTGGAGTTTGAAGGGGAAGCTGTCGGGAATTTGGATTAAATGTTCTTAGTTGTAGGCGGATGGCTTAGGTGCCGCAGGTAGGATATTGGGCGGCTTAGACGCCGGTTTACGTTGGCTTGCAGGGGAGCTTGCTCCCCTGCAAGATTGTATGTCCGTGACTATAGTCCGTAGACTATTTGTCACATGTTTAAAAATAATAAAGCTCAAGGAGTGATGATCCTTGAGCATCGAGGTTGTTTTCGGTCAACAATTACGAAAAATTCGCGAAGAGCGGAAGTTAAGCCAAGAAGAACTCGCTTTTCTGGCCAAGCTCGACCGGACTTATATCAGCTTGCTGGAGCGTGGCAAACGCCGCCCTACGCTCAACACTATTTTTGCATTGGCCGGGCAGTTGAATATCGCTCCTTCTGAAATGGTTCGACTGGTTGAGGAGCAGATTTAAGGAAAAGTTTCGCTCTTCTGCTCCATACCTCTCTGCATCTCGTTCGCCTGCGTCCGGCCGGCCTTCCCGCCAAAATAATTGACCCCTACACTACCTGCTAATATCAATAGGGTGCCGATCAAGTGCGTAAGGGTAAAGCTGTTCTGATTAAAAATAACGCCTGCAATCACGGTAACGACCATCGTAAGCCCGCCTAGCGCTGACACGGAAGAGATTTGGATTTGGGAGCATGCATAATTGTTGATGGCCGTAGCTGCGAGTGAACAGATCCATGCAAGGAACAAGAGGCCGCTCAAAATGCCGAAATCGCCCAAAGGAACGAAATATCGGTCCAAACTCCCTTCAAGCGCATGCTTGAACAAATTAATAAGATTGAATACGATGGCCGAGGCGAAGCTCATAAATGCTGTAATTTCCATGGAGCTGAAGGAAGCCGAGGCTTTGCGCGAAAAGGCGAGAAACAGACTTCCGCTTACTACCGCCAGCAGCAGGAATACAATTCCCATCCATTCGCTGCTTCCTCCTTGTGTTGAAGTAAAGAGAACAATGATGACCGCCCCCAATATCCCCAAACCTAAGAATAGCTTCTGCAGCAAGGTCGTTCTTTCCCGCAAAATGAGACTTTCCGTGATGAGGGCAGCCAGCGGCATCAAGGCTAAAATAATGCCGGCCATTACCGTGGAAGTTCGCTGAATCCCCAACGTCTCGAACAAAAAATATCCAATCGGCTCAAAAATAGATACCAGCAGCAGCATTTTTATTGATTTCCGTTGAAAACGAAGCTTGATGATGCCAAGCCGGACTAACACAAGAATGCCAAGTGCGCTTAAAAGGAAACGCAGGGCCAATACATCTAAGACCCCGATATTTTGCAGCAGTTTGCCAAGCCACAGAACAGATAGTCCATAGATGAAAGCCTTCACAACCAAAAGGACATAAACAACCCATTTCTCCGCCTGCATATGTACGCTCCTCGCCAAATTCGACCCAGCATCCTTCCGTCGGGCCGCGCGTCCTTGTAAAAAAGGTTGGGACTTACTTTGCGCAAAATTGTAGAACAATATTGTTCTACAATTTTATTTTAGAAGAAGCTGCCGTTTTCGTCAACTGAAGATGTGGATCATGCTGGAAGCAAAGTAGTATAATGAAGCCACGTCTCCATGCAAGGGGGTCATTATGACACAATCGGAAAAGTCGTCTATGGAGCAAGTCATATATGAGGATTTGAAGCAAGCGATTTTGAAGCGCAAGCTCCGTCCCGGGACACAGCTGTTGGAAACCATAATTTCGGAACGGATGCAGGTTAGCAGGACTCCTATTCGGGCAGCGCTGCGCAAATTGGCGCAGGAGGGGCTGATCGACCTCGTTCCGAATCGCGGCGCTTTTGTCATTCAGCCTTCGCAAGAGGAAATTCAGGAAGCGTACCAGATGCGCGCCAAGCTTGAGCTGATGGGGCTCGAGCTGGGGGCCGGCCAATTTACCGAGGCGGACTTTCAGCGGATGGAAGAGGCCTGCCATGACGAAACAGCCGCATTGGGGCAGAGCGATGTGCTAGCTTACCTCGCGGCAAACAAAGCGTTTCATCATACCCTTGTCAGCAGGAGCGGCAATCGTTTCTTGGTAAGTATGACCGATCAGTTATTGGATAAGACGAGTATATATGTCATGTTGTACGATCTCTTCTATGATCGGCAATATCGCGCAGATCTGGACCCGATCCCGACAGGCGCACAACAACATAGATCGATTTTAGCTGCGCTGCGTGCTGGAGATGTGGATCAAGCCTCTAAACGATTGGAAGAGCACATTATGGAGTCTGTCGCGGGGCTGAAGACGACCCGTCCCGGTTATTTGGGGCTGGACGAGCTTTGGAGAGATTCGTAGATGTGCTGAAGGATGGATCGTTAGGGCGCTTTCAAGCGAATAAGAGCTTCTGGCACCCGCTATTTTCGGCCTATCCGAAAAACTAAAGCGAATAAAGGCGGTTTGCACCCCTTATTTCAGCCAACTACTGGGGTCTGCCCCTGTATAGCGGATTTTAGGAGCTCCAAACCGCTCCTATTCCCCCGTCCAAGCGGTTTTCGGACGGAATAGGAGGTACAAACCACTCTTATTTGCCCGTTCCCTCTTGCCCACAACCAGAGGACACAGGGCCGAACCGCCACGATGAACGGTCTGCGACACATCATGGTTTTACTTATAAAAGCCCCCAAACCAAGTGGTTTGGAGGCTCTACTTCTATTCACACACACGCTCTAAACACACCTTCACCTGCCCCACACTTCCACTTCCGTGTAGCTGTTCCATGCGTTCGACGTATTGCCATGACCGACCAGTCGGACATAACGAGCTGTGGTATCGGTCACGTCGAAGGTTTGCAGGTTATTGTTTCGGGCGTTTTGCAATCCGGTTTGAAGCGTCGTCCAGGTTGTGCCATTCTCGGAGATTTGGATATCGAACGTAAAGGTCCGGTCTGTGGCGTTATAAAATGCGATTTTCACCAAAGCTACGGTTTTGCCCGAACCGAGATCGAATCGAATCCACGCTCCGTCGCCTTCGCCGGACCAACGTGTGCTCAAGCTGCCGTCCACCGCTCTCGCCGGCACGTTCGAGTCGGACGTGCTTGCCGTCACATTCGCCGCAGGAACGGGGAGTTTCGCATCGACCGGTGTCGGGGTGCCCGCCTCGGTGGTAGCCGAAGCTGTGGCGCTCGCCGCCGATTCGTTATTTGCCGCATCTTTCGCTTTCACATAGTAGCTGTACGTGGTGCTTGCCGTTAACCCGATATCGGATGCAAACGTACCTGCAACATTTTTCAGCAAAGTGCCGTTTCGGTACACGTCATAACCGGTAACTCCGACATTGTCGGTGGAAGCGTTCCAGCTCAGGTTGATTTGGCTGCCGGATACGGCCGTAGCTGTCAAACCTGTCGGCGCGCTAGGCGCAATCGTATCGCTTCCGGTACAGCTCGTATACGTAGTAACCGCTCCGGTATACATATTGCCGGACGGGGTCCGGGTATTATTGCAGACCGTGGCCGACCCCGCTTTGACGTTGACGACGTAGCCGGTGGTATTGTTCAGATCGACCGTATTCTGATAGATGTCGTTATTGTATCCCCATCCCGGGGACTTCTCGTTCGTCTGGAACGCATCGTTAATATTGGCGTTGTTGTTCCGGTAACCGATGTTATACCGAATGATGCTGTCATTGCCCTTGATATCGATGAAGCTGTCCGCCGCGTTCGCACCGGAAATGCCGGTTCCGTCAAACGTATTGCCCTCGACGATCGTCCCCGTTGCCCCTTCTTTAATATCAATCGATTCGGCCCGTACATTCGGACCGATGACATTATTTTGGATCACATTGTGATCCGTTTCCTTAATAAAGCTCCCCCATTTGCCGACATCCGAACCGACGTAGACGCCTTCGCCGTATTGCGGATTTACCGTTCCGGTATCGTAGATGTAGGAGTTTTGAATCGTATTGTACGAGCTGCCGTCGCGGTAATGAACGGCTTCTTCGCCGATGTGGTACACTTCCACCTGATCGAGTAAAGTATAGTTGGCGTTGTCGAGGACAATTCCTTTTTTGGCATTGGTAATCTTCACGTTTTGCACAACCCAATAGTCTCCTGTAATATGCAGCGTGTAATTTTTATCCGTTCCGCCGCCGTCCAGAATCGCTTTGTTGGAATTGTCGGATTGGATCGTGATCGGGTTCGCCGAAGTGCCGTTGGCGCTTGCCACGAATTTACCCGGGAACGTTACTCCTGCCGCTAATGTAATGACATCGCCAGCTGCAGCATTAGACAAGGCTGAGGTTAAACAAGAAGCCGTACTGCAAGTAATCGAAGCCGCCCTAGCAGTCGTAGAAAAGGATCCGAGAGATGGCAAAATCATACTCAAGCCAAGTAAGACGGCAATCCCCTTGCCCCGAAACCTATTTTTCATAGATTCCATACCCTAACTCCTCCTATTTTCATTTGGACGATCCTGTGCAGCTACTAAGCCGATCACCTCCTTATAACATTCGGTTTACAGACAGTGAGCCTTCTATAAGTCCATCTCATAGTTTGGATCTGCAGGTAAGGGAATAAGGATTGGAATCGGCGGATAGCCGGGAATAGTAGATGAACTAGGGGAGACGGGCTCTTCCCAACGTTTAGTTATTAGGAGCCGCAAGCTGTATGGGGTCGGATCGGAACGCGCTTCACTCCGGCAGTGTCCGTATCTATATTTTTACAGCTGTTGATCGGGGCCGTCTTGTCATTTTTCCAGATCGATTGGGGGGATTTCCATATTTGGGTCAGCATTCGGCAACCCGGTACTGTTCCTATCATACCTATAATGTCTTAATATCCTGAGCCACCTCAAATAAGTCGTTGTTGAACTGATGTCCCCGTCCATCGAGCTTGCGAATGATAGCTTCCGGGAACCTTTCCGCATATCGTTCCAGATGTGTAAACGGAACGATTTCATCGTCGCGGCTATGATACAAGTAAATAGGCCGTATATCGGAAAAAACGGGTGCAAAGTGGTAACGCAAAGCAAACTCCTCCACTTCCCAATCTTCCGCACCCCAATAGGGAGCCGCCAGAAGAAACACGCCCGCAACAGGCTTCGACGGCTTTTCTTCAGTGAGATATTTTATTACAAACGATGCGCCGAGCGAATGACCGATAAGAATCGCTTCCCCCTCCAATGCCGATAGGTCGGCTGCAATTCGGGCTTTCCATGCTCCATATACCGGTCTCCCCTCGTCAGGCATTTTCGGATAAAGTACATCGCATTCGAAGCCTAGCAGCGCCTGCAGATTTGCCGCCAGTTTCAAGTCGGCTGCATAAGCCCCTTGCCCGCCTCCCTGAATGAAAAGTAAATGTTTTTTCATATTCTGTCGTCCTCTCCTTATGCTAACGGAAGATTTATTGTCCAATTGTAGCATGCCGGGATTGATATCGTTTCTTTCCGATTGCTTTCCTGACCGATTGGAGCGCTCTCGCCGCTCCCGAGTATTGAAAAGCGGGGTTCGCCTGTGCCACAATAAACAAGGCTACTAAAACGGAGGTGCGTTTAGGCAATGAGAACGATCAAGCTCGGTGTCAGTACGTTAGAGGTACCCGTTATCGCCATAGGCTGTATGCGTCTCGGCTCGCTGGACAAGCCGCAGGCTGAACGGTTCATTCAGGCCGCACTTGAGGAAGGCGCCAACTTTTTCGAGCATGCGGATATTTACGGTAAGGGCAAATGCGAGGAAGTATTTGCGGAAGCGATCCAAATGAGCCCCGGCGTTCGCGATAAAATCATTCTGCAATCCAAATGTGGCATTCGTCCCGGAATGTTCGACTTCTCCAAGGAGCATATTCTGAATTCGGTCGACGGCATTCTGCGGCGGCTCCGGACCGACTACCTGGATGTACTGCTGCTGCACCGCCCGGATACGCTCGTTGAGCCGGAAGAAGTCGCGGAAGCGTTCGACCTGCTCGAAAGCTCGGGCAAAGTGCGTCATTTCGGCGTCTCCAACCAGAATCCGATGCAGATCCAGCTGTTGAAGAAGTTTGTCAAACAGCCGATTGTCGCCAACCAGCTTCAACTGAGCATTACGAACGCCAACATGATCTCCCAAGGCTTCAACGTCAACATGGACAACCATTCCGCCGTCAACCGTGACGGCAGTGTGCTCGACTTCTGCAGGCTGCACGATATTACCATTCAGCCTTGGTCGCCGTTCCAATACGGGTTTTTCGAAGGCGTCTTTCTGGACAACGAGAAGTTCCCCGAATTAAACAGCAAGATTAACGAAGTCGCGGCCAAATACGAAGTAAGCAACACGACGATCGCCATCGCCTGGCTGCTCCGCCATCCGGCGAACATGCAGCCGGTAATCGGCACGATGAATATCGAGAGAATGCAAGATTGCTGCAAAGCGGCCGACATTCGCCTGACGCGCGAAGAGTGGTACGCCATCTTCCGTTCGGCCGGCAACATTCTGCCGTAATGTACGATAAGGGCACCCCGTGCAGGGTGCCCTTACTATTTGGAGTCAAGTCCACGTTTGCTTCCTTGCCTTGATTTCTCAAGCCAGAAATTCGGCCATAATGTGCTCGATATCAAAGGGAGTAACTCCCTTATCGACCGAAAATATCGTATCAGCCTGATTCTCAACCTGGACGATCTCGCCTCTAGCCTGGGCATGCAGCAGGAATAACCCGTGGAGGTCCGGTTTCTGCAAAGTTGTCATGGCTTTCCCCATCAGGACCATCCCTCTCTGGTTCCCCTCTACGTTGTTGTAATAGTCAGGATGTCTCGTCAGTGACAGATCCATCCATACGACCGTGCGCTCGACCAGATCCAGGATGACAGGAATCGCGATCTGCGTATCGGCTGTAATATCTATTTTATTGGCAACCGTCGAAGGCTCGAAAATCTCGCCCGATCCCGGCTTCTTACGCATCATCCACCCCACGAAGCACTCCGGCAGGTTGCAATACGGCTGAGCCGTAAAGGAATGAAGCGTGGCCACAATGTATCGGCCGCCATAGTTCACGATGGAAGGAAGGTGCAGATCGATAAATTCGCACGCTCCTTGAGGGGCCGCTACAATATCCCCGCTATGCGTGGCCCGGTACTTGGACGACCGAAGGTTCGTATACGAAATATGCTCAACATACTGCCAGTTCGCATCGTACATAACAGCCGACAAATCAATATCTACGCGTCCCGTAGGCGTGCCGTCAACCAATCCCTCTTTCCACCAGCTGAAGAAACGAATCGTGTCTCCTTCTGGCATCGGCAACCGACTCCCTCTCACAATCGTATGCAGCGATTTGCTTGCCGATCTTTGAGAGAAAGGGACATTATAAGATTTCAGGCGATCGTCGACATAAGTCTTTCCTAGTCTAGGCAGCTCGGCGAACCGCTGGATAAGCGCCCGGTCGCATAGCAACACGACGTCCCGGCATATCGTCGCATCAAGCGCCGGAAGTGTATGGGGAATAACGAACGCTTTGGCCACATTGCCTTTAGGAAATATGGTGCGCGTCTCCTGCGGCTCATGACGATGCGAGAAATGAGACTTCACCTGCAATAATACGGGTGTCGACACTTGATTCGCCACTTCCCCGAAAGCCAGCACCACATACTCCGCGTGCTCGGTTAAGCGTATCAAATGATCCAATCTTCTCGCAAATTCGCCCGGACGCTGCATCAACAGATCGATCCCTGCCCAGACGTTACGGTATTGAAAGGCAACTTCAAGACTTCCGTTAAACGTCGTAAAAGGCTTATTGTTGCGTAGGATATCGAAAGCTTCCTTACAGCGCGTATACTGATGCTTGTATTCGGAAGGGTGCAAAATCTCGCCCAATCGAATCCAGCGCTGCTTGTATCTCAGCATATCCTCCGTAATTGGGCCGCACCGCTCCAGCAACCCGAGCAGCAGCCGTCTCTCGGAACGTTTAAATTTGCGGAAACGCGTGGCCTCGGCGAGACTGACATCGCCGTCCGACCAAGCTACAGCCAGTCGAAGCACATCGGTAGCCGTCTTGATGTAACGGCCGATCAGCTCCACATTTGCCTTGTCATGCTTCAATAACGAACCCGCTACAAATCCTACATTTTCCTTAAGCGGAATCCCGGCAGGCAAAATCTCATGCAGCTCCTTCGGATCCGCGCACTCGATTACGGCATCGATATCTTCCCTGTCCGTCCCGGAGATCGATACTTTGGCTTCGATCAGCCGCCGTATCATCGTATGGAACTCCGCCTTACTTCCCAGATCGATGACGTTCAGGTTTGCCTTATCCAGTAAAGGAGCCGGGTCCGCGATCTCATACTCGGGACCCTCCCATGTAAGATAATGACGGATAGCATTCAGGTACAGCTCCGCATCCGTTGCTTCCATCACTTGCATCGGGAAGTTAGGATACATCGGTCTGTATTCGACATGGGCACCTACCAGCTCCTTCAGATCGGCCACCAACGGATGATAGAACGATTCCATCTGTTCCATGGAAAACGTACATACCGTATGCATCAAGGAATGCGAGAAAGTAAAACCAAGACGCTCGATATTTTTCATCGCTGTAGCCAAAACCGTTTCCGGGAGCCGATTAGACCCGTTCCCCCGGTTCGCGATCAGTTTGTTTGCTCTGCGTAAATAGATAGTATTGATTCTCATAAGACTCCAGGAAAGCAATATCCCTAATTTCATTGGAAGAAGGAATAGAAGGAAGGAATATTATAGCCTGGATGCCTCCTCTCGGGAATAGACATCCTTCAGGAAAGCTGCGACCCTAGTTCGCCCAATGAAGTAGAAGGAAGGATCGCAATAGCCTGAAGCTACAGGTTGGAAAGCCGATGACCTCGAACCTTTGATGTGTCCATCATCCCATACTTCGCAATGTGCAAACAGGGCGGAAGTATTACGACATGGAAATCTTCAACAAACCGGCCGCGGGAGGGAAATCGCTTGGAGATGGTTAGGCTGCTCGAAAGAAGACGTCTCCTTCCCCGATGCCGCGCTCTCTCAAATTGTATAAACTTTTCAAAAAACATAGACTTATCCTTTTCGCTCCATTAAACTAATAAACTAAATGGACGTAGGGGGATTTTCCCATTTCCGATCGGAATGGAACAGCGAGGTGTTTCGATTTGACTACTCTTATCGGTATCATCGTGAGTGTAGGCGCTTATGTGCCTTGAAGAACAGCTAAGCATCCTAGACCGTTATCTCCTGACGGTTAGGTGGTCAGCATGCGGGTAATGGCTGTCGAGCTAAAGCGGCATATCAAAGTCCATGATCCCAATACCGGAGGCATTTCATGAGGGAACCAAGTATTCCATATCGACGAATATTCAATCTGCATATAGCCGGCGACAAGTTCAACAAGCCTGAACAGGTTGTCCGGCATCTCGGCGCTTTGCAGGCACAGGATTATCACCAAGCGCTGTGGGCGGTCGGAGTGCGCATGCAAGCCGCTACAGCCGCGGATATCGAGCAAAGCATCGCAGACCGTAAGATTATGCTGACTTGGCCGCTGCGCGGCACGATTCATCTCGTATTGCCGGAAGATGTGCGATGGGTCCTGAAGCTTCTGGCTCCGCGCGTTCTGGCAAAGGATCAACGAAGACTTGAACAACTGGATCTGGATCAGACGACCATCGAACGCAGCAAGCAGATCATCCATGACGCCTTGCAGGGGAACAAGCGGATAATCCGGCCCCATCTCATGCAATTGCTGGAGGATCATGGGATCGGCACAAACAATCAACGGGGTTATCACCTTCTGTGGCATTTGGCTGTGTCCGGTCACATTTGTCTAGGACCCAGGGAAGGCAAGCAGCAAACCTTTGTTTTGCTGGATGAGTGGGTGCCCGCCGCCAAGGAGATACCCAGGAGCGAGGCGCTCGCTTTGCTCGCAGAGCGTTATTTTACCGGGCATGGGCCAGCAACGGTTCAAGATTTTTCCTGGTGGGCCGGGATCACGCTTTCGGATGCAAGACAGGGTGTCGAGGCTGCTCAATCTCGGCTGGCGATGGAGAAGATGCAAGGGCAGGAATACTGGGGGCCCAGTCATGTTCACGTTGGGGCGATGGAAGAAGGAGCGAAGGTTTACCTGCTTCCGGGATTCGACGAATATCTGCTCGGCTATAAAGACCGAAGCTCCGTATTAAGTGCGGAATATGCCCGTCATATTGTCCCGGGCAATAACGGCGTATTTCTACCGACCATCGTTTTGGATAGTCAAATCGCCGGGACCTGGAAACGCACGATTAAAAGTAAAGGGATCGACATCGAGTTTAACTTATTCTCATCTCCGAAGGTAAGAAAACAACGCCTCATAGAGGCCGCCGAGAGGTATTGCAGATTTATGGAACAGCCTTTAGCTGCGACATCCTTTCAAGAGGTGGATACGTAAGGAAATAGGATACGAAAGGACTGGGATTGTGGAACCACTTAAAAACTTGCTGGAGGTCTACGACTCCAACATGCGCCCCAATGAAAAGCTCGAAGCCGCCATTCGTTGGCATTCCCCATTAGAGCAGCCTTTTCAAATTTCGGGGTTGGCCTGGTTTCACCAGGAGCGAAAATACCGCAGATTGCCGACCTTGCCGGCCGGAGCCGTTCCTGGGGCCGTAGATCATCTGGCCAATCACACCGCAGGAGGGCAAATCCGGTTTCAAACGGATTCCACTTCCTTATCCGTCCGTGTGAAGCTGAAGGGCAAAGCCAATATGGTCCATATGCCCGCTACCGGACAATGCGGCGTCGATTGTTATGTGGGCGCTCCGGACGTATTCGGTCCTTTGCGGTACGGCAATACGACCAAGTATAACGTTACGCTTACGGAATACGAATGCGCGCTGTTTACCGGTTGGGGGAACGCGATGCGGAATATCGTGCTTAACCTGCCCTTGTATCAAGGGGTAGAGGAGATCTCGGTCGGTTTGGATGAGCACGCTGCAGTGCTTGCTCCTCCCGGTTACGTTTCCGGGAAAAAGGTGGTCATCTACGGGACGTCGATCACGCAAGGAGGCTGCGCCTCCCGGCCGGGCATGGCGTACACGAACATTTTGAGCCGCAGAATTCCTCTGGAGTTTATCAATCTCGGGTTCTCGGGCAGCGGCAAAGGAGAACCGGAGGTTGCCGAGATCGTATCGCAGATTAACGACCCGGCCTGCCTGGTTGTCGATTATGAAGGCAATTGCGTGAGCACCGAGCTTTTCCGCGAGACTCTTCCGGAATTTATCCGAATTTATAGAGCGGCTCATCCTCTGACGCCCATCCTGGTCGTATCGCGAATTCGGTATGCACGCGAAGATTTGACGCCTCACTTGGTCGAGATGCGGATGGAACGTAAACATTTTGAGCAGACGCTCGTGAACGAGCTGCGGGAGAAAGGCGATTTGAACCTCTATTTCTTCGACGGCTCCCATTCGCTGGGCGGGGAAGATTATTATGAATGTACGGTGGACGGCTCGCATCCGAACGATCTCGGTTTCCTGCGGATGGCTGATGCGATAGAGCCTGTACTGAAAACATTGCTGTTGTAATCTCAATAGGCGGTATCCATCCGGCTGCGAGTATAAACGTTGAACATACACAGTAGGGATAATTCGCAAAATGAGTGCTTACGATGTAGAGATCGGCAAATTAATCAGCGGAAGGCGGGACTTGGAAGGCAGCGGGACCTACTTCCTCTGCACCCCCGATCAGAGAATCGTTGAGATTGATTCGTGCAGCCGGACCGACGGGATCGTGGGATTTGGGCAGCCTGTGACTGACACCGAAAAACCAAACGGCCTTATCCCCAAGTGGAGAAAGGCCGTTTCACTTTACTGTTATGGAAGTGTTATCTGACAGGCTCCAGTTCGCTGCCCAGACCAAGCGTCCGCGCCGTCGAAGTATGAATTTTGCCGATCAGCTCCGGTTTTTTGAGCAAGGACACGCCGTACGAAGGAATCATTTCTTTTAGTTTCGGCTCCCACGATTTGACGTGCTGCGGGAAGCATTTCTCAATGACTTCCAGCATAACCGATACAGCTGTAGAAGCGCCTGGGGAAGCGCCGAGCAAGGCGGCGATCGATCCGTCAGCGGCACTGACCACTTCCGTACCGAATTGCAGCGTTCCTTTACCGCCGGCTACCGTATCTTTGATCACTTGCACGCGTTGACCCGCCACCAGCAGATCCCAATCCTCGCTTTTGGCGTTCGGGATAAATTCGCGCAGCTCTTCCATGCGCTTTTCTTTGGACAACATCACCTGCTGAATCAGGTATTTGGTCAGCGAAAGGTTTTTGGCACCGGCCGCCAGCATCGTGACGACGTTATTCGGTTTGACCGAACCGATCAAGTCGAACATGGAACCGGTTTTTAAGAACTTGGGCGAGAACCCGGCAAACGGTCCGAAGAGCAGCGATTTTTTATTATCGATAAATCGGGTGTCCAGATGCGGTACCGACATGGGAGGGGCGCCCACTTTAGCTTTTCCGTACACTTTGGCATGATGCTGGGCCACAACGTCCGGATTCGTACAGGCCATAAACAGTCCGCTGATCGGGAATCCTCCGATATGTTTCCCTTCGGGGATACCGGATTTTTGCAGTAACGGGAGGCTGCCTCCCCCGCCGCCGACAAAGACGAATTTGGCCGTATGACGTTCGACTTTCCCGCTGCCGTCCCGTACTTTCAATTCCCAAGAGCCGTCTCCGGCACGTTTAATATCATCTACGTGGTGGTTGTAATGGATATCGACCTTTTTCTTCTTTAAATAATCAAACAACAACCGCGTTAAAGCGCCAAAGTTCACGTCCGTGCCAGTTTCGATCCGGGTAGCCGCGATCGGTTCGTTCAGGGGCCGTTCTTGCATGATAAGCGGAATCCATTCCGCCAATTTTTGCGGGTCCTCGGAGTATTCCATTCCTTGGAACAGCGGATTGCTGATCATCGCTTCAAATCGCTTTTTCAGAAATGCTACGTTTTGTTCGCCTTGCACCATACTCATATGAGGGATGGGCATAATAAAATCGTTCGGATTGCGGATCAGGTTGCTGCTTACCAGGTACGACCAGAACTGCATCGAAACTTGAAACTGCTCGTTCACCTTGATCGCTTTGCTAATATCTATGGAACCGTCCGGTTTCTCGGAGGTGTAGTTCAGCTCGCACAGTGCGGCATGCCCCGTCCCCGCATTGTTCCATTCGTTGGAGCTTTCCTCTCCGGGGCTGGCCAGCTTCTCAAACACTGAAATTTTCCAGTCCGGCACCAGTTCCTTCAGCAGCGCCCCCAAAGTCGCACTCATGACTCCGGCACCAATTAAGATAACGTCTGATTTCGTTTGTCTGTTACTCATGTTTACCGTCCTTACACGCTGATATTTGAAAAGGAAGGATGCAGGCGCTCCCGTGCACGCTCACAGCAAGACAGGAGTGCGACCTGGTCACACACCTTTTCTGGATCATTTCTGATCTTTAGCGTATCGCATGATTAGTAGAATAATATATATACTATTATATGATAGTTGTATGGTATTTAAAAGACGTTAAATCAAGTGAAGATATGCTGTTGTAGTGAAGAAGTGGGAAACTGTCCACAAAAGCCTAGATCGCCTGGCTTCAAAAGGCGTTCGAACCGCCCAACCGGCTCCGCACGCCCTATAAAATAATCATACGTTCGGCACCTCTTCCGCGTTCATGGCAAACGGAAGAATTCCATATGTAAAAAAGGCACCCGTTCGGGGTGCCTTCGTGATAGTCGCGGGTGCGACCGGTACTGGATTTGTCCTCAACTGCTCCATTTTTGATAACCAAGCTGGAGTAGACTCTCTTGGATGGCCTGATCTGCCTTCGTCTTGGCTGTTGCAAACTCCACCATAGATAAAGAGCTGGGCAGCTTTTGACGGATAAACGAATCGAAGTCGATGGCGGTTTTGAATAGCCGGAGCTTGCGCAGCTTAGGCAGACGCTCGATTCCCGTCAAGTGAGTCAAGCCTTTGCAGTTTACGGCGGTGAGCTCCTCCAGCGCCTCCATCTCCCGGTCGAAATGGAGTTCCCGCAGCTGGATCTGATCCTCGATCACCAGCCGGTCCAGCGATTGGAAATCTGTTATGTTGGTCAGGTCGTGTAAACCGCGGACTCGGCAAATCTCCAAATCTTCGATCTGATTGTTTTTTATTTCCTGAATGTGTTCCCGGCCTCCAAGCAATACGCGAAGGTTCTTCAGCTTGTCCAGCCGGTTTATAAAATGCAGCGGCAGTTTGCTGATCATATGCAGGGCGAGATAATTCAAATTCCCCAAATAACCGATCGCATCGAGATGTTTGACCTTGCCTCCCACATGCAGCTGTTCCAGATGCGAGAATTCATTTAAGTATTGCAGGTTGAGCACCTTTTTCTCTGAAATCACGGATAAATCCCGTAGAGACCGCAGGGTGTCCATTCCGAGAATATCCGAATTTTCCAGCTCGTATATGCCCAGGTTCAAACTGGTTAAGTGATGCAGCTTGCCCAAGGCTTGCGTGTTATGCGCCTGGACGAGACAATTGAGGTGCAGCATCTTGACATGAGGAATGCGCAAGAGCGTATCGCAATCCAGCGATAGGGAGCGATGGCCGTAGAAGCGTACACCAAAGTTTTCATCCCAGCGCGCGCAGAGCTCATCCACTTCCTCCAAGATGGAGCCGTAATACTCCGGATGAGAAAACTGGACGATCACCTGGTTGCCGCCGCGCAAGTCCTGCTCAATCTGAACCGGGTCCAGTGCAGCAGGATCGTTGATCAAAATCCTCCTTTTCCATATCTTACGCATGCATAACCCCTCCCACTTCCTGTTAATAACTATATAAGTTGAACTAAATATCATCCATGAATAAGCTGAATATAGTGGAGAAAAGAAATTAGCTTGAAAGCGAGTTTTGGCTTTGAGTGTCAACCGTCCGAAGGCCAATCCAATCCGAGACACTCAAAACAAGATGTCTGAAGCTTCAAGCAATTTTTTTCGCAATGAAATGGACTTCAAACAATAGTTCAACTTATATAGTATGTATGGTATATCCATGAATTCTTGATGACACACCTGTCTTCTATGCAATCCATCGTCTGCTTCACGTTACTTAAACTCAAGTGTAGCTTAGTAGCGCGGCCGAAGGAATAGTGGAAAAAGCCCAGTTTTACGTAAAAAGGCACCCTTTCGGATGCCCTCGCTCTTGTCCATATGCACTACTCGCCTTTCAAAAACCCCGGCTGCAAGAAGCTCGGATTCGGGTATTTGTAAAATCCTTCGCCGGTTGCCCGTCCCAGCTTGCCTTGATCGATATAATCCGATTTCAATAGCTGCGCTATTTTCACGAACTCCGGGTTGCCGGTTGCCGACGCTTTAGCTTGTCCGATATGGTAGGCCGTATTAATCCCCACCACATCCAAAATCGCAAAAGGTCCGAGCGGCGCTCCCGTTGCAACCATCCATGTCTTATCGATCGTTTCGACATCGGCGACCTCCTTCACCAGGAGCAGTTGGGCGGCTTCCAGGAGCGGCACCAATAACGAATTCAAGATATAGCCGGGCTGTTCTTTGTGCAAAGGCAGCGCAACCATACCAATCGCCTTCGCGAATGCGATCACATCCTCGAACACTTTCGGATCTGTGCCCGGATGCTTCATAATTTCGGCCGTATTGTTCTTCCATATTTCATTGGCGAAGTGCAGCGCCAGAAATTGCTTTGGCCGCCCCGTCGCCTCCGCGAATTGGCTGGGCAGCAAGGTGGAAGAGTTTGTCGCGAAGTTGGTTTTGGCGGGAGCTGCTTCTCCCAACTCCTTATAAAAATCGGTTTTGAGCTGGACCACTTCAGGAATGGCTTCAATTACGAGATCTGCCTCCGCGACTGCTTCCGCTAGATCGGTGTAGAACGACATGCGCTGATAAGCCTCCGCAACGTCTTTCTCCGTCGCCCCGAGATCTTCCTGGTAGCGCGGCTTCAAAGCCTCGATTCTATCCTGAGCCCGCGCCAGTGCTTCATCGCTGATGTCGTAGACGGACACCTTGAATCCTTTGAAGGCAATCTGGAACGCGATCTGACTCCCCAGGACGCCGCTCCCGGCAACGGTAATGTGCGTATAGTGCATCGATATCCTCCCTCAAACTTGTTGTATTCGTCTAAGTTTCCCAACTTGAGGTTAACCGATACGTCCCTGTATCCCCCCCTCTAACCTCCGGTTATTCCCCCTAGCGATTCAACTACTATCGCTTAGCTTCTCGCGGATAGAACTGCCCGAACCCATCTTCGCGAAAAAGGCTGCAGCTCGTCTCTATGTACGCATATAGAGTGAACGGATTCATTGTGAAAATGCCGACCGCTAACACCGCGAACGCCGCGATTCCGATCGCCCACCCTGTAAACTTACGTTTTGTTGTCTTTTCCATTTGCAGCAGCCGCTCCTTTTGATGATTTTCATGTTTTTGTTTGGGAGTTTCCTTTTCCATCTCCAGCATCAGCTTTCGATACGTTGCCTCTTTAAAATCCTCGCTCGTTTTCACGTGGAACATTGCAGATTTATAAGCAGATTTCTTCATCCTCCAGACCTCCGATCTTCTCCCTTAAGAGTAAACGACCTCTGGCAAGCCATGTTCCTACCGTCGCCGACTTGGCTTGCATAATAGCTGCAATTTCCTGGATCGAGTATCCTTCGTAATCGTGCAGATGAATCGGGATTCGATATTTCTTGTCCAAAGCCAGCACCGCCTGCAGAACCTCGTTTTCTTCCTTTGGCAGGTAACTCAGGTCTTCGGGGACAGGGTTTCTGCTCTTGAACCATCCGGCCTTTAGCATATTTTTACTTTTACTAATCGTTGTTCGGATCAGCCAAGCTTTTTCATGCTCGCTGTTTCAAATACAGGGCGCTTTTGTAAGTAGGCGAGGAATACTTCCTGCGTCACTTCTTCGGCATCCGCTATGTTTTTCAAGTATGCAAAAGCAATCTTGATCAAGCTTTGCGAATATAGATCCAAGGCCCGCCGCACAGATTCATTGAGCTCATATGAATTGTACACCTCAGTACCCCCTTTCCCTTTTAATACAACTGAGAACCCCGTTATTTTTAACTCGTGCTCCATTTTTTTAGCTCATCTGTATGAACCCGACATGGCTACAGACGCAATACAGCAAGCAAATGACTGCAATTTCCGGATATGAAAAATCGCCCAATTCAGTGGAACGCCCTCCGGTTTGCGCCCCAAATACAAAGAAGACACGCCTGAATAGACGTGTCTTCTTGCATGGTTTCCGCGTTTGATAATGACTAGAGGATCGACATTCCTGGACGGATTCGGAACCCTATTTACAGAACTAAATGTTCGCTTCGGTAAGCAGCTCGCCAAGCCGGTCCAAGTTCTGTTCGTTGCCCTCCATGCAGTACGGCTTGGCTTGTTCAAACTCCTCCGTGTCTTTGAACAGTTGGCGGAAGGTGACCCTGGTGCGGCCCTCCAGGTCCTCGAAAATCGCCGTTACCCGAAATTGGTGGCCCGACAGATGATCAAGCACGACTCGCTCCGGCGGCACGAGCTCGACAAAAACGCAACGGTTAGGGTATTCCGCTCCATCCGGTCCATGCATCGTGAATAGCCACTCGCCTCCCGGTTTAATATCGATCTCGTGAAACGTATTAGTGAACCCTCGCGGTCCCCACCATCGGGCTAGCAACTCGGGGCTTGTCCATGCCCGATAGACAAGCTCCCGGGGGACATCGAACACACGCGTGGAAACGAGCTCATTAATGCCGGCTGCCGTCATGCATATCCCTCCCCTTCCACGATCTTCCCTAGTCCGTCCAGCATAAGGCCGGTGCCGTGCTCCCGGATCTCCGGCGTATCATGTCCGTCCAGGAACGCGCCCTGCTCCGTGAAAATCAGCTTCGTCCCGTCCTCTACCGGGATAAGTTCAATCGTTGCGATCGAAACGGAGATACGAACGCCGCCTGTATCCAGCGTGTATGTATAAACGATGCGCTGCTCCGGAACGAGCTCCAGATAGCTCGCTTCGAAAACAAAGATCGGCCCTTCCGGCGGCCCGCCGCTGCTGTACTCCCGTCCGCCGACCCGAAAGTCGAAGATGTCCGGCTTGGAAAACCATTTGGATTTCGTATCCGGGTCGGCCCAAGCGTGATACACCCGCTCCGGCGACGCGGCATAAGTCCGCTCGACTACGAAGGTCGCATGCTTAACGAATCGTTCGTTCATGAATGATCCTCCTCAGGTTGTATTCTTTCGTCCTCCTTGGCCAGAAAGTCTCCCAGCAGGTCCAGCTGCCGCTCCAAATTCCTTTGCCGCTCCAGGACAGGCTTCTCAAACTCTATTTTCATCGCCTGAAGCAGGCTGGTGAAATGCTCTACCGTTAAAGGCCGCTTCCCCTGCAAAAGCTTGGATACATATCCGAGCTGCTCCAACAGTTTCTGCTGCAGCCGGATCTGCTCTCGGATTCGGCCGATCTGCAGATTAACGATCTCCAGCGGACTGATCTGTCCGCCGGCCATTACCGACTTAACCTCCTCCAAAGACAAGCCCAGCTCCTTGAGTGATAAGATCTGCTGCAAGCGCGACAAGTCGGCCTCGTTATACAGCCTATGGCCGGATTCGGTCTGGCCGGATGGAGAGAACAAACCGATCTGATCATAATAACGCAAAGTTCGTATAGTAAGACCTGTCAGCCTGGCGAGATCCCCCACCTTCCAAATTGTCTTCATAATCATCCTCTCTTTGGCGCTAGCTATGTACCGGTAATCCCATTATAAAACGTTACGTAACGTAAGGTGCAAGCAAAATCGCGACGCTGCTTGGATTTGTCAGGATCGGATAAAAGCAAGCCGGTCTGCACTACAACAAAAAGGTACCCCTAAGAGGTACCTTTTCCATGTGTAACTTGCTCCGCTGACATGCGCAAATCCAGTACGGTATTAAACCGTCCCCGCCTTTTTGGGCTTGTTGCTGGGTGCAAACCACCCAAGAAGGGCGATCGCCACCAAGACCACATAGAAGATGCTAGTCCACAACGTGCTATGAGGAAAATGATGCTCCAGAACTCCGATATCCTCATGTGCAAGCGTGATTACGGCAAGCTTGACTCCAACCCAAGCAACGATGGCATAAGCGGTTGTCTCAAGCGCCGGTCGCTGACTAAGCAGCTTCACAAACCAGGTAGCTGCATATTTGATTAAGATTAAGCCGGCAATCCCCCCAAGCACCACTACGGCAAATTTGCCGCCGTCCATACCGCCGAAATCGCCAAGCGGCGAGTCTGGCAGCCCCAGCGCAAGCGCCACCGCAGCAAGAATGGAGTCAATTGCAAAAGCAAGGTCGGCCAACGCAATTTTCCCTACGGTAGGCCAAAAGCCTTTTCCTGCGGCTTCTTTCTTCAGGTCCTTCTGTATATTTTCATTTTGCTTGCCGAAGCGCGCTTTGATGATGTGCTTTAAACCCAGGTATAACAGATAGGCCGCGCCAATCGCCTGCACCTGCCAAACATTTGCGATAAAGGAAATAGCAAAAAGTGCGGCAAACCGAAAAACAAAGGCCATGATAATTCCATAGTTGATCGCTCGTTTCTTCTGGTCATCCGGTAAATGCTTGGCAATGACCGCCAGCACGAGTGCATTGTCAGCCGACAGCAATCCTTCCAGACCGATCAGGATAAGTAAGGCCCACGCATATTCCAACCATAATGACTCCAACTTGAATTCCTCCTCAAGATCCTTGGTAAGATCCTCTGCCAATATGTAGATAATGTTTACTTGCCCAGCAATAGATATACGTAATGAACCGCCGATAGGATTCAAACTTTTCACAATTGCCCAAAGTAAAAGGCTTTTATCGCTTGGGGGTTTCCAAGAATAAAGCCTTTGAATGGGGCAATACCGAACGCATCTTGAGCGGGAACCGCGCTATGTTCAAATAAAGTAGGAATCTACAAACTCAATTAAGCCGTCGTTCCATGCATATTAGTTGCTTTGGGGCCTCTTTAAAATTTCATGGGAGAACGCCTCGAACGAGTCGGCAATCACCTCTTGATAACTCATACCGGAGTGATATTTAAAGATTTGGCCGGGGATGCCGTTTTTCCCCGGATCTAGATCGAGAATCATAACCTTGAGCTGCAACAGTTTATTTCTTTACCTAATTCGATTTCTCCGGATAAAAAAATATGATTTGGATATATTGAAAACATTCCAATTCGTTCATTTAATAAAGGCTAGTTCGAACAGAAGGAAGGTAATGAGCGCATGTGGACCGAAACCGTGAAGGATCTCCTGCTGATCGCGGGAAGAATCGTGACGATTTACCCCCTTATGCTGATTGTCGGGCTATTCATGGGCAAACGTTCACTCGGTGAACTGCCTGTATTCGATTTTCTGGTCATCCTCACCTTGGGGTCCGTCGTCGGCGCCGATATAGCCGAACCAGATGTTAATCATATTCATATCGGAGTAGCCATCGTATTGATCAGCTTGCTGCAGCGGGTTGTCTCCCTATGGGCTATAAAATCAAGGAAATTCGGAAAGCTCATCTCGTTCGAACCTACAATCGTGATTCATCAAGGAAACCTGCTGGTCAATAATCTGAAGAAGGTCCGTTATTCGATCGATAACATCCTCCAGATGTTACGCGAGAAGGACGTGTTTCACCTCCCTGATGTCGAGCTCGCCATTTTGGAGGCGAACGGGAAATTAACCGTGTACAAGAACGGCCCGAAATCAGCGCCGACTCTCGGGGATTTGGGGCTGGCCAAACGTCAGAGCGATTTTTCCTATCCATTAATCGTCGAAGGCACCTTATACCCGGAGACGCTTTGTTATATCAAGAAAGACGCTCACTGGCTGGAGTCTCAATTGCAGGCGAAAGGGGTTCGCCAGGACGATATCTTCTATGCATCCGTGGACGACAATGGCATCCTCTACATATCCGATAAAGCTTTCGCGAACCCTCCGCCTATTCGGCACTAAGAAACAAAAAGTGCGGTTCAGCCTTGCAGGGCCATCGGCGAATATTACATAAGGAGCAGCCGCAGCATGCTTCTTGATTGAGATTCTTCTGTTTTTGGCAAGAACCAGATCGAATCAATCACTTCTCAATAACCTCCCAGTCCAGTTCGGCAGATGAATCCGCTACTAACTGGAGGAGCGCAGACTCAACCAGCTCAAAGCTAACGATGTACTTCTGAGGAAATTCACAGGCTTGACCCCTACTGTCAATTCGACAAACTCCTCCTCGTCCTCCGGGGAGCCGAGAAGGTTGTGAATCGCCGTGCTTGTCTCCACGGTAACGATGAACTCGCGACTGCCGCCGCCGATCATGATCATGCTCTCCCTGCACTGAATCGTCACCTGACTGCGGGTGAAACCGTCCATCCGTCGGATGACGTCCAGGCATGTCTCAAGCGACGCATGAGAATGCTCGATGGTGTCCGCTATGGCTCCTCTCCGCTGCTCCTCATAAATGGTGATCACCGGTTAACCCTCCTTTCCGCCTTTCCGAAGCTTTCAAGATAGTCCGTCCATTCAGTAATCACGCGCGGCATCGAACCAGCGCTGAGCCATCTCCTCGGGTATAGGCTCGCCAATCAAGTGATTCGACTGGCTGAGCTGCCATACCGCTTCACCAAGGTCTTCCCGTTCGGTAGTTTCGATGCCCTTGAGCGTATTGAAGCGCACGGTGAAAGCGGTAATGGCCGCCTCGGCATCGGCCAAGCTGCGGGCTTGGGCCAAGGCTTCCTGGGCAGCGTTGTAAGCTTCGCTAGCCAGCTTGGCCAGACGTTTGGGCCAGGACGCGAACGGTCGGCCGAACTCGGTCGGCCACCACTCCGGCTTCCGCAATTGGCTCACAGAAGCATGTCCGGTCCACGGGCGGGTTTTAGCGCGGGTTTTCATTTGCTGCCTCAGGCGCTTGCCTGTAAGCTCTTCCACATTGTAAGCGATAAATCGGTCAAGCAGCGGCCACGTATCCAAGGGCGGCAGCTCCCCCAGATCAGGCATGAAGCGCATCTCCAGATTCGTTAACCGGGTTTGACGAGCCAACCGATCCAGGTCGCAGAAGTTTCCCCACAAACTCAGGGACTCCAGATTGGGGAACCGGTCCAGACACTCCAGCGAGATCGGCTGACCCATTGGCGCGTTCTGGAGCGTCAGATTCGTCACCTGGTGCAGCTCACCCAGGCCGGGCAGCACGAAAGGAGCATCCTCCTTACGCCGGCCGGTGCGCGGCGCCAGCGTCAGGGAATAGGGCAGATCACCGGCAGCCGAGAAGCGGGATAAATCGCCGGATACGCTCAAACGGAAATTTTCAAAGTTTTGCCGTTTCGGAAGCTTCAAGTTCAGATGTCCCCCGGAAGCATCCAGTTCGATATGCAAGCCATGCAATTTGGACTTACTGGCGTCCGCCACCGTGTCTGCAGACAGGATCGGAGCCCACGTCATCTCTTCAATGGGACGTACCTGCGCCCAGTTCAGGAAGCTTGCGTCACTGCCTGTATAGTACAGGAGTCGCGGCCAGGGCGAGCCCGCCGGCGTGGCAAAAGCATCAAACACAGTCCAATCGATCCGCGCATCAGGCGCAACGTGGAGGTCTGCCTTTTTGCCCAGATGCGGCGGCCCCATGGATAGACTGCCCACACCGGGCTGTAAGACAAGAGTGTGACTGCGAGGACCTGTCAGGTCAATGGGATAACGACCCACTTCTCTAACAGATCCAGCAGGGGGACGAGCTTGGTTATCTTTTGGCATTTCAATCATCCTTTCTTCTGAACCCTATCGAGTCATGCCGGCAATTCTGCTAAATAAAAAAACACCGCTTCGCTTTGTAACGCGAGGGTGCCGAAGTCACACGCTGCCACACAGATTAGGTATCCTCCCTATGGTAAAGCAACCATTCGACCGGAAACAACTGCCAAATGGACTAATGTTCGCGGTTTAAGAAAAACACAAGGTGCAGATGAATCAGGATTTAGCGAATCCGGAGTCTGGGACACGTATCCGGCACGATCTGGAGTTGCTGGATGAGATCATCCAGAAAGGCTTCAAAACGCTTAGCCTGAATGACGCTGTGATCCAGCGTATGGAGGATGTAACATAGGATTATTATGAATCGATTGGCCTGGGTGAAGCGTATGCGCAGCAAGTGGCAAGAGAGGCAATGGAAGATCATGCGTGACGTGAAGGAGAACGCGTATTTTTGTCTAAACACTCATTGATTACTTCATTGGGAGCTTTTCTACGAATCAATGCGTTGAGCTCGCCAAGCGAGCTTTTTGATCTGATCCGTTACTATGACCCCGTGAAAAACCAGTCCGCCGGGCAACGACACTTCGTACCCTCGACCTTCTCCCGGCTTGCTTGATAAAACGAACAGGGCCGTGGCTAAGTCGGATGACCTCACTTTGGTTCATTGACTTAAGTCAATGAACCAAACCTCCGTTGCAGGTTACAATAGGAAACATTAAGGGGGCAATGAAATTGATCAAACCTACACATTACCAAAACCTTCAACACACATCGGCGATCGTCGCAGGCGTTTCCTTGTTCATCATGTCCATTGCAGCAGCGTTCTCTTATGGTTATGTTCACACTTCGCTGATCGTCAATGACGACGCTTTGATGACACTGACAAACATCCAGCAATCAGGCTCGCGGTTTGCGTTCGGGATTCTAGGCTGGCTAGTGATTATCCTCACGGATCTACTTGTATCATGGGCTTTTTATGTATATTTAAAGCCTATACATCATGAATACTCCTTACTGGCTGGTTGGCTTCGTCTAATTTATACGGCCATCCTCGCAATTGCCGTCTCACATCTTGTCGTTGCCGGCCGTATCGCACGAGCAGGAACTTCCCCGTTCAACGAGTCAATCAACGGAATGGCCTCTCAATCGATGTTATCCATTAAAGCCTTCGAATCCATCTGGTCATTAGGATTGATCCTGTTCGGACTGCACCTGCTGGCCATCGGTTTCATCGCTCTATCGTCTCGGCATATTCCCAAATACGTCAGCATCATGATTGCGATCGCAGGCTTCAGTTACGTGATCGTCCATGTGATGGACAATTTTTTCCCCCAACTTGAACCTATCGCATCATCGCTGGAAACCCTCCTAAGCATCCCCATGATCATAGGTGAATTAGGTTTCGGTATCTGGCTTTTGATAAAAGGAAGAAAACTGTCTCTGTCGACCGATAAACAGCCTTAAGGCTGTTTATTCAAAACGTCGCTTGATGCGGCTGAGCGATTCGGGCGTGATTCCCAGGTAACTGGCCAATTGATATTGCGGTACTCTGTTGATCAGATCGGGTCTATTTTTCAATAGGGACTTATAACGCTCTTCCGGCGTGGCGGCAATAAAAGCGGCAAATTCATCGCGCGCCTCTCCCAGATTTTCTTCGATCATTTTGAGGATCATTTTCTCCAGTCCGAAATGCATGTCATACATGGCTTGTTGCTTGGATAGATCGCCGACAACCAGAACGCAGTCTTCCACACAACCAAGGGAATATTTGGATGCTTTATCGCCGGCATGTTGGTTGAAAATCGTGACTCCCTGCTCTTCCGTAAAAAATTGAAAGGTTGACTCCTTGCCGTTCTCATCCGAAGCATACTGCCGAACGCAGCCTTGTAAAACAAAGTAGCATTTGTCGGGGATCTCGCCTTGGCGCAACAAGATCGTTCCTTTCTTGAAAGCAGCCATAGGGATCTCTTCTACGATCCTCTCAAGTTCTGCATCACTAAGATCGGTAAAACGCTTTGCGTATTGGATGAGAATATTTTTCATTCCAATCTCTCCATTGAATTGATAATTTCAGCATTTGAACCTCTCATGACTAAAGAAACGAGATTCTTGGGTAGTCCCTTCTAACGAAGAGAAGTTCAGCAAGCTAACCCTGTCGTTCCGACAGTTCGTGTAAGGATTACACAGCAAGAAGTCTTTTGCCTTCGGCAAGAATATTCAGGCTTGCGTTAAAGTCTCGGTCGTGATGCGCTCCACATTCCGGGCAGTCCCATTCACGCAGCTTCAAATCTTTTACATCTTTGTGCTTATAGCTACAGCAGGAGCATAATTGCGAAGATGCGAATGTTGGGCCTACAGCCACTACGATGCGGCCATACCACTTCGCTTTGTACTCTAGCATGGAGCGAAACATCGACCAGGATACCTCGCTAATGGCCTTGGCTAACTTACGATTCTTGACCATATTGGCTACCTGTAAATCTTCAATCGCAATGATGTCGTGGTTTTTGACA
>NZ_JACXJA010000010.1 GCF_014705615.1 Paenibacillus oceani
CTCTCTTCCCTCTCCTTGTCTCTTCAAGGTAAATTCCTCTTTTAATTCCAGTTTCTTTACCTTTCACTTTTTTGTACCTAAGTAGTTACTACAAAACACTCTTTACTTAGAAAAGCCGCCGCGTACGTAAGATCATTCATTGTGGCAACATGGCAGAGGTTTCGTTTTAAGAGGGGGCTGAATAAGAGGTAACAAAAGGCAAAATAGTAATTAAAAGGTAAAAAGAGAAAATAAGAGTGTTTTGCACCCTTTATTTTGTACGAAAACCCGCCTGGACACGGAATAAGAGCGGTTTGAGGCTTCTAAAATTGACGAAAAGGATGTACACCCCATCGGTTGGTTGAAATAAGGGGGACAAACCGCCTTTATTTGACTCTATCATCCCATTCGGTCGAAAATAAAGGGTACCAGAGACTCTTATGATGTAGCCTGCCCGTGTTTCGTATAGAAGCAACTGGGCTCACCATCACACACATTTTACTATAACGTAACACTCCGTTAACGATGCGATAATAGTCGGCTTGTATACTAATAGAAACGATGAAAGGAGGTGCTGCGGAAATGTACTACGAAGAAGACCGGGTTCCTTTCGACCAGCCGGACGAAGTAACCGAAGACAGCGCCAAAGACAAGAGCCAGGACCCGAAAGAAGCAGTTGTCTAAACGACAGTGCTTTTTTTATTTGTACATGTCATTGAAATGATCTGCCCTCGCTGCGAAGAACAATAGGCTTCCGAGGAAAATCTTGGGACAACCTCCCCCTTTCAGTCCGCAAACCTCTATTCCCCAATCGCTAATTAATAGGCAGATCGATTCGTCCTGCGACGCCCCCCGATCGCCACGAGACAAACTTTCGCTTCCAATAGAACCTCTCCTTTCTCTATAAAACCCATTGTTAGTTGGTAGTGAACGATTTCGATACAGTCGTTTGATCCGCTTCCCGCCACTCCTCTAGGAACCTTTTCCGGCTGGGTGAATATCATAGTGTAGCACACTTCGGGGGAGGGATGCGTTTGTACTACTACGATCCTAGATGGGGCAGATGGATGTATAGCCCTGCGGCGCCACGGCCGCTTCTTCCTGCTTATTCCGCCAACGTTCATCCCGGCCTCACCGCCGATCCCCTTTCAGGTTACGCATCAGCCCCTGGGAAGGAAGCTTCGACAGCAGCGGCTTCCGACTCCGATCAAGGAACAGACGACCAACGCGCGGCCCGTGCCGGAAAAGCAGGCGACGTCGTCGTCATCTGCATCAACGGACGCAGCGGGATGAACAGCCCCGGAATATCCAAGCTGCGCGATACGTTGTACATCCGTCTGTCCCCACTCGGCGTCCCGGCCCGCAACGTCTTCCGGAGAAGCTGGAACCAGAACGAAGACGGCAATCCGCTGGGCGCCCCGTGGATCTGGGATTTGAACAATGAAATCGAGGAAAGAAGCCGCAATCCAAGCTATTTGGCCATCATCGGCCATTCGTACGGCGGTTGGGCGGCTTGCCGGCTGTCCCGGGTTACGCCGAAAGTTCCCAATTATATCGGTCTGATCGACCCGGTGTTCGGCCCGGGCAACACGATGAACGCCGCCGATATCCCCAAAGCTCACATGATCAAGAACTGGTATCAGCGCAACGGAGTGACGAGCGGCAACCCGTGTACCGGCTTCGGCATGATCCCTTGTTTTCCCGTCGAAAACGGTCTGTCCTGCGGCTATCAGGACGTTCCCGGCGCGCAAAATATGCTCGTCCGTTATATGCGCAGCTGGGACGGCACGCCCACGACCGTCGAGTGCCCGGGCATCGGAGAAGTGCCGGTACCGGCAACGCACGGCAATATCGATGACGACCTCTGGATTCAGCGGCAAATCACCGAGCATATCGTTCAGGATGTTAAGAAGCTGCTGTACAGCGGCTCCAAGCGTTGACAGATCCCCGGCAAGCCGGCAGCTCCCGTTACAACGAAAGAAGCCTTGAGACCCGCCCGGAGCGCGGGAGCCGAAGGCTTTTTGGCTAATTTATCGACGCTTTCCTTCCATCACATTCCGGTGCCAAGGCCATTCTCACGAGGAAGGCTCCTCCATCGCTGCCCATCCCCCTTCACCGGCTATTCTCCAAGGTTTTTATAGTAATACACCGTAGCATGAAGCTCACCGTCTGCCGATCTGGCATACCCGGGAATCCGACCGGCCATCGTATAGCCGATCGAGCTGTACAGCCGGTTGGACGGGTCCCCTTCCCTCGTGTCGAGCACGAGCAGCGTCCTGCCTAATTCGGCGGCTTTCGCTTCAGCCTGAAGCATCAGCCGTCTGCCGATTCCATGCCTGCGGTAATCGGGGTGCGTCATCAGCTTGGCGATCTCCGCCCGGTGCGAGCCGTTCGGCTTCGTACACAGATGCATCTGCACGCTGCCTACGACCCGACCGCCGGCCAGCGCCGCATACAAGACCACATCCGGGCCGGGCACGCCCTCCCAGTACCGGGTCGCCTCCTCAGCTGAAAGCGGCGGCATAAAGCCGACCGATGCCCCATCCTCCACGACACGAATTAACAGCTCGGCGAGCTCGTTTATCCTAGAACGGACCGAATGAAGCGGTACGATTGTCACGTCCATTTGCATCCTATCGCCTCCATTGGAAGTTTGCACTGCATCGTCTTAGTATAATCCGCCACAGCTGTCAGTCCAATCTTCAAGGATTATCGCACGCACAGAAACGCCCCTGCCGTCGCGGTCGCACCTTTCACCAGCAATATGGACCGGTGAAACCCGCTGCAAGCTGAAGGTGATCGGTACGCCCGACCGGAGAATCCGTGCTTCTTTCCCAGACACGAAAACCGAGAGAGCCTCCCGGTCCCCTCGGTATTAACGCTATATACGCCCATCTTCGATGCCTTCTCCTGCAGCCTGCCTCTTCTTACAACACCCCGTAAGACTTGAGCGTCTTCAGCCGCTCCACAGTCACAAACCCGCGCCATTCCTGCTCCGCAGCGATGCTCGGCGGCTGCCAGCTGATCGGCCATCCTCCGTCCTCCTGCTGCTGTTCGGCGAGCGCCTTCAAATGAATCTGCTTGTCTTCCCCGGATACGAATTTGCCGGCATAACTTTCCCGTTGAGGCGCCCAATCCAGCACTTTATGCACATATCCAGAAGCGTGCGGGTCCTTCTCGATAACGCCGGGACCACCCAGCCAATCATCGACTTTACGCCAATAGACGGCCGCCCGCCCGGTATCCGGCGTATGCCGGAGAAACTGAATCCAATGCGTGCCGTCATGAAAGCCCGACGGTTCGTTCGACTCCATATAGCTCCATACATAACGCACATTCTCCTCGAACCACCGCTCCCGCACGATCGCCTGGTCCCCGTAATACTTGTACAGCAGGCCGAAAACCGTGCCTGTCGGGTTCATCGAAGGACAACGGTCGTCCTCCGTCGACCACCACGACGTATGGGCGTAACCATGGACGCTGCTTCGAATGAGCGGCAGCCCGCCGTTCTCAAGCGTAATCGTCCGCAAATACCCGGCGATCCCTTCCATCATCGCCGGATCGAAGCAATCGATCTCCTCCATCACAAGCAGCGCCATCTCGGTCGGGACCGGCTGGCTGTGCGGATCGCGAATATCCGGCTCCAGCGCGTTGCCGAACCCTCCGTCGGCATTTTGGTAAGCTCGGAGCGCCTGGATGACCGCCTCCTTCGTTCCCCCTTCGAAATGATACTCGTACCGCTTCCGGTCCAGCAGCCGCGCATGGCTGTACAGGAACGATCCGGCTTTGTCCAAAATGGAATGGGTAGTCATAACTTGATAAGCCTCCTTTGAAAATAGATCTGATTACAGCGAGTTACGCTCCGAATCTGGCTTGTATCGTTCATACAATTGCCCGGCCATCTCGCGAATCCCGGCGCGAAGCTCGTCCGGCTCCAGCACATTCGCCTGCATGCCTAATGTAAAGAAAAAACGAACCGCCCAATCCCACTCGGAGGCGGGACAATCGAATTCCACCGTCCACTCATCATCGGCTATTTGCTTGACATGCTCTCCGATATGGTAGTCCTGTTCGGCCAGCAACGCGCCGCGGTAGGTCAGCTTGGCGGCGATGCGCACAGCAGGCTTCGCCGGCGCTTCCTCGTCTTCCGCCCTCTGAAGCTGTTCGTTCCCCCCCTCATCTGGCTGGGCGATCACTTCCAGCTCCTCGATCCGGTCGACACGGAAGTTGCGTACTTCCTTGTGCAGAGGGGAGAACGCCTCGCAGTACCAGAACCCGTGCGCCGTATAAATTTTGCGGGGATACAGCCGGAGCCGCCGGTGATGGTTTTCCGACCGGTACAGCACATGAACCCAACGGGATTCGGCCGTATGCTCGAGCAAGGCGGACAAGTGGGGCGTTTTCGTTTTGCGGACGGGCACTTCGAGCTCCATTCTGTCGAGCAGCGGCTCGACCTGCTTCAGTGTTTCCTCCGGCAGGACCGACCGGATCTTGTCGAGGACCGTCCATCTGGCCTGGTTAAACGGGGTTTCCATTATGTTCGTCATCGCCCGGAGCGCAAACAGGACCGTCAGCGCTTCCTGGGAATCGAGCTGCAGCGGCGACAGCCGGAACCCTTCCATCATCCGGAATCCTCCGGACGGTCCCGTCATCGAATACAGTGGGATGCCGATCTCCGACAACGACTGCATATCCCGCAAAACGGTCCTTTTCGAAACTTCGAATTTGTCGGCCAGCGACTGGGCCGTCTCCGGTCTTTGCTGCAGGGCGATCAGGATCGCCATCAGCCGGTCTGCTCTCTTCAACGCCTCTCCCCCGTTTCTTACTACCCCATTATATCCGTATATTAGTGACAGCTTGGATGTCACTAATTGTACCCGGCTTCCAGCAAAAAGGAGAGCATTTGTTTCAAATTCGCACAAACCCGATTTTTTGTTGTTAAAAAAAGGGAGTATATTGATAAAAAGGTTGACTTGACGTCCTTCATTCAATACAATAACAGTACGCTTAATTTCCGATTCTCCAATCGGAAAGCGGGGGAACCATTCTTTAGGGGCGAATCGTCCGGTCCGTTCATCGGGACCGCGTAGGGAACCATCTTTCCCGAGTCCGTCAGCTAACCTCGTCAGCAGTAGATGGGGTCATTCTGTATGTTCATTCTGCACACATGACCCTGGATACAGGGTCTTTTTCTATTTGTATAAGACCCTGTCGAGCGCAGTAGGAGGACATTTCCTCTTCGCCCGGGGTCTTTTCTTGTTTGCATCCTTGACCTCAATCATTATCTTCTGCTGACCGGAACGGCAAATTACGAATGGATTGGACGATAGTAGCACGGAAGGGAGGAGTCGCAAGCACACGGTCCCTAAGATCTGACTAGCATGCCGGGTAGATCGAAAATTAGAAAAACGGGAGGAATGTGCATGGCACAGCCAAAGTACATTACAGATATCGATAAAATTGCAAACATACCGGAGACGGAAAGAAAAAGACTGAAGCAAATTACCGAGAAATTCGTGTTCCGTGTCAACGATTATTATTTGAACCTCATCAATTGGGAAGATCCCCGAGATCCCATCAAAAAACTGGTCATTCCGAACGAAGGCGAGCTCGCTGAATACGGGCGCTGGGACGCCTCCGATGAAGATACGAACTATGTCGTGCCCGGCTGCCAGCACAAGTACCGGACAACGGCTCTCTTGATCGTATCCGAAGTATGCGGCGCTTATTGCCGTTATTGCTTCCGCAAGCGGCTGTTCCGCAACGACGTCAAGGAAGCGATGTCCGACGTCGAGCCCGGCCTCGCTTATATCGCCAAACATCCCGAAATCAATAACGTGCTGCTTACGGGCGGCGACAGCCTGATCCTCGCTACCCCAAAACTTCGAATGATCCTGGAGCGGCTGCGGGAGATGGAGCATGTGAAAATTATCCGTCTCGGCTCGAAAATCCCCGTCTTTAATCCGATGCGGATCTACGAGGACGAGGAGCTGCTGGAGACGATTCGTACTTACTCCACGGCCGACAAGCGCATCTATGTCATGGCCCACATCAATCACCCCCGCGAAATAACGCCGGAGGCGAAGCGCGGCTTCCAGGCTTTGCACGAGGCGGGAGCGATCGTCGTCAACCAGACGCCGGTGCTCAAAGGCATCAATGACGATCCGGCCGTACTCGGCGAACTGCTCGACCGGCTGTCGTGGGCGGGCGTCACCCCGTATTATTTCTTTATTAACCGGCCGGTGGCGGGAAACCGCGATTTCGTGCTTTCGCTCGAAGAAGCGTACCGGATCGTGGAGCAGGCGAAAGCCAGAACGTCCGGTCTCGGCAAGCGCGTCCGCTTGTCGATGAGCCATACGTCCGGCAAAATCGAAATACTCGCGGTTGAAGACGGCAAAGCATATTTGAAATATCATCAGTCCCGCGACGATGAATACGGCAAATTTATGGTGCTCGACTGTCCGAAGGACGCCGCCTGGTTCGACGATTTGCCGGGCAACGAGAAGTTTTGGAAGAAACCTAAGAAGAAAACGAACGAAGTGGTCTCTGTCAACGAGCTTCCCGACATGCCTGCAGCCAGAGTGGCTCGTAGCAGATAAAAACGCCAGCAGAAAAGCCGTCCGGCTTGCATAATGACCGGACGGCTTTTTGATAATCTCACTAACATTTCATGTTTCAGCAAATTGCGTTTATTCTTAATTTTTTCCGCTAACTCCATGTTTCCTTCCATCAGTACTTCAAGCCATTGTTTGTTTAGCAGATCAAGTCTATATTCAGCAAGCCAAATATCTTGGACCTGCTGTTTCGTTTTCACTTTTTCTTCTTTCTGAGTTGTAATCATAGGATACTCACCTTTTCATATTCTCATCACTACAAATAGAATATGAAAAAGATGTGTTGGCAAAATGTCGGAATTTTATTTATACGGCAAGGTTAAGGTGACGACCGTACTTTCGGACGAAGAATGCTTCAAATAAAGCGATCCATTTTGCACCTTTGCCAGCATTAGCGAGAACGGAAGCCCTAATCCCAATCCTGTTTTATATTTTTTATTGCTGCCTCGATAAAAGCGTTCAAAGTTATAAGGTCGATCCTCTTCCGGTATTCCTCTCCCGCTGTCTTTCACATCTATACCCACATACCCGTCTCCACCCTACGTTCCATGGCAAGCAGCTTGTGCTCTACTCCATGCGGCATGAATCTGTTGTTCCTCGAAACGATGCTCAGTCGCAAATTGAATCAATGCTTCTATAGAAGCCGGGATATCTATTGAAGGAATATCGACCATGATTTGATTCAGGGTCGACGTATCATATTCGTAACATGGTCCTGTAAGATAAGGGCTAAAGATACTTCCTACTGACCTATAGTAGATTTTCTCAAGGCCTTTCAGGTTAATAGGCTTCTTATCGACAAATGCATAATTTGTAAATCCAACCACATCCAATATACGGGATAAATACTCCGCATGATGTATTGATTTGGTCTGGACAATGTTTAATTGACTCCGGTTTGTGTGACTCAATCTCAAGCAAGCTTTTGCTACATAATCAACCGGAACGATATTCATCCCCGAGTTCGGGTTGATATGAATTCTTATCCCGTCTCCCGTATTTTTCTCTTTCATCATCCAGAAGAAACGTCCCCACCCGTAAATCACATCAAATTTAGAAGTATAATATAGAGGGGCGGTTAGCAATCGGCCAACGACAACACTTGGCCTCGCAATTTGAATCGTCATCTGCTTCTTGGCACCATACTCTTGAATCATCGTTTCAATAGCCGCTTTAGATTGTTCATAAGGATTTCGATATACATCGGATGGAGAGTGAAGAAGATGATCATCGATTAATCCTGTTCGAATACCCGATGAGAACGCCGTACTGATAAACATAAACCTGCAGTCATAGCTTTGCAGTGCATGCAGAAACGACTGTGTGCCTAAAAAATTATGGTGAAACACGTCTTGTTCTGCTGCTTGACCCACATGCAAATTTACACTTCCGGCACTATGAAACACTTGGAGTCTAACACGGTCTGGAATATGCTTCTTTAAAATCTTTGCCAAGTCACGGTCTCGAATATCGCCCTCTATGATCTGTATATAATCCATGGCATGGTTGACAGATCCCTGTTGTAAAAAATCAGGAGTCCATGCATTTTGCAACAAACCGCGGATAAATGCCGCTCCATCTCTGCCTTCTTGCCTGCGAATAAGCAAATAGATTTTCCCCTGCTTATGCCCTCTTATGTATTCGGGTAGTTGTTCGTACAATATATGCTGACCAATTAATCCTGTACTTCCTGTAATTAAAATATTCTGTTCCATTGTATTCTCCGATCTGGCCAGACTCTCCCTCTTCTTTTACGAGAAAGCGACCCGCGCCTATTCCTTAAGGAATCTATCTGCTTCTGCTATAGTGAAAAAATTCTGCCCAGAAAAAGTGAGTTGCATCCGGTATACAGTGCGCTTAGTGAGCGTTGGGCTAAGCGGCGGCACCTTCTTTGGCATTAAGCTCGGCGATGAGCTTATCTCCCTCGACATCCAGGTTTAGCAGCAATCTGTCCAGCCATTTAGGCATCCACCAGGCCTTGTCACCGAAGATGGTCATTTTAGATTCTACCACATTATGGAAAGTAATCTCTGTGCCCGTATAAAGCGCCTCGATCGGTTGATTCATTGGTACTGGAGGCACCACGGTTGAAGCGAATGCCTTTAGTGAAAAAACAGTTGAAAACCCGCTTACCACTAAGACCATACATAAGAACAATAATAATTCCTTTCTCAACCCCTTCGTAATTCGCATATCATTTCTCCTCCTGATCCAAATGGAAATTCCGATTAAATCCGCCCCTTTTCGCGGCAATTGCTCTCATTTCAAGCAAGTATAACCGACAAATGTCGAGATCTTATGCAGATTTTCCTCTTTTTTTGCGTGAACTTCTTCAAGAATCTGCTAGATCACGGTATAATTTTAGGTAAACGGTGTATTCTCGCGAGTGGAAGCAGAAGCAGACTACCTTGAAATGATGTGATTGGAATGGAACCGAAATTGTTGCTTGTGGAGGACGAACCGGACATGCTTGAGGAGATGCAAACCTATCTGCAACGTGAGGGGTTTCAGGTATTGACCGCCTGTACCGGCAAGGAAGCGCTCACGATTGCCAGGTCTGAACGGCCTGATCTCATCTTGCTTGATTGGATGCTCCCAGAGAAAAGCGGCATCGACGTATGCCGGGAAATCAGACAATCCTCGCATTGCGGGATTATTATGATTACGGCCCGATCGGATGAATCGGATAAAATCGTCGGTTTGGAAATCGGCGCGGACGATTATTTGACGAAGCCGTTCAGCCTGCGCGAGCTCACTACGCGCATCCGTGCTTTACTTCGCCGCTTGCGTGGACCTGAAGACAAGTCGATGTTCTTGGAAAGAGACAACCTGATCATTTCCGAGGCCAAATGTCAGGTATTCAAGGACGGCCAGGAGATTCAACTGACACCGACAGAATTCAAAATTTTGTACACGTTGGCGGCGCGTCCCGGAATGGTTTTCAGCCGCCTGCAATTATTGAAAACCGCACTCGAGAACGAATATATGGGCTACGAAAGAACGATGGATTCCCATATCCGGAATCTTCGCCGCAAGCTGGGAGACGACCCGGCCAATCCCCGTTATGTTCAAACGGTTTACGGCTTCGGTTACCGATTCGGTGTATAACCATGACGCCCACGGTACGCCAAAAAATATTTGTCTACATGGGACTGCTCGTTTTTATTATCGGCGGTGCCTATGCCTTATATAATCAGGTTTACTTGGAGTTTTTGTTCGATCAATTTCGTAAGGAAGAAATCAGTGCAACTTTTTTGAATGCCCCGCCCGGGGAACAAATCGAGATCTTGAAAATTTACGTTATGGGCAAGATGAAGCTGTATTGGTTTGGGAAATGGGGCATTTTCTTAGCTACCTGCCTATTCTTCAGTTTATGGATTTCGGGGGTGCTGACGCGTCCGCTTCGAAAGCTCATTGCCGCGATCGAACGCGTTGCACAAGGGGATCTGGAGGTGAGCGTTCCTGTACAAACAAAAGACGATTATGGGAAAGTTATCCAGACATTTAACGATATGACGCTTCGCCTGCGGGAAGCTGAGGACGCCCGCAGACGATTGGTGGCCGATGTCGCTCACGAGTTTCGCACGCCGCTGTCCATTATGCAGCTTAAACTGGAAAATTATCAGCAGGCCGGTCATCATGTCCCGCCTGAAATGCTTCGGATTCACGATGAAGTGATTCGATTGAGCCTGCTTGTAGATGATCTTCACGTCTTGTCGCTCGCAGAAGCGGGCCGGTTATCACTCGATCGCAAACCGCTCGATCTGACGGCACACCTTGAACGAATCGTGGACGACGTGAAATACGAAGCGGAAGAAACCGGGTTGGAAATTCGCCTCTCTACGACTTCAAGGCCGGTGACCGTAATGGCCGATGCCAGACGGATTACGCAGGTATTCATCAATTTGTTGACGAATGCAATCCGCTACACGCCGGAAGGCGGAAAGATTTCAGTTGTCATTCAAGACAAGGTCGTAGATCGCAATGCAGTCTATACATGTGTCTCCGTGATCGACACCGGCATCGGTATTCCGGCCGAAGAGCTGGCTCACTTATTCGATCGTTTTTATCGCGTGGAAAAAGCCCGTTCACGGCATACAGGCGGAACGGGGCTCGGATTATCGATCGTTCATCATTTTGTCAGAGCCCACGGCGGGTTCATCCGCGTCGTTAGTGAGCCTGGTCAAGGTACGACATTTACCGTTTATTTGCCTATTAATAATGATCTTTAACATAAAGACTCTTTTCTGAGATAAACAATGTTTCGTTCACATGTTACCGCCTATCTAGTTACCCTGAAAAAGTCTGGCTTAGTCGAAACATCCTTGAACTAAAGTGGCCTCACTTATTTAGGAGGGATTCGATTGCGAATCAACTAGGCTGCATTACAATAAAAATTCGTATTTCCGTTTGCCATGCAATATACGCCTGATCTGCACCACATCACCCATGACCACATAGAACACCAGATAACTATGCACAACCAGCACGCGGTAACCTTTGGCTCGAAGAACAGGGGTTTTCATCAACGGATACCTAAATGGCAACTCCCCAAGTAATGCCGCATGCTCCACGATCTCATCGTACAATTTGATTTCATCATTTATGATAATTTCAACCTCTAGTTCTCAGCAAAAAACCAAGTGCTAAACAGGCACTTGGTTTTGACTGCATTTGTATAGGAAACTCATCACAAAGCAGCGTCAGGCTCGAACCCGTTTCAAACGATAGTATGCTCCGTAGAAAAGCGAGTGGTCACTCGGGCAAGCCTGGTTACCTTGCCAATGGCGACAAGCAGGACGGGCAACGGGCATATACCGGTCGGAACGTTAAACAACTTGACGAAGGCATCGACGTCGAAGCAGACCATCGGGCCCGAGTCGAGACCTTTCACTTTCGCCTTACACAGCGTCTTACAAATCTGCCAGATCGTTAGCGAGCAGCTTGCCCCCAATTCCCGTGTTGACGACGGTTGCGACGAAGTCTACTCCGGCAAGTGCTAAAGCGCCTTTAGAACCGGTGAGTCGCAGGGGACACAACAAATTGGGGAGCCAGGACACCGTCTCATTTGCGATCTCCAAACCGGGTTTATCTTTGTTGGGAAGAGCTACCAGATAACGTATGGCCAGCCCCGCATCAACGATGGAGAGCACCCAGAAAAACCCGGTAATGGCTTGATCTCTTCGCTTCATTCGCTGCATGTTTTTGGGATCCATAGCTGAGCCGAAGGATACAAACAGTGAATCCAATATCAAAACAGCCCCCCGATAGTAGTGCAAAATACGCTCGGAGCGCGCTAGCTCACTATTATCTTTGTCAGCCTCAGTAGGCGCGGGGATATCTCTAGTGATAAAGTTGGCCTGCCAACTAAATATGCTGAGCAGCATGCTCACGGCTTCCATCCCAAAGCTGCCGCTTTTTTCAAGTGAATCATCGGCCTTTTCAGGGACGGCATCTAATCCAGTAGTGATGAAACCGTTAATAGCATCTGCTACCAGAACAACAATCCCCCATGAGCGAATCTCGCTTTCTCGCGACGGATCGGGATCATTCTCGGGATCAGGAACGTTCCCGGCATCATCAGACAGTCGCTTGACAGTTGACTTATCTAATTCCGTTGCTTCCAATCCTGCTGCTACTTGACCCGAGAAATCAGGCGTTAACATACCCTTAAACGGTCGTTGGTTAAAGGCAAGCTTGGATACGATGGTGACCGGAATCGCAAGCAGCAAGCCCGATAGATTCAGCAGCGTCAGCTTCCCAGCGCCGATCCGCTCGAACAGCTTCGAAATAAAAGGAATCTTAATCTCGCGGGTAAGCAAATCTTGAAAGAGATTAACCATTTCCTTAACAACATCCAGAAAGCCAAGTGCCATATCCTCGACCAGATCCAAAGCCTGGATGACGACATCTCTGACGGCTTGAATCATAACGACCAGTGCCTGCTGCGGCTTGAGAGGATTTGCAATGATTTCCTCAATGGTGTCCTTCACTCCTTCAAATGCCCGCAGCAGAATGTCCTCTTTGTCCACAGCCCCTTGAACGAAGGTCGAGAAGTATTGGTCTAACGGTGAACCTCCGCCCGTATTCGTCCCCATAGCCGGTACCGGGCTGGCGCCTGATTGTCGAGAGTTGCCCAGCAGCTTGAAAAGAAACCACTCGGCAGCTTCTGGAAGCTCAAACTGAGAAGATCGTGCCTCTGAAGGATTACCACCCAGTGTCCGGACCAGGATGTTCATATTTTCTTCCACGGTATGTTGCAAGTTGTCTACGAAGTCTGAGACGGGCTTTTTCGCATCTTCGGCCAGTTGGACGGCGAAATCAAAGCTTGCGTTCACGGAGCTTACCAGATACCTATGTGTATTCAGAATATCGCCCCAGTTGAACAGGAACTGTAAGAACTCAATGAATTGTTTGATGCCCTTAACGACCTTTTCGACAATCGCCTCAACAAACTCCGCAACCTTTTGAGCCGTATCAACTATAAATTCAATCAGGCCCTCAGCGGTCTGGACAATGAGGTGAAAGCCCTTTTTGGCAGCCCCAATCACAACAGACACGGCTTTTTTGACCGCATCTTTGATCCGTGAAAACAAGCGTCTGCGGGAGCGTACAAGAGCTTGATCTTGAGTCGTTGCCTGATTTTTAGCAGCCTGACCCAGCAACCGTGTAAACTCATCCGGGCTGATCTCTTCTTCGCTGATACGAGATGCAGCTAAGGACGAGCCGGAAGTTAATGCTCTCGGAGTATTCGACTTATTATTGTTACCGTCAGCCTCAAACTTGAGCATCCATGGATTGCTGATGGCATCACTGGAAACAACCCGGTTGACCGACTGAATGCCGCTGTTCCCGCTTCTAATGCTGAGAGGCGCCTCGTCGACATAGGTTACATTAGCAAGCACCTTCTTGATCGTGCTTTGCACGCTGGCAACATCTGCCTTGCTATGCGCCTGACGATCAACAATGAGGTCGCCATTAGCATCCGTCGCATTCCACAGCGCATCGTCTTCCAGCTCAGCAAGCTGCCGATGAACCTCTCGATTCGGGAAGATGACAACCCGCTCATTTTCGGCCATCGCGCTGGTGCGGATCTTTAATCCGGGGGTGTCGATGCCCTCGGCTTCGGAGGTAATCATAATGCTGTTCATTATATTTGGCGTAAGCGTTACAGAGCGTTCCTCGTCTATCACATAGGTAGTTCCCTCTACTTCAATTTGAATCAGATCGGTTGCTGAAATTTCCACCTCGCCAGCGCCAGGTGAAAACTTGAGCATCGTTCGATAGGCCGAAAACTCCTCAAGCTCGTCGCCCGTCATTCTGTAGTCCTGGCTTAACTTGGATGTATATGAGGACAACACAGTCTCGGGTGCGATGGTTCTAAAGATTTTGACAGCGGAGATCACATCATTCCCGATTTGCGATTCCTTGAGGTCTTGAGCGTGTTCGACGATATCCTCTATTTCCTTCTCTCTATTGGCTTCCTTGACTTTGAAGTCTTCATTGACAAATAAGGTCACGCCCGTATCTGGTCCCAATCGAATGGACGACGCTTGATTATCCAGACCCGGAAATTCTTGAAAGCTCGTAAAGCTGCCTGGAAGATTGGTTGCACCGTCAGACAATATCCACGTTTTCCCTCTATAAGCCCGGTGCTCATAGAAGGCAACTTCCCCTGCCGACAGGGTTCCGACTTGCCCTTCATGATCAGCCATTTTGACGACATTGGCGAACAATGAGCGCTCTTCTTGCTGCTCGGTCCAGCTGAACGTGTTGTCTGCGCTCAGTCTCAGCCACTTATTATGCGCCTCATTGACAATAAAGAACTGCGCATGGTCCTTGTCATAATAATCAACAAAGAGCAAAGCGGGCTCTGCCCCCGGCGTTATGACAAAATCCGCGTTTTCCTCGTCGGAGCCCGGAATGAGTTGAGGCTTATCATTCCGAGGATTGAAGTGGAAGCGTAATAGCTCGCTTACGGATTGACGGGGCGCTGTCGTGAGGGAGGATTGCCCCAGGCTCAAGTACTGGCCGTTCGGCGCTTTGATGATCCACTTCCCTGTAAAAGGCTGCCCTGCTGCCGACCAAATACGGATCGATCTTGGGAAGTCGGCCAGCTTCGAGAATCTGATTTCCGTGAGGTCGGCGTATAGCTTTTGGGCCACTCCGCCAAAACTGGCTTGTTTATAAAGTGTGGCACCTGTATTAGGACCAAGCCTTAACCTTTGAAAATTTGGCGATAAGCGAGTCAAATCTTCTGCATCATGCGAGAGAATAACGGCTGCATCATCAACCGCGACCAGCTCGATTTCACCTGCACGCAAACGCCGGTTCACCGGCGTCACCAAGCTTTGCACCTGTGCGGCACCCAGAGCGGTGTGGTAGATACGAAGGTCCTCGTATTGCGCGACCGCAGCGCCCCTCTTCCAATCGCCCAACCTCAGATCATTTCCGTTGTTAATATTGGCAACACCTGATGTTGATACGCCTTCCGCCGCTAGCTCCCCATCGATGTATACCTTTAGCGTTTGCCCTTCTCTCACAACGGCTATATGATGCCATTTTTTTTGCTGGAGCACTTGAAGGTCGTTAGTTTTAGCAATTGCGTAATTTTTCGCTTTGTTATCTTCATCGACTTCAAACAGTATTTTTGCTTTTTGCTGCCTCAACGAGAACCAATTACCATGCCCGCTCACCGATCGATTGCCGATGATGTCGAGATCATCCTCGCCATGGCGGTCCATATATTTCATGCCAAAAGCAACTGTAAAATCGTCAGTCCCGAACTGGCCGACCACGTTGCCAAAATGAATATGAGAATCATTGCCGCGTATGGTGACGGCATGGCCGATGCGGCCATGTCCCTCCCGCAAGACGCGCTGGAATTTCCCATTAATCCCGTTTATGCTGTCAGTTACTACGGCCCCCTCTGTTTCGTCGAACTGCCAGTGATATTTAGGCTGAATGGTCATAAGTTCCCTCCTTGGGTTTTTAATGATTTTATCGAAGCTAGAAGCTTCACGGTGAAGGTTTGAGCTTCCCACTCGACCCGATATCTTATCGCTTTCGCTGCTTCCACGGAATGAACAAATCCTTTTAACCTACCCGCATCGCTCCAAATGAGCTTTACATTTTGCAACTACCGCTCGGTTAAACTCGTTTTCATGCATAAACGATCCGTCAGGAAATTTTGGCGTTCTTTTGCCGGGGGTACTCATTCCGTGTCCGTCATCTAATGCAACTAAATATTCCACATTTCACTCTCCCTTCAACGGCTTAAACTGAATTGGGGACCAGGATTCGCGGCTCCTCATCATCCAGTTTAATCCATAAATGTCGAGATCTTATGCAGATCTTCCTCTTTTTGCGAGGACATCTTCAAGTTCCTGTTCATTCAAGGTATAATTCGGGGTACCAACTAATTTGAAAAAAATATTCGTCTACATGGGACTGCTCGTTTTTATTGTCGGCAGCGCTCATATCTTAAACAATCGGGCTAACTTGGAATCCTTGTTCGATCAATTTAGCGATGAAGAAATCAATGCAGCTTTTTTGGAGGCCTCACCTTGAGATCAAGTCGAGGGATGGAAAACTTACGTTATAAACAACATGAAGTGGTTTTGGGTTGGAGAATGGGTCATCTTCGTAGTAACCGGCCTAGTCTTCAGCTTATGGATTTCAGGGGTTCTGACGCGTCCGCTCCGGAAGCTCATTGCCGCTATCGAACGCATTGCGCAAGGGGATCTGGGGGTTAGCGTTCCCGTATAAACAAAAGACGAATACGGGAAAGTCATTCAGACATCCAATGACATGACGCTTCGCCTGCGGGAAGCCGAGGACGCCTGAAAAAGATTGGTGGCCGATTTCGCTCACGAGTTTCGCACGCCGCTGTCCATTATGCAGCTTAAGCTAGAAAATTATCAACAGGCCGGTCACCATGTCCCGCCGGAAATGCTTCGGATCCACGATGAAGTAATCCGATTGAGTGTACGACATTTACCGTTTATTTGCCTTTGGATAATGATATTTAAAAAAGGCTATTTTCCTGAGTTAAGAAATGTCTCGTTCTCATTTTTTGGACTACAAGTTACCCCTCTGGCTTCGTCGATGATCGGAAAGGCATCACGAAAATGAAAAACGAATACGAACATATGATTAACGAACTCTACACCGCTTTTGTCACCAATTTTTTCGCCTCACTTATGATATGGTTCACCGTATCATTGTGCCATGCAGAAATAGTGTGCCGCAGTGGAAGGTGCTATCGAATCGCTTATGATATCTGTAGTTCTACTAAAGAAGATAGACCGTCCGGAAAAATCACCGGACGGTCTATCTGAATGACAACAGTCACTTTTTAGTCGATAAATTCCGTATATTGCAGAAATCGCTTCAGCATGGTCGTCGCCTGCGCCCGGGTTGCATGTTCGGAAGGCATATACGTGCCATCGGGCATACCCGTGATGATACCTGCTGCCACAGCTTGAGCAACCGTATCTATAGCCCAGGTAGAGATCGATGCACGGTCAGTGAACTTTACCGGTGCTCCCCTATCCATTGCTCCCCCTTTGCCTGCGAACGATAGCGCTTTGGCCAGCATCACGGCCATCTGCTCGCGGGTGATCCGCTCATTCGGCGCAAATCGGCCAAGCGACATGCCGCTCACGAGGCCAGCGTTCACCGCCGCCTCAACGGCAGGCATGTACCAAGCATTCTCCGTCACATCCGCGAAGCCGGAAGTTTGCCCGCCAAGGTTCTGCGACAGTCCCAGCGCGCGAACAAGCAGCGCAGTGAACTCCGCCCGCGTAATGTCCGCATCCGGTGCAAATTGACTGTCTGTGATGCCTCTTACGATCAGCTTGGACGCCAGAAGCTCCACATCGGCCTTAGCCCAATGTCCGCTCAGGTCGTCGAACGTCCTGCCCTTCGATTCCAGGACAACGTACATACTGTTGTGCGGCACATTCATTATAACTTCCTGTGTACCATCCGGGCGGGTACCTGAATGCGAAGGAACGAACGTGAGCGCATTTGTCTCCCGATCATACAGAACGCCCGTCAGGTTGCGATTCGCGGCGCCTTCCTCCGTCACGATCGCCCTCGTCATATATGTCCCGCCGAAATCGCGGATCTCCTCCGTCTGACCGTTCGCCTCTACCATCACCTTGAAATCGATGACCTCACTCGCCAGGTTAAAGCCTTCCATAACGGCGAGCTGCCGAATCTGCGTCTCTGTGACTTCGTCCGCGCGCTCCAAGATGATGTTCACCAACAAGTCTTTCAGTTCGACGCCGAGCTGTTCCGCCAAGCCCGCCAGATTAAGCACATGGATGACGAGCTGGTAGCTGGCCCGGTTCAGCTTCACCTCGATAATCGCATTCGGGAACGATTCAGCGCCCGCGGCGATTGAAGCGGCAGGAAGCTCTACCAGAACGACCCGCTCGGAATCGTCCACCTCGATCGTGAGGACCGGTTGCTTGGCATCCTTCAAATGATTCAGCGCTTCATCCAGTGTCTCTTCATCGAGCGAGACTTGCTCGACAATAGCACCATCCGCACGGGTTACTGTCTTAATCGCCACTGCTTCAATCACAGTCGAGTCAACCCGCAAGCTCGCTTTCCCGACCGGTTCCGATGATTCGCCGCTTGATCCTCCAGAAGTTCCGGCGTTGCTCGCAGCGCGCGTAACCGTGACGGAATAGGTCTTCCGTTCCCCGTTCAGCGCCGTTATGTCAATCTCGATTGTATTCACTCCCGTGTTCAATACCAGCGGCTCGCTCGCGAGGCCGCTCGTCACCGTTGATGGCGTCCCGCCTTCGACACGTACGGTGATGATATCCGTTGCGTCGAGGGTCACCGGGGTTAAGGTGATGCTGCTCACGTTGTCCGCCACGCTTGCCTTGTAGTCCATCGTGGATGGGTCAAACACCTTATCCAGCGTACCCGCCGAAAGCACAAGCCCGTTCAATTCCGCCGCAGACGTATCCAGTCTGAACCGCTGGGATACAGTGCCCACCATATTGCCGACCGTATCCTGTGCCCGAATGTGCAAGTACCAGTCTCCATCCACTCCCCTTTTCGTCAAATCAGCCCCGCTCGTGAACGGCGCCCAGCCATCTGCCGGTACAGTGTCGCTTTGCGACCAAGCAAATGCCAGAGCAGCCAAATTCAAACCGCTCTCCGTATCGCTTACCGTTACCAACGTTGATCCGCTTAGGCTCCACGTTTCATTACCGTTCGTGCCGAACTCGATGCTCGGGTCGGTTTGATCGATCTTAACCGTCAGGGCATCTTCCAATGCGTTGCCCGCCTCATCCCGGGCTTTGACCTTTATCATTTGCGTTCCGGCTCCCGAGATGGAAAGTGGTTCCGTATAATTAAACCAGATTGCGCCATCGTCCAACGAAAATTCCAATGTTGTGACAGCAATTCCATCTTGATGAGTGGCGTAGACCTCCGCCGTCACAGTTCCGTTCGTCCAATCTCCGGAAGCGTATGAATTGCCGCTCTGATTGTTGGCAGAAATCGTGATAACCAACCCGTTCCGATTGATCTTCACCGTTCTGGTTTCTTGCCCTTCATTCCCATCCTCATCGGTCGCTTTAAAAGTCAGGGTATGAATGCCTTCCTCACTGTAAGTCACCTCTCCAACAACCGGCAGCCAGGAAGCGCCCCCGTCTTCCGAGTATTCAAGCGTTGCCAGTCCGCTGCCGTTATCCGTTGCGTATACACTGACGGTCACGCTTTGATTCGTCCACGTATCGTTCGCGTACAGCGATTCATCTGCCTCTTTCATTTGGATCGTAATCGCTGGAGCGGTATTATCCAACCACTGTGCATACAACGTCACATTGGCTGTGCTCATGGTGTAGGTCGAGCCGCCCGCATATGACGTACCGCTGCCATCCGCCGCGGTATTCCAGCCCGCGAACGTATAGCCTGTCCTGCTCAGGCTGCCTGTGTTGCTGAGCACGGTGACGCTGTTATTCGGGCTATACGCGTTATTGTCTGCCGGTACGCTGCCACCGTTGCTGCCGTTGCCGTCATATGTGACGGTATACCGCTGCGACACGCTGATTGTATACGTCTTGCCCGGCAAGAGATACGGCTCCACCCGGACGGAAATTGCCGTAATGTCTCCGGTCAAGGGCACGGCAACAGGTGTGCCGCTTGTCTGCTCCTTGTCATTAACCAGCAATGTGGAGTTGACCGCGTTGGACAATATAGCCGTCACATCGATGCTGGCGGCAGATGAACCCACAAGCTGGTAGGTATACGCCGTGACGGAAGGGGCAAATGACGGGCTCAGCTCACCCGCATCCATCACAAGATTGCTCAGATTCGCGCTGCCTGGTACATTTATCTGACCGTAACTATTAAATCCCCATGCGATTACGCTGCCGTCCGATTTCAACGCCATGGAATGATGTTCCCCCGCAACGATGGCCGCCACACCGAATTCCGCTTCAGCAGGAACTGTCCTTTGACCGTTTGCATTATATCCCCATGCTATGACGCTTCCATCTGCTTTCAGCGCCATTGAATGATGATTTCCCGCGGCGATGGCTACCACACCGCTCTTTGCATTAGTTGGCACGGTCGTTTGACCGTAAGCATTATTTCCCCATGCCACAACACTTCCGTCTGCTTTCAGCGCCAAGGCATGAGAATACCCCGCAGCGATAGCCACCACATCGCTTTGAAATGAAGCCGGCACGGTTGTTGGAACGAAACTGCCAGAAATCCATGCGACAACACTGCCATCGGCTTTCAGTGCCATCGAATAAGTAAATCCCGTGGCAATGGATATGACTCCGCTATGCGCTTCCGCCAGCACAGTAGTTCCTCCGTATCCCCATGCGACGACGGTACCGTCCGCTTTCAGTGCCATCGAATGAAGATCTCCTGCGGCGATGGCTACCACATCGCTTTGCGCTTCAGTCGGCAAGGTAGTTAGACCGTAACTACTAGTTCCCCATGCGACAACCGTGCCATCCGCTTTTAGTGCCATCGAATGATTCGTTCCCGCAGTAATGGCCACCACTCCGCTTTTAGTGTCAGACGGAACGGTTCGTTGACCTTTATCGTTCAGTCCCCAGGCGACCACGCTACCGTCCGATTTCAATGCCAGTGTATGACCAAATCCCCCAGCAACGGCAATCGTTTTGACAGGCGAAGACAGACCTGCCGGGACTGTCGTTTGACCGAAATAACCCCATGAAACTATGCTGCCGTCCGCTTTCAGCGCCAAGGCATGAGAATTTCCCGCAGCGATGGACACCACGCCGCTTTGCGCTTCCGCTGGCACGATCCTCTGACCCTGACTATTCGACCCCCAGGCAATTACGCTGCCGTCCGCTTTCAGTGCAAGGGAATGAGTATCTCCCGCTGCAATAGACACAACGCCGCTTGCTGCTCCAGCAGGAATAGTCGTTTGGCCACGAACATTAGATCCCCATCCAACTACGCTGCCGTCCGCTTTCAACGCCAATGAATGAAAATATCCCGCAGCGATGGACACCACTCCGCTTGTTGCCGAAGCCGGAACTGTCGATTGACCGTTGGTTTGAAGTCCCCATGCCATTACGCTGCCGTCTGCTTTCAGCGCAAGTGAATGATAGGCTCCCGCTGCAATGGCCACGACGCCGCTTTCTGCCTCAGCCGGAACCGTCGTTTGACCGTAAGTATGATCTCCCCATGCAACTACGCTGCCGTCCGATCTCAGCGCCAACGAATGATAATATCCCGCAGCGATGGACACCACTCCGCTTTGGGCAACTGCTGGAACATTCAATTGGCCTTTATTATTTGTTCCCCAAGCGACTACGCTGCCGTCCGCTTTCAGCGCCAACGAATGAAAATATCCCGCGGCGATTGCAATTCCTTTGACTGGGGAAGACCTCTTAGCCGATACGACAGCAGGTGCAGTGCAAGTCCAGAGTATGATGAGTGCCAGAACGACCGTAAACAGTTGTTGGCTTCTCTTTGGAAGCCGTTTATTTTTTGACATCGATAGAACATCCCCTTCTCTATTGTCATATTAAACATAGAGTCTTTCACCGTTTCCCATTTTTTCATCCTATCACCTGCTGGAATACTAGAGTCTTAAAGGATGATTAAAGGATTTCATCATAACCCGGTGAAAAGCTTGGCTGTATTGTATAATGAATAAAACGTTAGACAATAGAAGAGAGAGTGCCATGGAACAACCCCACGTACTGATTGTGGATAACGAGCCGGAAATTGTTCAACTGGTCAAGCTGCATTTGCGAAATGGTGAGATTCATACCTCTGAAGCAGCTTCTGGGAGAGAAGCCATTTCCATCCTGGAGCATTACACCGTTGATCTGATCGTGCTGGACTTGATGATGGAGAATGTGAACGGCTGGGAGGTATTACACTATTTGCAGTCCCGCCAGTTAAATACGCCCGTCATTATCCTTAGCGCTAGACACCTGGAAGAAGATAAAATCAAAACACTCGGTTTAGGAGCAGACGATTATGTCACCAAACCGTTCAGCCCCGGTGAGCTGACGGCTCGCGTCAAAGCCTTGCTGCGGCGTTACAAGCCGGCCATGTACGGGAATAAGATCAGCTGCGGGAGCCTCATCTACGATCGTGCCGCTCAGCAAATCGAGAAACCAACCGGCACCATTTCCCTGTCTCCAATCGAAGGGATGATGCTGGAGCTGTTTATGCGTCAGCCAGGACGTATTTTCACCAAACAAGAGATATTCAAGTACGTTTGGAAGCTGGATCAATTCGATTCAAATTCAGTGAATGTGTATATCAATTTTTTGCGCAAAAAAATAGAGACTGACCCGGCAAATCCACGTTATATTGAGACCATACGCGGCGTTGGCTATCGGTTTGTGGGGGGACAGCATGAATCTCAGAACTAAATTGTGGTTAATGGTCATTGTGGCCAGCTTTACCGGGCTTGTCTTGTTTGTAGCCAGTCTCGTGATCATGGGTTCTTTTACTGCACGCGGGTATACACATGAATCGCTGAATCGAATAGGAAACGAACTGGCGGAAGAGGCGGGCAAGCAAGATATGGAACCCGACCGTGAACAGATAAAAACGCGAATCCAAACGCTGTTGGATCGTACCCAAAATGAATACCCGCAAATGAGTCTGGAGTGGTTTTCCAAGGATGGCACGTTGCAGTACGCTACAGATCAGCGAAAGGAAGCCTATACGTTCGATGAGATGATGGAACGTTTTGTAGGTATGCCTGGGAAGCTATGGGGCTTTGACAACGAATTGGCGACCTTAGTGTTTCATTGGGCGCTTGATAATGAACCTCAGTATCTAATCATGTCAATGCCCAGCAAGGAAATGCGGGGAACTCAAGCCTTTGTTTATGTACGGCAATCCTGGATGCTTCTAACCTTGCTAATTCCGCTCGGCATCTTTTTTATCACGCCGATCATTTTTTCGCTGCTCTTTTTTACCCGGATTAACCGCAGACTTAAAACGCTGAACAGGGCCGTACAAGATTTCGATGCACGACGTACGAAGATCGTGCTTGATGATCGTGGAAACGATGAAATCATTCAACTCAATCGCCATCTCAACCACATGTCTGAGCGCATTCTGGATCAGGTGGCGCAGATTCAAGACAATGAGCGCAAGCGCCAGACGTTGATCGCGAACCTTTCCCATGACCTGAGAACACCGCTCACCATGATTCAGGGGTATGCGGAGACGCTTCACGACGGTTTATATCAAGATGACAAAGAAATGCGGGCCTATGCGGAAATTGTATTGCGCCGGTCTCGCTACATGAATGAGTTGCTGCAGAAGCTGCTGGAGATTTCCCATATGGACATGTATTCTGCTCGTATCCATTTGAAGCAAACCAATCTGTCCGAACAACTTAGAAAACTGGCGGCAGATTACATTGCGTTGTTAGAAAATCACGGTATGTCCTTTGAAATTGAAATTCCTGAACAATCCATTCTGGTCATGATCGACCCCCCTCTTATCGAAAGAGCTGTGCGCAATCTGGTCGAGAATGCGATACAATACGGCCGTACCGGCGGATACCTGGGGCTTTCCCTGCGCCAGGTTATCTTTGCGAAATCTAGCGACCGTAGTGAAGGACTAGATAGTCGGAAAGATTACGAGGTTGAAATTAGCGTAACGGATAAAGGACCCGGTATTCCCGTCGAGAAGCAGGAGCTTATCTTTGAACGTTTCACCCGAGGATCGGATGCAAGGGAAGGAGAAGGTCTCGGCATCGGGTTGTCCATCGTCAAGGATGTCGCCAGCATCCATAAGGGAAGTGTGCGGTTGGAGAGCAAGCCTGATGTTCATACGATTTTTACGCTCGTTATCCCTCATTTCCTTACAGGCAATCACCCTTGACCACTCCATCCCGCTTCAGCACAGCTGAAATAAACTGAGGGGGATGCTGAAAAAAGCGGGGGAATGTTTCCTTTCCTGATGGAGTAATCATGCATGCAACCACGTTCAAAAAGAAAAGGTGGCCTGCCGACATACATCAGCGCCCCCTCTCTCTTTGCTCATATAAAAGCATATCGCTTCAAATCGTTTACAAGATGGAACTCAACATAGGCAACGACTCTTTCTCCCATAGCCAATTCAGACGGAAACGCGCCGCTGCATATGTATCGGGAATTATCTTTGATCTCGGCGGATTTTGAGCATTGCTCCAATGCCTAGTGTCCGCTTCATGCCGCTCTCTCCCAATGACCCTTCCGCCCGCATCTCCCCACGCTACAACCGAATCTCGCCGTCGCCCGCCGCCGACTTCACGATCGCATCGGCAATTTCCACCCCGTGAATCGCATCCTCGAACGACACGTAGTCCGGCGCTTCTCCTCTCCCCAAACAGTCGCACAAATAAAGGAGCTGCTCGCGGAGCGAACCGGCCGTCTGCTTGTGGAGCGTCTTGATATGGATATTCGTATCCGGCGTCGTTCGCCCGGTCTCGTTCCACAGCTGCAAGCCGGAGTTGGACGTTTCGAAAGACGCGGTTCCGCCGCTGCCGATCACTTCGATCTGATCGGCGATCGCGATGCCCGCCCGATCCGGCGTCATCCAGTTGCTGTGCAAAAAGGCGAGAACCCCGTTCTCGAATTCGAGGCACGCCCATAGCACTTCCGGAGCTTCCGATCCGGAGGGCGATCTGCCGTACGCCCGGACGGTCCGGACCCGGCTCTGCGCGTACCAGACCGCCAGATCGATATCGTGGATCATCAGCTCGTAGACGGTGTGCGTCCGGCTGTAGGTAGCGAATAAATGCTGCTCCCTGGCCCGCTTCATATACATGCTGACCGGCCGGCCGATCTCCCCGTCCGCTATCGCCCGCCGGATGTCCGCATAACGCGGGTCGAACCGCAGCAGATGGCCCGGCATCACGTAGCGCCCCTGCTCCAGCGCGACCCGGTGCATCTCGGCAGCTTCGCTAAGACGGGTGGACACCGGCTTCTCCACCAGCACGTGCTTGCCGGAGCGAAGCGCCTTCACGACCGGATCGAGATGCAGGTGCTCCGTTGTCACCACGCTGACGAGATCGATATCGTCCCGCTCAAGAAGCTCGTTGTAATCGGTATAACACGACGATACATCGTACTTGATCTTCGCCACGTCCAGACGATCCGGTCTCGGATCGGCGACGGCCGCCACTTCCGCGTGCGGAAGCGCATGAAACGCCTCGAGATGGCACTCCCCCCAGTTTCCTAACCCGATAATGCCGACTCTGACTGTACTTGCCACGATCCAGCCCTCCCCTTACGGCCGCAAAATGATTTTCCCTTTCGTCACCTTGCCCGCGACCAGATCTGCGAAAGCGGACGCCCCTTCCGCCAGCGGGCGTTCCTCCGTCCAGCCGTCCTCCGTAATTTTCCCGGAAACCAGCAGCTGGACCGCGTCTTTGAAATCTTGCCGCGTGTAGCAGAACGATCCGAGCAGCTCGATCTCGGAACGGATCGTATAGTTGATCGGCAGCACCGTATCGTCGATGCCCAGACCGATATTCATTAGCGTCCCGCCCGGATTAAGCAGTCTGACGGCCGCTTCCCGGGTCGGCTGAAATCCCGCCGCGTCGATGACGACGTCCGTACCCCCCCCTCCGAAAGCTGCCTGCACCCGCTCTTCCAAATTGTCCTCGCGCGCATGGGCCGTATCCGTTATGCCGATACTGCGGCACATCGCCAGCCGGTCCGGATTCGTATCGACGACCATCACTTTGGAGGCGCCCAGCAAAGCCGCCGTCTTCGCGCACAACAGCCCGATCCCTCCAGCGCCGAAGACGATTACATTTGCAAAAGGATGCCGCTCCATCGCCCTTCGGGTCGCCCGCAGCGAGCAGGCAAGCGGCTCGGCCAGGGCGGCACGCCGGGAACTCATCGCCGCCGGAACTTCAGTTAACGTATCAACCGGTACGATCGCCCATTCTGCGAAGCCTCCCGACCGGTGGATGCCGATAATGCGCCGCTCGCCGCAAAGCTGCGTCAGCCCTTTCAGACAGCGGTCGCACGTTCCGCAGAACAGCAGCGGATTGACGACCGCCTTTTTGTTCAGCCATGCCTCGTCTCCCGGATCACCGACCTGCTCCACGATCCCGCAAAATTCATGCCCCATAATAAGCGGCGGGACGCGAAGGCTGTTATGTCCCAGATACCCTTCAATCTCCGATCCGCATATCCCTACCGCCTCGATCCGCAGCAGCGCCTCCTGCTTCCCGGGAACCGGGCGGTTATGCTCCTCCAGCTTCATCGTTTCAGGTGCCGTCCAAACCAATACGTTCATCCCGCTTGCCTCCGTCTCCATGTTTTGCTTTATTTCGGGTCCTCCGCAAACCAGCTCGTCCCGATCTCCCGCCGCTCGCTTGCCTCATTCTTCCGCAGCACCTCCATACATTCCTGATAGGAGCGCTGAATATGTCTGCGCATGATCTGCTCCGCCGAAGCCGGATCGCGCGCCACCAGCGCCTCGATCAGCTCGCGATGATCGTTGTACTCCTTCTGCTTCGTGGAAGTCATGCCGAGAATCCGGTTGACCAGCTGGATCTGAAACGAGATCGATTCGTACACCTGGATGAGCCGGGAATGCCGGGAAAGCTGGATGATGCTCTGATGCAGATGCAGCGATTCCTTAAGCAAGGTCGGTTTCGTGTCGTCGTGCAGCCAGTCGCCCATCTGGCCGTAAAATTCGACCAACTCCCGGATTTCCTCCTCCGAGGCGTGCTGTGTCGTCAGATGGATGGCCAGCGCTTCCAGAGAAGAACGCAGCGAATAAATCTCGAAGATGTCGGCCGCCTCCATCTTTTTGACAACGGGGCCTTTGCTCGGAACGATCGTAACGATCCCTTCCCCGGACAGATGGCGGATCGCTTCCCGGACCGGCGACTGGCTGATGCCGTACTCCTTGGCCAGCTTGATCTCGACGATCCGCTCCCCGGGGTTCAGCTCGCCGCTTAATATTTTCCGCTTAATAAGCTCTACGAGCTCGTGGCTCATGCTTTTTTTCTGAAGCAGGATTTTCGGTTCCGTTGGTTGCACAGGTTCCAACTCCTTTCTTCACGGTAATTTTATATATAATATATTATAGTTTGCGCATCATCGTCAATTGTTATTAAAAAAACCCTAAGAAAAGGGAAGAAAAAACTGAAATGCTATTGACAGAGAAATCGATTACCGTTTATATATTATGTATAATCTACTTTATATTATTTACAAACCGTTCGTTTTCCGCTTCTACTCCCTCATTACATCCCTGTTTCGCCGCCATCGACATCCATGTATGCGCTATCATAAGCTCCGGAATTGATATGTAGGAGGTGCCCGCACGATGGACGAGTAATCGATGAAGCGGCAGCTTGCCGCTGGTCCTGCAGAGAAGTACCTTGTAGCGTTGCCAAGGCTGGACGTATGGAAGATGGATAACCAAGCTAAAGGAGAATGAATATGACAAACAAACGGCTGAAATGTTTATTGTCCGCGGCTGCCCTTGTATGGATCGCTGCGTGCGGAACTGGTTCGAGCGATAACGAAACGAAGTCCGCCGAGTTGCCCGAATCCGCCCCGCCGAAGGCGGCAGAACCTGCGAAGCCGAAAGAACCTGTAGAACTGGTCATCTTCTCGAATACCGGAGATTCCCAGGAAGGATTCAACTCCATTCACGGCAATATCATCCGGCAGAAGTTCCCCGACTACACGTTCACCTACATCCAAAACAAACCCGGCTCCACGCTGCCCGAGCTGATCGCCCAGAAGCAGCGGATCGATCTGATCTATCAGAACATCTCCTACTTCTACGAGCTGGGATCAAGCGGAAACTTGCTGTATGACATGACGGAGCTCGTTCAAACGAATAAAATCGATTTGGGCAAGTTCGAACCTACTCTGATTGACGGCATCCGAAACTCCGGGGGCGGCAAGCTGTACGGTCTGCCGGTAACGAACGTCGGATTTGTGATGTATTACAACAAAGAAATCTTCGACAAGTTCGGCGTTCCGTACCCGAAGGACGGGATGTACTGGGATGAACTGACAGAGCTGGCCGCCAAGCTGACGCGCAAAGAAGGCGACAAGCAATATTTGGGCTTTGCGACCGATCTGTTCGCTCTTATGAACAATCCGTTGTCAATCCCTCTGCTTGATCCCAAAACCGAGAAGCCCACCTTCACCCAGGACGGCTGGAACAAGCTGCTGGAAACGTTCGTCCTGAAGCCCGCCGACAATCCGGCCTACAAAGACCGGACCGCTGTCTTGAAAAATATCCCGTACCGGTTCGAATTTACGAACTCGCAGGAGCTGGCCATGTTCGCCTTCATCTCCAAGTTTCCCCAAGCCGTACCCGAAACGCTGGAGAAAGTGAACTGGGATATGGCCGCTCTCCCGACCTTCCGGGATCTGCCCGGTGTCGGCACGCAGACGACGCCGGAAATGTTCGGCATCACCTCGATGGCGAGCAATAAACAAGCCGCGATGGAGGTCATTCATTATTTAACGACGAAGGAAGCCCAGATGATGTATTCGAAAAAAGGGCTGATGCCGGTCATCAACGATCCGGAAGTAAAGCAGGCGTTCGGAACCGGGTCTTCCTTCCAAAATATTAACTGGAAAGCGGTTTATTATAACAAGCCCGCCCCGATTACCGTGAGGACCAATTACCAGCTGACTGTCGAGGGGATATTACGGAAACATGCCGTTCAGCTCGTCCTGGGCAATAGCGATCTGAATACCGCCTTGCGGACCGCATCCGAGGAAGCGGAGAAAGCGGTAGCCGAGTTAAAAAGGTAAGTGCCGGCAAACCGCCTGTAGTACGACATGCCGTCCGATTCGCTTATACGTCCGGACGGTCTTTTGACGTGCAGCGCCCGGATACGGATGTATCGAGTCAACTGCTGCCCGCGGTCGTGTGAGGAGCTGGGGGCGTTAGGGCGGCTATCGGCTCCAACTAGGGCCGGGTGAAGCTTTACCGGAAGCTTTGCTTCCGTTATGAGTTGCATACAGCGGAAAATCGCCAAATAGCGGAAGCTTTTGTTCCGCTATTTCCGTGTAACCGTCTCTTTCACCCCGTACGGCCAAAATAACGGAAACCCTATTTCCGCTATTAGGTGAAAATGATCAGTTTGGCAAAAATAAAGGAAGTTACTCTTCCGCTCAAAGCAACCAGGGGAGCGGCCGCAAGCCTCTCCCCTTTTCCTTGCTCCCGTCTGACGGCGGCCCGCCAAACTCCACGCCGCGCCGCGCATCATCACAGCGTACCATTCCGTACCGCTGCACAACGCTTCCTTTCTCCTATAACGCCAGTCCTCAGAAGCTTCTGGAAATCTCATACCAGACGCCGGCGGTCCGCTTCAAGGTTACGAACTGATCTGTGCTTGCCCCAGCAATGTTTGCGCTCCCCTTGGTCCGGATCGTGGACGGTCCGTATACAATCGTCGTATTGGCGTCCAGCCGAACGACGATCGTCTGATTGTCCGCTCCGTCGTCAAACATCGTGACCGACGTGGACGACGTGTTGGCGAAGACGAACGAGCCGCCGATCCCGACCGACGGTGTCGTATCGCCTGCGGCAAACGTATGCGGGTCCGTATCCAGCGCGTCGTTGCCGGCACATTGCCTGAAATGCCCCCGGCCGCGCGTTAAAAACAGCTTGCTGAGCGTCGCCATGTGGAACGAATTGTTTTTCAGCGTATTGCCTGTCAGCTTGCCGCTCGTTTCTTCAAAGCAGTACAAGTGATACGCATAGCTGGCCGTGTCCGTCACCACATTGTTCTGGATGATATTGTTTTTGGTACTTGTCGTTCCGAGCTGCGATACGTAGATCGCGCACATCGCTCTCCCCGTATAGCATGGACCGATGATGTTGTTCTGGATGATGTTCGACTCCGAATCCTTCGTCGCCCATACGGTCCCTACCGAAGGCGGGCCGTAGTTGGGCCGCGAATATTTCGCTCCTGTCGGAAGGGGCCGAATCCAGTCGTTCTCCAGAGCGATCCCGGCGACGTAATGTCTCGATATCGCATTGCCGTCCACTTTATTGCCGATCGAATTAACCGCCAGATATACGCCGTAATTCGTAAAGCTTTCAATCGTATTGTCGGCGATCAGGTTGTCGTAGGAGCCTGTGTTGACATTAACGGCCGCTTCGCCGCCGATCGAATTGTAGCCGTCGAGCTGTTTCATGAGATTGGAGGTGACCAGATTTTTATAAGCCCCGTATCCGAGCAGCACGCCCGAGGAGAGGAAGCCGATCAGTTGATTGTCCGAGATGATGTTATTGTTGGACGACTGGGCCACATAGATGCTGCGATGATTTTGTTTGTAGCAATAATTATGCGATACGACGCTGTTCTCGACAGCTAACAGGTTAATCGCATAGCTTCCATTTAATAAGATGTTGTCGGTGATGATGTTTCCGACGCACGGACGGGTAGGCGGCACAATGTTGCCGTTATCGTGGAACCCGCCGAAGTTGGCCGACTCCCCGATCAGGTCGATAAGCAGTCCTCTTTGCGTCGGCTTATCGTAGCCGTCGATGTAATTGTGCTGGATCTTGTTGTAGTTGGAGCTGAACCATAACAAGATGCCGTAATGATTCAACGAAGCATGATTCGTAAATCCGTAGATGCGGTTATGAGTGAAGGTGCAGTTGGAGCATCCGTCGGCTTTGATCGCTTCCCGGTCGCCGCCGGACATATCGATATTCGCCTGCAAAGTAAAGTGCTCGACAGCGGTTCCGCCGAACAGGTTCGGCCCGTCCAGCTGGACGACTCCGTTGACCGCCGTCCCTTTCCCCTTGATCACGCCGTCGCATATAAGCGATACGGTTCCGTTTTTGATCCGGATCGACTGCACCAGATACGTTTTCCCGGACGGGCAATAGACGGACAACCGATTGGCAGCAGCATAATTCAAAATCGCCTGAAATGCGGCCGTGTCGTCCGTCACCCCGTCCCCGACCAGCGGGGCAAGCGGAACCGGCGGGGTCATCACGTCAATGGCCTGCACCGTGTCCGCCATCACGTCCATCGTATTCATCAATCCTCCTGAAACAACTGCGGCGCCTGTCATGCCCAGAGTAGCCAGCATCGCCCTCCGGCTGATCCGCTTGTTCGATTTGACCTGCGTATAGTCCGATCCTTCTGGAGCAGTAGCTTCAACCGTATTCCCGTTCGCGAATCGATGCTCATCCATAGAACATTTCCTCCCGGTTTTCTTATTTGGTTTTCTGCTTGTACGCCTCGATCTTTTTCAGTCCGTCTTCCTCCATCATTCTCAGCGCCGTGTTCAAATCCATCTTGCCTAAGTTGAACTGGTTGCCGATCGTATAATAAGTGGTGAGCAGATCGGCGTCATAGGCCGGCTTGGGCGGAATCGGCGCGAATTTGTTATAAAAGATCGCTTTCCAGTTCCGGTCCTTGTAGAACGAATCTTTGCCCAGCTCCATCTTCACCTTGTCGTTATTCAGCACCGGCATCGTTCCTTTCCGCGCGATGTCGGACTGGAATTCGTCGGAGACGAGATATTTCAGCACTTGCGCCGACGCGTCTTTGTTCTGGGCCATCTGCGTAATTCCGTAATAGCTCGGATACGACTGGGAGCCGACGCCCGGCAGCTCCTTAAAGGTCGGCATCGAGACGATGTCCCAATTGATGCCTTGCAGTTCCTTCTCCCACGCATAGATCAGACTGGACAGGTAGAGAAACATTCCAACCGTCTTTTCTTTGACGAATGCGTTGATATCCGGTATTTTGTTTACTTTCTCGATGGCGTCCTTGTAGCCGGGAGCATTCATCGGCTGGACGTAAAACGCGTCGAAAAACGTTTTCCAGCGCTCATCCTTATTAATCGCGGGTGCACCGGTCGCCGGATCGGCGCTAGGTACGGAGAATGGGCTTAAACGAAGGGTGTGAAAAGGTGAGTGCGTAAATCCGTAATACTGAACGCCGTTCTCGACCCGGGTCAGCTTTTTGTTCAGCTCCATGATTTCGTCCCAGGTCATTCCGTCTTTCGGGAACGGGACGCCGAATTTATTGAAGAGATCTTTGTTGTAGTAAAGCACCAGATTGGTGGTCGTAACCGGAAGGCCATACAATTTCCCGCCGGACGCTTGCTTTACGGCATCGACAACGGTGGAGTCCAGCCGCGTCAAATCGATTTGGTGCTTCTTGATCAGCTCGGTCATGTCGTATTGAATATTAACGGGAAAAGCCTGGGCCTCAAAGTTGCCGATCGATTGATAAAAAATATCGAACCGGGTTCCGGTCGTAATCAGGTCCGTCAGTTGGGTTCCTTGTCCGGCCTGGATGTACTTGATCGTATAGTTCGGAAACTTCTGGCGGACCAAGTTGCCCATCCGGGCGTCGAAGCTTTCCGGCAGCTCCCCGTTATTCGAATAAAACACAATTTCGGCCTTCTCCTGGGTGTAGTCGATCGGAGCCGGTTCCTTCTTGTCCTCTTCCCCGCCGACTGCTCCGGTTTTGCCGCAGCCGGCGGCGATGGAGGCAGCGAGCATCATCGAGATCAGAATCGCGATATATTTTTTATTCATCGGTGAATCGAACCCTCTTTCTCCATATATTCGAACTGAATTCTGAAGGGAAGACCCTCAAGTAAGCGCTGTCAATAAGCGGGCTCGAAGGTCTTCAATCTCTGGCAGTCCTGCTACTCATACAGGTTCAGTAACAAAGTTCAGGCCGTAACCGGGTAGTTAACCCTCATTCATAATCGATAGCGAACATATGGAAAATCTCGATCTGCGGCACATTAAATGCAATATATTCGCCTTCGCGGACGTAATCGACCGGAGCTTCGCCTGGAAGAAGTACGACCCTCGACGGTTTCCGGTCTCCTGTGTTGACTTGGACCCGGACGCCCGATACGGGGATATTCGGCTGCTCCTGCTGCATATTGATGACGTTGATCGTATCCCGCTTGCCCGACTGGTGGCGGAACATCGTGATCTCGACAGGTTTAGGCGCATTGGTCTGGAAATAGGCCGGCTTCGTAAGCAGAGAGCGGATCAGATTAATAAAGATCGAACGCTGCCCCTCCTTCGCCATCCTCTCCAAATAACCGGCGGCATACATCGATTTTCCTTGACCGTACCGGTTCACGACGACCCCGGGATATGTAGTCGGAATTTCCGGCGGGCTGCTGATCGCCGACGCAAACTGGTGCGGATTGTCCGGATTCAGCTCGGGCAGCACGATCGTCGCCAGCGGCTCGGCCCCTTCGTGTTCCTGGACGATCAGCTGATTGCAGTTCACGGTTAGCGGGTAATAGTCGTCATAATCGGCAAAGTACGGCTTGCCGCTTTCGGTCGGCGCGTAATAGGCAATATCCTCCCAGGTCGTCCGCTCATAGGTAACTCCAAATACGTCGGAAAGCATGTAATTGTCATGCTGCTTCCCGGTTTTGTCCACCAGGGACGTATTCGCGCTGGCGTAGATGCTGCCTCCGGCTTCCACGAATTTGCGGATCGCTTCGATCTCGTCTTCATCCATCATCTGCAGGTCGGGCAGGATAAGCACCTGGTATTTATGAAGCTCCTTCAACCGGTTTTTGGTGATGACACCAAACGGAAGATTGGCGTCGATCATCGCTCTGGCCGCATTTAACGCCGCCAAGTGATGCGGTGTGCTTGCCGAATGCGGCACATTGTTCACTGTCTTGCCGCTGTCGCGCAAATCGATCAGCGACTCGATATTCGTATAAATCGCGATATCTTGGCAATATTCGGCGTCGTAGTCCATAAAGGGCTCGTACCGGCGGGTTTCCCCGTATATTTCGCCGAGCATCCGGTACATCTTCTCGTTCATCGTACCGAGCGGATCGATCGCGTCGATAAAGCTGAAGGCGCCGTTATTGGCCATCGCCAAATAAACCAGGTTTTTTAAATAATGCTTCGGCTTGTAGACCGTATGCTCCAGCAGGTTGGCGTCGGCGACCGTCGTCATAAATTCGACGGAATGGTTTTTGCTGGCGCTGTGGAACAGCTTGCACACGTAGTTAACGATCTGGGGACCGCCTGAGATATCGCCGCTTAAATAATCGTTTTGGTCAAAAAACTTCAGCGAAGCCGCCTGATGCCAGCCCACATAATAACCGGCCACATTATGCCCCAGGGAGATGCCCGGCTTCCACCGCTTGGCCGATTGCGTGACCAGCTCGGCAAATTCGGACTGCCACGCTTCCCGGCGCCGCTGGAACTGAACAAACTGCGGATCGTTCCAATCGACCACTCTCGGAATCTCGCTGATTCCCGTCTCCGCCAAATACCGCTTCCGGCACGCCGAGCAATAGCATACTTGCGACAGCATGATCATGTCGATCCATAAGCCGTCGAATTCATAGTTTTTGCACAGCTGCTCGACATCGGCCAAGACCATATCCCGGTACCCTTCGTGGTTGTAACAGCATACGCCGTACCGGCCCGGCTGCCCCCAGTAGTAATCGCCAGTAGTCAAGCCGACTCCGTTCACCGCCCTCCATTCCGGATGATGATCGTACGCCCACTTCGACCATATATTATAGTAGACGATAGAAGGAAGTCCCGCTTCTTTGGTCAGTGTGGTGATCTCGCGGACGATGTCTCTGCCCTTCAGCCCTTTATGCATCTTGTCCGCCTTGGTCGGGAAGTTGGTGAGTCCTACACAGGAGTTTGTATAAAAGTAAATCGCGTCCACCTGCGCCAGTTTCATCAGCTCGATATAACGCTTGGAATCAAACTGCGATAAAAATCGCTCGTCCCAATCCGGGATATGCATGTCCACCAAACATCTGCGGTGACTTTTCTTAAACCACGGCTGGCTCATCGGTATGCCCCTCCTACTGTTCACTTCCTGCATTCTTTACATCTTGCGTTATTTACTTCTTGCTCACTTCCTGTAAATCCATTTTTTTCCGGAGCTCGTTACTTTCCCAACACCTTTTCATGCAAGAGTCTGTTTCCGGCTAAAGCTTGATCCCCGCAAAGTAAGATATCGATTTCCAATCGCGTGCAAAATCACCACCGTTCAGAAAATGTATTATATATAATCTATATTATAGCATAGTTTGCCTATAGTACAATATTTTTTTGCCAAATCAAGTATGAACCTCCCCGCCTATCTTCTCAGTAGAAGGTCCTCCTCCACCTCCTGAAAATAACGCCCCTCCGCTGATCCCTAAGCCCGAACCGCCCGCAACAAAAAGGCCGTCCCGGAAGGTGCGGCTTGCAGCCTCCGGGACAGCCTATACGAATCCTGATCCTGATTCCAGACCATACAGCGCCTGCATATGCGCTGCGGGGCAACCGTTGCATTGCAATGCCGACATTACATTACAATGATTACATTACAATGCCGACCTTGCCGCCCTCCACCTGCACTTTGTAGCTTCTCGTGCGTACCTTCTCGCTGAATACCGATTTGCCGGTCTTGATCTCGAACTCCCAGCCGTGCCACGGACAGCGCACCAGTTCCCCCTTGCGGCCATACTCGTACTCGTAGACGAGGGACGGCAGCGTCGTGCCGCATATCGGGCCTTTGCATAAAGGAGCGCCTTCGTGCGGGCACCGGTTATGCAGAGCGAACAGCTCGCCGCCGACACGGTATACGCCGATCGACCGGCCCTCCACCTCCACGATAATCCGTTTGCCTTCCTCGATCTCGGCTTCGTCAGCCACGTAGTAAACTGCCATCGTAGTCGCTCCCCCTGTCTACAGCTGGTACAACCGCTTTGCGTTGTCATAGTAAATTTTTTGCCGCGCCTCCGGGCGGAGCCGCTTCAATATTTCCGTCGGCACATCGTTGTCCCAGTGCGGATAATCGCTCGAGAACATCAGGAAGTTTTCCGCGTCGATCATATCGAAGATGGCAAGCAGATCTTTCGGATCGTCCGGCTCCTCGATCGGCTGCGTCGAGAACAGACAGTGGTCGCGGATATATTCGCTCGGCATCCGTTTCAGCCACGGCACCGAGGAGCGAAGCCCTTTGTAGTTTTTGTCCAGACGCCACATCAGGTGCGGCAGCCAGGCGATGCCGCCCTCCAGCATCACAAACTTCAGATTCGGAAATTTCTCGAAAACCCCTTCGCAGACGAGACTGATCAGGTGCGCCATATAGTTTTGGGACAGCGCCGTGTGCCACTCCAGATACCGCGTAGGATAACCGGACGGCGTAGGCGCATGCGTCCCGCCGGCTCCTTCCGTCCCCGGATGGATCGCTACGGGCAGCCCGTGGCGCTCGGCCGCCTCATAGATCGGATGGAACTGGCGCTGGCCGAGCGGAGCCCGCTGGCCGCTTCCCATAATGACGCCCACCATCCGCGGATGATCGGCCATCCGGTCGATTTCGCGGGCAGCGAGCAGCGGATCGTGCGCGGATACTAGAATCGAACCGCGAAACTCGGGATATTTCAGCCAGCGCTCGGCAAGAAAATCGTTGTACGCGGAGGCGATCACCGCCCCGTGATCGGGATCGTGCATCGCGGATACGCCCATCAGATCCCCGGTGAGGATCGCAACTTCAATCTGATATGGCACCAGCAGGTCCTGAATCAGAAATTCGGGGTCGGAAGCGGACGGGCCTCCGGAAGGCGGCCTGCAGTCCTGCCGGTTCACGCCGAGCGGATTATAGTAGCCGTGGCCGGGGAGACCCAGCCCCGAGCTCTCGACCCGGGACCTCCAAGGCTCCGGCAAATAGGGAAGAAGATCCCTCGGGCTCTTTAACGAGTTATGGACGTCGACGTCAATTACTTTTTGATTTGGATTCATTGTGGATTCACCCTGCCCTTTCACAGTCGGTTCGGCTTGTTTGGGAATGTGTCGTTCGTGTCGTTCGCCGCTTTCATATTTTTATTGTAAATCGCTTCATATTGAATTACGATTGGTGATCATAGCATTTTTTTAGTGATTCTTCGTTTTTGGAATGGCAAAGGAGGCAGCTTAGCGGATGGAGATCTATAATATCGCTTTTCAGCAAGCCGTTAACGGCAATTGGGGGGTGCCGGAATCCACGGTGAAGCATCATGTGCTCTTCCTTATCGTTAGGGGCTCCGCGACGTACCGTTTCGGGGACGAGACGGTTCACATCCGCAAAGGCGAAGGGTTGTTTTTCCCGAAGGGCTCGTTGCGTTCAGCCGTATCGGACGGAGAAGAGCCGATTCAACTGTATTCAGCACACTTTAGGGATACTCTTCCCGAAGATCTCGCTCTGCTGCAAAACGGGATATTCCAGCTGATCCGTCCGCTCCATTACGACTATCTGAAGCAGCGGTTCTCGATGCTGAATGAATGCTGGATCGGTAAAATGCCGTACTACGAGCTGATCGCGCGCGGCATCCTGTCGGAGATACTCGGGATCGTTCAGCGCGAGCTGACCGGCGGCGCCCACTCGGCTTCCCGCCGCAACCTGGCGCATCGCATCCAGCAGCACATCGTCCAGCATTACAACAAGCCGCTTCGGATAAGCGAGCTGGCGGAAACGGTGAACCGGTCGCCGACCTACGTCTCCACCGTGTTCAAGGAAGTAACCGGACGCACGCCGATCGAATACATGCACGAGGTACGCATCTCCGCCGCCCGCGAGCTGCTGCTTACCGACAACATGACGATCGGGGAAATCTCCGAATCGCTTGGCTATTGCGATCAGACGTACTTCAACTACATGTACAAAAAAATCGTCGGCCATCCGCCCTCCCATACATTGAAAATTCAGAATCCGCTGTAGAGACGAGACGCGCTGGGCTTGCCTCCGCCTCGGGCAGCGCCTCCCTGGTGTGCACAGAGAAGGCTGCGGGATTTATTGAAAAGGGGCTGTCCCGAGGGTCTCAAAACAGGGGGAGGGTCCCCCTTTCAAACGAAAGGACCTCAAATTCCACTGTAACGTGGGGACTGAGGTCCTTTTTCGCGAGAAAAATCGGTTCTAGGCGAGGCCCGAAAAATCGCAGTACGGCTTTGGAGACAGCCCCTTCTCTGACGTGCAAACCCATACGCCAGCGCGCGGGAGGGAACGGGAATTTCGGCTCAAACCGCACATTGTTGAGGTTTTGCGGGAACAACCCGCCTTTTATTAAAGCCCGTCCCCCTCTTTCCTGCGAGCAGGCCGTATTCGACTTGGCTGACACGGATTGCGGACTGGCTTTAACACAAATAGGAGTCTTTGGCCCCCCTATTTTCGGCATATTCGGATGATGGATAAAAATAGAGGCGGTTTGCACCCCTTATTTCAACCAACTGGTCGCATCTGCACCCTTTTCGCCGATATTAGCAGCTTCAAACCGCTTTTATTCCGTGTCTCCAAGCGTGTTTTCGAGCAAAATAAGGGGTACAAACCGCTCTTATCCGGCTCTCTTTCCCGCTTGAAGCAGGGCAAAGGCAAAGTGCCGGACGGTCCCCGATGAAGACTTACCGCACCAGCCGACTCAGCAAGGAAGGGGGCCTCTGCTCTGCGATCGGCGGTGTGTCCAGCGCAAAAAAGTAGTCCATAAACAACGGATGAAGTACCGCAATACGCTGCGGCCGCTCCTGGCAGGCGATTGGCACAATTGCATTTTACGATAGCTCCACCGTTCCGCCTTGTCAATCTGTAAAGCTGCCGCAGTTATCCGTTCAACAAAAAGAACCACTGCCTGCAGATCGTTCCCCGCCTGCCGCAATGGCACCTTTCATTTTCTTTGAACCACACCGCCGCTATTCATTGACACATGCAGCTTTCCGTTCGTTCTCTCATGCCTCCATCCGGTTAACCGGCCATCGCCTTGCATGCCAATGCGCAGGAGTAGCACGCTTCGGCGCAGCGCTGACAAGGGTCGTGATCATGCTTTCTGCATTCTTGAGCGCAAGCTTCGCATACCTCTGCACAAATCATACAGATTTGCTTCGCATACGAGCTGTTCAACGACATCGCCTGGGCGGCGAAGGCGCAAATCTCCGCGCATTCCCGGCTGAGGCGTATGCTTGCCTTCAACATGCCGGCATGGTATTCCTCCAGGCAAGCCTGGTAACAATGATTGCAGGCCATCACAGCTTGCAGGCATTCTTCCATACAACTCTGTATTTGTTCGGTTGACATTAGCGGAACCTCCCATCGGCCGTATACTGTTTCTTACCCCGGCGAGTCTGGTTGAAACCACCATGCGCTCCGCAATTTTCGACTAAACCGCCGCCTCCAGCCATTTCCTTATCACTTCGGTCAGCTTGTCCCGGCCTGCTTCGACATCGCTCCTGCCGGCAAACTTGACGATGGCCCGATCATTCGCCGCCCAATCGAGCAACCCGGTATCGTCCTCGATCAACCGTTTATTCTCCGCATGCCGCTTCGCCTTCGCCCCGCAATGAAACACCAGTCTGAACATTTCTTTTCCATGAAGCTGAAACGTGATTCGGTCTTCGCCGTTCATACAAAAGCTAGGAGCATTCCACTTGATATGCTCCGTCAGCCGGTCGTCCGCCCCCAGAATGATCGTCCGGACGTCTTCGATCTCCGGCTTCAGCGGATGTTCGAGCTCATTCAGGAAGAGCAGGACCTGCTCGCTGCCGGTTAATTTGGCCGTTTTCTTCAGATTCGCTGCCATATACGCGTACGCTCCTTACCGATCTGCCGCCGGGCCCGGGACGTCTTGTTCCCCCCGATTTCGGCCGGCGATCCTGCCAGCCGCGATCGTATGCGGCTTGTCGCTCGTTATGAGAAAGGGCGGCAGTCATCGTTTATTGGTATACCGTCGTCAGTTCCATTTTAAGCCAAACTGCTCTTTTCGTATATGCCTAGTTACGTATATATAAGATCCCGGCTGGCGGCCGGCGTATCACAGCCTGTATTGCCCGGTCGCATCAATAAAGGGGCGGATGCCTGTCCAATCGTCCTTCCAGAAGTCGAAACGGATGTAAGCTTCATTTCCGTTGTGAAAACCGGTTCGGTCGAAAGGAATATTCGTCAGGCGGTCGATTTCCGTCTGCAGCGCTGCCCCGCCTTCGCCGTCTCTGCGCACAATCAGACCTCGGACCCGGTCGTCCGCGAGCAGCGTCAGGAAGTTGCGGTGTTGTTTGCCAGCGAGCTTGTACTCGATACAGTCTCCGCGCTTCGGAACGGATACGAGGATGTTGGGCTTCCATGCCTCGTGGTTCAGTGCTCCAGCACGTTCAGGAACGCTTTCGTCACGTTATTCTCCAGCTGAAGAACCGGAGATTCGCCTGACCGGCCGCTCGTCTGGCCGCGAAAACCCGATAAATCATCCGTTTGCGGCCAAACGCGCACGAAAAATGCGCCTCCTCAGACGGGAAGGCGCATCGTTTGCCATTGCGATAAAGGGGGTACCGGGATGTGACCCGGACCCGGAATCGAGCTAGCCCCGCGGGAAGGGGAGTGCGCTAAGGCGCAAGCCGATTCCGCTAGCCGGCTGCGATAGCAGGAAGGCACAAGCCGATTGTGAATGCTAAACCGCTTACCCTTCCTGCTGCTGGTGCTGGTGTTGCTACTGCTTCCCTTTCTCGGCTTCGACCAATTTGTTCACCGCTTCCTCCGTCTGCTTCAGCGCTGTATTGACGTCCATCCCGCCGTTCAGATATTGTCTGAATACCGTGACGGCCGCGCTTTCCGCTTTGCTGCGATAGATCGAGGCGACCGGGTACGGGACCGGCTTGCTTTTGAAGATCGAAGGCAGGTCTTTGTTTTTCAGAGCCGGGTTCTCGCTGCCGAGCGCATCCTTCACCTTCTCGCTCCGGAGCGGAGACAGTCTGCCTTTCTGGGACAAGGCGAGCTGCACCTCTTCTGAAGACATCAGATCGATGACCTTGGCGACGTCATCCTTGTACTTGCTCGGTTTGGTGCCGACCGCAACATACACGCTTGCATTGCCGTAAGTGTTCGGCTGCTCGGGATAGCTCGGGTATTGGGCGACGTCCCAGTTCAGTCCTTCCTTCTCCGCACTCGCCAGCTGGTTCAATATATTCAGATCGAGCAGGATCGCGAGCGTTTTGCTTTTCATAAACTGATCCTTAGGCGATTCCGCTATATAGCCGTTGCCCGGGATGTCGTAGATCGACTTCGCCAGCTCGAATACTCTTCTCCATTTGTCGGTATTGATAATCGCTTTGTCCGTCTTCGGATCGATGACCGCAATCGATAAAGGCTGCGACATCCAGATGATCGTAGATCCGGGATCGAGGCCGCGGTATTGGGTTCCACCTTCTTTACGCGTCAATTTCCGGGCCGTATCGAGCAGTTGATTCCAGTTCATCCCGTTCGTCGGGTACGCGACCCCGAATTTATCGAAAATGTCTTTGTTATAATACATGGCGTGGTAGTTGACGTTGACGGGCAAGCCGTACAGCTCGCCTTTGTCCGAAGCGTTTTTGACATCGTTTATATACGTGGCTTCGAACCGGCCCAGATCGCCTCCGTTCGTTTGGAACTGAGGCGTCATATCGTATACGAGCTCTTTGTCCCGGTACGAAGCCAGATTGCCGTTGAAGGTGATGATAATATCGGGGGGAGTGCCGGCCGCCAGCAGCGCATCGATCGTCGTCCCCTGGCTCTCGGGGTTGTAGTTGATCGTGATGTGCGGATACTTCTTCTTCAAGTGCTCGTTTACGATCGCCTGGAATTCCTGGTCGACGACGGCTCCCGTTCCTTGAACCGCCAGCTGCAGCGTGATCGGATCTTTGTTGACCTCCGGTTTAACCTGCTGTCCCTTCTCGCCGCCTTCCTTGCCCCCGCATCCGGCCGCCACCGTCAATACGGCGATAGCCAATACACTTGCCGAAACCACTCTCTTTTTCATTCGAGCCCCTCCCTGATCATGGTAAGTGCCACGCGTGTGTTTCTAATTTCATAGTAAAGAATTTTGTAAGCGCTTTACATGCACATAATGATCAAACAGCTTATACTTTATTTCAAGCAGGGCGGCAAAGGGGCAGCGGCTCCCGGCGGGGCGGGCTTTGGGCCTGTGGGGGGGGAGCGAATTCCCTCCTCACCTCGCGCGACTACCGGTGCGCGGTGCCCAGTCACTCAAGGGCTGACCACCCCTTGCTTGCTCGCAGGCGTAGGGCCACGGGCAGGGGGATGGTGCAAAGCGTTTTGGCTCATTCTGCTAAATATTTCTGCTTCCCTGCGGGGAATCATGTAAACTTCGACTATTTTCAGAAAGAATCCTGCATCTGTGCAGGAATTTGCTCCAGTCCGAACAGAAAGGTTCAACTTTGCTGAAAATTTAGTCTCTCCGGCGCTTTTTTGAGATCAGCTTCTCAACGACAAAACGAAGCTTTTTTTACAAGGAAAAACTCTGCGTAAGCGGAGGTTTCTCTGAAAAAATATTTTACTTATCAAGTTAACGCTTTGGCAATGTCAAAACATTCCTTAAAGTTGAAATAAGCTTCCGACCGGAACCCTTCTCCACCGTGCACGCCCCCACTAAGCGGGAGCCTACCTTGAAAGCAGAAAATGCGCATTCTTGCTGAAACGAAATGCGTGCGGGACCTGTAACAAATTAAAAGCTTTGTCACCCTTTATTTGGGTCATTTGGATACGATAGGTACGAATAAAGGCGGTTTTCACCCCTTATTTCAACCAATCGGTCGGGTACGCACTCTTTTCGCGGATATTAGGATACCCAAACCGCTCTTATTTCCCCATCCGAGCGGGTTTCGGTCAAAATAGCGGGTACAAACCGCTCTTAATCGAGCCGACTCCTTCCCGGCTACATGCAGAGCAGAATGCCGCTTTTCTCGAAATAACGCTTCGGGATCGGACCTCTTATCCCATTCGCACACGTTAGTATCCTCATAAACCAAAACCGAAGGAGCCGCCCCTAAGGGGTCGTATCCCAGGGAAGCGCCCCGATTTTCCAACGAAAGGACCTCAACTTCCACGGTAACGTGGAGGCTGAGGTCCTTATTCTTGAGGAACACCGGTTGGAAGCGGGGCGCGAAAAATCGCAACATAACTTGGGAGACCGTCACCCAATCCCCATTTGCATCAGCACTAGCACCAGCATTAGCGTCAGCACCAGCACCAGCACCAGAAACTAGCACCAGCACCCTCATCATCATCTCTGAGTCAGACAGCCAAGGCGATTATTGGCTTCGCGAGAGCTTCAGCAGCTCGTACAGCGCCGTAACGAACTCGCCGCAGGTGACAAACTCCGGACCGCCCTCCTCAAGAGGACTGCGGTACTCGACTCCGAGCGAGCGGCGGGCGGCTGCGATCCACCGTACCGCCATCGGCCGCGACAGGTTCGGCTTCGCCGCCCAGTACGTCCGGTACGGCTCTTCCTCCGCCAGCTTGCGCGGCCCGATATCCGTGCCGGCCGGTGCGATCCGGTCCGTCGCGGGAAGCGCCGGCAAGCGAGCGCCGCCGGGCAGCGCTCTGGCCAGGTTCAGCCACATGGAGGCGTCGGCCAAGGTGCAGCTCTCGTCCGGGCGCGCTTCGTAGCTGGTGAAAAACGACTTTGTCCCGAAATATTGCAGCGCCGCGTGCGCCGGGTGATTCGCCTTCACATCACGGAAATAGGTGATCAACTGGTTCGCTTCGATCAATTCGTCCTGCAGCTTGTCGATGCAGATCTGCTGAACGCAGTTCCCGAGCGTCTGGCTCATCGAAGCGGCGGCTCCGGCGGCAAAGCCGAGCTGCAGCCAGAACGGCTCCATCCGGATCGTTCCGAAGCCCATATGCGTAGCCGATACCGCGACCGGAACGAGCAGATTCGTTACCTGCTCCGGCACCATTACGCCGAACGGAATCTGATACACTTCGGTCAGCTTGCCGAAGCCGAGGAACCCTTCCAGCGCCCGATTTTGCCCGATCGGCTCCCGCTTGCGGGTCGCATGGGAATCGATCGCATAGTCGCCGGTCGCTATACTGTCGTAATGCACGGGCGACCGGTTCAACCCCGGTGCGAGTCTGGCATCGTTTTCCGTAAACACGTACCGTCCGACGATCCTCCTTGCTTCCCGCACATAGATTTGCGGTGGGAAATGGCCGGTCTCCGGGAATTCGTCCGCCGCATACCCCCATTTCCGCGCCTCCGCCCGGAACGTCTCCGGCAACTCTCCGTCCTCCTGAAGAAACCAGAGCAGCCCCTGGATGTATTCCCGATGGCGAGTCGCGATCCGCTCCCGCTCCGAACGGTTTCCTTCCGGGTAGCCGTAATTTTCGCCCGGCAGATCCGTCGAGCACGAACAGTTATGGTGATTGTTCGTATCCGTTTTGCCGTTGGGGATAGGCGACAGCTTGATTACATCGCCGAATGTTTTCAGCCGGCCCGCCGCAATATCGCCGAGCAAGCTGGTATATTCGTTGCGGTCGTAATGAGCCGGTTTGGTAAACGGTACCCGGTTATCCGGATTGTTCGTCATACAGAGCCGGAAATTGTACGCTTGCAGCAACTCGTCGCCTTCCCCCGTACTGCCGGGAAGAATCTCCTTCGTGTTGTATTCGCAATACAGCTTGCCGGCCAGCTCCTCGTTCCATTCGTCACGGGATTCGCGTCCGATCCGGTACGGCACACCGGCCATGGCCGCCAGATCCCCCTCATACGTGGCGTCGATAAACTGATGCGCATGGTACGCCGTTTTCTCGCCCGACCGCACATCCTCGGCCTCCATCCCTGCAATCCGTCCGCCTTCCATCCGAACGGAGAGAAGCTGCCGTTCAACTAGTACGGTAATCCCGGGCTCATTTCCAAGCAGCGTATGCATCACTTTACGCGCTACGGAAGGCTCGAATCTCAAGCCTTCGCAGCAATCCTTCACCTGCTGCGACTGCTCGCCGTATACGGATACGTAGTGCGCATGCACAAGCGTCAGAAATTCGCCGAACACCGATCCGGACGTATCCACCGAACGGATGTCGGTCTCTCCCAGACCGCTCGTCATCAAACCGCCGACGAAAGCGGAAGGTTCGATCAGAAGCACGCGTTTCCCGCGCCGCGCCGATGCGATGGCCGCACCGATGCCGGCAGGTGTTCCTCCATATACGATCGTATCCGCCTGAGTGTGTAAAGGTTGCACAGTAAACTCTCCTCTATGTTCCCATATTGTTCGATCTCGTTCTCTCGTTTCGTTTCACTTCTTCGCCCGATCTTCTCGGTCCGTTTGCTGGGTGCCGTTGGAATCGGTTCCGTCTGTAACCCATTATAAGCTTCTGTTCCGCCGCTTCCAGTTTCATTTTAGTTTAATCAAAAACCCGGCAGCAGCAAGGCATCCAGCGATCGTTGAAGGGAATTACATAATGTGGGGGAGCTGATCCTTCCATCCCCGCCCGAGCGGAAAGGTTCCTCTGTCCAAACCGAGCCGCCCTCCGGACTGTCAATCCGAGGTAAGCTCTACACGACAAACCCGCAGGACACATTCCTGCGGGCTCCCGTCACTATTCTGCTAATACGTTCAGCTTCACACTGCCTCTTGCCCGCGGTCAGCCTTCCGTTGACAGCTTCGTCCAATCCAGCATAACGCCCATAACCGAACTCCGGTTTTTGGCCAATAGATCGTAAGCGGCAGCCGCCTCAAGCGGAGAATACCGGTGCGTGATTAATCCGGACACCTCCATCCGGCACTGGAGCAAATAACGGATAAACAAGCCGGCCATCTCGGTATGGGTCCAGGACCGGTACGTCATAGTGCCGTGAATACCCAGGATCGACACGGAATTTGTTACGACGTTATGCCCCATCTCCTGACGCGAAGGCGTCGCCGTATCCCCCAGCAATATTACGCGTCCCAAAGGTTTGACGAGCTTGGTGGCCCGGGCCAGAACCGCCGGATGACCGGTTACGTCGAAGACAACGTCCAGCATTCGGCCTTCGGTTGCATGACGGATCTCTTCTTGTGCTTCACCCGCATCCATAGCGAGCAGATGAAGGCCCGGACGTTCCTGAATCAGCTTCAGGCGGTCCTTCGCCGGGTCGATGGCGAAAAGCTGCTGCACCCCGGAAAGAGCCAAATATTGCGTAACAAGCTGTCCCAATAGGCCGAGTCCGATCACGCCGACCGTCTCCCCGAGCTGCAGCTCCGCTCTTCTTACGCCGAGCTGCGTCGTCTTGGCGAGATTGATCCACGCTCCCTGCTCGTCGCTGATCCCTTCCGGAAGCGGGCATACCCGCCCGGCGTCCGTTTTAAAGTATTGGGCGTGCGCATTCTCGACAAACACCCGGTCGCCCTTCTGTATGCCGCGAACTTCCGTTCCAGCGTCAAGCACTTCCGCCACCATCGAATATCCGGGACGAAACGGATATCGGACCCAGCCCGCCCAGTTCGTATCCGCGTCGAATACGCCTTTGAGACATTGCATCTCCGTGCCTGTACTGATCAGCGAACAACGTGCGGCGCACAAAAGCTGCGAAGGCCCGAGCGAAGTTTCGAGCGTTTCCTTGCGTACCTCTACCTTTTCCTTGTCTGCGAATACGATGTTTATGGTGTCCATCCTGGAACCTCCTCAAGTCGGAATAAATTCCTCTTGGGAGTATTGTATAACCGGGAGGTGCAAACAACGTAGAGCATGCCTTTGTTGAAGTTTAACACTTTTACAGGTTGAACAGCCTTTTGTATTGCCTCGGGGATATGCCGGTATATTTCTTAAACAACCGGGTAAACGTCTGAATATCGTTAAAGCCGAGAATCCGGCTGATTTCGGTAATATTCATCTCGCGCATTTCCAGAAGCTTCTTCGCCTTGGCGATCTTGATTTCACGCTGGAGCAGAATCGGCGATGTGCCGAACATTTCTTTGAACCGGTTGCTGACATAAGTCGGATTCATATGTAAATCTGCGGCCAGCTCCTTTAACGAAAGCGTTGCCCCGGGGTGATCTCATAGATTCGATCCCGGACCCGCAGCTTGGCCGAGCCGCTTTTCACATAGGTCATCATGTAATAGTGCTCGAACACGCGATTACGGTAATTCATCGCACGGAGCCTGTGGATATCGAATTGAAGCACGTTCAGCTCCGCCGTTTCCAGTAAATCGTTTCATAACCAGTCCGTACATGCCTCCGCCCGCTCCTGCAGATCTCGAAACAACACGCCGGCATGATAGCCATCGCATACGGCATGGTGAAGCTGTGCCGATAAGGGGATCATTATTTTCCCGTCTTGCGGGAAATATTTCCCCATCGTAAAAATAGGCAGCAAATAGGTTCCCTCGTTATAGATGTTCAAGTTAAAGCCCGTGAAGCTGACCCAGGGAATACTGGAGATCGGGAACGTATTCGGCGGCTCGTTTGGTTTTGCGGCCAATCCTTTGACGTTTCCATACTTATTGCTGTCGTCCAGATAGCGGTTGTAAAATGCATGAAAATCGTCGCAGTACGAAGTCCATATGGACGAAAAAGTTTTATCGTCGTCATGGAAAATCGTATAGCCGGGAGACATCCGGTCCCAATAGCCTAACCGGCCTTCGGCATCGAAACAGGTGCGAAACTCGAGGTGGCGGTTCACCACGGCGGTGATCATGTGCAGCAGGGCCGGGTACAGCTTGATCCTCTTTAGCCTGACTTCGGCCAGCAGCCTCGTAACGTCAAGGTTTGCCGTCATGCTGTACGTGCATCGGACACGGTCTAAATAATGTTCAAAGTAAGGTTTCCGGCTCCATGTATCCAAATCAATCCGAGTGAAATTCATCGTATCGTCCCTCCTAGAATAGTGGATTGCTATTTTAGGAGGCTGAATCCACTGCTTTAATCATAACCTCATCACATTCCTGTTCGTTTTTGTGTTCATTATACCATCCGGCTTGCCGCGGCTCCAAAGGACAGTTTGGCTATAACGGTCGCGAAAAGGCGTGTGCGGCTTTACGAGTCCGCTAGGATAAGAAAAGCTTCTAGACAAAGCCATTTCCACGATGAATGCCTCTGGCGAAAGCGAAGGATTTTCAGGGTAAGGCAAATGGCGTGTCATTTTACCGCTGTAACGCCTTAGTAAAATAAAAACGCTAAAAAAGGAACCCGCCGGCAACGGGCCGCGGGTTCAAGGTTTATATTATAAAAGGGGTCTATTTCATAGTAACGTTCGAACCTTAATGTAACGTGAATCGTTTGTTACATTTGGATTACAAAATCGTAACCGCTAACACAGAGCTTGCAGGAAAAACGTTAACGGACTTGGACATAGCTTTTGTCAAAAGCGTTTGTCTGTATGCCATCCGGTTGCGAAGGTGGAAATGGAGATGGAGATGGAAACCAGGGCCTGACTTTTGATTTGCACGCGGGTGAGGCGCTAGGCAGTATTCCTGCATTTAAGAATGATCGTCCGGGGGGGAAACGCCTGGAGGACGCTCTTTTTATCAGAGGATCACGTGTACACAATTGTCGGATTCGGGATAATCGGTTATACTCTAACCCTATTGAATCGGCGTGAAGCATATGCCGCTTTAATACGAGCGTCTGTTTATGGATGCCGTATTGGAGCGGCTTTTTGTATGGATGAAAGGAGACGGGGCAATGAGCTTTTTTACTAAAGCTTATGAGGAATGGCTGCAACAAAAAATGGCGAACGAGAAAAATCCGAGAAGGCGTGAATTCCTTGAAAAAGGATTGACCCACAGCACCGTGGAGTTTCTACGATCCTGTTGGTATCCAACAGTCGGGAATTTGGATCATCTGTACCCCGAATGGGAAGTTAAGGATGTTCATAATGCCGTACGTTATCTCGATTTGGCGTATATTCCGGGAGGCGCCAAAGGCTGCATTGAAATCCAAGATTATCGCTCTCACGCCAGAGACATCGGTGTTTCACGCTTCAAGGATTTGTGCAAGAAACATTCCATGCTGGCACTCGACGACTGGACACTGCTCACTGTCGCCTACCTCTCAGTAGTCGAAGAACCCGAATTTTGCAAACAGCTTGTACTAGCTTTTATCGGAAAATTTATCTCCACTCCTGTATAGTCCGACTTGGATTGGGCTGAAGCAGAAGCGCTTCGATTCGCGCGCCGTCTGCTCCATTGTTTTTCAGCCGCCGAACTGGCCGGTCACCTTCAACTTTCCGATCGTCACACACGGCGTATCTTGCATGGCTTAGTCGAACGAAATTTGTTAATCGTAGTCAGCGGGAAACAGCGATATCGGACGTAGCGGCTCTGTTGGGAGCGGAAGTCGTGAACGGTGTATGAGAACAAAAACTCTAACGGACACAGCGGCCGTTATTACGGTGAATTTCGATCATTTTGATTTCTAACGGACATAGATGCACTTATTTGGTAGGAAACGTATCTTTTGGAGGTGGTTCGGAGTAAATAAGCGCTGTGGTGACCGTTACATCTAAAAAAACTGTTTCTTAGCGAAATAACCTCCACCATGTCCGTTAGAGTTGGGTTTAGCTTATATTCCGGGCCGTTAGAGCACGGTTAGCTGAAACTCTAGGACATTAGAGCACGGTTAGCTTAATTCCGGGCTATCAAAGCAGGGTTAGCTTAATTCCATGCCGTTAGAGCATGGCTAGCCTAATTCCGGGTTGTCAGAGCATGGCTAGCTTAATTCCAAGCCATTAGGAGCATGGTTAACTAAAACTCCGGGCTCCTCACCGCTTTAACAAGGTGAAGAAGATCTACATGCAATCTTGGGTTCGGAAAGCGGCGCTTCAAGCCTGCACGGCCCGTTTGTCGGCCACCCGTTCTGCGATGCGGCACGTTCGCATGCAGATTGCATTTCAACCCCTGCCCTGCCGGGCGTACAAAAAAAAGCTTCTGCGGCACCCGTTCCCGCAAAAGCTTCTTAGCTTCTTCTTCCCTATTCGACAGCCTTCACCCCAGCCAGGACGCGACCCGGTCCCTCAGCTCCTGAGGAGGCTCCAGCCCCAGCACTTTACGGTACGTATGCTCGAATACCGAAAACTGTCTGACAATCTTCTCCTTATCGCCTCTCATCGCATAAAGCCCCATCAAGGTCCGGTTCATCTCCTCGTGTACCGGGTACAACGATACGTACGCTTCCAGCCGCTGCTCCGCCTTCAACCATTTCTGCTTGGCGAGGTCCTCGGCAAGCAGATAACGAACGAGCGCCGTATATTTGTTGAAATGGGCTTCCTCCAGAGGCATTTTCCACAGGTACGGCTTCCCGTCGAGCAAAGGCCCTTTGTACAGGGCGCACAGCCGTTCCGCTTGCTCCGCATCTTTCGGATCGCCCGTCAAAGCGTCGTATTCCTTCTCAAAGGCTAACACATCGTATAACACGTGTCCCGTATCCAGCAGGTAGCCTTCGTTAGACTTCTGTATATCCATGCCGATTCCGTTCTCTTTCAATAGTTTCTTCAACCGGTAGATCGTGTTGTGCAGATTATGGGATACCCGCTCCTCTTTCATATCCGGCCACAGCATATCGGCGAGCTGCCATTTGCTCTGTTCCTTACCCGGATGACACAGGAAATAGGCGAACAGCTCCTCCGTCATGCGTGTCGGAAAACGAACCGGAGCTCCCTCCGGACTCCGGACATCCAGTCCCCCAAAGCATTTGATCGCAGAAGTCCAATCCCTGTGCCCGTTCAGGACGACGGGACGATGCAGCTTCAGGAGACGCTCCGCGACCCGTTCGATTGCCGCCGGCGTTACAGGCTTCAAAATATAATCCAGCGCGTATACATCGAACGCTTCCAGCGCGTAGTGCTTGTAGGCGGTTGTAAATACGATTTTGGTCCGTTCCGATAACCTGCTGATGTTTTGCGCAAGCTCGAGCCCGTTCATCCTCGGCATCTCCACGTCCAGAAACGCGACGTCCGGCTCGAGGCGCGGCAGATGGTCCAGCGCCTCAAGCGGACTAACGAACGTTCCTGTGATCGTAAAATAGGGGTTGCGGCCGATGATGACCTTCATCAAGTCCAAAATCGGCTTTTCGTCTTCGACAATAAAAACTTGAAACAGAGCTATTCCTCCTCTCTCAGTAAGTCAGCCCGTCCTTAACTGGCCGGCAGATACATCATTACTTTAGTTCCGAGTCCCGGCTCGGAGCGGATCGTCAGAGCGGCACCCGGTATCGTATCCAGACGTTTGCGGATATTGGAGATGCCGATGCCGCCGGTTTTTCGCTCGCCTGCAGACAAGTGATACAGCAAATCGTCCGGAATTCCGACCCCGTCGTCTTCGATCGTTACTTGAATATATCCCTCGACTTCGCGAATCGCAAGCGTTACCTTCCCGGGTCCTTCTTTTTCGAACAGCCCGTGCCGGATCGCATTTTCCACGAACGGCTGGATGCATAAGGAAGGAATTTCGATGCGGTTCAGTTTCGGGTCGGAGGTGCAGACAAAGTCGAACCGCTCCCCGAATCGGGCTTTTTCAATCTCCACGTACGCCTCGATCAGCTCCAGCTCCCGATATAGAGGGACGAACAAGGTAGAACGGTCCATGTCCAGAATGTACCGCAAATATTGGCTGAGCATAGTTAGCAAATAGGCCGCTTTTTCTCCATCCGTGTAGCAAAAGGAGATTACGCTGCTGAGCGCGTTGTACAAAAAGTGCGGTTTGATTTGTGCCTGATGAAACGCGTGCTCGTTGCGAATCGCCTCCTGAATCGAAGTTTTCATCGCGATCAGCGTCTGAATTCGGGCGATCAGCGTCTCCCCGTCAAACGGCTTGGTTACATAATCGTTGGCTCCTGCCCTGAAGCCAAGCGCAATATCCTGCGTAGTATCCTTGGCGGTCGCAAACAGGATAGGCAGATCCAGAATTGAATAGTGTGTGCGCAGCGTCTGGCACAGCTCAATGCCGGACGTTCCCGGCATCATTACATCCAGAATGACGAGATCGACATCCGGATGCTGTTTCATTTTGTCCATCGCCTCTTTGGCCGAGAACGCGACAACCACATTGTAACGATGCCTCTTCAAAATGGTAAGCAAGCTGTGGATATTGGAAGCCTCGTCGTCAACGATCAGTATCGTATCCCCCTGCTGGTTTACAATATCCAGCGGAGCATCGTCGAAAGCGACCCGCCGCAGCTCTTCATAAGCGGATGCCGCTTCGCGGTACACCGGTATCCGTTTTACGGCAGGCAGCGTGAAAACGATGCTCGTCCCCCGGCCAACCTCCGACCAGGCCACCCGAATGTCCCCGCCCATTCGTTCGACCAGCTTGCGGCTGATGTACAGGCCGACGCCCATACCGGTATAACCGTCCTGCGGAAGCAATCCATCCAGTTGTTCGAAATATTCGAAGATCGCATCACGCCGTTCCGGCGGTATACCGGTACCCGTATCTTCGACATGTAGATAAACTGTCTCATTCTCCACGGTCGCGGTGATCTCGATCGTCCCTTGGTCCGTATGCTTGATCGCATTATGGACCAGGTTGTATAACACTTGGCGCAGCCGGTTCTCGTCGGCCAAAACCCATACGTCGGAGTCGACCTGATTGACCAGCCGGACGGCTTTGCCGGCAAGTTCGAATTGCAGCACGTCGCATACGATTTGCGCGGCAACCTTCACGTCCACCACCGTTTGCTGCAAGCGCAGCTCCCCGTGCTTCAAGCGGGTCACGTCAATCAAATCGTGGATCAGCATCGACAGCTTCATGGACGTATCTTTGATCAGCCACAAGTTTTGCTTTTGCTTCGCGGTCAAATTGTTCTCCTCGTCGTCCAGCAAATAGGAGGTCATATTCATAATGCCGTGAAGCGGAGTTTTGATTTCATGGGACGTATTAGTCAGAAATTCGTCCTTCAACTGATTGGATATCGTCAGCTGATGCGTCAAGCTTTCCGTTTTGGCATAAGCGTTCGAGAAACGTACAGCAAGCAATATATTCATGAAGATGATGAAGCTGATGACGCCGAATTTCCCCGCCAGATCCGTAGGAACGAGATTTTCCGCATACAGGCTTCCATCGACAAGAAAGAGGAGGAGCGACACGATCCCGCCGATAAATAGGGCCTGCTCCCTGCGCTCGGACGAGAGCCCTCCGCTTTTGCCGTACAAATAAATCATTCGGCCGATGATGCACAGAATCGCGATACCGAGGTATACATAAAACAAATATTTCGCTTGGATGTGTTCGTGGTAGGGCAGCACGACAACCGCGGCTACGTATACGGCAAGCGGAGCCAGTACTGCCTTCCTCCTCCGGGGCGACATCAGACGAGGGTCCACCGTGCAGAAAAATAAAATAATGACCGCCGCGCTGAGAAATTCGCTTACATCCAGCAGCTTGTAGGCGATTTCGAACGGGAGATCCGGCAGCGTCCGTTGCAAAATCTTCTCGCCGAACAGCGATTTCTGCACGACCAGGATCAGCATATAGAAACCGCTGAGCAAGTACGACCGTTCTCTTCGTCCGATAAAATAAAGACTGAGGTGGTAGGAGCCGAACATGCCCAGAATGAGGATCATCGCAATGTCGGTGCCGAGCTGGATTCCGTTCATCTTGGTCATTGCGTGGTGCAGCCCGAACGGGATCGAATTCACGATGCCTCCGGTGACAAAAACGTGGTTCGACACCTGGATCACAATTTCAACTTCGCGGGAACCGGTGTGGAAAAATGTAGTATACGGCGTATTGCCCGGACGGTATTCGTCAATCCCGGCTGCTGGCAGACCGCTCTCTCCTTCCGGTTTGCCATTGATGAACAGCCGGTGGGACATGCGGACGCTTCTCATTTTCAGTCCGAAAACTTCGTCCGTTACGGGAACGATTACTTTCAGCCGATACGTGCCGTACCCTTTGCGGGTCATGCCGCTATCCGCCAGCTTTCCTTTCCACGTGCCGGGCACCGATAAATAAGCGGGCTCCGGGCGTGTGCCTTGGCGAAAATCCAAAGGCTCCAGCAGTTGATCTTCATAAAACTCCCATTCTCCGTCCAGACGGACAAGCCCTGAGCCGCGAAAATCCCAATCCGATAAATCCAATACCCCCTGCTTGGGAGGCGGCGAGCTTGGATTCGGTATGGATTGGGAATACACTCCGATAAACAAAACGATCGAAATCGCAAAGATCGAGCTGATTCCAGCGAGCTTCCGGTAAAACTCTCTACTCAACGGTTGTTCCCCTCTTCTTGGAAGTCGACAGACAACCTCTACTATACCACGCCGATCTCCCAAAAAAATCACAAAAGTGCAGTAAAAAACCTCCAGATCCGCTTGTACGCTGCGGGGCCGGAGGTTCTTCTCCAAATCTTATTCGGTTGTAACGGAGGAGCGTTACCGGTATCCGGACGGATCTGCCGGCTTGCCTGCCTGCTGCACTTCAACGATATACCGCCAGCAGTCCGGCTTCGAACCGTCCAGATCGCAAAAATCGTATTCCTGCGCAAGCTGGCCGCTGGACACGGAACGACCGTTCCATCGGTGCACCGAGGGGTCTTTCGCCAAAGCCGCAACGGCGCGTCCGACGAAACGCGGCGTCTCGGAGATCACGAAGTGAGGCTCCTTGGCCAAGGCGTCCGTCCAGTTTTCTTCCTTCACGCCGAAATGGTCCAGCATCAGCTCCGAACGCATCCACCCCGGAGTGACCGCTACCGCCGTACAACCGTGGGGAGCCAGCTCTTGGGCCAGCGAACGGGCGATCCGGATCACGGACGTCTTGGCCAGGTCGTAAAACATCGATAGCCGGTAGTTGCTGTCATTGTATTCGGCCGTTCCGTCGGTTACTTCAATCACCAGTCCGTTCTTGCTGCGGATTAACAAGGGCAGCGCATAATGGCTAGTAATCAGGTGCGTGTCGATCGCAAGCCGCAGCATGCGAAGCCCTCCCTCCAGGGAGTGCTCCCATAGCGGCACGTTCCACTGAACCAGATTTTCGCCTCCCCATATATCGTTTACGAGGATGTCCAGTCGGCCCTGCTCACTCTCGATGCGGTCGGTCAACACCCGGACCTGGCCGGGATCGAGATGATCCGTCTGAACGGCAATGCCATGTCCGCCGGCTTGGGTTACAAGCTCAGCCGTTTCTTCAATCGTTTCGGGACGGTTGTATTCAGAACGCCGGGAGCGCGTCGTACGGCCTGTTATGTAGACCGTTGCTCCGGCCGCTCCCAGTTCGACAGCGATCCCCCGGCCGGCCCCGCGGGTCGCCCCCGCCACCAAGGCTACTTTTCCGCTTAAACCTTTCATCGTCTCTCCCCCTCGGTCTCTTGTTCTCTTCCTCATTATACCGCAATAAATATGACAACCTCTGTCATATTGGATTCTCTTTTTTTTCTGTTTTCCTTTTTTTTCAAGTCGGGAGATACACGATTCGAAAGGATTCGACTGCGGAGCATGGAACTTTATTATAGGCCCTTTTTTTATTGCGGCCTTTCCCCATCTAGCCGTTAACACCTATTAATAAGGAGTATATCTGATTTGCCGAATTTTCCAAACCGAAATACCAAATGGAGATATATAGCGATCGCCGGTGTCTTTTTTATGATCCTGACCGGCATGCGCCTAATATGGATCGCGTCGTTTCATAACCCGGATCAGCCCCATGCCGTTCACGGCCAGCTTGATTTGCGAAACTGGGAGGACTGGGACAGCCGTACCTTTACCCTGGACGGCGAGTGGGAGTTTTACCCGCATACGTGGCTGATCGCCGGCGAGCGGGGAGCGGCGCCAGGCCAACCGGATTGGATACGGGTTCCGGGCGGCTGGAACGATTCCTTGCAGCGGGGAAGCAACACGCCGTACGGCTATGCGACCTATCGGCTGCGCATCCTGGTCAGCCCGGAACAGGACCGGAACTACAGCATTCGGATTCCCAGCGTGCGAAGCTCATCGGCGTTGTATGTGAACGGCCGGCTGCTGTCCGCCTCGGGTCAGCCGGGGGAAAGTGCAGAGACGTATGTCGCGCATAACGTACCTTACTCCTCCTCCTTCACGGCGAACGGCGACAGCGTAATCGAGGTTGTCATCCAGGCGGCCAATTACAAAGATCCCCGGGGGAGCGGGATCGTCCGTTCCATCAAGTTCGGGACGGAGGAGCGGATGGCCCGGGAGACGCTGCTCTCGATCAGCATGCAGCAGATTGCGGCCGTCGTTTTTCTGATCCATGCCGTCTATGCACTCATCCTGTATCTGGTAGGACGCCGGGACCGGAGATTGATCGCCTTCTCCCTGCTGCTGGTCAGCGCGATGTTCATGTATTTGCTGGGCAGCGACGAGAAACTGCTGTCGTATTGGTTCCCGATCAACTATGAATTCAGCTTTAAGCTGGTCCATTTTGCCATGATTACAGCCGCGTTTGCGCTGCTTCAGTGCATCAAGCACCAGTTGACGGCCTTTTGGCGCAAATGGGTCCCTTGGCTCTCCGCTTTTTGCTGTGCAGCCGCCTTGTTGTCGCTCCTCCTGCCGGCCAGGTATGTGGTGACGATTCAGTTCATATATTCGCTTGGCATCGGGGTCTCGATGCTGCTCACGATCTTGTCCATGCTCCGCACCTCCATCAAGGAACCGAAAGATAACGTATTGCTGCTGCTGTCCGTCATCGCGTTCATGAGCAACCTCCTCTGGTGGGGGATTTTGATGACGACCGGCATTAAAGTCGTTTATTACCCGTTTGACCTGATCGCTTCGATCGCTTGTTTCGCTTCGGTCTGGTTCAGACACTATTTTCAGGTGCATGCGGAAACCGAGCAGCTCGCGGCCAAACTGCAGAGGGCGGATAAACGGAAGGACGAATTTTTGGCCAATACGTCCCACGAGCTGCGCAATCCGCTACATAGCATCCTGAACTTGTCGCATGTGGTATTGGAACGAGAGCAGCAGTCGCTGAACGGGAAAAGCGTCAAAGATCTGAAGACCGTCCTGACCGTGGGGCGCCGGATGTCCATCATGCTTAACGATCTGCTCGATGCCATGAGCCTTCAAGAATCGGGTCCCCGGCTGCAGCTCCGGAGCTTCACGCTGCAGCCGATCGTCACCGGCGTCACGGACATGCTTCACCCGATGACGGAAGGCAAGCCCGTACGGATCGTTAACGAAATTCCCGAGCATTTCCCGAACGTGTACGCCGACGAAAACCGGGTGATCCAAATCGTGTCTAATCTGCTGCACAATGCGTTGAAATTTACGAACGAAGGCGAAGTAACGATTCGGGGGGAGGTCAAACACGGAAAAGCCCGCATCGCGATCGCCGATACCGGCATCGGGATGGATGAGGAAACGCGGCAGCGGGTGTTCGAGCCTTACGAGCAGGCGGACTCCGCCAAGACGATGATCGAGGGCGGATTTGGCCTCGGCCTCAGTATCAGCAAGCAGCTGGTCGAGCTGCATGGCGGAACGCTGCGAGTCCGCTCCGCACCCGGACAAGGTTCGGAATTCGTGTTTACGCTGCAGTTGGCGGGACAGGCCGAATCGTTGGACGTTAAGGCGAAGGAGTCGACAGAATCGGCTGTACCGGCAGCTGCGGTCGCCGCCCCTTCTTCCCCGCCGCTTTGGATGGAGAAGACGCTGACGGGATCGGCTTGCGCGGGCGATCGGCCTCATCTGCTGGTCGTAGACGACGACCCGGTAAATCTGGGAGTGGTTGAGACGATTTTATCGTCGGACCGTTATGCCATAACGTCGGTGACAAGCGGCAAGCAGGCGCTGGCTGCATTGGATGCCAAAGAATGGGACCTGGTCTTAACGGACGTCATGATGCCTCATACGTCCGGGTATGAGTTGACCCGTGTCATTCGCGGCCGTTTCTCCGTCACCGACCTCCCCGTTCTGCTCCTTACCGCCAGAAGCCGGCCCGAAGACATTCGATACGGGTTTCAAGCAGGGGCCAACGACTATGTGACGAAGCCGGTCGATGCGCTCGAATTAAGAGCGAGAGTACAAATGTTAACGGAAGTGAAGCAGTCTATGCGCGAGCGGATTCAGATGGAGACTGCCTGGCTGCAGGCGCAAATTCAGCCCCATTTCATCTTTAATACATTAAATTCGATTTCGGCGCTCAGTTCGATCGATTTGAAACGGATGCGCGACATGCTCGAAGCATTCGGCGATGTCATCAGAAGCAAAATTAAATTCCGGGATGAGCTGGTCCCGATCGGAGAAGAACTGAACATCGTCCGCGCTTATTTGCATATTGAAAAGGAACGGTTTGACGACAGATTGCAGGTTCAATGGGAGATAGGCGAATGCGGACGGCTGATGATCCCCTTGCTTACGATCCAGCCCCTGGTAGAAAACGCAGTCAGACACGGAGTGATGAAGCGGACCCGCGGCGGAACGATTACGATCCGTCTCACCGACACCGGCACTCACGCGAAGATCGTCATCGCGGACGACGGTGTCGGGATCGAGGAGGAGATTATGCAGCGGTTATCCGGCCATCCGTCCGAGCCCGACCGGGGAATCGGCCTATCCAATACCGATCTTCGTTTAAAACGCTACTATGGCAAAGGACTTGATATCCAAAGCGCTCCGGATCGCGGGACTACCGTATCGTTCTCGATCCCGTACCCGCCGGCCGGACTCCGCAAACGGAACCGCTAGACCACGCTGCAAGGATCAGGTTGCGTGCGATCGTTGCCAGCGATTGGCGCAACCCTCAAGCTTATGCTCCTAAACTCATCATTTCTCAAGGAAAGGTGGATACCGGATGGTTGTAAAATTGGTGATCTCTTTGATCATTTTCGCCGTATTAAACGGGATATTGGTGTGGGAGCTTCTCTGGTCTGCCGAACCGATGAGCGGAAAAGTGCGGAAACGGTTTTTCGCGGCGGTCAACGCTGCTGCGCTGCTAGCTTCACTGGCCGTTTTCATTTGGTTCGAGCTGTAGGGCGACCCGGGGCTGCCTCCGGGCGCGCATCCGCCGCCAAGAGACTCCCCTGATCCGTTCGCCGCTTATTACGAGAAAGGAGCGTTCAAGAGATGGATATCCGGCAACTGCGGTATTTTATTGCGATCGTGGAGGAAGGGAGAATCTCGGCCGCCGCCGAAAAACTGCATATGTCCCAGCCGCCGTTAAGCCAGCAGTTAAAAGCGATGGAAGAAGAGCTCGGCTTGCAGCTGGTAGAGAGAAGCGGCAAAAATTTCGAAGTGACCGAAGCCGGGAAATCGTTGTATAAGTATGCGCTGCAGCTGACCCAGCTCATGGAAGAAGCGAAAACGGAAGTAAAGGAAGTGGGTAAAGGGGTAAACGGAAAGTTGAAAATCGGCATCAATACGTTTTCGGTTGCGGGGCTAGCCGGGATGCTCCACCGATTCCAGAAGCAATACCCTAAGGTCACTTATAAAATTCAGCAGAACGAATCGGCTCATCTATGCAACCTGGTCAAGGAACGGAGCATCGAGCTTGCGATCATTCGTCTGCCGCTTGAGCTGTCTCCTTTTTCCGTGCTTCATCTGTTTGCCGAGCCGTTTTACTTTATTACGTGTTCCCAATCGGCACAGTGGCCGGGTGACGAGGTGTCGCTAGCCGATCTGGGTGACGTTCCGCTGATCCTGCCGAGCACCGAAGGATTAGGCGTTTATTATTTAATCGTGGAGGCGTTCTCCCGGTTCCGTCTGAACCCGAACCTTATGGGCGAATGTTCCGATATTACGCTGCTGATGGATTTGGTTTCGTCCGGTTTTTGCTGCTCGATCGTTCCGGAGACGATGCTTGCCCGGCATCCGGGCTACCCGGTCCGCGCTCGCCGAATCTCCCCGGCTGCGGAGCTGTATTCTCCGGTCGGCGTCATCCGGCTGAAAAACCACCGTTTGTCCAAAGCCGCTCATAACTTTGTCGAGCTGTTAAAAAGCGAAACGGCTGGCCAAGCGATGGGCAAATAATCGGCTCCGCCCCGGTTGGTGCGCGGGAGGGAATGGGACCATCGGTCCAGCCCGGTCCCCCTTCGCTTAGTATGGCGAACAACTCGAACTTTCAAGTCGATTGAAAAAGACGGAAGCTGCTCTCGAATGAGAAGCTCCCGTCCTGTTTGTTGCGCCGAGGAGCTGCAGCTCTTCGTGACATCTTTTATCCGGCGTCTAACGCCCCGGAGACGACCTCTCCTCCGAACAGCACCGCTGCCCGCTTCGCTCTTCGCGCTACCGCTTCCGCGGAGCAGCTCGCCTGTACCAGCACCGCGTCGGCAGCATCGCCGATTACAGGCCACACCCGTTTGCCTTCTGCATCGAGAGGTATTATGCCTCCCGTGATAAAACCCAGCGCTTCACCGAGCGAACGCTCATCGACGAACCGGTACAGCTCGGCGAGCCGTCCCGCTTTCTCCAGACAGTCCCCGGTGCCGAACGGCGACCAATGGTCGGTAATGCTGTCGTTGCCCAGCTCAACCCGGACTCCCTTCGCTCGCATCATCGGAATCGGCATGATCAAACTGCCGATCGGCACCGTCGAGGTGACGGAAATGCCAAGGCTTGCAAAACGTTCCGCCAGCTCGGCGGCGGCTCCGGCTTCGCCCGCAAAACCGAACGCATGGCTAACCGTTACCCGGCCCTGCCAGCCGGCCTGTTCCGTCAGCTCGGCGAGCCTGTGCATCGTCCTTATTCCGGTCTCACCGCGGTCATGAATATGAATATCGACGCCCGCATCCGCCTCAACCGCGATATCCATCATCGTCTGCAGCGATTTCTCGATATTTTCGTCCACCGTTGCCGGATCGACCGCGCCGACATGAGTGGCGCCGTGCCGCATCGCCTCCCGGACGAGCTGGACCGCATCCGAGCGAAGCAGCCCGTGCTGCGGGAAGGCGACCACCTCGCTGGACAATTTGCCCGAGTACGTCTGAAGCGCGTGCATGGTCGCCTCCAGGTTGCGCAAGCCGACGACCGGGTCGACATTGCAGTGCGTCCGGACATGAGTGGAGCCATAGCCAAGCAGCAGCGCGAGCATATTCTCCGCCCGCTCCTGTGCGGTAGGCAGCAACTTCGGCAAGAGCTCCCGCTCCTCCTCGATTCTGCCGAATATCCCCGTCACCGGTTTTACCGCTTTCCACGGCCCGCTATAGTAGGTTTTGTCGATATGAATGTGCATTTCCTTGAAAGCGGGAAGCATCAAGAGCCCTCCCGCATCACGCAGCGGAAGCCCGTCGCCCGGCAGACTGTCCGCAGCCGAAGCGATGGCCGTCATCCGGCCGTTCTCGATGCGGATGCGGTATAGATCCGTTTCGGTTCCGGTAATCTCTTCCTCTTCGTAACGGTAGCCGCTTTCCAAACGAACGTTGACGAGCCAATAAGCCGAATGATTCATGCTGCACCCTCTCCAATGTTACAGATAAGATTTTTAATCATTAATCACTGCCGGGCGCTTAGCTCTCCGCCCAGCGTTATGGTTGTGACGGATTACCGTCCATTTGCCATTTGCACCTTATTCCATCAGTCCGAGTCTATCCGTATGCTACCACTAATTGTTGTATAGCGAAAATATTAAAAATATTATCTTTTTATAGGTTTTACATATGGAATCACATTTTTTGAGACAAACCTTGCGAAATGATCTCTTGATCGGTTAGAATACTGAATAAACGTTCAGTATACTTCGACGACTGTACACGGCCAGCCAGGAAAGAGGTGCGGTATGGATGAATAAAAAGAAGCTGCAAAGCGAGCAAACCAAAAAGAAAATAGCCGAGAAAGCCAGAACCTTGTTCGTGCAAAAAGGCTACAAGGCTACATCGATTGAAGATATCGTGAAAGCGACTGACTGCAGCGCAGGCAACATTTATTATCATTTCAAGAGCAAAGAAGGACTGATTTTATATCTGATCGAGGAATGGAACCGGGAATGGGAAGAAACATGGCTGGCCAAAGAACCGCTCTACCCGACTACCGCCGAGAAATTATACGGAATGGCTGAACATTTGGCGATCGACCAATTGAATCATCCGCTGACCAAAGCGGTTGACGAGTTTTTCAACAATGCCGAGAAAGCTTCGGATGTGGAAGAGCGTATTAACGCCATGGTCCAAGGTTATCTTAACTTTAATCGGCAGTTGCTCCAACGAGGAGTCGACAACGGCGAATTCCAGATCACAAATGTGGCGGCTCTCGCGATTATTTTGGACAGTTTGACGTTCGGATTAAGTCAACATTCCCGGCATATGGACCGGGATGAGGCACTGGCGGCTTACCGGCTTGCAATGGACGTGTTTTTGCACGGCGTTGCCAAGCCATCCCGCTAGTCCTTTTTTTCACCATAATCTAGAATGAATATTCAGTATGTTTGCTTTTATATCGTTTGGAGGAATTAAACATGTCTTTGCTGTTAAAAAATCGGGGGGCCGTTCTGGTCCTGATGTTGAATTTATTTCTAGTCTTTACGGGGATCGGCCTCGTCATACCGATCCTGCCTATGTTTATGGACGAGCTCGGCATAACCGGGAGCACGGTCGGCTTGCTGGTAGCGGCCTTCTCGCTAACGCAGCTTCTGTTCTCGCCTCAGGCCGGGCGGCTGGCCGATTCGTTCGGCAGAAAACGGATGATCGTCATCGGCATGTTCGTGTTCGCGGTGTCGGAAGGGCTGTTCGGAATCGCAAGCAACCCGGTGCTGCTGTTCGTCTCGCGGATGCTCGGCGGCGTCAGCGCCGCCTTGATTATGCCGGCCGTCATGGCTTACGCCGCGGACGTCACGACGAAGGAGCAGCGCGCCGCCGGGATGGGCTATATTAACGCGGCGATTACGACAGGTTTCGTTATCGGTCCGGGCATTGGCGGGTATATCGCCGAATTCGGGATTCGCACCCCCTTTTATACCGCTGCCGTGGCCGGACTGATCGCCGCCGTCATCACGCTGCTTATTTTGCCCGAGTCGCTGCCGGCCAAGGAAGGGGCTGCCGATTCGGCGTCCGCCGCGAAACAACGGAGAAGCCTTCTCTCGCAATTGCTGCACTCCTACCGCGAGCCTTACTTTTTAAGCCTGGTTATCGTCTTTGTCATGTCGTTCGGACTGGCTAACTTCGAGACGGTCTTCGGATTGTTCGTTGACCATAAGTTCGGGTTCGGCCCTAAAGATATCGCCTTTATCATCACGTTCGGCTCCATCGCCGGCGCTGTCGTTCAGGTGACCGCGTTCAGCTGGATTCTGAACCGTTTCGGAGAGAAACGCGTCATTTCGGTTTGCTTGTTTTTTGCCGGTTTGTTTATTTTGCTCACGCTGTTCGTCCATAAGTTTTGGCTCATTTTCGCCGTTACGTTTATCGTCTTCCTGGCGATCGACATCTTGCGTCCGGCCATCAGCACCCAGATGTCCATGATGGCCAAAGATCAGCAGGGCTACGTGGCCGGTCTCAACTCGGCCTTCACCAGTCTCGGCAATATCGCCGGACCGATCGTCGCCGGATTTTTGTTCGATGTGGATATCAACTATCCGTATGCGCTTGCCTGTATGGTTCTGCTGATCTGCTTCGGCATGTCGCTAAGAGCCGGCAAACGCAAGCTGCAGGACGCCCCTGCGTCTTCGTGACGAATGTAACTTGGCGGTACAACGCAAATAAAAGTCCTTGGCATCCTTTATTTCCCGCCTTTTCGATAGATCGAAGTGTATAAAGGCGGTTTAGGCCTCTTGTTTTCACCAACTGGAGGCGTCTGCACCCTTTCGGCCGATATTAGAAGCTGCAAACCGCTCTTATTGTGCCATCCAAGCGGATTTCAGCCAAAATAACGACTTCAAACGACTCTTAACCAAAAAACAACCCATACATACTTCTCTCCGCACAGGCTCAGCTTATGCGGGAGAAGCATTTTGACTTGGCAAAATGACTACGCTTCCGAGCGGAAATCCGGCGGCACATTCGTTCTCGGCGTCCAGTGGCACCCCGGCTGCTGCACGATCCGGTGCGGCAATGCGGCGACGGCGGCCGCGGACCGCGTGGTCGAGGCGTTGGTCGGCCTATGCCGAGCCGCCGTATTCACGGTGTGAATGCAGCGAGCGATACCGGCGCCCCGTCGATAAGAGGGCTGGTTATCCAGCTCCCTCATCAAACAATAAAAGTGTTTTCCCCGAGCACAGCTCCCTGGAAGGTTCCCTCTTCTCCAATGTGACGATCGGCTGGTAAACCGAGGCAGCAATCATTGACAGAAGCGTGCAGACACTTTAATATATGAATATAAAATAAATATATTCATATATTTTTAAAAGAGGTGTCATCCGCATATGCGCAAATTCACCGACAAAGAAAAAGAGCTTATCCGCGACAGGTTGGTGGAGAATGGGCGCCAGCTGTTCTCGGTGCACGGGCTTAAGAAAACGAGCGTCACGGACCTGACCAAATCCGCAGGAATCGCGCAAGGATCGTTTTATATGTTTTTTCCTTCCAAGGAGGAGCTGTATCTGGAAATTCTCCAGCTGGAGGAGCATGCCATCCGCAGCCGTCTGCTGGATTTGCTTATATCTGCAGAGAAGCTGACCCGGCCGCTGTTCAAACGGTTTTTACGGGAATCGTTCGCCGTTATGGAGACCCATCCGCTCATCCGCCAGCTTTACGACAACGACAGCATGGAGACGTTGTTCCGCGGAATACCCGAGGAGAAGCTGAAGGAGCATTTTGACAGTGACTCCCGTTTTTTCATTCCGATTTTCGAGCTGGCTCAGCAACGCGGGGTCATGATCCAGGCACATCCGGAAACGATCGTTAGTCTGCTTCGTTCGCTTGTGCTGCTCGCCCTGCAGAAACGTCATATCGGCGAGGACAAATACGAGGATACGATTGAACTGCTCATCCGTCTTGTGGCGGACGGCCTGATTGCCGAAAAGGAGGAAACCGATGATTGAGGTGCAACAGTTGCAGTTTTGGTATCCGGGAGTTAAGGAGCCTGCGCTTAAAGGGCTCGACTTCTCGATCCGCGAAGGGGAAATTTTCGGATTTCTGGGCCCGTCCGGAGCCGGCAAAAGCACGATCCAAAAAATATTGATCGGCGTCCTCAAGCCGTATGCAGGAAGCGTTCGCGTCATGGGCAAAGAGCTTAGGGAGGTCCGGAGCGATTATTATGAGAATATCGGCGTCGCCTTCGAGTTCCCCAACTTTTATGCCCGGTTTACGGCCATCGAGAATCTGAATTTATTCCGCTCGTTATATTCCGGTGAGACGGAAGATCCGAAGAACCTGCTGGCCATGCTCGGGCTGGAACCGTACGCTCATAGGAAAGTAGCCGATTATTCCAAAGGAATGAAAATGCGGCTGAACATGTGCCGGGCTCTTCTGAATAAACCGGGCCTGCTGTTTCTGGACGAACCGACATCGGGACTTGACCCGGTGAATGCCAAAAGCTTGAAGGAGCTGATCCTCCGGAAAAAACGCGAAGGCACAACGATTCTTCTGACCACCCACAACATGAGCGCCGCCGAAGAGCTGTGCGACCGCGTCGCTTTCATCGTAGACGGAGACATCCGTCTGATCGATTCCCCTCGCGAGCTGAAGGTTCGCCAAGGCCAGAAGGAAGTCCAAATCGAGTACAAGGAAGATTCGTCGCTCAAGCGAGCCTCGTTCGATCTGCGGACGATCGGCAACGATCCCGCGTTTATCCAGTTGCTCCGCAGCGGAACTATCGAAACGATGCATACCCAGGAAGCTTCCCTGGAAGATATATTTGTGAACATTACGGGGAGGTGTCTGGGATGAGGTTGGCTGCGGCGTTCCGATACGATGTTCTGCTGCAATTCCGTCACGGCTTTTATTACGCTTATTCCCTCGTCGCTGTGGCCTATATCGTCCTGATGCAGCTGCTGCCGGACAGCTACCTGGAGAAAACGAACATCCTGCTCACGTTCTCCGACCCTAGCATGCTCGGTTTTTTCTTTATCGGCGGACTCGTCCTGCTTGAGAAAGGGCAAGGCATCCACGACAGCTTATTTGTGACACCTTATACGCCGGAAGAGTATATTTGGTCCAAAACGCTATCGCTATCGGTGCTGTCTGTTGCTACCAGTTGGATCATCCACGCCTCTGCCTTCGGCTTCGGCACGAATCCCGTATGGCTGCTAATCGGCGTAGCCATGACCTCGGTGTTTTTTACGTTTATCGGTCTCGGGGTTGCGGTGCGGGTGAAGACGTTAAACGGCTTTTTCTTCCTGTCTACCTTTGCGACACTACTGTTCATGCTGCCAGTCCTGGAAACGGCCGGAATATGGAGCAGCCCGCTGCTTGCGGTATTGCCGACCTACGGATCGCTTCTGCTCATCGGCGCGCCCTTCTCCGCTCCAAGTCCGGCTCAGCTTCTGTATAGCGCGGTTTTGCTATTGGCTTGGATCGGGCTCGCTTATGGCTGGACCCGGAAGTCTGTTTACCGGTTTCTCGTTTATAAAATCGGGGAAGGAGCCGAAGGACGATGAACCGAACGTTTCATCTGATTCGCGGGGATCTGCGGCAAGTGACCCGGGACCCTATGCTCGCCTTTTATCTGCTCGCGCCGCTGCTTCTATTAGTTGTGCTCCGGTTCGGAGTCCCGGCCGGCGCTATGCTTCTGGAGGAACGGACCGGCTTCGACCTGGCCGTCCATTATGATCTGATCCTGAGTATCGCGCTATTTCTGACACCGCTCATTCTGGGGGTCATGACGGGTTTCCTGATGCTCGACGAGCGGGACGAGAAGCTGATCGACTATTATGCGGTTACGCCTTTATCGAAACGAGGATATTTACGGTATCGGCTCTTCCTGCCGGTGCTCCTGTCCGTCGTCTACAGCGTCTTCATACTCACCTGCTCCGGGTTAGTCCCGGTGCGCCTGTGGAATATGTTGATGATCCTGCCGATGGCGGCGCTCTCCGCACCGGTTATGTCTTTGTTTCTGGGCGCTTATGCATCCAACAAAGTAGAAGGCATGGCGTTGTCCAAAGGAGTCGGACTGCTTGTTTTCGGCCCTGTCATCGCTTATTTTATTCCGTTCCCGATCCAGGCACTTGGCGCCGTCTTTCCGGCCTACTGGTCGTCCAAAGCCTACTTCACCGGGTCCGCGTCCGATCTGCCCGCTGCACTGCTGCATGCGGCGACGGGCACGCTTTACCACATCCTGTTGTTCCGGATGCTGCTCATTCGTTTTATTAGAAAGACGGATTAGCGGGAAGCGGCCCGGCGGACAACGTTTTCTGCAAGCTCCTTACACGTCTCCCCGGTTTTACGCAATCGGCAATTCCGAAAGTCCCCGTTCCGGAGACCGGAAACCAGCTTGCAGACCATCGGATATTCATGACCATTTTCCGCGCAGGCCGGTATCAGTTGCTCTTTTTAGAGAGGCTCCTTAAATGAAGACGTAACTTCCGTACTATGTAGTTTGCGTCCGGCCCCACCCCTCTCAAAGTAGCTGAAGCAAATGAGCGTTGACCTTCCAATCCTACATAATAAAGTCCAGGCACGGAACTGCTTACGCCAGCTACCTGCAAGGGCCTTTCCGCGGAATCAAGCGCCCCTATCCCGCTGAAATAAGAGAGATCCGGGCGGTACCCGGTGGCATAGATAACGGAGTCTATCGGCTCCTTTGTCCCATCGCTCCAGACCACGCCATCGGCATAAAACGACGTAAACATCGGCCGTTGATCAGGCTTACCTGCTTGTATCCGCTCCCGATAGAACCCCAAATCGATCACATTGCTTGGGCTAGGGGCGCTTTTCCCTAAACGCCAAAATGGAAAAGTATCAAAGCCGATTGCTTTTATCCAAACATGCAGATCCAGGCCCAATATCCTTTGCTTCACAAACTGAACCGGCTGTAATACAGCTAGAGAGGCGTTACTTACTTCTGCCAGTTCTACGCCAATTTGAACGGCGGAATTTCCGCGTCCAACCACCAGCACCCTTTTATTTCTGAAACGATCCGGATTGCGGTACTCGGAGGAATGCATGATCGCGCCCTTAAACTCGGTTCTTCCCTGAATGACGGGGGTATACGGATTGTGAAAGGAACCCGTTGCGTTAATCATCGTTCTGGTCTGGTACATGTCCCCGGTCATTGTATGGACTGTGAACACATCACCACTTTTCTCGACGGACACCACACGTTTATTTAATCTAACTGGCAGCTGATACTTTTCCCTATAGTCCTGTAAATAACGGATAACTTCCTCTTTCCGGAGATACCGGTCGGGATCCCCCTGAATTTTCATTCCGGGTAAAGAGGAAAAGCGTGCCGGTGAAAAAAGCTTTAAACTGTCATAATATTGAGGCCACGAACCTGCCGGCTGATCGCTTGCCTCAAGAATCATGAACTTCAGACGGTTCCTGCTCAAATGAAATCCGGAAGCTAGGCCTGCCTGCCCTCCCCCGATTACGATTGTGTCCCATACCTCAGCCATTGTCATCACCCTTTAAATTATTTGCATTTTGCAACTATATACCAAAAAAGATTACCCCATAGGGGTTGTGCAGCAAAAGCCGGATTTTGCCATCGCCTCATTCAGCAGCTTGATCGAACGAAGTACAGTCTCTTTTTCAAAATCGTTCATGTGTGAGAAGATCTCGTTTAAATATGCATTCATTTGCTGGTCGATCGTCGTTGCAACGAATTTCCCCCCTACGGTCAAAGAAAGAATATATACTCTCCGATCATCCGGATCGGGAACCTTTTTCACCAAGTTCATTTTGATTAATGACTGAACTTGACGGCTAAAAGTTGTAATATCGGTACCTAATGCTTCTGCTACCTGTTGCATGGACGGCTTAAACTGATGATCAATCTCATAGATGATGTGGCTCTGGATCAAGGAAATGTCCAATCCGCCGGCTGTACAGCAGTTTTTATTTAGAAAACCAAATCGGCGGGTCATGATTTGAAACAGCTCGCGAATATTTTCCATGCTCTTTCGCCTCCTGCAATAGTTATATCGCATTTACTTGCAAATTACAACCATTAATTTTTCTATGATTTGGTCTTGTATAAAAAGAAAAAACCACTTTCTCAAACAAGTGGTTTCATTCCTGTTTATCGGTTTGGGAACAATCTCAACAGCGATTCTTTCTGTGCCGGTTTCAATTCGATCACGTTTCGTATCTCTTTTGCTTTGGCTTCAGCCTCATCGACCGTTTGGCATAACCCTAGACCAAGCAATGTTCCAGCGGCGACAGTACCGGTTCTTCCTTTTCCTCCGCCGCAATGAAAGGCTACTTTTTTATTTTGGCGGTATGCTTCTGTCACCGCTTGGATAGCTTGTCGAAATGCTTTTTCCTGGGGCTGGCTGGAACGATCCGCTAACGGGATCTGAACCCATTGCACCCGGTCACTCGGATAGGCGCTTTCAGTCGCTTCGCCTCGGAGATCAACAACAACATCAATGCCTTCGTTTTTTACCATGGATTCCACGTCTGCTGCTCCACCCATAAATATGTGATTCGGAATTAGAGCATGGTACGATTTTTCGATAATCATGGACTATACCCCTTTTTTAAAAGATTCGAACTTCACCTGAACCGGTGCTGATGGCGGAGCACAGCACAATGACAAGTCCCGGGCTTCTCCCGCCGATTCAAATTCGGAATCCTCTTTTGTGTAGAAAATCTCCCAGGCATTTCCGTCGGGATCGTACACCCAAACTTTATCCTGAACCGCATAACAGCAAGTCGTATTCATCTCGTCAATGAGCAGAAGCCCGCTTTGACGCAGCCGTTCCCCCATAGCGAGTACTTCTTCGGTGTTATTGACTTGGAAACCCAGGTGGTTCAATACACCCTTTTGTTCGAAAGGGCGGACATTTAATGAAAAATGAAGGGCCGGTTCCCCGAGCTCGAATTTAGCATAGTTATCCTTGATTTTACTTGGCTCTGCTCCAAAAAAAGCCCGATAGAAGTCAAGAGACTTCTTCAGATCGGTACAGTTCAAAGCAACATGCATCCTTTTGATCATAGGAGACGTTCACTTCCCTTCTTTTACAAATTGCTTAATCCGGTTTTGAATCGAATCCCGGACAGTCCGGAATTGTTCCATGATTTCATCCTCGGTTCCGGTTGCTTTTGCCGGGTCATCAAAACCCCAATGCCACTTAGTTACATTCTTGTTAGCGATCATGGGACAATGCTCGTCGGCATGTCCGCACAAGGTAATCACGTAATCGGCGCGATTCAACAGTTCCGGATCGATCACATCGGACGTATTCCGGCTTATATCCACGCCGGCTTCCTTCATCACCTGGACCGCACGCGGATTTAGGCCATGCGCCTCCAGCCCCGCGCTTTTCACTTCATATTTTTCGCCGCCCAACGCTTTTAAAAATCCATCCGCCATCTGGCTTCTGCACGAATTGCCAGTGCATAAAAAATAAACAAGAGGTTTCTTCTCCATCGTACATGTCTCCTTTAAATTTCCGATTTGGGTTAGACTTTTTGACTTCCTCTATGCTTGCTTCCTAATGCCCACTTCACGGCGATCATGGTAGCCATCGCAACGGCTGCTGTGATAGTCACGATGATCAGCCATGCATTAACGTTCGTGGATTGAAGCAAGTAAAGCCACGCAAAAAGACCGACGAGAGTAATAAACAAAGTGGGGACGGTTAAAAGAATGCCGATCTTGAAATACATGCCCCAACCGATCTTCACGTTTTTCGCCGCTAACACATGCAGCCAGAGCAAGGTTGCCAGAGATCCGATCGGGGTAATTTTCGGCCCCAAATCCGAACCGATCACATTGGCATAGATTAATGCCTCCCGAATCATCCCTTCGGTATGCGTGCCTTGTATGGCCAATGCGTCGATCATCACGGTCGGCATGTTATTCATAACCGAGGATAAAATCGCTGCGATAAACCCCATACCTACGGCAGCGGCGAATAGTCCTTTGTCCGCGACTGCTTGAATGACACTGCCTAATGCATCGGTAAGACCGGCATTCCGGAGCCCATACACGACGACGTACATACCGATGGAGAAGATGACGACAGCCCAAGGAGCCCCCTTGACGAGCGTCCATGTCTGAATGACAGGGCTTCTTCTCGCAGCCATAAGGAAAGCAATCGCGGCAAGCCCGGCAACGATCGACACGGGAACGGATAAAAATTCACTGCCAAAGTAGGCAGCGAGGAGAGCTGCTAATATTACCCAGGATAGCCGGAACAATCTCTTGTCCTTGATCGCTTCTTCCGGCTTTTTTAGCTCGGAGAGATCGTAGCTTTTCGCAATGCTTTTACGAAAATACAAATACAGTACCAGGAGGCTGGCCAGGATCGAGAAAAAATTCGGTACGATCATACGGCTCGCATATTCCACAAAACCGATATTGAAGTAATCGGCGGATACGATATTCACCAAATTGCTTACGACAAGCGGCAAAGAAGCGGTATCGGCAATGAAGCCGCTTGCTATAATAAACGGAAGAATCATCTTCTCCTCAAATTTAAGCGCGCGTACCATTGCAAGCACGATCGGTGTTATGATTAAGGCCGCGCCGTCGTTTGCAAACAGAGCTGCGACAGCTGATCCCAGCAACACGATAAAGACGAACATGAGCAGTCCGTTACCGCGTGCAAGCCGCGCCATATGCAGCGCTGCCCATTCGAAAAATCCGATCTCATCGAGCACCAGCGAGATTAAAATTATGGCAACAAACGCCAAAGTGGCGTTCCAAACAATGCCGGTAACGGTACCGACGTCCGCGAAGCTGACTACACCGAAAATTAATGCGAGAATGGCTCCGGCGCTAGCAGACCAGCCGATATTCAATCCTTTTGGCTGCCAAATCACAAATGTTAAGGTGAGTAAAAAAATAAGAAAAGCGATGTAAACCATAAAAGCCCTCCTGAGTTAATTGCAGCATTCATTCTCCTCGCAGATCGTCGATTGCATTTTTTCTTTTTGCGAAGGAATCCGGTTCAGAATTTCCGCGATGTAGGGCTTGTCTTGAATAGTTAAGGAGTAGTATACCCACTGCCCTCTTTTGGTCTCTTTGACGAGGCCGCCGTCTTTTAATTTGCGCATATGCTGGCTAATGTTCGGCTGACTCGTTTGTAACAGCTCGACGATCTCGCACACGCATAGTTCCTTCTCATTCAGCAGGCCGACAATCGTAAGCCTGTTCTTATCGCCCAGCAGCTTCAGTACATCGGCCATCTCTTCAATTGAAATCATGCTTGCCACTCCTTTCTAGACGACAGGGATATTCACTCGAGCCGCTTTGCTGTTCATTTTCTCACACCCCTAAATATTTGTAAATGATTATATAATTAAATGATTATTTACGAAAGTTAAGAAATTGTAATTCCCATTCGATATAAAGCTTGCTAAAAAAACGGCAAATACAAAGCATTCGAAAGAAATCGACTGCAGTACCTGTGCGGCCTACTGAAGACAACGGCGTCGGGTTGATCCGATCATGTAAATTGGAGGCAAAAAAAAGCAGAGAGCATGCTATCTCTCTGCCGTGCATCTTCTCTTCATGTGCCGCTTACCCAACTCTATACCTATTTCCGTTTCAAACTGGGAATGCCTTGCTCTAACTATCCTTCAGCAGACATCGCCATTGCTTTGGTTTCATGAACGGTGCCAAACGGATGCTCCGGCGGCGCGTAGATCACGTAAACTTTAAGGGGGGTGTTGCCTGTATTGGTTACATTGTGCCATTTCCCAGCAGGTATCATTATGGCGTAGCCGTCATAGGCCATTTCTTGAAAATCTAATTTGTCTTTCCGATCCCCCATTTGAACAAGCCCCTGACCTTCTTCAATCCGTATGAATTGGTCAGTCGTCGGATGGACCTCCAGTCCGATATCATCACCGACATGAATACTCATCAGAGTCACTTGAAGATGCTTCCCTGTCCATAAAGCGGTACGGTAAGTATGATTTTGCTTTGTTGCCTGGTCTATATTCACTACAAAAGGCTTCGGACCGTAATCTCTTAGTATTATATTTCCAGTATGATTACTGTCGTTCCTGTACCCATTGTAATAATAAGGATTATAACCCCAATAGTGGTTGCTCCAGCTGCTATGCACAGGATTATGCCCTTGATAACGACGGCAAGAATTATAGTACATGCTTATTCATTCTCCTCTTATGATTTCATTGTTTACTTTTTATCCTATGCGTTTACCTATTTATTGGACTGCAAAATTTACAATAACAGGCTATAGCCTAATAAATGATGACAGAACAAATACAAAAAATTTACTATTCATGCAGCCGAGTCGGCTTTGGTTGAAGAACCAAAATAACGGAACGCCTACCCGCTCATATTATGGATAAGTCCACCACATAGGACTAAATGGATAGAAAAAACTTCCGATAATATAACTACAGACCTATACAAACTATCTATACTTATTGATATATTTTTCCTTGTAAAGATTTGTTGAATAAAATAGAACATTGGAATAAAGGCAAACCCGCTGAAAAGCGGAGACGCAAAGCTACAGGGGCTAAAACGGACTTGCACGTCCGCGATGCCAGCCAGCTGCCCGAAACGAAGGACTGACCTCCGTCTGTTTGCTTTGTGCTGACCAGACGGGGTTTTTTTGTATTTGTTAACGGGGATAACCGTCGGATGCTGGAAGGAGGTGAAATTAACGTTGGAGTTATATCTTAAAAGGATCGCCTTCTCCGGGGCTTAAGGATCAGCTACAAACTCGAAGAGACTGGAGTTGGAAAAGAGGTTTCGAAACAGTCGGGGAAGACTTCAGATCGTGCAGATACGACTCTTTCCTTTCTCAATCTCCATCCGCATCTTATTCACAACAGGAGGTATGTAAAATGTGGACTCGTCCTCGACTACGGTCCTTGCGGCCATTTGTTTCGGTTGCGCTTAGTGCAGCTTTGATTCTTTCTACTTTGATGGGATTGTTGCTTTTTCCGGCTCCGGCTTTGGCAGCTTCGGAAACAATAGCGTTTCAGGAGGGTCTTGATGGGTATGCGGGCAATCAGAGTGCTCGTGTCCATTCTGCTTTCCCTGATAATCTTAGCGGTACAGAAAATGCAATTGCCCTCACCAAAAACGTTTCGGCCTCTCAGGCTTCTTTTGTTCAATTCAATCTTTCATCCATACCGCAACATGCAACGATTGACAGCGCGACGCTGGAATTGACCACTATTAACGGAATTTCAAATACGGGCGCAAAAGTGGCAGTCCATAGAGTCACAGCTCCTTGGGATGAAGCAACGATTACATGGAATAACTCGGTCGGCGCCGCGGTTTATGACCCGACTCCAGTCCATTTTTACCTGTCGATGCTTGAATTTTATTGTGGGAATCCCACCCTGGTGCCGATGTTTCACCCACGAATACAGCTCCATTCGGACCTTGGTTGTTGACATAAATACCGTTGAAAACAATTGAAGTAGGCATATTACTCCTCCAGTCAGATGTAATAAGCCATTTATATGCCGTATATTCAATGTCCTATTCATATATCAGTTACAAATATTCAGGCAACAGTTCATTTTTGATGGGGAACTTTCCTCGAAATTGAGATGATAAGCTGTTAATGTCTTAGGATCGAAGATACCCTCTAACTAACAAGCATAGCAAAACTACGAACTGCGTGATTGTATGTATAACTGTTTTCCATCTAACAGTTGCAGGGTAACAATCATTATGAGTCGATAATATTTCAATTTTAGACAATCTAGTAAAGGGGTTATTGCGGCCTACGAGTTCAGCGCAGTTTGCTTCGCGAATGCCGGGCATGTATCGACCTGGATATCCCGTTGGCTGCATCCATGCATTTTGGACTCTTCCTCGTTCACAACCACCTCCGAACGCAATGGAAGCTTTTAATGGACTCATAAGTGAAACTCGCCTTCTTGCGCAAACGTATTTGCGGATAATATCCGCCACCAATTCTAATGTCGATTTCTTCCGGTCCTTCGACGCTGATCGGTAGACCGGACATGCGAGTGCAGGAACGAGGGGATTTCTGGTCCCCCAACAGTCGATCGGTTCGTTTTCTAGGACCGATCGGACTACAGTGCAACAATTTTGCAAGTAGTGTTTGAAAGAAGTGTTGAGTCATCAACACAATCGCATCATTCGATCCACGCACAGACCCTCAACTGTTCTCGACGCGCTACCTAAGACGAATTCTTCGTGGCAAAAGACGTGGACTGCGTCTAAAATGTTTTAGATGTACAAGCTCCGCAATCGCCGTTTTCGCAGCCGGGTTTGGAGCCGGTCAGACCGAGTTTCTCGTGTGGATCACAGTCGAATTCGCGAGCTACTCGGCGTACCGGAGTGGGCTTGCTTCGTCATGGCCAATTCAAGGTGAGGCGTATGGGAAATGTCTCGAGACACAAACAATGCCCTTCCAACTTCCTATTGGGAAGCGAAAAGGCTAAAAAGTCTGCTTTCACGTTATCTGGAGCTCCGTTAACCTTTTGGAACCACCGTATGCGGACCCGCATGTAAGGTGGTGTGAGAAGACGGGGGTTAGTTGCCCTCTCTTACTCGATTCCTATTGAACCCTCTTCCTTCGGACCATACAGAATGGATGCCGAAGCCAAGAAAATTCGTATCAGCTGTATCCTGATTTTACAATCCCATGGAGTAAGATATTTCCCGCTTACGCCTCCGAACGGAAGTCCGGCGGCACGCGTCTCGCTTCTCCCGAAGCAATCGCCGCTTCGATCACCCCGCGCCGCACTTTCGCTACGACGTCTTCATTAAAGATGCTCGGAATAATGTACTGGGCGTGCAGCTCACTCTCCGTGACGACCGAGGCGATCGCCTGCGCCGCCGCCAGCTTCATCGGCTCGTTGATCCGTCTGGCCCGGCAATCGAGCGCCCCCCGGAACAAGCCCGGAAATACGAGCACGTTATTGATCTGGTTCGGGTAATCGCTTCGTCCCGTAGCATAAACGGCCGCGTGTGGCAGCGCCTGCTCCGGCGCGATCTCCGGCACCGGGTTGGCCATCGCGAAGACGATCGGATCGCCTGCCATCCGCTGCACATCCTCGCCGCTCAGCACACCGCCCCGCGATACGCCGATGAACACGTCGGCGCCGCCGATCAGATCGCGCAGCGAGCCGCCGGTATCCCCGACTTGCGGTTGCTCCGCGAGCCATTGCCACATCGGGTGATCGTAACTTCCCCCGCGGACGATCGCGCCCTCCTTGTCAACCGGGACAAGCCGTCTTACGCCCGCTTCCAGCAGCATCTTGCAGATGGACACTCCGGCCGCACCGATGCCGTTGACGACGACGCGGACGTCCCCGATCCGCTTGCCGGTCACCTTCAGCGCATTCAGGATGGCCGCGGTGACGACGACCGCAGTGCCGTGCTGGTCGTCGTGAAACACCGGGATGTCCAGCTCCTCGACAAGCCTTCTCTCGATCTCGAAGCAGCGCGGGGAGCTGATGTCCTCCAGATTGATGCCGCCGAATATCGGACTTACCGCTTTGATCGTCCGGATGATTTCCTCCGTATCGGTCGTGTCCAGGCAGATCGGGAACGCGTCCACTCCGGCAAACTGCTTGAACAGCATCGCCTTGCCTTCCATAACGGGAGCGGCGGCGTACGGGCCGATGTCGCCGAGACCGAGCACAGCGGTACCGTCGGTAATGACTGCGACCGTATTGCGCTTGATCGTCAGAGAGAACGCCTTGCCCGGACTCTCGTGGATGGCCGAGCACACTCTCGCGACGCCGGGCGTATAAACCCGGGACAAATCGTCCCGGTTTTTGATCGGCACGGTCGGCTGCGTCGTAATTTTGCCGCCCAGATGCATCAGAAACGTCCGGTCGGAGACGTTGATCAGCTTGACCCCTTCCAGCTCCTTCAGTGAATCGGCCAGCTGCTTGACTGACTGCTCCGCCATATCGACCGTCAAGTCCCGGATCGATACGTCCTTGCCGGAGCGGATGACGTCGATAAACGTAACGTCTCCTCCGGCGTTGCCGATCGTCGAGGCGACCTGGCCGAAATTGGCGACGCGGTGATCCAGCTCGATTCTGAAAATAATGCTCGTTGACGTTTTCACGATGCCACTCTCCCTCTTGCTCCTGATCGAATCCGACTAGTTAACTTCGATACTTCTTGACTGGACCTCCGCTTCGGTAAGCTCCAGAAACAGACGAATATCCCGCACGGACAGCCCTGCCGCTTCCCGCCAAAACTCAGGCTGGGTCAGATCGGCTCCGAGATGCTTTTCCGCCAAGTTCTCCACCGTCATCCTGCCCGTATCCCGCAGCAGCGCCGCGTACCGCTCCTCGAACGATTCCTTGTCTCGCTGCGCCTCCGCATACAGACCGGAAGCGAAAAGATACCCGAACGTATATGGGAAGTTATAAAACGGCACAGCCGTATTGTAAAAATGTCCCTTCGACGCCCAGAACCGGGGATGATAGTCCCCCAAAGCGCCGCAAAACGCCTCCTCCTGAGCCGCAATCATCAGCTCGTTTAGGCGGTCGGCCGTCAACAGCCCCGACTTTCGTTCCTCATAAAACCGCGTTTCGAACAAAAACCGCGCATGGATATCCATAAAAAACGTAACCGCCCGTCCCGCCTTCTCCTGCAGCAGCGCCAGCTTACGCTCCGGCGTGTCGGCCTCGGCCAGCGCCGAGTCGCCGACGATTAGCTCGGCCAGCGTAGAAGCGGTCTCCGCTACATTCATCGCATACTTGCGGGAAACGGGCGGCAGCTCCATCATCGCCTGCTGGTGGTAGGCATGGCCAAGCTCGTGAGCAAGCGTCGACAGACTGCCACCGCCGGAATACGTCAGAAACACCCGGCTCTGCCGGCTAAGCGGGAACGACGTGCAAAATCCGCCCGGACGCTTGCCCAGCCGATTATCCGCTTCGACCCAGCCGTCCGCGAAGGCGCGAGCGGCAAACCCGCCCAGCTTCGGCGAAAACCTCCCGAACATCGCCACGATTTTCCCGGCCGCTTCATCGTAGCCGACCGATTCGCCGCCTCCCGCCAGCGGAGCGTGCAAATCGTGCCAGGCCAGCTTCCGCACGCCGTTCAGCCGGGCAAGCCGTTCCAGATAAGCGACGAGCGTACCTTTGCATTCCAAGACGGCATCCCACATCGCCTTAAGCGTCGCTTCGCTCATCCGGTTTTGCTCCAGCGGCTCGCGCAGCGGATGGTCCCACCCCCGATGCTTGTACATCTGCCAGCGGAAGCCGGCAATCCGGTTCAAAGCGTCGGCGCAATACTGCTCCCGCTCCTCCCAGGCGCGCTCCCAACGGCGGAACAGCTCGGTCCGCTTCGCACGGTCCGGCTCCCGCAGCTTGCCCGCATACTGGCCGACCGACAGCAGCTCTTCCCGATCGCCGGACGGGTACGGAATCCGCATCTGCCTGACCGTTGTGTTGTACAGCGCTCGCCATCCGTGATAACCGTCGACCGCGAGATCGATCATCAGCGCCTCCAGCGCGGACGCCGGCTTGTCCTTTGCCTGCTTCCGGCGCTCCTGCAGATTAAAGGACGCGCCGCTCCACGGCTCGCGCGACAGCATGTCCTGGAACTTAGCTTCCGGCAGCCCTTCCAACTTGGCGTCGAACCGGTTCATAACGGTTTTATAGGCAGCCTGGATGCCGTCCATCCGGCTGCCGAGCCGAATAGCCCCGCGATCGGCCAGATTTTGGGCCGACAGGCAACTGACGAACGCCCCCGCCTGCCTGACCCGCTCCTGAAGCAGCTGCAGTTGCCCCCACCAAAACGCCAGCCTCCGCTCCTCTGGTGTATCCGGGCAGTCCAGCTCGCCCGCGAGCCCGGCCATATCCGACTCAAGCTGCCCGAGGAACGAAGCAAATTCCGGCGAATCGCTTCCTCCCGGGAAAAATACGTCCAAATCCCAAGTTTGGCGCTGCGGCTTATTCATCGTTCTTCCCTTCTTTCATAACGGAACGCCTACCCGCCGGCCGGGGCCGGAAGATAGGCGATCGAATCGGAGCTGCCTTTCCAGCGCAGCCTCCTAGTATCAGTAATCAGAATGGTCTGCCGGCTTACTTGATGTCGTAAGCGTCGATTTTCGCCATGTACACCTTATCTTTGTTCTCAGCGTAATACTTCGTATAAAATTCGTCTACCTTCGGGCCGCCCGCTTTCTCCCACATGTCTTTCGCTTCCTTGACCGCCTGCTCTACCGTGTAGCTCGGACCGCTGACGATCGCCTTCTGGAACAGATCGTCGTACTTGAAGCCGTTCGTGCTGATCAGTTGCAGATCCTTCGGAAGCGCCGGCATAAAGCCTACGTCCTTAAAGACCGGCCTGCTTTTCGACAGCCACACCTCTTTGCCTTTGGCATACAAATCGGCGAGCTCCTTCTGAACCGGATCGCTCAAATCGTAACTGCTGGACGGATCTCCGCATTTGCCGAGCAGCACCGTGTTGCCGAACAGCGTGTAATATTCGTAGTTCCAATCCAGCTCTTTTTTGTTTTTCTCCAGATCGATCGGCTCCGGGCATCCGTTCTTGCCCATCTTCCAATGCTCGCCCTCGAAGCCGTACTTCAGCGTCCGCAGCGTGCTCTCGGAGATCAGCCAGTCGATGTATTTCATAACCGCCACCGGATCTTTTGCGTTCGCGTTGACGACGCCCACCGAGCCGGCCGGCGTATCGACCTGCGGGCTGAACTGGCCGAACGGTCCCTTCGGCAGCTCCAGTACGGCTACCTCGGAGGTCGGATTGTTTTTCTTAAACGTTTGATGCAGCGCCAGATTCGACGTGATTTTGACCGAGGCGTATATGCCGAGCTTGCCGTTCACCCAGTCCTGCTGCGCCTTCGTGCCGCCTTTGTCCGTCAAATAGTCCTTGTCGGCGATGCCGGCGTCATAAATTTGCTTTTTGAACGCAAGAGCCGCCTCCGCCCTCTCGTAATCGTGGTACAGCTTGCCGTTTGCGTCAAAATGCCACGTATCGCTGCCGAAAATCGCATTGATCACTTCGTTACCGTTACCGCTCAGGTTATAGCCGAACGTATCCTTCTTACCGTTGCCGTCCGGGTCCATCTCGGCGAACGCCTTCATCACCTTGAACAGCTCGTCGGTCGTTTTCGGCATGTCCAAGTTTAGCTTTTTCAGCCAGTCCTGACGGATGACGACCGTTACGTTTTGCTGCAGGCCGGTTACGCGGCCCAGCTCGTAGATTTTGCCGTCGCTTTTGTAGCCCAGCTTTTTGAGCAGCGGGTACTGCTTCATCAGCGCCTTGTAATTCGTGCTGTGCTTCTCGATCAGATCGTCCAGCGGAATAATCTGCTTGGACGTGTACAGATCGTTGCGGTATGACGGCAAATAAGTCTGGATCAGATCGGGAGCCGTATTCGACGCAAACAGCGTATTCAGCTTCGCGGCTTCCCCGGTACGCGGCACAGGAACGAATTCGACCTCGACCGGCGCGTTTTCGTTGATCCACCGCGTCCAGCGGTTATTGACATAATCGCCTTCCCCTTGCGGCACTTGTCCCCGGTCGTATATCGTGACCGTAATTTTCGGCTTTTTCTCAGGCGCCTTCTCGCCCTCCTTGCCGGCAGCGGCTTCCTTGTCTCCCGAGCCGCCGCTCGAGCAGGCGGCCAGCAACGAGCCGGCGGCCAACGCAACGGCCAATGTAGTGACGCTTGCCTTTTTCCACGACTTCCTCTTCATTCGAATCTCTCCCCCGTCGTTATCATTCGCTTCTATTGCGATCGCTTGCCGGATTAAGGCAAACGTTGAAGCTACCCTTTGATCGAGCCGATCAGCATACCCTTGACGAAAAACTTCTGCAGAAACGGATAAACGATTACCATCGGAATGACCATTGTCATAATGCCCGCCGCGCGAATCGACTGGGGCGTTATTTTGTTGATCGAATCGTCTGCGGTGCCCATGTTCATCTGATGATTGATTTCATTCAACAGTTGCTGGCTCTGAATCATGTTCTGCACCAAAACCGACAAATTATGCTTGGCCGAATCGTTGATGTACATCAGCACGCTGAAAAACGAGTTCCAGTGTCCCACTCCGTAAAAAAGCGACAGGGCGGCCAGAACCGGCAGCGACAAGGGAAGAAAAATACGTCCCAGCAACCCCCATTCCGAGCATCCGTCGATCCGTGCGGCTTCGACCAGTTCCTCCGGAATATTCTCGAAAAACGACCGGAGAACGAGCAGATTCCACGCGCTGACGATACCCGGCAGCCAAAGCGACCAATACGAGTCGAGCAGGCCCAGCGATTTCACGAGCAGGAAGTTCGGAATTAATCCGGCGCTGAACAGCATCGTAAATACAATCGCCATACTGAAAAAGCGGCGTCCGTAAAAATATTTCCGGGACAGCGGATATCCGGCCATAACCGTAAAGATCATGTTCAGAATTGTCCCGATCACCGTAATGATGACGCTGTTGTTAAACGACCGCACGATCGGCGTTCCTTCGACCAGCAGCTTATACGACTCCAGCGTGAACTGGACCGGCCAGAACGACACCTTGCCGGACATCACCGCATCGTTATCGCTAAGCGAAACCGCAAAAATATGGACGAGCGGCAGCAGACACGACAGCGCTAGGACAGACAGGATCGTATAGGTAATGGCGTAAAACAGATGTTCCCCTCTGGTGGCTCTCACTTGTGTTCCTCCTACCAAATGCTCTCTCCGTACCGGCGCGCGATCCGGTTGGCGGTGATGACGAATATAAGGCCGATCAGCGATTCGAACAAGCCGAGCGCCGCGCCTACGCTGAACTGATTGCCGCGCAAGCCCATCTTGTAGTTCCACGTGCTGATGACCTCGGATATGCTGGATACCGCCGAATTTTGCAGCACATATACGTGGTCGAAGCCGACCTCCATCAGATTGCCCATGCTCAAAATAAACACGAGCACGATCGTGGAGCGGATGCCCGGGAGCGTAATATGCCACATCTGCCGCCACTTCGAGGCGCCGTCGATGCTGGCCGCTTCGTACAAATCGGGACTGATCGCAGACAGCGCCGCCAAATAAATGATCGCCCCCCAGCCCATCGACTTCCAGATGCCGGACCCTACGTAAATCGTAATCCAGCTCAGCTCGTTATAAAGGAACGGATAAATCGAACCGGTAAGCTTCTCCAGCAGCAGGTTGATTGTCCCAGCCTGCTGGGCGAACAGCGTAACGATAATTCCGCCGATGATCACCCAGTTCAGGAAGTGCGGCAAATAAACAAGCGTCTGCACCGTCTTTTTGAACCACGCCTTGCGCACCTCGTTAATCAGGATCGCCAGCATGATTGGAAACGGAAATCCGACGATAATATTCAGCAGGCTGAGAATCAGCGTGTTGCGGATAATCTCCAGCATCATCGGGTTGTCGAACAGCAGCTTGAAGTTATCGATGCCGATCCACGGACTGCCGAGAATGCCGTCCCGGAAGCTGTAATCCTTGAAAGCAATTACAAGTCCCAGCATGGGAGCGTACTTGAATATGGCGAAGTATAAAATGATCGGCACGAACAAAATAAGCAGCGGGATATTTTGCCGAAATCTTTTCTTTCTCTGCGACTTCAATCTCGCGCTCGCTGTCTGTTCCATTAGCCGGCCGCCCGTATGACCAGCCATTTGTTGACTCATGCAGTTCATCACCCCTCTTTCGGATCGTCGTTACGAGAACAATCCCTAATCTACCTCCTCCCCGGGCTGCGTATCAATATACACGTTTCTTCCCCATATACTTAATTCTCATCGCAGTGAAACGCCTTGGCCGGACAGCCTTTCCGCCTCTTGGCGCCGCCCCCCCGGCAACAGAAAAAAGCCGCAAAAGGCGTATCCGCTACTGCAGATACCGCACGATTCACGACTGTCATTCACAGGTATATACAACTTTCGCAGTGTATTCATTTTTCGCTTTTGCCCGGATTTTGGTGCTCGCTGCGGAATAATCCCGGCGTCATGGACGTAATTTTCTTGAACATGCGGATAAACGATAACGCATGCAAATAGCCGACCTTGACCGAGATCGTCTGAACCGGCTCGTCCGTCTCGACGAGCAGCCGCTTCGCCTCCTGCACGCGAAGCTTGACTAGAAATTCGGTGAACTTCTCGCCGAATTCCTCCTTGAAGAGACGGCTGAAATATTTCGGGCTTAGCTCGAAATGCTCGCTGATATGATCGAGCGAAAGATCCGGGTTCGCATAATTTTGCTCCAGATACAATTTGATTTCCTGAATGAGCTTATGGTTGTGCCGTTGCTGCCGCATCGCAAGGAATCGCCCGGCGGCATCCGACAATACGCCGTACAGTTCACGCTCGACGTCTTCCAGCAGCTCGAAGCGGGCGCTCCCCGCCAGCAGCTGCGGCTGGGCCGTCTCCCTCCAGACGAGCTGCACGTCCACGGGCAAATCCATCATTTCTTTCTCCAGGCAAAAATTCATGTAGTTCAGCACATGTACGATATCGTCCCGTGAGAAGCTGCCTTCGCGCAGGATGTCGAAAATCCGGCTGTACATCTCCTTCCAGGACTCCTCGTTTAACCGGAACGACTGGGCGAGCGCCCGCGCCGTCTGAAGGATCAGGTCCATTCCGTTATGCTGGGCCGGCATGCAGTCCGCCGCCGAGATGACCTTGTCGCTGCCGAGCACCGGCTTGAACTTAAGCGCCTGCATCGCTTCCTCGTAGGACAGGGACACATCCCCGATCTCCTCGACCCGGTCGCCGATGCCGAACGTAACGGTCATGCGCAGGTTCGCCTTGACCCATTCCCGTGCGCGCTCGCACAGCTCCGGCACCCGCGCCGCCTGCTCAGAAGGACCGCCCGGAAGCAGGAAAATAACGGCCAGATGGCGGTTCGACATCCACTCCGACGCGACTGCGGCCGATTCGCTCTCGGCAACCTCCTTGATGGCTGCGGACAGGCCGTACTTCAGCAGCAACTGGTCTTTGTGCGAATACATATCCGAAAACGTGGAATACCGGTCGATTTCCGCAACCGCCGTCATCAGGCTGCCGAAACCCGAGCGTAGACCGAACCGCGCCATCTCCTTGTTCCATTCGTCCAGACTGACCGGACGTTCGCCGGACAGCAGCTCTTCGAAAAAAATCTGTTTCCGGTACGCAAGATCCTCGTATTGCCTCTGCTTGAAATGGTCGGACTGCTCGATCAGATCGTCAAGGGCCGTGGAGATCCGCTTGAACTCGTCAAACCTGCCATCGCCGGGACGGGCGTCCGAAGCAAGCGCGGGAGAGGCGCTGATCCGCTCGAGGATAAGCTCGATCGGCTTGTAGTTGCGCCTGGATACGTAGAAGATCGCCGCCGCTCCGAAGAGGATGGAGCCGAAAGCGAGCCACGCCCAAACGTTGGAGACGAGCGAAGCGAAGCTGAAAAACGGGATGCTTTTATAGCCGCTGCGCAGCTCCCATCCGGTCAAATCCGATACCGCTGTGGACAGTACCGGATCGCCTTTCCCTTTCCCTTCTGCTTCCGCGTTGCCGGCAAACTGCAGCCGCTTGTCGAAAAACCGGGTCCCCTCCCGGTCGTACAGCTCCATGAAGCTTTTCCGGCCGCCTGTCATCTCATCGACTCTTTTCTGAAGGAGGGAGGCGTTGACATTAATAACGATGACGCCGGAATCGCCGCTTAATATCGGGTACCGCCGCACCAGCGATACGACCTTGACCGGTTCGGTCACGGCCGGTTCGGATAACACTTCCCGGATATTCGTCCAATTCGCCGCCGTTTTGTCGGCAAACGCTTCTTGAACGAACTCCTTTTCCGCAAATTCGTCTGCGTCGACCATCATCTTGTTCGTCAAGACGCGGCGGTCGTAGTCTCTGTACAGATATATATTGTGAATCAAATCGTTGGACAGTGTCATACCGCTGAGCAGCGAAGAAACTTTGGCGTGAACGATCGGCGAAGGGGCGGCGGTCTCGATAAAAAACTGCTGCAGATCTTCGTTGATCCGAAACTCCTTCATCACCATCTCGTGAACGGAGCGCAGCGAATAGTCGACGGATTGCAGCGCTTGCTCCGCCGCAGCCTGATTCGCTTTTACCGCCTGGCTTCTTACCTGGTCGCTGAGTACGAGAAAAAAAATAAACACCAGGACGGAGTTGATAAAAATAAAGATCGGCAAATAGGAAACGAGGAAACGATTAAACCAATGTTTCTTCATGGAGCCTCCGAGAACGTGTTATGAAAATCGGCAAGAAATCGTCCGTACACCATTATACTGCATCCCGGAGGAATCGGGCGAGCTTTATCGAAACTGCGAAGCTACGGCTCCCCCTCCTTCCCATAACGGGCGCTTCCTGCTATGATGGGAACGGCCGGAGGTTTGCACCGAGGCTTCCAGATTACGATAAAAGAGTGAGAATGATGAAAGAAACGAAGTCCATTCTGATCATCGCCCATCATCGGGCCGTACTCGTCAAGCTGGCCGAGCAGCTGCTCGAGATCGGCTTTGACGAGCTGTTTCATATCGAGACGCGCACGATCGACGAGATCGATCATGCCTGCATCAGCAGGTTTGCTCTTGTGCTTTTGACGAGCCAAACGACGTATATGAAGGTGAGGCCGTTTTTCTCGGCCAACACTTCCTACCTGATCGCGAGAAGGGTGATCAACTTCTCGAATATTCGCGAAGTGCTGAGCATACCGCCGCAGACGAGCGTATACCTCGTCAATAATACGAGAGACGCCGCCGAGGATACGATCCGCAATCTGCTCGAGATGGGCGTCTCGCTCCGGTTTATTCCGTATTATCCCGGACAAGCCGCCAGGCCGGACATCACCGTCGCAGTAACGCCAGGGGAGACCGACTACGTCCCGGATCACGTCGAGACGGTGATCGACATCGGCGACCGGCTGATCGAGCTGTCGACACTGTTCGAAATTTTTCATTTTTTCCGCATATCGCCACAATTCAAAAACGATCTTCTGTCGATGAGGTACATGCAGTCGCTCTTCCGCATGGTTCGCGAGCTAAGCGAGGAGATGATGCATTCGGAGCGGTTGCAGCGCAAGCTGGAATGGGTCGTGAACAGCATCGACGATGCGGTTGTGATCTACTCGCAGAACGAGAAGGTTCAAACGGCGAACGAGAAGGCTCGGCAGTTGCTTCACGCTCCGCTTCTCCAAACCTCTGGCGCTCCGCTCCGGGAATGGGCCGGACCCGCTTTTTACGACGCCGTCCGGCTGCTCGATTCCGGTCGCGACTTGTTCCGCGACGTCGACGGAACCGCCTATTACATTCGCAAAACATGCATGAACGTCGATGCCGATACCGCCGTCTGGCTGCTCGTATTCCGCAAGGTCGAGGACATTCGCCATATCGAGCATGAATATCGTTCGAACCTGAAGAAAAGCAGTTTTACTGCCAAATATCAGTTCGACGACATCCTGACGGAGAGCCCGTCGCTTCTCCATACGGTCCGGATCGCCCGCAAGCTGGCGTTAAGCCATTCCACCGTGCTGCTTCTGGGTGAAACCGGGACCGGCAAGGAAGTGTTCGCCCAGGCGCTGCACAACGCTTCGCCCCGCAAGCATCAGCCGTTCGTCGGAATCAACTTTGCGGCATTATCCGAAAGTCTTCTGGAGAGCGAATTGTTCGGTTACGAAAGCGGAGCATTCACGGGTGCGAAAAAAAGCGGGCATATCGGGGTATTCGAGCAGGCCCATCTGGGTACGCTGTTTCTGGACGAGATCGGCGACGCTTCACCCTCTATTCAAAACCGTCTGCTTCGCGCCCTGCAGGAACGACAGATTATGAAGGTAGGAGGAGAGCGTCTGCTGACGATCGATACGCGGGTGATTGCGGCGACGAACCAGGTGCTGGAGCAATTGATGGAGGAAGGGAAATTCCGCCGCGACCTGTACCACCGATTAAACGTGCTGCCGATCCGCCTGCCGCCGCTGCGCGAGAGGCGCGAGGACATCGTGCCTCTCGCGCAGCGATTTCTCCGTGAGTTTCAGCTCCGGCTGAACGCGCCTCCGCTGCACGTCTCCACAGCCGTCAGGCAGGCGCTGATCGACTACGACTGGCCCGGCAATATCCGCGAGCTTCGCAATGTGATCGAATATGCGGTTCATGTATGCGAAGGAACGATATATTTGGACGAGCTGCCCTTCTATTCTACCGTACATGCGGCAGCGGCCGATGACGCGGCGCTGGAGGCGGAACGCCCTGAAAGCTTGGCCCGTGATTGGGCGAGCAAAGGTTTTCTGGACGAGATGCTGCTTATCCTGGAGAGCCTCGCCGCAAGTCCGAATGGCACCGCGGGACGACCATCCCTGCTGGCTCGTCTGAGCGGACGGTTGTCGCTATCCGACCCTCAGCTCCGGTACCGGCTTAAGTTGCTGGCCGGCAGCGAGCTAATAACAAGCGGACGCGGACGCAGCGGTGCGAGGATTACGACCAAGGGTGAGCGGTTCCTCGGCTACTGCCTCTCTTCCGGACCGTCAGCGTAATCGGCGTTCGCCAGCTCATAGATCGCCCGCGCGTAGATGGCGGTCGCCTTGAACAGATCGTCCAGCTCGATATACTCATCCTTCTGGTGCGCCGTTCCTTCCTTCCCCGGAAACATCGCCCCGAACGCGACGCAGCTGCCCATCAGGCCGGCGTATGTCGCTCCTCCGATCGAGAGCAGCGTCGGCTCCTGCCCCGTCTCGCCTTCATATACCCGCTGGAGCGTCCGGATCAGCGGGTGGCTCGCCTCGATGTAATGCGGCTTCTTGCTGCCGATGCTCGTTATGCTCATGCCGGATACGGCTGCCGCCGCTTCAAGCCCTGCGATTGCTGCCGGGAAGTCGGTCGTTACCGGACAGCGGATATTGAGCGAGACGGAGCCGCCTTTGCCGTGTTCGTATCGGAGGATGCCCGCATTTACGGTAAGCGGACCGGAGATGTCGTCCTTATAGGCAATGCCCAGCTTCTCGCCGTAGCAGTCGCCGGCCAGCTTGCCGTCCAGAAACGCGATATACGCAGCCCCTGCCGCATCCAGCTCATATCCGCGCAGAAACTGCGCCATGGCGAGAGCCGCGTTAAGCCCTTTCATCGGATAAGCGCCGTGCGCCGATTTTCCGTACAGCATCAGCTCCGCGCTGCCGGAGGACTCCTCCAACATCCATTCGCATGGAAGCCCGAGAGACTCGCCGTATCGTTGAAATTCCGCGGCCAGCCGCTCCAGCAGCGGGCGGGGAGCCTTCATCCGGACAACCGCTTTGTCCGGCACCATATTCGTTCGCTCCCCCGCTTCGAACGAAGCGAGGATGCAGGTCGGAGTGGACTTCTCCTTATTCGCCGCAGTCAAGTCGAGAGTGAAGACGGGATTCAGCTGCCCCTTCTCCGCATGAATGATCGGAAATCCGGCATCGGGCGAAAACGCGGCGACCGGCATTCTCTCCTCCTCCACATATTTACGCACACATGCCATCCCGCTTTCCTCGTCCGTTCCGAAGATAAGCCGCACATTATGTTTTAGGGGCAAGCCCGATTCCTGTACGATCTTCAGCGCGTAATAAGCGGCCATCGACGGCCCTTTGTCATCGATCGCTCCCCGTGCATACAGCTTGCCGTCCACGATCGCCGGCTCGAACGGAGGATGAGTCCACTCGCCGGTGGCCGGAACGACGTCCAGATGGCACAACACCCCGATATAGTCTTCACCGCGGCTGTCCCCATACTCCGCATATCCCGCATAACCTTCCAGATTGCGCGTCCGGAAGCCGGAGCCGCCCGCTTGCTCCAGCATCCAGTCGAGAGCTTGGGCGATTCCCGCCCCCATCGGCCGGCCCGGCCCTTGAGTCGCGGGATCTTTCACGCTTGGTATGCAAAGCAGCGAACGCAAATCTGCCAACAAAGCTTCCTTTCTCTTCAACACTTCCCCGTACCAATCCATTTGTATCCCCCTGTTACTTCGGATGAATTCCGCTCCATATAAAGTATGCAATAATCATGCCAATCAAAAAATATGGACAGACGACCGGCATTACCGTTAATTGGTTATCTTTAATCATAATTTCGTATACTTCACGCCGTTATTGGACTGGCCAATTATTCGCAGATCACGTCGGGCACAGGTGCGGTATCCGGAAATAATGCTTTGCTTCCGAATCGAAACCGGCCGTTGTCTCTATCGGCTCGTTGAACTTTCCCTCTATTGGCACGGTTATTGCATTCTCATAGTTAAGGCAGCACAACATTGCCAGACGGTCCGGTCTGCGAACCTCATCCCTGCCGGAGCAATTATACCTAGAAGGAGTCAAAACCGATGAAACCGCTAATAGGCATTACATCCAACCGCACAACAGATCCAAGCCGCCAAGCGAGTCAAGGACTCGCCCTCTCCGATCAAACGATCCAGCACGTAGCGGACGACTACGTAAAAGCGATCGAGCGTGCAGGCGGCATTCCGGTTATTATCCCCGTATACGAACAGTCCGGCAACTACGCCAAACTGCTTCAATCGCTCGACGGTCTTCTGTTTACCGGAGGCTCGGATATCGATCCAAGCTATTACAATGCAAAGCGCAGCGACAAAATCGGCGCGACCGATCCCGGGCGCGACCGGCATGAGCTCGCCTTGATCGGCGAAGCGCTGCGATCGACGACGATCCCGGTTCTCGCCATATGCCGCGGCTGCCAGCTCCTGAACGTAGCCGGAGGCGGTACGCTGTATCAGGACCTTCCCTCCGAGCGGGAAGGCAGCGCGAACCACAGCTATGCCGGGTTATCCCCGAAGCATGAAGCCGTGCAGCAGGTGACGATCGAAAAGGAAACGAAGCTGTGCGCTATCGTCGGAACGGAGCGGCTGGCCGTCAACAGCTTCCATCATCAGGCGGCGAAGACGGTTGGTCCGCAGTTTTCCGTCACGGCGACCGCCGACGACGGAACGATCGAGGGAATCGAGATGAAGGGGGACCGCTTCGTCCTTGGCGTCCAGTGGCACCCCGAGCTGATGCACGATACCGATGCGGCGGCGGCCGCGCTGTTCGAGGCGTTCGTTGGCCGATCCGCCGCTTCCGTTCGAGCCGTGTGAGGGGCGGCGCCGCGCCGTTTTTGAGTTCCAGCCATCAAAACGCACGTCAAGCGGGGGAGATTTCCTCTCCCCCGCTTGCGGCACACATGGAACGTGTTTTTCGGACTGCGGCTCTTCCTAAAACTCCCTACATGATGCAACGAAATACCGCCATTTTGAAATGACGGCTTTTCGCAATGTTGAAAGGAAGGCGATACCGACTATATTCAGATGTCCTTGCTAATAGGTCTTACCGGGAATCGTTCTTGTAAATCCCTTTTTTCAGCATGTCCGTATGTTCCTCGAACTCTCGGATTATGTTCGGCAATTCCGAAAGTCCCCGATCCGGAGCATGTTTGAATTGTTCCATGAATCGGTGCGTAAGCTGGTCTAGTACGGAATGTATCAGTTGAACCACCTTCTCCCGCTCAAATTCGGGCGAGAATGCGGAATAATCGGCATCCTCCAAGAAAGTAGCGGCGTATCGTTCCTGCATGCGCCGTTGCCGTATAACGATCTCCTCACCTAGCTCTTCCGGCACTTCCCGGAACACATCGGAAACCAGCTTGTAGATCATCGGAAATTCCATGAACATTTTCACTTTCGCCTTGCTAAGGGCTAAGTAACGGGCCAATAGTTCCGGCGGCAGCTCCTTCATTTCGTTTTCCAAGTACTGGTCGAATACATCCAGAGACTGGTCCAGCACGGTGAGCATCAGTTGCTTTTTGCTTCCGAAATAATGAAAAAGGATACCTTTGGACGTATCGGCCGCTTTTACAATTCGATTGGTAGATGCATTTCGATAGCCGTGTTCGCTGAATTCAGCAAGCGCGCACTTGAGTACCAGCTGTTCTTTAGCTTCGATGATCGATCCCTCCTATATGGAGTCCGGTCATCCGTGTGCTGGCCTCCCATAATTTTCTCCAAACGGTTTCATCATAGGATTTTTTGGAGGAAGAAACAATCTTGTTTTTCTCGGTATAATAGTTGCCGGTTACTCCGACTAAAGCCGGTTCGGCGGCAAGGTAAGCATACGTTTCCGCCATCGTATCGGGCTCAATCGAAAAGCTGCGTTTCAGCCGGTAAACAGCTTGTAGCCACCCGGCCACATTCTCGGCGTGTCTTCCCTCATCAATCTTGACACTAGGCACGCGTATGCAGTTTACGGTAACGCCGGACTCCGTAAGCTTCCGGGCCAGATCGTAGGTAAACATAAGCTGCGCCAGCTTGGAATGATAGTAAGCATGAGTTGGAGAAAACTTCTTCTCTCCGTTCAGATTATCAAATTCGATTGTAAGTCCAGGGAACGTCAAAAGCCCTTTGGAAGCAATCGTAATAATCCGGCTAGGGGCGGTTCGCTCGAGCATATCGAGCAGTAAATGTGTTAGCAGAAATGGCCCCAGGTGATTGGTTGCAAAAATTGTTTCCACTCCGTCGTCCGTAATCAGGGGTTTCTTTAAGATCATATCGAAGTTGGCGGCGTTATGGATAAGAACGTCAAGTCTTCGATAATGGGTCCGGACCTCATCCGCAAGAAACCGCACGCTTCTCTGCGACGACATATCGGCTTGCAGCAGTTCTACCTTGACGTTGCCCGTGTCGCGTCTAATTTCTTCGACTGCCGCCGCTCCGCTTACGGCATTCCGGCACACGACGATGACTTCTGATCCGAGCGCAGCCAGCCGTTTGGCCGCCCGTTTCCCGATCCCCGCGTTGGCCCCGGTAATAAGCGACACTTTCCCCGTCATATCCCAGCCCGCTTTATTCATAACTTCACTCTTTCTTTGCATTTTGACCAGCTGGTCAATGTTGTTTTATTCTTATTATATCGCCATTTGACCAGGTGGTCAATAATGGGTTGCTCGGCGTGTGATTGACAGGAATATGCTTATCGGAATATCGATTTGAAGAAAAATAGAGTAAATGAGTTTTATTTGTCCAGCGGTTTGGCATGAGGAGCATAATCCGCAACAATCAGAACATCCATATGCCGTGCATGACGGAGCACCGTTTTGACGACTGAGCCATGGCGCACAAGTTTCCAAACTTTCCTTGCAGATTGCCCCAAAACCATCTGTGTTGCCATTTTCTCGTCCGATTTGCCGATCAGAACGGAAGCCACATCTCGTTCCCTATCAATAAACTGCACTTCGAATATACCTCCCAATCGCATGGACAGTTCTTTTATGCGTTCGATTCGTTTGTTCACTTCATCCGGAATTACACTTCCTCTGTGAACATAAATCACATACCACTCGGCCTTCAAACGATAGGCGATACGAAATCCCCTTCGAATCAAACGCTCCGCGTTAAGACTTGCCGTCACGCCAACACAAATCGTTTCTTTTTTTCGCCATGGACCACGAAGCGAGGCTTTGCGCTCCCAGGACTCCAATCGCTCATCTACATCATCCGCAATCTCCCGCAGTGCAAGCTCACGCAGCGCAATCAGGTTTCCTGTCTTGAAAAAAGAATTCAATGCCTGTTCTATTTTATTGGCTGCATAGATCCGTCCCTCTCTCATGCGCTGCTGCAAGGATGAAGGCGATACATCAATGAGCTGGACTTCGTCCGCCAAATGCAGGATATGGTCCGGAACGGTTTCGTGCACCCGAATACCTGTAATTTGTTCAACTGCATCATTCAAGCTTTCGAGGTGTTGCACATTCATCGTGGAAATGACGGAAATCCCGGCATCCAAAATGCTCAGCACATCTTCATAACGTTTGCGATTCTTGCTGCCGGGTACATTGGTATGGGCTAGCTCGTCAATTAATACGAGCTCCGGATTCCGCTTCAGAATCGCTTCCACGTCCATTTCCTCGAGTTCCACCCCCCGGTAGTGAGTGTTGCTTCTGGGTATCATCGGCAACGCGCCTACCTGTTCCCATGTTTCGGTGCGGCCATGTGTCTCCAGCAGGCCGATTATGACATCGATCTGTTTTTTTAACAGATCGTTCCCCTCCCGCAGCATCGTATACGTTTTCCCTACGCCGGGCGCAGAGCCGATATAGACTTTAAATTTGCCGCGTCTTATTTTTTGTATTCTTTCTTTCATCTCCTGATCCGTCAGCCGATGATAGGAGCTCGGCTCCCGCTTTTGCTGCGTTCCGGCCGGCAAGATCCGCCTGCCTTCCTGTTCCGAGCGGTCTGCAATAAACAAGAGGTCGACATTTTTAATTAGGTTCAACAGCCGGTTTGCGATCGATCCCCTCCAAAACTCTTGCCATGGACTCATCTTGGAATGCCCCATGACGATACGGGTGACATTATGACTGGCCGCAAAGTGAACCAATTTCCGAGGCAGAGCGCGCCGGGAAGCCAGCGGGATTTCTTCGAATGTCCCCTCTACTTTTTTGATCATTTGAAGAAGCGAACGTTTAAAGGTCGAAGCCTCCTTAGACAACGTTTTTTTAGGATTGATAAAGGTCACGACCAGAAGATCGCCACCAAGCCGTTTGGCAACCTGCTGACCTCTGCGAACATAGATCGAACCGTTCCAATGGTATTGCGCAGATACAAGAATACGTTCCGTTGCACCGGATGGACCAAATAACCCTGCCTCCTCCCGATGCTTTTCCAGCGATTCATTGACCCCTTCGGCTACAAGCCGCAAGGCAAGCTCTCGAAGCTTCGCCAAATTTCCCCGTTTGAACAGGGCAGGATCCGGATGCTGGAAACGGCCATCCGATAATCGCTCCAGTATCGCCTCCGGCGTTACATCAATTAGGCGTACCTCGTCCGCCCAATCCAGGGTATCGGAAGGAATGGTATGTTCTGCAGCAATGCCTGTTAACTTATAAGCGAGCTCGGTTACGCCTTCCAGTTCATAGACATTAACCGTAGCGATTACGCTGATTCCTTTATCAAGAAGGCAACGAATGTCTTCCAGTCTTGTCGGATGGAGCGCCCCTTTCCGGTTACGATGAGCCAGTCCGTCTACGAGGACAACTTCCGGATTGCGTTCATACAACCGCTCCAGATTTAAATCTTTGTGCTCGACACCATCCTTCACCCAATGGATGCTCGGAATCCGCTCCAAGTCACCGATCTGCTCCAAAGTGCCGGGACGTTGTCTGGTTGAAACGGCACAAATAACCACATCAATCCCTTGCCGCTTTAACATTTGTCCTTCCTGAAGCATGTGATACGTTTTACCTGAACCGCTGACCGCACCAATGTAAATTTTTAATCGGCCTCGGTGAAGCCTGGAAATGGAATATAAAATTTCTTCTGGCGTTTTTCGTTTGAATGGCTCCATGTTTGTCTCCTTTTTCCCTGAAGCAGCTTGCAAACGGAAATTCCCTGCCCGATAAAAGCAGGCAGGGAGATGCCTATTTCGTTTACCTTGTAAGCAAACGCTGCAGTTCGATATTGAGCTGCAATACATTTACCGCAGGTTCGCCTAAGAAACCAAACGTCCGATGGCTCGTTTGTTCTTGCACAAGTCTTTCCAAATGTTGCTGTTCAATACCGGTCAAGTGACAGATCCTTGGAATTTGTGCACGTGCCGCCTCCGGGCTGATATCGGGGTCCAAGCCGGAGGCGGAGTTGGTAATCAGATCAATCGGAAGGCCGCTGACAGGAACTTCGGGATTATTGATCTTCCATTCTTCTAAGGATTTCGTTATTCTCTCCAACAATGCAGGATGTGACGGCGCATAGTTCGGCGATCCCGATCCGTCCGCCTGATAATCGATGCTGGAGATACGGCTATGGAAAAACTCAGGTTCGGAAAACAACTGTCCAATCAGCCTCGAGCCAATAACATTTCCTTTTTCGTCTTGAATCAAGCTCCCCTCAGCTTGTTCGGGGAACACGATCTGTGCGATTCCGGTAACTGCAAGGTTATAGCCGAGTCCGCATAATAACATGAATAGCAAGCTGGTTCGTAGACTGGATGTCAATAATTTCATCTTAGGTCATTCCTTTCTTCATACCCACATATGGATAACAAGATCGATGAGTTTGATTCCAGCGAAGGGAACAAGAACACCGCCTAAGCCATAAATCAACAAATTGCGTTTTAGCAGTTGTGCCGAACTGACTGCTTTATACGCCACTCCCTTCATCGCAAGCGGAATTAATAGCGGGATAATAATCGCATTAAAGACAAGCGCAGATAAAATAGCCGACATCGGCGATCCCAACTGCATGACATTCAGAGCATTCATCTCCGGAATGGCGAGCACAAACATGGCAGGCAGGATGGCAAAGTATTTGGCAATATCATTGGCGATGCTGAACGTCGTCAGTGCGCCGCGGGTCATCAGAAGCTGCTTTCCTATCGCTACAACTTCAATAATTTTGGACGGGTCGGAGTCTAGATCCACCATATTCGCCGCTTCCTTGGCCGCTACCGTACCGCTATTCATCGCAATTCCCACATCCGCCTGCGCCAATGCAGGCGCATCGTTTGTGCCGTCACCCGTCATAGCCACCAGTTTACCTTCTGCCTGCTCTCGCCGAATCACAGCAATTTTATCTTCCGGCTTGCTCTCTGCGATAAAGTCATCAACGCCCGCCTCCCTCGCGATGGTAGCGGCAGTAAGCGGGTTATCGCCTGTACACATCACCGTTTTAATGCCCATTTGGCGCATTTGGTCAAAACGTTCACGCATCCCGGGCTTGACCGTATCTTTTAAATAGATGACGCCGTAAATGCGGTTATCGACAGCGACGGCCAGCGGCGTGCCCCCGGCAGAAGCTACTTTATCAGCTGCCACATCCAAATCGGTCGGTATGATCCCGTTCTGGGCAGCTACCCATTTTTTAATCGCGTCGACGGCCCCTTTGCGCACTTTTCGGCCATCCGACAAATCGATCCCACTCATTCGTGTTTCCGCTTTGAATTCGATGAACTCTCCACCGGCAGCTACTGATCCGTTATACCCGAGTTCCAGCTTTTTCATCAAGTCCAGCACGGAACGCCCTTCCGGCGTCTCATCCTTCATTGAACCAATCGCCGCCCACTCGCCTAGTTCAATCGGTTTGGCGCCGCCAACCGGGATAAATTCACTCGCCATCCGGTTGCCATATGTGATCGTACCCGTTTTGTCCAGAATGATTGTATTAATATCCCCCGCAGCTTCCACAGCTTTCCCCGACATGGCAATTACGTTATACCGGGTCACCCGATCCATTCCCGCTATTCCGATCGCAGACAATAACCCTCCGATTGTGGTTGGGATCAGGCAAACAAGCAGGGCAATCAGGACGGGAACATCAATTTCAATGTTGAGGTAGTCCCCGAAAAACGGCAGTGTCACCACGACAATCAGGAAAATCAGGGTCAAACTGATCAGAACCGTATTCAGGGCAATTTCATTCGGCGTTTTTTGCCGTTTAGCCCCTTCGACAAGTGAAATCATCCGATCCAGAAACGATTCTCCCGGATCGCTGGTGATCCTTACTTTGATCTGGTCGCTGATGACGTGCGTTCCGCCTGTGACAGAACTGAAATCGCCGCCAGCTTCCTTAATGACGGGCGCGGATTCTCCCGTAATCGCTGATTCGTCGACCGACGCGAGCCCTTCGACAACCTCGCCGTCCCCCGGAATCATTTCTCCTTGTGTTATGACGACAATATCTCCTTTACGAAGATCGGTTGAAGCCACCTGCTTGATCTCTCCGCCGACCAATTTGTTTGCAACAATGTCTTTTTTTGTCCGCTTTAACGAATCCGCTTGCGCCTTACCTCTTCCTTCAGCCAACGCCTCCGCAAAGTTCGCGAACAACAACGTCACCAGCAAAATGGCGGCAACCACTATATTGAACCAACCCGGTGTCGAGCCTTGGAACGCTCCGGGAAAAAAGCATAGAAATAATGTGATGCCAAATCCTATCTCCACTACAAACAGGATCGGATTACGGAACATGACTCTAGGGTCCAGCTTCATGAACGCTTCCTTGACAGCATTCCGGATAATCGACCCGCTAAGTCCGGATGTTTTAGTTTGCATCGTGAGAACCTCCATTACAATCAAACTTATGGTTTCAATGTCAACTGTTCTGCAATTGGGCCGAGTACGAGACTTGGGAAAAACGTCAACGCTCCAACGATCAGCACAGCAGCCAAAAATACAATCGCGAACAATCCCGTGTCCGTCCTAAAGGTGCCTGTCGTTTCCGGCACCGTCTTCTTGGCAGCAAGCGACCCGGCTACAGCAAGCAAAGCGACTATGGAGAAATATCTGCCTAAAAACATAACGACTCCGGTTGTCGTGTTCCAGAACAATGTATTGTCACCTAGCCCTTCGAATCCGGAACCGTTGTTCGCAGCAGACGAGGTATACTCGTACATCGCTTGCGTCAGGCCGTGAAAGCCCGGATTGGACAGCGTATCGGGATAGCTGAACAGCGCAATTGCCGTTGGAACCAGAATGAGAACAGGCGAAACCAGCATCGTGACGGCAATCAGCTTCATTTCCTTGCCTTCGATTTTTTTGCCCAAAAATTCCGGTGTACGCCCAACCATCAGACCGGAGAGAAAGACGCCGATCATCGCATACATCAGTACGTTCATAAAGCCGGCTCCTACGCCGCCAAAAGTCGTATTCAACATCATGTTGGCGATGGTGATCAACCCGGCGATTGGCGTCAGCGTATCATGCATCGCATTGACCGCCCCCGTCTCGGATGCCGTTGTTACGACTGAATACAAGGAAGATAGTGCAACTCCGAAGCGAACCTCCTTGCCCTCCATACTGCCTTGTTCATGCTGAATGCCGATTGCATTCAGAGCCGGATTGCCAGCATGTTCAGCCGTCAGCGAAACGCCCAGCAAAACGATAAAGAGCATTGCCATAGAAACAAACAGTACCCGTCCCTGCTTGGCATTCCCGACCATCTTACCGTATGCAAAAGGTAGGGATGTCGTAAGTAACATCATTAGCAGAATCTGAATCAAATTACTAATTGCATTAGGGTTTTCAAACGGGTGAGCCGAGTTGACGCCCATAAATCCCCCGCCGTTATTCCCGAGCTCCTTAATGGACACGAACGAACCCATCGGGCCTCTGGCAATGGTTTGTTCACCGCCTTGAATCGTTTGAGCGACCGCCGCCGGTTCAAGCGTTTGTGGAACGCCTAGCGCAACAAAAATAAGGGCCGTAACAAAAGCAACCGGCAACAATACCCGTGTAATAGCACGAGTCATATCGACGAAAAAATTGCCTAACGGTTTTCTTGCCAGCCCGCGCATAAAAGCGAACACCGCTGCAAGCGCGGTAGCCGGAGCCGTAAACATCATAAAGACGATCGCAATCATTTGCGACAAGTACGATAATCCGCTCTCCCCGCTGTAGTGCTGCAAATTGGTATTTGTCATAAAGCTGATTGCCGTATTAAAGGCTAGGCTCGGGTCCATATTGGCAATACCGGCCGGATTCAACGGCAAATACGCCTGTGTTCGAAACACGAGATATACGAGCAGGATCATCATGGTATTACTAACGACTAAGGTCACAGTGTATCTCTTCCACGTTTGATTTTCTTGGCGAATGCCTCCGATGGCAAAGATCATTCTCTCTAATGGACGATAGTATCGATCAAGTCCTGACGGGTTGTAATCAAATGCCTTGGCCATATATAGTCCAGTAGGCCGAGCCAACAGCAGGACCAGCAACAATGTAACGACAATGGCAATCATAACGGCCATATAACGATGCTCCTTCCTGAAAACAAGCGGATTTTAGAATTTCTCCGGCTTTACCAAAGCATATACCAGATAGACAAACAACAGGACGATGACGCCCCCCAATGCCCAGGTCATGCTTCTTCCCGCCCTTCCTCCACCACTTTACCCGACCAAGCGGCAAAGCCAATCATGGCTGCAGCCAGTACAGCCACCAAAGCTATCATTCCAATATCCAGCATCTTTGCATCTCCTTTTAGGGCTTTCCTAGTTCATACTTAACAGAAAGGACAGGTCATTTGAGCCTGCGGTTATATCCCTGTGTAAGGACATAAATCGGTTCTCCCGTCCATGAGCGGCTTATAAACCGTGTCTAGTTTTGATAAATGCTGCCTCTCTTCTGTCGCTTGCGAGGTTAGCTGTCGGATTCGGACGGTGAGAGTCGCCCTACCTGCCAACGAGTCGATCCCGGTGGCAGGATTCACCCCGCACAGAAGCTTGCTCTCACACAAACCCCCGCAAATGGTTCCCCCGTTTGCCTGCAAGGCAATTCAGCGAATAAAAGGGTGAACATTGAATTCGAATCGTATGTTACGCCGTATGCAAATAATTGTAAAGCAATGCACGGCGGGTATAGGTTTAAATTGTATTGCCTAGTCGCAACTGGATCTCGCATCGCTCAGGATCTTTAATTTCCTCCTTTTTACTCTTTTTTTCTATTGTTTTCGTGATTTTTACGGAACTTTTACCCCCGGAAACCGTTTCTTTTACGCTTTATTTACAGTACAGTTAGGGTAAACGTGAGTCATGATTGGGATTGGAGGCAACGACCATAACAACTTCCCGTTCAACATTCCTTTGGCACCCTTATGCCATCACCGCACTGCTCATTGTTGGGATGACGATCCTATTAAAACCGTTTGGGTTAGCGTTTGAAACAGCCAATATTGCGTTGATCTTCCTACTCCCCGTCCTATTAAATGCCGCAGTTTGGGGACTGCGACCGGCATTTTTTGCTGCCTTTCTTGGTGTACTGTCCTTTGACTTCTTTTTTATTCCGCCGGTACTCAGTTTCACGGTCGCGGATTTAAGGTATCTGATATCCTTCGTCGTTTATTTGGTGGTCGCGATTTTAACAGCCAGCTTGGCCGCGCGACTCAAACAACAAGTGCTTTATTCCAAGCAAAAAGAGAAGCAAACCGCCACGCTTTATGCGCTCAGTAAACAGATTAGCTCTGCCGTCGATATGCCGTCATTGCTGGACCGTTTTTCCCGACAGCTATCTGAAATCCTGAAAATGGACGTCACGATCTATCTGGCTGAAAACAACAATGAGCTTACGCTCGCCCGTCGTTCCAGCCCATTTCCCCATCATGTACAGGAACAAGCCGAGCTTGCGCTTGCTAAACGAATCTACAAAGAAGGTAAGTCATTGGAAAAAAGAATTTCACATACCGGAGGACTCATCGGGCATTTTATCCCGCTTCAGATTGAGGAACACAGGTTCGGAGTTATGGTTCTTATTTCCAGGCACGAGCGAAGCGAAACCTTACCGGAACAAGCCTTGCTATTTGAAGCGGTTGGCGGATTGGCGGCCAGTGCAGTCGCACGTGTCAAGTTCGAGGAAGAGGCAAAGCTGGCCCATCTGACCGCCGAATCCGAGCGGCTTCGCATCGCCATATTGAACTCCGTCTCGCACGAGCTTCGTACACCGCTCGCAGCCATTATCGGTTCGGCAACCGGGCTGATCGATGGCGAGAAACTGTTTACCGCCGAGGAACGAATGGAACTTCTTGTGACCATTCGCGATGGCGCGCTTCGTATGAATCGGTTGGTTTTGAATTTGCTGGGTATGGCCCGGCTCGAAGGCGGCATGCTTACCTTACGGAAAGATGAGTGCGAATTGGAGGAAATCATCGGCTCTACCTTCATGCAGTTGAAGGGCTACCAGGAGCATCGCACGATCCGCCTTGACCTGCCCGATGAAATCCCCATCTTTCTTGGCGATGAAGCTCTGCTTGAGCAAATGCTGATCAATGTGATCAGCAATGCGATCAAATATAGCCCTGATTACAGCGAGATCATCCTGTCTGTCAAAGCAGGCAGTGAATTCATCGAACTGACTGTTGCCGATGAAGGTGTCGGGCTGAAGGAAGACGAGTTGGAGCGCATTTTTGAAAAATTTTATCGTTCCGAACAAACCGGGCACCTCACGGGAACGGGCTTGGGGCTGGCCATCAGCAAAGGGATCGCCGAACTTCATGGAGCAACCCTCTCCGCCCGGCCTAACGCGCCAAAAGGAGCCATCATCACAATATCGCTTCCGCTTGTCCAAGATAACTAATAGGCTAGCGAGCACTAGGAGGACGAGACGTATGTCAAATCATGAACATCATGTTCGAGTACTTGTTGTGGAAGACGACACTCAAATACGGAAGTTGCTCAAGGTGACGCTGCAAGCCCATAAATACAACGTATACGAAGCGTCAACCGGAGAAGAGGGACTGGAGCAAGTTTCTCTCGCCGCTCCGGATCTCGTGATACTCGACTTGGGATTGCCGGATCTATCCGGCATGGATGTACTGAGGGGTATTCGGGAACGGTCCGATTTGCCAGTAATCGTCCTGACTGCCATTGACCGGGAAGCGGATAAAATCTTTGCGCTGGATAATGGGGCCGACGATTATGTGACCAAACCTTTCGGAATGGGAGAGCTAGTGGCGCGGATTCGCGTAGCGCTGCGACACTCAGCCAGGGCTCAAGAAGAGCCGGTTCTGCACCATGGGGAACTAACGATCAATATTGCGCAAAGAAGTGTGGAATTGAAGGGAGAACCGGTCAAGCTATCTCCGACGGAATTTGATTTATTGAAAATTCTGGCTATCCATGCAGGGAGAGTCATTACAAAAAGCCAATTGCTGAAGCAAGTCTGGAACGAGCACGATGATTCCAATCGGCATTATTTACGCATATACATCGGGCACTTGAGGAAGAAGCTTGAAGACAATCCCGCAGATCCCAAGTACATTGTAACAGAATCCGGCGTTGGATATCGCTTTCTCGCTGCTGAATGACCGCTCACATTCACGGATGTGAAGAAAACCGCAAGTACAATATCAAAAATGAACGTCACCGCATCAAACTAGGACCCGGATCAAAATTTCTGGGCAAAAACGGATTTCAATCCAGTCTGTTTTGGCGGTTTACTTTGCAATAGAAATAACGTAATATGTCCATCAACAACTAAATCATGTATTTCATTCGCGGAAAGTTCCCTCTTCCTTCTGGCCTTTTTTGTTTTCATTCTGGTTTTCATCATCCATTTTAAGCAACCTGAAGCGGGCTTCTGCTCGTTATTGCGAATATTTATTGACAGGGGAAACGTAAATGATCACAACATCTAACTCCAAGATAACCGAAACTGAAGAAAAAATACTCGTATGTCTGTATTACGGACCAAGCTCAGAGTTATTAATTCGCCGCGGCTGGAAGCTGGCTACCGCTTTACAAGCACCGCTTACCTTGCTTACGGTAGATCCGATTCATGATAACCGGTATAGTGAGGCGCGGGAGAAAAACATGGCTTTTTGGAGCTCCATGGCCGAAACATTACAAGCAGAACTGATTGTGGAAAAAAGTGATTCCCGAAATGTCGCAGAAGTTATTGCAGACATTGCAAACGAAAAGCGTATCACACAAATTATTATCGGGCAGTCGGCTCAAACCAAATGGGAAGAGATTACGAAAGGTTCCATTATTAATCAGCTTCTCCATTTGATCGAAGGTGTAGATATTCATATCGTATCTGTACGGCGCGAGAGGCAAAAACAAGACGAAGACTATGAAGCAGGGGTTAAAGCCTATCTTGTAAGAGACGGGAACCGCTTATTACTGCGATTGAATTCCCTTGCTCCTGACAAGATCGAAGGCGTCTTTTACCGAAGCGTTCATACAGACTTCAACACTGGCGTTTTTAAGGCAGATGATGGCGGAATGAAATATCTTATATGTGATGGTATCGCATCTACTATCGATACAAAGCCCTCACCTTAACAAGGTGAGAGCTTTTTGACCTTACCATTACGGGTTAACCTGCCTGAACGATTTATCATTCTCGCGGACTTCCGGGCCCGTTGACCCGGAGCTCCATGCTTTGGAGAGAGGCTCCCCGGATAAGGGGACCTCTCTAGCCAATAAGCACCTTCTCCTCAAGATAACGGAATTTCTCCCGACTTTGCTTTTGCGACAAAGCAAATGCCAGCGTCAATGGCCCGAGCCTGCCGATAAACATGGTCAGGATGATGATCAGCTTGCCGAGCGTGGAAAGCTCCGGTGTCAATCCCATGGATAAGCCCACTGTGCCGAAGGCCGATGTGACTTCAAACAGAACTTCCATAAAATCCTTCTGCAGACTATGTTCGGTTAACGTAAGCAGGAAGGTGGCCGCGATGACTACGCCAACTGATATCACCATGACAGCTAAGGCACGCATAATAATCGATTGCGGAATTCTTCGATGCATGATTTGAACATCCCGCTTCCCTGTCACAATGCTGATTAACGTGAGCAGCAGAACGACAAAGGTAGTTGTCTTGATCCCTCCCCCGGTTGATCCGGAGGAAGCCCCAATGAACATCAGAAAAATCATAAAAAATTGAGAAGCCGTCATCATCGATGCGATATCGATGGTGTTAAATCCTGCCGTTCTCGTCACTACTCCCTGAAAAAATCCTGCCCACATTTTTTCTGATCCTGTCAATGCACCGAACGTGTCAGGATTAAAGGATTCAATGGTTGTGATTACAAGAAAGCCTCCCGCACATAAAATTGCAGAAGTGGATAACACGATTTTGGAGTGAAGAGACAGTTTGCGCCAGCTCCTATTTTTCCAAAGATCAAGAATGACGGTAAACCCCAGGCCGCCCATGATGAATAGACACGGAATTACGATATTAATCAGCGGGTCTCCTACATATCGGCTCAAACTATCTGACCACAAACCAAATCCCGCATTATTGAAAGATGAAACGGAGTGAAAGATACCGTAATAAAGCGCGGTTATAAAGTCCATGTCGCCCATCCAGCGAATCGTTAAAATAATGGCACCGAACGCTTCAATAACAACAGCTGCCGCAAAAATACCAAGCGACAGCTTCACGACTCCCTGCGTAGACAGCGCATTTGTCGATTGCTGAATAAGCAGTCGGTCCTTCAAACCTATTTTTTTGCCCAAGACGACCGCTACCAGGACGCTATAAGTCATAAATCCGAGTCCGCCGATCTGAATCAGGCACATTATAACAATTTGTCCAAACAAAGAGTAGGCTGTCCCTGTATCTACTACAACTAATCCTGTAACGCATACAGCTGACGTCGAAGTAAAAAGCGCGTCCAACCAACCGATATTGCTGCCGGATGCAGAAGAGACGGGCAAAGCTAGCAAAATCGCCCCCAACAAGATCGGAATGGCAAAACTTAAGAGAATGACTCGTGATGAAGTGAAATGAATAAGTGGAGTCGATCTGAATGGATGTACAGCCATAACCATCATCCCCTTTCCCAAGCTCTGCTCAAATAATTGAAACCAGTTAAGCTTTATCTTCGTATTATTACCTGAAAGTACCTTTGCATTCAACCCTAAAGCCGCCTCGCATCCGAAGCACTTTCATCTCCCTAGCTGAAACAAGGTGAGGCGACGCGGAATTATAACTATGCGGGCAATCGATAATGGATAATCCGGGTCATCTGTTTACTTTCGAAATGAACTGCTTTATGATAGGGTACAACAACTTCATATTCATCGCTTAATCCTTAATGAAGGAGCGGGGGAACCAACGAAGCGTTTTTCGCTTCAGGGGTAAATTCTTTCTTTTGCAGAGAGAACGGGAACTCTCAGACCCGAATCCGACAGCTAACCTCGTAGGCGTCATGAGAGAGAACATGAATGCGTCTTTGGTTTGTCCAGCCCTCACATTCCGAAGCTTGGCAGCAGAATTTCTCTGCTCCAAGCTTTTTTGTTCTTTTCCCAGAAAAACCGTCATACGGATCAATTTCTTTAGAAGGATGTGCAGGACATGAAAAAACAGTTTATTGTGATTGGCTTGGGCCGATTTGGGTCGAGCCTGGTGCGTACTTTGGTTCAAAATGGTCACGAAGTGCTCGCCGTTGATAAAGATGAGCAACTTGTTCAGGACATATCGGGCATAGCAACCCATGCCGTTCAAGCCGATTGTACAGATGAAGGGGTGCTGAAAGAGCTTGGAGCGCGAAACTTTACTCATGCCATCGTGGCTATTGGCGATGATTTGCAAGCGAGCATTTTAACAACCTTATTGCTTAAAGAATTGAATATACCCAAAATAACAACCAAAGCCAAAAATGAAATGCATGGCCAGGTCCTATTTAAAATAGGCGCAGATCATATTGTGTATCCGGAACGAGACATGGCTGCTCGTCTTGGAAAGCAGTTAAGCTCTGATAATCTGATTGACTACATCGAGTTGTCTCCCGACCACAATTTGGTTGAACTGAAGGCCCCACCTGCGATGAACGGCAAATCTCTACAACAATTAAATATTCGGGCCAAGTACGGGTGTACGATTATGGCGATCAAGAAGGGGGTTCATATCAATATTTCTCCGAAGGCGGAAGATGAAGTGAATACAGGGGATATTCTGGTAATAATCGGAAGCAATTCAGATATTCGAGACCTGGAAGACGACTATGAACAGAAATGAACAACGTATTCATAGCCGTTCCCTATTCGCTATCCTTGTCTCTATTGTCAACCGGCTGAAGACGCGAACGAGCCCTCCCCAACTCATATTAATCGTCTTTTTTGGCTTGATCTGGTTCGGTGCTTTGCTTTTGACGCTCCCCTATTCATCCTCGTCGGGTCAATCGATCGGGCTGTTGAATGCTCTCTTTACGGCAACCTCCGCCATTTGTGTGAATGGCTTGGTTGTGGTGGATACAGGAAGTGTGTTCTCTACCTTCGGACAAGTCGTCATTATGATACTGATTCAGGTCGGCGGCCTTGGCTTTATGACCGTCGGTGTAATGGTGGCTATCATGATCGGCAAAAGAATCGGGCTTCGCCAAAGGCTGATTATTCAGCAGGCGACGCATTCGACATCCGCGCAAGGCCTGGTCAAATTGTCGATCTATATGGTGCTTATCGCATTTGCATTCGAGGCGTTGGCTACATTGGTGCTCACCTTGCGCTGGCAAGCCGATATGGGATGGGGCCAAGCTGCTTATTATGCGGTCTTTCATTCTATTTCGGCGTTTAACAATGCAGGCTTTTCTTTATGGTCCGACAGTTTATCGCCTTTTGTGGGCGACCCTGTCGTCAACATCACTGTCATCCTGCTGTTTATGATCGGGGGGCTTGGCTATATTGTCATTGTGGATGTTTTCCGCAAACGTTCATGGCGCAAGTTATCGCTGCATGCCAAAGTTGTCTTGCTCGGTTCCGGCATTTTGTTTGCCGCGGGCTTCTGCTTGATTTATTTGCTGGAAAGCTGGAACCCCGCAACCTTCGGTTCCTTGTCTGCCGGGGAGCGGATATGGGCCTCCTTGTTCCAAGGGGCTACGCCCAGAAGCTCCGGTTTTAATACCATTGACATCGGAAGCATGTTGGCCTCGTCACAATTCCTGATCATCATATTAATGTTCATTGGAGCCGCTTCAGGCGGAACCGGCGGTGGCATTAAAATCAATACGGTGTTTGTTCTTGTACTGGCAACCATTAATACGTTCCGCGGCGGCGGGCAAATTCACGCCTTCGAGCGCAAAATCGCAGGCGAGACGGTCATGCGCGCACTGGCTGTTGTTGTCAGTTCCCTTGCCGTTGTGCTTTTGGTCTCCCTACTGCTGACGATTTCGGAAGGCATGCTGGAGGACCACTTTCTGGAGGTACTCTTCGAGGCCACTTCGGCCTTTAGTACAACCGGATTATCCATGGGCCTGACAAGCGATTTGTCTCCGCTTGGTAAAATCATCGTGACCATTACCATGTATGCCGGACGACTTGGTCCCCTCACACTGGCCTTTGCCCTGGCTCAAAAAAAGCGTTCATCCAAAATTGGCTACCCCGAGGATCATATTCTGATTGGCTAAACCATAACGGGGGCGGGTTTCCGCTCCTTTTTAAATCCGCTCCTACAAGCAGTAGTCCCAGCGTTGCTGCCACCAGCCGCCAATGAATCATTAGGATAAATAAATCTAGGCAAAAGTACTTACCCTATTTCTGGATATAACCAGGGAGGCAGGGATGTTATTTGGAGACAGTAAAAGAACTTCTGCTTGTTACAGAACGAATCGCCACGATATTCCCTCTCTTGTTACTAATAGCCTTGTATATGGGGAAACGTTCCATTGGAGTGGACTTGTATCCTCATTTGCCTTGGTTTGCCCGATACAAGCAGAAGGCGCAGCTTGTTACAAGCTGCGCCTAGATTCGTTAAATTGCAAAACACCTCAGATCGGCCGATCATCCGGGCGCTCGCTCGGACACGCTCTCTTTCTGGTAATCCGCCAGCAGCTCCTGCCAACAGGCCGCCAGCTCTGTCGGGACCGGCTGGCGAACCTCGAATAGAAACGGGCCGGGGTAACCGTGCTTCGCCAAAGAGCGGAGCACTTCGTTCCAACGAATGACCCCGCGGCCCGGCATCCAGTGACGCTCGTCCACACCATCGTAATCCGACATGTGCACGGCGCCGATTCGAACGCCCAGCTTTCCGATAAACATCTCCTGAGACTCGAGCAGCATATGGTTTACATCGCAGCAGACAAGCAGCCGCGGATCGGCCGCCGCCAGCTCGCTCATCTCGCTGCTGTCGCGGCCGAGGCACGTGCGCGGCAAGTTTTCGACGGCGATCCGCACACCGAGCCGGTCCGCCTCGGCGGCAAGCGACGCCAGCGCAGCCTTGCATGCGGCCATCCGGGCCGGGCGTTCCTCATCCCGGATAGGCTCGTAGCTGGGATGCAGGATCACGATGCCGATCGCCCATTGCCGGGCGAGCCGCATGAGCCGTACATGACGCAACACGGCTGCCTCACTCTCGCCGTCTCCCGTCGCGGACACATCGAACAGCGGGCCGTAGGGCAGATGGAGCGATCTTATGGCGATGCCGTGCTCTATCGCCTGCCCGATCCAGCGGGTACATTTTGCTTCCTGCACCGGATCGAACATATCGAACGTATCGTTTCGCCATGCAAGCTCGATGCAGCGGATTCCTGCTTGCACTATTTCAGCCACATCGACGCGGCCCATATCCCAGTCGTTCAATGATAGGGACGCCCCAATCAGCCAGTCCGCCGGATGAACCACCGCTTCTCCGGACCTTCGCTCCTCCATCGTCCCCATAACCACTCTCATCCTTCCCCGGCACGGTTTACTTGCTGCTCTTACTCGTATTCCGAATTCAGTACGCGCATCTTATAGAAGCCGGCTCCGCTGCGGATTTTCACCCGGTCGGGACAATGAAATTGCGCCGTGTCCGTCGTCCATTCGTACGTCCCTCCCGGCTTCGGCACGGTCGAGACCGTCTGGCCTGAAGCCAGGTTGCCAACGCTTTTGACGTCCTCCCGGCTGATCCGCTCCCTGCCCGGGTAATCGGAATCGAAACGGTCGGCGGACTTTACGTATTGGTAGACCTGCTTCCCCGTACTGACCCACAGCCGGTCGCGGTCACCGTACATCGGCTGAAGATCGTGTCCGAAGCGGGTCGGCAGCAAGGTCCGGCGCACCGGCCGAACCGCCGGCTCGGCATCGGTCCCTTCGACCCGGAGGCCGACGAGCTCGTCGTCTCCGAGCGCCCAAAGCAGTTGAAAACCAGGGTCCCAATGAACGCCGTGTGCGCCTGCAAACGCATACTCCGCATAGTCGGCGCAGGACGGGCCTTGCGACGACGCATAGATCCGGACCCAGCCGCCGGTGCTGGCCGCCACCGCCACATTGCCGTTCGGCAGCAGCTCGGCCGAATGCGGATTGCCTCCGACATGGCAGCCCCACAGCTTGCGGTCCCCTGCGGGAAAGGGGAGCATCGCAGCCAGCCCGAGCGAGTCGGTAACGATCATGACCTGCTCCCCCAGCCTGGGGTTATTACGCACTTTGACATCCGTCGGGACTCCCCAGTAAGCTTCGAGGCCGTCGAAGCCGTTTGCCGCACACGCCGCCCAGCTCCAGCGCACCGCCTCATCCGAGCTCCAGTCGTCCGCCTCCGGATCAAGCAGCAGGATTCGGCGGGACGCTTGATCCGTCCCCGCCACTAGATTCCCAAGGTTGTCCATTTATTGATCCAGCCCCTGTTTTCGAACTTCTTCATTTACTTCTTTGATCGCCTGTGATAATCCTTTATTTTCGTAACCTTTTACGATCGCTTCCCACATCGCGAGAGGATCTTCCTTACCAAGCATAACACGGGTCAAATCTTCCGAAGGATTAATGGCGCTCAGCTTCGACTTCGCCGGCGTATACAACTGCTCGACAGCAAAGTTGGTCGGAACCGGCTTAAACGTCTTGATCCGGTGCTTGAGCATATCCCTCGACAGCTTGGACAGCTTCACGCCATATTGAATGTTGTTCACCTCGTTCTCGACGTATTCCAGCTCCTGGCCCCATGCCGCCAGACCGCCGAACAAGTTGAACGACGGGTACAAGGCGCCGATCGATTTGTACTGCCCCTTCTCGTCCTTCTCGCGGGTAATGACGAACTTGTCGCCTTCTTTTTTGTAATCTTTCCCTTCGATTCCGTACTGCTTATCGATCCGGAACGGGTCTGACAGCAAATAATCGTATATTTGCAAGATCCGGTCCATCTTCTCGTCGTCGACCTTGGAGCTGAAGTAGCTTTCCGACCAGAACGTGACGGCCGTATACCGGTATTGGTTGCCATCTGCAGCCGCCCAAGTAACGGGTATGACTTTGACGATGTCCTCGAAGGCCACATCCTTATTATATTTTTTCCATGCGGCATCCAGCTTGCCGAGCCCGTTCGGTGTCGCCTGCATGGAAATCGCGCCTACTTTGCCCTGGCCGAATTTCTCGATGCCGTCGTTCGTTTTCATAATCGCGAAGTCCGGATCGATCGCTCCTTCCTCAAACATTTGTCGCAGCTGCTTCACCGGCTCCTTCATTTTGTCGGAAGCGTAATACGGGATATATTGACCGTTCTCTTTCACCCAGGAGCCGTTCAGGATGTTCGGGAATGAACCTGCTGCAAGCGCCGACATCATAGACGACGAGCGGAACGTAACGCCAACCGTATCGTTTTTACTGTTGCCGTCCGGATCGTTTTTGGCGAACGCCTTCAGCATGCTCAAATATTCCTCGTAGGTAGCCGGGTCCTTGATTTTGAGCTTGTCCATCCAGTCTTTGCGGACGATCAGGGATTTCTCCATCGCCCAGGAATCGCTGTCGCGATACGTTTGGCGCGGGATCATATACGTTTTGCCGTCTACTTTGAGCGACTTCGTATCCGGGAGGCTCAACACTTTTTGCACGTTCGGATATTTGCTCAGGTTGTCGGGAAGTGGACGGATAATGCCTTGTTTGATCCAGGAGAAATACGTTTCCGAATTAATAATATCGTGGCTGAATACGTCCGGCAGCTCGCTTGAGGCGCTCCACAGCTGGTATTTTTCCTTGTAGTCGGAATAGCTGATCACTTTGTCGACGAAGCGGACGTTGAACTTGTCTTCCATGAACTTCAAGTATGAGTCCGCTTCACGGTTCGTAAAGGCTTGACCGATATTGAAGTACGATACAGATATGTCCAGCTTTTTACTGTTGCTCCCGGCAGCTCCGGCTTGTCCGGTTTGACCGGCCTGCGCGGATGGTTCCGGCTTTACTTCCTGCTGAGCGGTTCCGCAGCCTGCGACAACAGCGAGAGCTGCGACGGCGGCTACGGTTGCCGTGCCGATACGTTTGAATTTCATCATGGATGGTTCCTCCCTTTATGATCAGCTATATATATGTTCAAAACCGCAGAACGTATCCGCTGGTTTTAAAACCGGCCGGTTACTCCTTCACGGCGCCCAATGTAACGCCTGCCGAAAAGTACTTTTGCAAAAATGGATAGACAAGCATGATCGGTACCATCGTAACGATGACGCTGGCCATCTTCAGTCCATCCGGATACGTCTGCGTCATCTGCGACATCATCGTCGCCCCCATGTCGTCCCGGGCCATTCTCGTTACATCCGCAAGCATATTGCGCAGAAACAGCTGCATCGGATGTTTTTTCGTATCCGTCATGAACAGCATGGCGTTGTACCATTCGTTCCAGCGCGCAACCGCATAAAACAACGTGATGGCGGCCATCGTCGGCTTGGTGATCGGAATGACGATGCGAAACAGGATGTAGATGTCGTTGGCGCCGTCCATTTTGGCCGATTCTTCGAGGCTCGGCGGTATGGAGCGGAACTGGTTGATCATCACGATCAGGAAAAAGGTGCTCGCGGCGACGGGAAAAATCATCGCGCCGTAGCTGTTGATCAAATGCAAATTTTTAATCGTCAAGTAGTAAGGGATCAGCCCGCCGCTGAACAACATCGTGAACACAATACCCGCCATCATAACGGTACGGCCCGGCATACCTTTCTTCGAGAGCGCATAAGCGCCGCAAGTCGTAACCAGCATATTGACGAAAGTCCCCGCCAAAGTGACAATCAGCGAATTGGCTAACGCCCTCCCGACATAACTTCCGTCCAGCAGCGTCTTGTAAGAATCCAGCGTGAAGCTGGTCGGGATCAGGTAAAACTGCTGCTTGGCAACCTCGGCCGGATCGGCGAACGAGGTGATGAATACGTTGTAAAACGGCAGCACCGTCAAAAGAGCGAGCATCATAAGCAGGCTGTTGACGGCATAATCGGCCCAGCTGCGCCGGTGTTGTCGCATGCGATCCCCCTCCCCTGTACCTAGAATTGGCATTTCGTCTTAGTATAATCCTTCTTGTCCCATTCTCTTGGCCAACCGGTTCGCTGAGATCAGCAGGGTGAAATTAATGACCGACTTGAACAGTCCGACCGCGGTGGACGTGCCATAGCTCTCGCCGATGGAGAATGTCCGCCTGTATACGTAAGTGTCCAAAATGTCCGCCTTCTCGTAGACGGCCGGATTGTACAAGTTGAAGATTTGATCGAATCCGCCGCCGCCCGAGCTCATCGTATTGCCGATCTGCAGAATGAACAGGATCACGACCGTACTGCGCAGCGAAGGCCACGTAATGTGCAGCATCTGCTGCCACCGCCCGGCTCCGTCGATGCTTGCCGCTTCATATAAGGTCGGATTGATGCCGGCGATTGCCGCCAAGTAAATAATCGTTCCCCAGCCCATATCTTTCCATAAACTGCTTCCGTACAATAAGCCCCGGAACGTATCCGGCTGGACGAGCAAATTCGTCTTCTCCAGCCCGATCAGTTCCAGCAGCTGATTCAACACGCCGAACGATCCGAGAAAATTGACGAGAATGCCGCTGACAATAACCCAGGACAAAAAATGCGGGAACGTATATACGACCTGATAAAATTTTTTAAGCCCCGCCCTGCGCACCTCATTCAGCAGCAGCGCAACGACGATCGGCACGGGAAACTCGATCAGCAGCCTGCCCACGGCGATGATGATCGTATTGCGGAAGGCGGTCCAGAAATCATCCAGTCGGAATATTTCCCGGAAGTTGGCCAGACCGACCCATTCGCTTCCCCAGATACCCTTGGCAAAGTTAAACTCCTTAAATGCAAGCATCAGACCATAAAGCGGCATGTATTCGAAAAGCACATAAAACACAAGCAGCGGGCTGACCAGTACATATAAATATTTGTGTTCCACTACCCGTTTCCATACGCCATTATGCCTGCTCAACCGAACTCTCCCCCCATAGCACAGTGCTTGATTCCTCTACCAATCCAGTATAAGCGCCGTACATCTTGAGCCGTATGAACGATTATTAGATGCTCTATGGACATTTCGAAGATATTGAAGATATTGCAGCCGATCGTTTGACACAAATGAAAAAGCCGCCGAAACCCTGCGATCAGGTTCCGGCGGAACAGACGTGGGCCGCAGCCGGCAGTCCGGACATACGGCATACGGCGAGCATGCCCCTTAGAACCGGTTCCGGTATTCGGTGGGCGTTACTCCCGTATATTTTTTGAAGAAACGGGCGAAATAAAAATAGTCGTTGTAGCCGGACAGCTCGGCAATATCCCCGACGGATAGCGAGGTAGTCCGGAGCAGTTCACCGGCATATTCCATCCGGATATCGGCAAGGAATTTGGTGAACGACATGTTCATCTCCTTCTTGAACAGCTGGCTTACGTAGTTCGGGTGCATATAAAACCGGCCGGCTATATCCGGAAGCGAGATCGGCTCGCGAAAATGCTCCTTCACATATTGGACGATTCTGGTGAAGGTTTCCTCCCCGCGCACTTTCGCCAGATCCAAGTCCAGTGCGGCTTCCTCCGGCCGCTCCTGCTCCTGAAGATGGCTCCGGAGCTGTTTCCCCTTCTCGATGCGCACCTTCACTTCACTCAATATTCCGGCGATCTCCTCCGCTTGAAACGGCTTCAGGCAATATCCCGCAGCGCCGTACCGCAGTGCCTGCTGGGCGTATTCGAACTCCGCATAGCCGCTCGCCATGACGCATTCGACCTCGGACCCAGTATCACGCAGCATCTGGACGACTTCCAGACCGGTCATGCCGGGCATTCGAATGTCGAGAAAAGCGACGTCCGGCTTCATCTCTCCGATCAGGCGCATCGCCTCCGCGCCGTTCGAAGCAATGGCGACTATCTCAAACCCTTGCTCCTTCCAGTCGACGGATCCAATCAAGCTTTCCGCAATCCACTTCTCGTCATCAGCCAGTATGACCCGATACATGTGACAAACCTCCTCCCGGAAGCGTTAGAAACACCCGCGTACCGCTATTCGGGGCGCTCTCGATAGTGGTTATGCCATATTCGCCTCCGCAGGCGAATTTGATCCGGTTATTCACGTTCATGAGACCAATATGCCTGGAACCGGGATGTTCGGTATCGTGCAAAGGCGGCTTCCCGGCCAAGCTGCCGCGGATCCGCTCCAGCGTTTCCCCATTCATCCCCACGCCGTCATCCTCAATCCATAGCCGCATGACATTATCGGCACCGATCATGCAGCCGACTGTTAATTTGCATCGGTGCAGGGAAGGTTCGATTCCGTGAAACACTGCATTTTCGACGAGCGGCTGCAGCATCATTTTCATTACTTTGCGGCTCAGGCATTCTTCACCGATTTCAAACCGGACGTCAAACCGGTCCGAGAATCGGATTTGTTGAATGCGGATGTACGCCTCAACGATCTCCAGCTCCTCTTTTAGCATCACGGTCTCTTCCCCCTTAATGCTGTAACGGAACATGCAGGCGAGCGAATTGGTCATCTCGCGAATTTCAGGAACGCCCTTCACATAAGCAATGCCTTTGATCGTTTCCAGCGTGTTATACAAAAAGTGAGGGTTGATCTGGCTCTTCAGAAACTGCAGCTCGGCTTGCTTTCGCAGCAACTGAAGCTCAAAAATATGCGTCTTCGAAGCAATAAGCCTTCCTGACAAATCGTCGATTTCATCGAGCAGCGAATTAAATTGTTTGGCCATGACACTAATCTCCGCATACCCTTTCAACGCGACTCTCCGGTTCGGATTATCCAGCCCTTTGGCGCGCAAACCGTAGATAAAAGTCATGAAGGAGCGGAGCGGAAGTAAAATATTGCGGCTGATGGCGCTATAAAACAAATACATGATTACGCTTAGCACGCCAAATATGCCGATCAGCAGCAGTTGCACCTCCTCCAGCCCGCGAAACAGCTCCTTCACCGGAATTACGCTAACGGCCATTCCGCCGATATCGCCGATATATTCCGTATGCACGACATATTTGTCTCCGTTATGCCGGTATTCAACGGGATCCGCCTGGGCCGGGGAGATTCGCAAAGCGAGGGGCGCATTCACCTGCGCGATCGGCAACCCGATATGTGCAGCGTCGGCGGCACCCATCACGACGTTATGACGATCCAGTACGTAGAAGCTTCCCGCGATCCGATCCGACATCGTGCCCATCTGCGGAGCGATGGCCCCCGCATCCAGCACGATGACCGCATATCCGATCCGGGTGCCTGCCGGTACGAGATTTCTCTTATCGTAGACGGGAGCTCCGATGTAGACGACGCTTCTCATCGGATTGGTGAACGGATATCGGTATACGCCTGTAAAGTGAGACCCTGCGCGCTCCGGAATATCGCCAAAAGGGATATAGTTTTCACAATTGACACAGTTATAAAAGCCCCCGCCTGCCGTCGACAGCAGTACGATCCCGACGATCCCTTGCTTCATCGCCTGCAGATTGACGAGAAGCGGCTCGATTTGGCCATGAAGCTCGAACTGCTTCAGCCGGTTATCTGCCATCAAATATTGCTGAATCGTCTCATTGTACGTAATGTTGGGCATGATCCGATTGACCGAGTCGACTGTCTGGGCAATATTTTGCTTAATCGTCGATATAAGCTCGGATGTATATTCGCTGTTGCGTTCGTACGTGATATCCAATATCCGGTAATAGCTCCACAGAACTGTTCCTATCAGCAGCAGCAGGATGATGATCCCGATGAACAGCAGCTGCAGCCGGATCGAATAGTTGCGCAGCATAGCCGGCACGCTCCTCTCTTATGGGTAAGTCATTCTCGCTGATCGGACCGGAAGCGTCAGTCGTTAAAACGTCGGTTTGTAGTTATTGTAAAAGGCGAAGTGTTATTTGACCAATTAATATTATGTAAAGAGGTTGTTCAACATTTCCTAGATTCATCCAATCTTCTCGGTGCTGAAAACCGGACTTTTTGAACTCGCACTTAAAGGGGGGTGTTGCAACTGGCAGCGAAATTGTTGCAATCGGTTGGGAAATGGCAGGAATGGTCATCCTCTATAGAGAAAGCTATGGAGGCGTCCAAAATAAGGAGGAAGCTATGGGAAGAGTTGTTCACTTTGAAATCCACGTCGACGACATGGAACGCGGTAAGACGTTTTACGGAGAAGTGTTTGGCTGGACATTCGAGGATTGGAGCGAATTTGCGGGCATGCCTTATTTTGGAGCAGTAACGGGCGACTCTGAGGAGATGGGGATCAACGGAGCCCTGGTGCAGCGGAAAGGAGCCTCCCCGAAGCAGGGCCAGGCGGTTAACGGCTATGCATGTACAATCAGTGTTGCCAATTACGATGCCGCGGAAGAAAAAATTATTGCTCTCGGCGGCACTGTGGCGTTGCCTAAGTATGCACTTCCCGGCATGGCCTGGCAAGGCTACTACCACGATACGGAGGGAAATCTTTTCGGGATCCACCAGCCGGATAAAAATGCCGGTTAATCTAACCGTATGCGGAAAAGCCACCGTCACTCATCAAATGAGAAGAAGATCGCAATCACCTGCCCGAGAGGACAGGAGGATTGCGATCTTCCAGTATGAAAGCCGGATTTGGAGGCTATTGCTTTTTCTTATGTCAGCGTTTTGATATAGCGCATGAGCTCGGAGGAATAATCCGTCTGGATGATGTTGACGTTCTGCTTTAGCAGCCAGCCCCAGCCCTGATCCGGGTTTATTAAGGACAAGCTGTCATTGTGCCCGCCGTTCTTAGATCCGTCCAAGGCGTTCACCCAGATATTCATGGTGACCCCCGGCCGTTTGCGAAATACTTCCTGTAAAACCGGGCTGTTGTCACTTGTAAAGCCGATTTCGATCGCTACCGGGTTAATCACCTCCAAAATGAAATCAAGTTCTTGATAGTTGCTCTCGTTTATTTTATGCATATAGTTCAAATTGCTGGGGGCGGTACTCAGGAAGTGGTTGACCTCCTCCACATTGGCTCTGCTTTTTAACAAGGCGTGCTCCATACAATCGGTCTGCTCCAGCAGCCGGACAACCTGTTCGCGGAGATGCCAGCATTTATCGAGATTGGCCAGCGCTTTTCCCTTGATCAAGCTCAACGCCTGTTCCAGCGTCGGGATCCTTTCCTCGGTCAGAACTGCCTCGCCTCGTCCGTTCCTGCTCTTCAGATTCAATCGCTGAATGTCCTCGAGCTTCAGTTCGGACACTTTCCCTGTTCCGTTCGTCATCCTGTCAACCGTACTGTCATGCATCAGGATGAGATAGCCGTCCTTCGTTTGCTGAACGTCGATTTCAATAATATAGATCCCGTTATTCATACTGTCTTGAATTGCGGCTAACGAATTTTCAGGCGCTTCGTTCCAGCAGCCCCGATGGTCGGCCAAAAACAAGGCGCTGCCTTTATTCATAAAGCTTCCAAAAAAGTCAACATAGCTTGCAAAACTTAAGTTCTTCATTAAGCAATACCGCTCCACTGTGTCGTTATTTAGATGAGAAGCTTTAGGTAAGACCTGTCGTCAAAGGACGCGTTTCCTTTGGTCAAGCCTTTGGTCGAACGGTAACTTCGATAACATAAAGGATCCTCTGCAAGCAATTCGTGCAGCAGCCTCTCGGACTCCTGCCGGTCTTCCTGTAAAACGGGGTATCCGTCGCTCGCCATTACGATTACTTTTGCGTCCGAAACGGCTATGACTCTAATATCGGATTCACGGACCGGAAATCCGTCCAATACCGCATAAGATAACAGAGAGTCATACCTGTTGTTCTGAAACTCGTACTGAGTGACCAAAAAGCGGGACAAATCTTCTCTGCTCCGGTCATTGGCGAGAAGCTCATCCACGGAATACTTGAGCAAATACTGCTCGACAAGCTTGCTCCTCCAATCCGAGAGCAGGTGGTCAACCAGCTTCTCGTTTGTCACGTGAACACCGTCAATCAAGCATTGGCAATCGCCAACGAGCCAAAGCTCTTTCCGGCAGGAGCTGTACAGGATGAGGCTCGCAGCCATTCTATTCGCCGGATGAAGCGACACTTCCTCAAGGATCCCGCGCTGCTTATAATACCTGTACAAGCAGCGGGTCAGCTTGCTTACCGCATCCGGGTATGGAATGTCGGCGCTGAAGCTATTGATTTCCCGGGCCAGCAAGTCAACAGCAATCCGGGCCGACGATTGACCGTCGTAAAGCGCCTTTTCCTTCGGCGTCATCCCGTCGATGATTGCCGCAAAATGATCTGTGACAACGATGGCATCTTCGTTGTCACAAGGCTGCCCTGTTTTGGACATGGAGAACTGCTCGACAATTTTCACAACATCGCTCCCGAACGCCGGGTTCTCTCGGCATAATGCGGCGACACGATCGGCGGCTTGCCTGCTTGGCAAACGAGCCGATTGCCATCGGTCAAACCGGCGCTGCGGGGAGCCAGCACGCCGATCAAGCGTTCCCGCCACATCAGCAGTTCGGACGCGTGCGCCTCGCTGCCCGCCAGATCGTTCAACTCTGCCGGGTCGCGGCGCAAATCGAACAATTGCTCCGAACCGATCCGCGGAAACCATATGTACTTCCATTTGCCGTCGGTCAAATATTGCATCTCCTGCTCTTCGGAGTAACAGGTGGAATGCTCCCCGTGCACATACGGCCTCCAGTCCGGACATTCGCCTTGCATAAGCGGCAGCAAGCTTCTGCCGTCCACCGTCTGCGGGATAGGGGTACCGGCCGCTTCCAGAATGGTCGGCATAATGTCCTGCAAGCATACGGGATTCTCCACCCGCTGTGTTGCGGGCGTTCCCATGCCGGCCGGCAGCTTGACGATCAGGGGGATGTGGGCCGATCCTTCGTATGCATACGTTTTTCTCCACAAGTTGTGATCCCCCTGCATATCCCCGTGATCAGAGGTGAAAATGACAATGGTATCGCGCAGCAGCTTATGCTTTGTCATGAATTGCAGCAAACGCCCGATTTGGTGATCAATAAAGTGAATCGATCCGTAATACCCGGCACGAGCGCGCCGGGTTTCTTCCGCACTGCGCCCCCCTCTCCACGCATCCGGGCTGGCGGCGTCCTGGGGTACATCGTGCATAGACGCCCACTCCCCTACATGCGGCTCCGGCATTTTCTTGTTCGCGTACAAATCGAAATAAAACGCCGGGGGATCGTAGGGGGAATGCGGCCTTGAGAACGACACTTTCAGGAAGAAAGGCTTGGTCGGATCGCGCCGGTTCAGAAATTCGATCGATTCCTTGATCGTCCAAAACGTGGGGTGCAAAAACTCTGGCGCATGCGTCGGCCGGGCCATCCATGAATTCGGACCGATGCCATGATCGAATATTTCGTAATCCCCCGTCTTGTTCCGATCGAACCAGGAACGGAAATCGGATCCGATTCCTTGCTCATCCACTTTGTTGAACTCGTCCAATACCGTATGATGAAAACCGTTCAAAGCACGCATCGGATGGAAACTCATCTTTCCGATCCCTCGCGTGTGGTAACCGGACTTCGCCAGTTCTCCGGGCAGCGTATGTTCGAACCCGACTCCCATCGGCCCCTGGCCCTTGCCTGTGCCCAATATTCCCGTATTCCACGGATTCATCCCCGTAATCAGGCTGGCGCGTGCAGGGACGCAGGAAGGGGTAGAGCTGTAGGCGCTGGTGAACACCGTGCCCTGTGACGCCAGCCAATCCAGATTAGGCGTTTCGATGACCCGATTGCCGTAACAGCCCAGCGTATCCCAGCGCTGCTGATCGGTCATAAGCAGCAGCACATTCGGTTTATTGGCCATCCCTATCTTCACTCCCACATCACGTATCCTGAACCTCTTATCATTCGTTGAAGCTAAGCTGCGCTGCGTCCAAAAATGTCATAATCATTCCATTCGGCCAATGCGTTATAATCGCTGCCGCACAAACTCGATGATTGACTCGCGCATCTCTTCCGTCTCTGCGTGTCCCGCATCGTATCTGAGCAGCGACCATGCCCCGGGCTCGCCGTACCCCGCATACACCCGCTTCATCTCGGCATCGATTTTGTCCAATCCGGCAGCCGGTGTCAATGGATCGTGGATGCCAGCCGTACAAAGATGCGGCCGGGGGGCAATCAAGGCGTTAATTTGGGATGTAGTAAAATGATGGAGCAAATCGGGTACATAATAATACAGTCCGTGCTTACGAACGTTCTGCTCCTTTAGCAGCTCCTGAAAATCGGTCATGCAGCACATATCGACAACAAGCCGTATGCGCGTATCGAGGGCTGCAAGCCACCACGCCATCGTGCTTCCCATCGAAATCCCCATCGTCCCGATTCGAGCCGGATCTACATCCGCTCTGCTTGTTACATAATCGACGGCGCGCAAGCTGTCGTACACCATCATCCCCCACATGACCTGGCCATTCCAAAGCATTTCTTTGAAAATATCCGATTCGCTCCGGCCATTGCGCTCCCCGAAAGCCCAGCTGTCGAAGCAGAGCACCGAAATGCCGAGAGCGGTCAATACTTCCCCGTAAGGCGGGGACTGCAACGCACCGCGTCCGTGCAGGATTTCCTCCTTGCCGATCTCGTACTTTCCGCCGTGGGCATGATTGTACAGCATGACCGGCGCCTTGTCCGAAGCCTGCTTTGCCCGCAAATAATAGGCAGGCACTGGCTCGATTCCATTCAGATCCAGAACGAGCTTCTCCAGTACGAACGAATCGTATTCCTGCTCCTCCAGCAATTGAGCCGAAATCGGCCTTGATCGTGAAGGTAGTCTGCCGAGAAGTCCGTACAACCGTTCCCTTTCCGCAACTTGACTCATAATACCCCTCCCATGATCCCTATAGTAACATTTATTTCCTCCCTGCGGGTGTGAGAAAAAACAAGCGGTTATAATGAAGCTTCTGCACGTTTAAAGCTGCAGGACCATACTGGATGAATGGCGGATACCGGCATGCGCCATATCCGCCATGTAAAGTTCGTTTATGAAACCGCGAATTCAGTCGAGCGGGGTTTATTTGATTCCCTTCATTGCCCGTTCTTCCTCGATTTTACGGTTCGCTTTCTCTTCTGCTTCCCTCAGCGCCGTATTGATATCGCTTTTGTTATAGGCAATATCTTTGAGGGCGCTATCTATAAACGGCTTGACTGCCGGTGTCCAGGTGGAGTAATCCGGAAGTGGGGAAGGGGGAACCGAAAGCACCGCTTTTAAGTTTTTTCCTTCAAATACTTTGGAGTCGGAAGCATACGTTAATTTCACATTCGGATCATTCAGGATCGAGAGGCGGCCCGATTTGCTTAGAGCAAGCTGCATTTCTTCGGACATCATCGTAAGCAGAACCCGGTATGCCGCCTCTTTATGTTTACTTGTCTTCGATACGGTCATCATATGAAAGTCGACAGGATTACCGGTTTGTTTGTCCTTGAACACCGGATAAGCCGTCAGGTCCCAATCGTATTCCGGCGGGTTCTTGGTAAAAAAAGCAGCGAAAGAGGCAATCCAGTTCGATTTCATGGCGATTGTGTTGCTGTTGACATTCGTCGGCAAGTGCACCTTATCGTTTACGAGTCCCGGTATTTCAAACAATTCCTTCATGTAGGAAAATACATACTGGTGTTTTTCCGTGGTCAGTATCGCCTTTTCATCCTTGGCATCCATATTCGATATGCCGTTTTGCTTTAATAAATTCATGATTCGATCGGGCGTGCCTCCGATATATTGGACCTCGCCGTCCATGCGGGTCAGCCGTTTCGATAAATCGAGAAATTGTTCCCATGTAATCGAATCTGTCGGATATGGGACGCCGAACTTATCAAAAATATCTTTGTTGTAAACCATCGCGCCATAATTCATGCCAAAAGGGATGCCGTAAATGCCCCCGTCCTTGCCATATTGTTTCAATGTCTCCAAAACAGTCGGGTCGATTCGATTCAAATCAACTTTGAAACGTTTGATCATCGGATTTAAATCTTCGGGGTAGTCGATATCCAGATACGTGCCCAAGGAAGGATTGCTCACCGTCACCAGATCCGGAACCGTGCCGGCAGCGAGCAGCGTATCGATGGGGTCTTTTGTCATTTTGAGCGATATATCCGGATATTTCACTTTCACCTGACGCGCGATTTTCTCAAATTCACTTTCCGTTAAAGCCGCATTCTGATCTTTAACAAGCAGTTCTACGGGACCTCCGCTATATTCGTCACTTGCCTGCGGCAAATCCGCGTTGTTCCCAACTGTATTGCTAGCCTCTTCGCCGCCTGCGCATCCGGCGATTAGAACGATTGATCCTGCCAAGAACAAACCGCCTAAGTAATTTTTGCGTTTTGTGACCACAAAAAACCCTCCGATTCGTCAATTTAATAAGTCCTGCTGAACCATCCGACTGAACGACCCGACCGATACCTCATTGACGTGGAACCCCTATTCGATCACCCCTTTCAAGCTGCTTACGGTTCGATTTCAATTCAAAAAGTAATCGATTACAAAATAGACACAAAAAAAAGAAGACGGATGGATGCTGGATTTATGTCTCCCTGATCACAAGCTGGTGGTTTAAAATGACCTGTTTGCTTTTATGGATCTCTTTATTTTTAATTTTCCTCAAAAGCAATTGGACGGAGGTGAAACCCAGCTCATAAGCGGGTTGAACAATGGACGATATTCGGGGAGATGTAATCTGGGTAACGAAGGTTCCCGCGAAGCTGATCAACCCGGTTTTCCGATCAAGATGTATCGTCCGATCTTCCATTCCCTTTAAAATATGAGCGGCATATAAATCCGAATGGGTTAGCAGGCCGTCGATTGGTATACCTCGATCGACCATATCGTTTAGCAAGGTCCCGATTTCCTCGCGCCCCTTTTTTGGCTGTACAAAAAAATGAGGCTGAAACGTCACCCCTGCATCCGCCAAAGCCTGCTTGAACCCTCCCAAACGGTCCTTGACCGAGCTGGAATCCTTGGCGCCGGCCACATAAACGATATGTTTGCAGCCTCTTTGCAGAAGCTCGCATGCGGCGTCATAGCTTGCTTTCCGGTTGTCGATCGCTACGTACGAGAGATTCATATTTTCATAATATTCATTGCACATGACAACCGGATAGTGTGCGTTCAAGTCTTGAATGGTCTGTTCATTGGCCCAGGAAGAAATAACCAAAATTCCATCCACCTGATTCGTCCTCAGCATGTTCCTGTAAGTGTCCGCCTGCCACTCTGTCGTGCCGATGATCATGTTGTAGCCGTTGCTATCTCGGATGGCTTCCTGCGCCCCCTTCACAATATCCGCGAAAAAAGGGTTCGAGATCGAAGACATGACGATCACAATTGTGGAGCTGGATTTTTTTCTTAAGTTTTTGGCCAAAATATTCGGCGAAAAATGCAATTCATCAATTGCTTTCAGCACTTTGAGCCGATTTTTCGTTTTCACGGTGGGATCCTGGTTCAACACTCTAGAAACGGTTGCCACCGAAACCTCTGCCAGCTTGGCGACATCTTTGACGGAACTCATCTTTTTTTATCCTTTTCAAGAAATAATCGATTACAAAATGATGCAAAGCAATCTTCTATCAGAATAAAAGCCGATTGTTATCGGGATGTTATACCGGTGTAAAGAATATATAAATTCGGTTGCTGTGATCCTACTCAATTATTGTAGACTGCAACCAATGTCATGAACGCGAAGTTCTCTGGTCTTCCGAAATGAATTAGAAAACGGAGTCCCCGCAAACCCACGTGGCTCCGTTTTCGTTATTACCAAATGTACTAAAGAGCTCCTTGTCCAGCTACAACGTCTCCATATCCCGCCTTCTGAACCCGACAAAGCCAGCCGTAATCAGCACGATCGCGATAACGCCAAGCACAAACAACGGCAGGAACGTCACATCTTCAACAGGTGCGCGCGGCACATAGCCATAGGGCGTTACCTGCTTCATCCAGTCCGGCAGTTGAAGCAATCCTCCCATGAATAAGACAACAAACGAATAGATCAGGTATAACCAGTTCACAGTGGTCATCTTCGGGAAACAACCTGTGAATAAAACCGAGATGCCGATCATAACAAGGATGGCCGGATAATACACTGCCGCCGCTCCGTAGATCGTGCCGAAGTTCAAACCGTTCTCCATCGAAGCGTTACCGGCAGACCATAGGCCAAGTACGGCAAGCAAAACCATTACGAACCCGATGACAATCGCAGCAAGCAAGTAACTTCCCAGCAAACTGTCACGAGAGACCGCCCTGCCCAGCAGCGGGTCGATGAGGCCCTTCTTTTCTTCGCCTCGAAGCCTGTTTACAACTAAAATCGGTGGAATCGTTGCTGCAAGCGTCATGACTGTCATGAGGAGCGCAATGAATTGTTCGGTTATCGTTAAACCTTCAGCCTCGCCCAGCATTTTACCCGCCATTTCGTTGTTTCCGAGAAACCCTTCAAGATCGCCGAGAATCGAACCATACGATGCGCCGAGTACATACATCCCGATCGCCCATGCGAACAACCCGGTGCGCTGAAGCCGAAAGACGAGTGCGATCGGGCTCTGCAGAAAGCGGGAGGCGCGCGATCTGCCCGGTCTCGACGGTATAAAGCCTCTGTCCAGGTCCCGGATTGCATGCAGCCCGTTTGCAACGATAAAAAGAAGCAGAGCAAACGCCGTCATCAAGGCCACAACTCCCCAATTGTTGACCGAATATACGCCTGCCTTCGTCACCCATCCGAGCGGAGACAGCCAGGACAGCGTCTCATTGCCGACGTCGCCGGCCGCACGGACCAAGTAAGAAATCAAAAGCACCGCAATGGAATAACCGATCGTGCCGCGGGAATTGTCCGAAAGCTGGGCAAACAGAGCTGCCACTCCCGCGAATACTAGGCCGGTTGCCCCAAGGATCACCCCATACAAAAGCGATCCTTCCAAATCCATACTTTCCACCCCAAGCATAGTCAGACCGATCCCCGTAACTGCCGCAAGCAGCGCAAATATTCCAACCTGTACTACTAACGTTGCGTTCAGCCAGGAAAGGCGGCCAACCGGGAGCGAGCGGACCAGTTCCATACGTCCCTCTTCCTCATCGCCCCTCGTATGACGCGCCACGAGCAGAATAGCCATAAGACCGACAACAAGAGCCGTCAAAAGCAGCATCTGGTGTGCGGTCATAGCCCCAATCGTATAGTTGTCCAGCTCCCCCGGCCCGAGCATCGCCGTCATGGCAGGGTTGGCCATCGACCCGGCCATGACATCTCTTTCCTGCTGGGAACCGTATATCTCGGACAATGCGGGCGGCACTATCAAGGTGAAAAAGGCAATGCCCAGCATCCATAGTGGAACGCGCATTCGATCGAGCCTCACGATAAAACCGATCAATCGGCCCATTCCGGCCAATAACGGATAACTCATGAGCGATAGCCTCCTCCGGTTGCTTCATAGTGGCGAATGAAAATGTCCTCGAGCGTAGGCGGCGAACATTCCAGCTTCACAATGCCGAACTGGCTTAGATGCCGAATAACGTGATCCATCTCTTCTGTATCTATTTGGAAGGACAAAGCGGCGCCATTCGCTTCCAACTCGTAAATACCGTTCAGCCGATCGATCGAGGGAACCGCTTGTTTCGTTTCCACCTTAACGTGTGTGCGGGTCAGGTGACGCATTTCCTGCAAGGTGCCGCTCTCAATGATCTTCCCCTGTCGAATAATTCCAACCTTGTCGCATAGACGTTCCACTTCGGACAAAATGTGGCTGGACAGCAGAACGCTCTTCCCATGCTTCTTCACTTCCATTACGCAATCCTGAAAGACATTTTCCATCAAAGGGTCCAGCCCGGAGGTTGGTTCGTCTAAAATATACAAATCCGAGTCGGAGGAAAATGCCGCGATCAAAGCTACTTTTTGCCTGTTTCCTTTGGAATAGGTCCTGCATTTCTTCGTCGGGTCCAGATCGAATTTCTGAATGAGCTCTTCCCGCTTGCTACTGCTGCATCCTCCTCGCAATTTGATGAACAAATCAATCACTTCGCCGCCAGTCAAATTGGGCCACAGATTCACGTCGCCAGGTACGTAGGCGAGACGCTTGTGGATCTCGACCGCATCATGCCATGCATCCTTCCCAAACAATCGGGCCTCGCCAGAGGTAGCTCGCAATACGCCGAGCAGTACACGAATGGTCGTCGATTTACCCGCGCCGTTCGGGCCAATGAATCCGAATATTTCTCCGCTGTTTACTTCCAGATTCACTCCGTCCAGCGCCGTAAATGCGCCGAATTTCTTGGACAAGTTCCTAACTCGCAACAAAGACATGACCGTGTCCTCCCATTAATGTTTTGAAATATTTTTATTCATATCTTTCATATTATATGATAATACATTCGCTTTCAATCTCTTTTGAACTCTGTTCATTGTTTTATTTCATAACTTAAGATAAACTTGTTGCTGAGGTGAATGGAAATGGACGGATACCAGAGACGCAGAGAGCAGAAAAAAAAGGACATCTTGCGGACAGCCGTCGACCTGTTTTTGACTTACGGCATTCAGAAAGTGTCCATCGCGGAAATTGCCAGCCAGGCCAACGTATCGCAAGTAACGATTTATAACTATTTCGGCAGCAAACATAATCTTGTCGAGGAAATGCTCGTTTATTATCTCGATCAGTTATGGTCGGAATATGAAAAGATGCTGTCCAGTGACTTGCCTTTTATCGAAAAAATTAAAAACATGATGTTTACCAAGATCGATTCGGCAAATCAAGTGCACCCCGACGCCTTTACCCATTTCATGAAAAAGTACGCCGCCGGCGTCCCTTATCTGGAAAAGATGATGCAGGAACAAATATTGCCGCGGCTGATCACATTAATTGATGAAGGCAGACAGGAGGGTTATGTCGATCCCGGATTATCGAACGAATCGGTCCTCGTGTTCATTCAAATGTTCAAGGATTATATGCAAAAAGAAGAGGCCTTTCCGCATCTTCAAAAGATGACGGGAGACCTCACGAAACTGTTTTTTTATGGACTTGTCGGAAGCAAACACAATTTGGAGGAGTGATCGATTGACCTCGCTGGCGCTAAAAGTGCGTCAGCTTCTTCTCATTGTATAGCAGCATCCTTCCTGCGGCTGTAAGTTTGCCCTTGATTTACACCCGAGTCCGCAACCTTTCTTAATTTTCATGCAATAAAAGCCGCTGTTCACGAGTATTTCGTTGACTTTACCAGGTAACCGCCTCTCCGCCTCGGCCCGACACATACCGGTTCTCTTGTTGAACCGTCCAGTCCGTAAAACGAAGCAGTAGACGCAGCTTCACGTCTGCATAGGCGGGATCGTACCATAAATTAATCTCTTCGCCCGGGTCGGCAGCCGTATCGAATAGTTCCCCTTCCTGACGCTGCTCTCCCTCCGGCACATCGTGATACAGATGGAGTTTGTACCGATTATCTCGGAACATCGTGCAGTTCAGCGATGGGGTCCAGTAACTTCCTTGATCGCTGTACCCGGAATTTCGATATTGGGTAACTGCATAATCCCGTCCTGGTTTATTGTCCGCAGCCAAGGGAAGCACGTTGATCGCATCGGGCATCAACTGATCCAGCTCATCCGGACCGAATCCAGCAGCCGCCACTACGGAAGCGGCAATATCGTGGAGCTGGACCAACTGCTGCCTGCGTACGCCGGGAGGAATCGTTCCCGGCATTTTCAACAGAAACGGCACCTTGACGCAAGCATCGTAAAAGTAAGCGCCTTTCGTATAGAGTTGTTTATCCCCCAGCATCTCACCATGATCACTTACAAAAATAACCAATGTTCGATCGTCGAATCCGCATTCCTCCAGCTTACGTAATACCCTTCCAATCTGTTGGTCGAGGAAACCGACGGATGCGTGGTAACCCCGGCAGAGATCATCGGAAATCTCTTTGTCCGCATATCGGCCTACATATTTGCGTTTTTCTCGGTGTACGCCATCCGGAACGTCTGTCAGCCGATCCGTCGCCGGTCCGCCAGCTCCGATTCGGCTGCCGTCGATCGTGTCCAAAGCCTCAAGCGGATAATCGTCGTACGGATCGTGTGGGTCAAATAGGCTCATCATGCAAAAGAACGGTTGCTCGTCCGTTTGCCTTTCCAGAAAATCGATCGTCCGGTCAGCGGCCCAATACGTATGGTGAGCGTCTATCGGAAAATGCTTCAGATTGCGATTTTCTTCCTGCAGTCGAGCCCAAAAATCCGGGTGATGCTCGCGAATCCAAGCCGCATAGGCATTCAGCTCGCTGTCCAAATGCAGAGTCGGATCGTTGCAGAGCTCATAGACGTTGAATCCGTCGTGAGGATGTCTTTGGTTGGCTTCGGTTACTCTTCCGCTTACATGAAGCTTGCCGAACAAAGCCGTTCTGTAGCCTTTTCGTTGCAGCAGCTTCGGAAACAAAACCTGATCTTCAGGCAAATTGTCATGCAGCTTGTAGACGCCATGTCCCGGCAGCGGCTTGCCGGTCATCAGGCTGGCGCGGCTCGGCGTGCAGATTGTTGCGTTGACGCATGCGTTCTCGAATAAGGCCCCTTCTGCTGCAAGCCGGTCCAGTACCGGCGTACGGGCTATACGACCTCCATAGCAGCCTAACGAATCGCACCGCTGCTGATCGGTCATTATGAGTAGTATGTTCGGAGCTTGTGGCATCGTGTCTCCCTTCTCCATTCCGCTTCATGCACTCTGGCGGAGACTGGCAAGATGTTGGCGGAATTTCAAAACGGTTCTCCCGCTCAGAAGCTTAACGCTCCGTATTCGGCCATTACCTGCCTTCGTCCGATATACCTCCAGACGGCGGTGCCGTCGGTAATGGACGTCTCTTCATCCCCGGGAAAACCGCCCGGCCCGGTCGTTCCAGCGGTTACGCAGAAATACGCCTTATCGACCGATATGACCGTCGCCCACACAACATCGCCTTGCGCGTAAGCCGTTGAAGCTTGACGCTGTTGCGCGTCTGCCAGCAAAAAGCCGTCATGAATAGCGATGAGTCCCTCCGAGGTTTTTCCCTCCAAGTTGCCATACGGAAACTTGGTCCCGGACGCAAGCTGCACGCCATCCCCGAGCTGGTCAATGATCGGCGGTCCGTCTCCGCTCGGAAAAGACTTGCCGTTTAATCCGAAATTCCCTTCCAGCTGGAGCAGTATCCGTGCCCGCTTGGCGCTTTTATGATGAAGCTTTTTCATCAGATTCTGTTTCATAATGAGAACATGGATGGTTGACGCTCCGGTTGACGCTCCTTCATAAGCAATATCGTTATCGATGTTGTTGTTCTTGTCATAGATTCGGTTACCGGCTATTACCGTTTTGACCGGCTGACCCGCATTGTTGAACAGATTGATGACACTCGTACCTGCGGACTGCTTCGCTTTCACATAAAACGTGTTGTATTCGATCGTCGTCCATTCAGCGGCGGTCCCTGACAAATCGCCAATATCGATTATGTCCAGCTTCACATCCTGCGTGATGTGAAATTCGTTATGCGATATCAAGCTGTTCCCCGAATTGTTGAAGTTCATATCGAAGACGACATTCATCAGCTTATTGCCCCGAAACGTATAATGCGAGAAATCTCCTACGTTGATGATGCCGGCGCCTTCCTGACCGAGCCACGTCAGCTCATTGCCCGCAAATACGCATTCATCCGAGCCCGGGCGATTGGTAAATCCGGTTCCCTTGTTGACAATGAGGGTGTTACCGCTGCTCGGGTCCCATTTCGAGCCCAAATGAAACACATCGTTGATGTTTTTGGCCGAACCGTCCTCCATACACGTATTGCCGATAAATTTGTTGCCGATCGATGCATAAAAGGTGGCGAGCGATCCGTTCCCGGTATTTTTGACCGTGTTGTTCGCCGCCGTGCAATAAAAGCAGCCTTCGAAATCAATCCCGAGATCGATCCCGCGCTCCACGTAATTCCCAATATCGTTGCACATGTAGCCATTTATTATATACAGCGCATTGGGCTCGTACAAGCGGTTGTTCACACGATTCACATGGCGGCAGCGGCGGTAATGCTGCAAATTGCCGCCTTCGTCGATTACCGCTGAGCCGCCCCAGCCGCTGATCGCTCCCCGGACCGAAGTATTGTCGCGAATAAGACCGTATTCGCAAAACTCGTAACGGAACATTTGCAGAAGAGCCTGCTCCTGGACAACGGTTTCGTTTTCGGCGAACAAAAACGAAGCGTTGAGATCGCCGCCAATCGGCGACAGTCCGGCAGTTACGGCGGGATCGATATCAGGGTTCGTATTGTTCAGGAGCAGTTGCCAATAGTTGCCCCAATATCGGACGGCATGCGTCATGTACTGAAGACCCATATTGTGCGAGGTGCATCTTTGCATCGAAACATGCTTGACGTTCGCACAGTGCCACGCACAGTATGTGTCGAAATAGGAGCCGGGTGAAAGCGTCAGATCGTTGACAAAGTCAAGCCCGTACAGGTGAATATCGGTAGCAAATACGGTAAAGTCCGTCTCGCAATGCGCCGTCGTCAGCAGCGGCACTTTCAATCCCGTGCCGCTAACGATCATACGGGCCGTACCGGGCTCGGCGTACAGCGTGATGCGGGAAGGAAGCTGCAGGGCTGCGGTCAGCCGGTACTCCCCTTTCGGGAAATAGACACCCCCTCCTCCCAAACCGGCCAAAAAATCGATAGCTGCTTGAATAGCCGCACTGTCACTGCTCGTGCCATTTCCCTCCGCTCCAAAATCGAGCACGGATACCCGCTCCCGCAGCTTTTGCGCCACAGTGCGCTCCGGCAACCCTTCCGCATACCGGAACGAGACTTCCTGCGCATCGACAGTTGCGGATGTCCCGTAGACCGATTCGACGACTGAAGCGTTGCCGTTAAATGCTTGCCAGATTCCTCCTGCCGCCAGAGCGGCTCCCGTCGCCCCGAGCGTTGCCACCAGTTTGCGGCGGCTGATCGATGGATTGGCTTCTCCGTCCGACTGATTCATTTGCTAGCCCCCTCGCCTTACTTGCTTCAGAGTAAAATCCACTAGCCCTGCAAATCCGAATGATCCGTCAGCAACTCCCGGAAGCTTCCTACCTCTCCGTACACGATCCGGTTCGAGTCGTGGAACGTATGGGCACCGGCATACGATGCCCGCACCACATACAGGATGTCAGCACCGTCAAACTGCCAGTCTACGTATTGAAAGCCGGTTTTGAGGCGCGACTTTTTGCCTTCTAGCAGATCGTCGACCAGCAGTGTCTTCAGATGGGTCCAGGTTCGCAGATCGGACGAAACGAACAACGACAGCACCTCTCGAAGCACCGGCTTGTCCGGGTCCTTATCCTTATTGGACAATGTGAAATAAAGACCGGTGAGCGGATCACGGCGAATCGTAAACTTGTGGGAACCACCGGGAAATTCGATGAAATCGGCGGATTCAAAGGTAACACGGCTGCCTTCGTCATGAATCCGGACGATCGCCGCCTTATCCCATACCGGCGATGTGGTCAGCCGGAGTACGTTGACGAGGCCCTCCGGAGAGGGAACAATATTACCTTCAAGCCAGCCGGCGCCGCTATCCCCGCCCCAGTCGTCCGGATCGCAAGCCTGATCGTAGGCAAGCTTGTTGCTCATCCGCCAATTGCCCGATTTCAACAAATCCGCATCTGCGTCACAGGAAATGACGAATGCTTTAAACCCTCCGGGCCGCACAGGCGGATCAAAGTCTTCAAAAGCTCGGTACAATCGGCCTTCATGCTCGACAACCGGCGTAGGAGCACCGTGATAGTTGGGTGCATATAACCTCTCGCCGGCGACAAACAGCAGACCGTTATCCCCGTCGGTCGGCTGCGTCCAGGAGCGTCCGCCGTCGCTGCTGCGCATGATAACGATATGGGAAAATTTTTGCGAGGTTCCGAGCAAGTAGACGTCGCCCCGGTGGACAAACAGAGTGGCCCAGTACATACCCTCGATCCTCCGCGTTTCCTGCCAGCTCGTCCCATTGTCCTCCGAACGGTAGACGCTGGATATCCGACATTCGCCACTGAAATCCCCGAAATAATCATGCGAAACAAGTAGCGCTCCGTCAGGCAGCCGGACAATACTTGGGCTGCCAAGATATTCGCCTATAAGTTGGTCCATAAACTTAATTTCGCTTTTCCATTGCATGGCTGTTCCTCCATCACTTCAAATGAAACGCTTTATTATAAAGGCGATGCATCTCAGATGCCGATTATTTGGACGGGGCCTTGTCAAGCTGTTGATTCGCCTTTTCTTCCGCCTCGCGCAATGCCGTATAAATGTCTTTTCCGTTGATCATCTCTTTTTGAGCGGCCACCATTGCGTCGCGTACTACCCCGAGATTTTCTCCGGTATAACCCGGCTTTGCCGGCTTGGTGCCAAAAAACGCTTTCAAGTTTACCGGATTGTTGAATTTCAGATTGCTTCCGAACGCGTCGATAAACGTCTGCCCCTTGACTCCCGGCGCTCTGCCTAGCTTCGAAATCGCCATCTGCACCTCGTCCGACGTCATCACCTCAATAACGCGGAACGCTTCTTCCTTATACTTACTTGTCGAAGTAATCGCCATCGCCTGCGCTTCGTACTGAAGTCCCATTCCCGGCGCCTGCGACCATGTAGGCAAGGTGACCATGTCCCAGTTGAGATCTTTCACTTCTCCTAGCTGAGAAATGAAATTCGTAAATGTCAGCATCGCCAAGCTCCGATCCTTCATAAACATGTTGGTAGCTCCTGCATTGGCAACGATTGCTTCATTGCCCGGCAGCAAGTAAAACCGGTTAATCTGATCGAAGAAGTTTTTCCATGGATCAGTGACGATTTTCGCCTTGCCCGTGGCTCGGTCGACGAAATCAAGCGATAATTGAGAAGCGGACATCGTAAACAGATGCGGCTTCAGGCCGGAGATGAATACCCCATCATCCGTTCTATTGAACCTTTTGGCTACCTCATAGACTTGATCCCAGGTCATGCCGTCGGTCGGATAAGAAACGGCGTAGCGGTCAAACAAATCTTTGTTGTAATAAAGCGCCGCCGTATTCATCGAATACGGTATCGCGTTCAGCTCGTTTTTCGGACTGTTCGCTCGAATATATTGCAGCGCATCGTTCTCGAAACGGTTCAGGTCAATATTATACTGCTTGGCCATCGCTTCCATGTCGTAGGAAATGCCGTACTGGTACAGCTTGTTCATATCAAAGGTCGGCACCAGCAAAATATCGGGAATGGTTTTGCTGGCCGCCCAGTTTTCAAGCTGATTTCCCTGGCCTTGCTTAATCATTTTCACCGTAATGTACGGATACTTGTTTTTGATGGGCTCCTGAATGTAGCGGGCAAACTCCTCGGCCGTCAAATAATTGTCCCCCGGGACAGCGACCGAGATTTCAACCGGCTCTTTTTTCTCCGGCGTTGCCGGTACGTCGGGAGCTTTCGAAGCGGAACAACCGACAAGCGCAACCGGCAGCAATCCCAACATCATCATCTTCCATTTGGTCATCATTCTGAATGTCCTCCCCTAATCTGATCGTTGATCAATACTCCTCATCATCTCCGGTAGCGCCTGACGGACGGGATCTCCTCTTTGCGGAAACCGCTTAACCATCCGCGATATTGGAAAGCACTCCTGCTCAAGTCTTCCCTCCTTGTCGTAGAAGTCGCCTATCCCTTCATGTTGTAATTATAAGAAATATATTGTTGCAGCACCTATACACATCTGATTTGTACATTACCGATTCGGCTACAATTTATGTTGGAACAGCCATTTCGGTATGCGCTGTCAGTTCCGCGGGCATACTCGGCGCTGCATGCAGCTTTTCATATCCATTCGCATCGCGTATAATGCCTGTATGATCCTCATTCACCTTTCCTATACGGCTATCGAATGTGGAGGTTTACAGATGAACGAGTTGAAACTCCAACTATGCGGCTATTCGTATCACACCCAGCCGGCCAAATATTTGGACCATCAGGACGGTCTGCCGCACTATTTGTTCCGGCTTCAAATGGAAGGGTACTGTCAGGCTATGGTCGACGGCGCTTTAACTACAATCCGGCCGGGTGATTTACTGCTTTATATGCCAGGTGACCGGTACGAGCTCGTCATCGGCGCTCAGAAGAGCGAGCTGGGCGAGACCGCTTTGCTTAATGCGGACTATTTTCTTTCGTGCACGGGAGATTGGGTTGACGAATGGTGGAGACGAACTGCCAAAAGCCAAAAGACGAAAATTCACTCCAGTGACAAATTGGTCTCTTTATGGCGCCATCTGGTGCTCGAAAAGCGGAGATTTCGGATGGGCGCCGACAATCTGGAGCTTCTCGGATATTTGCTGCGCGCGCTTTGCTTGTGCATCGATCAAGCCTTGTTGGAAACCACTGCCCCTCACGGACGATCGTTCGCTGCCGTAAGGATGAAAACTTTTATCGAAGAAAACGCGTTATTCGCTTTCAAGGTCGAGCACGTCGCACGTCATGTCAGCTTAAGCGTGTCCCGTTCCATTCACTTGTTCAAAGAATGCTTCGGTCTTTCGATTATGGAATACGCCAAAGAGGTCAGACTTGCTGCTGCGATCGAACGGATCAAGTACAGTACGCTGCCGCTGGAACAAATCGCCGAAGCGTCGGGCTTTGCCAGCTACAGCTTCTTTTACCGGGCGTTTCGGCAAAAATACGGCCTCTCTCCGCTCGAATACCGGAAGCAGGAGTGGGACAGAGCCGGTATTTATCAAAAATAGCCGATGCCCCCGAAGACAGGTTGCAAAAAAGCGACTTGAACGAAAGCCGTTCGAGTCGCTTTGGTTATGCCAGTTATTGTTGAAGCTTAACTTCCTCGCCCGTTTCAGCGGACAAATAAATCGCATTCAATATTTTGATGATGTCCACGCCATCCCCCGGTACCATGATCGGTGAAGCATTGCCGAGCAGACACTCTACGAAATGATGAATGTTCTTCGTATGTTCCTTTCCGCCATTTTCGAGACGGGGAGTGATGTCGCACAACACCTCTTCGATTTCCGTCATCAGTTTCAGGTCCCTTCCCTCCAGACGGCAACCCGACTTCGTGCCGCGAAGCTCCAGAAACTTCAGATCGTCCTCGATGTTCGAAGCCCAGCTGAACTCGATCTGCAGTGTCGCCCCATTGTCGAAGCGGATAAATCCGGTGGCCAAATCCTCAACATCAAATATTCCATTTTCGCATGCTACTCCGAAGCTGCTGTCCTTTGACGCAGCAACCTTATTGTCCGCAAATTTCGTATACGTTGCTCCGCTAACCGCTACCGGCGATGGATTGCCCATCAGCCATACGGCAAGATCAATCATATGGACACCAAGATCGATCAGCGGTCCTCCGCCGGATAACGATTTGGTCGTAAACCAGCCTCCCCTCCCCGGAATGCCTCTTCTTCGGATCCATCCGACGCGCCCGGTGTAGATGTCTCCCATATGCCCGGTTTCGATGTATCGTTTTAAAAATCGGGATGTGGGCATGAAACGGTTATTACGCATGATCATCAATAGGTTGCCGGATAATGCCGCGGCGTCCGCCATTTGCTGCGCTTCTTCAGGAGTCATCGCGTCGGGCTTCTCGCAAAATACATGCAGCCCTTTGTTCAATGCGTATATGGAAATCTCAGCATGATATTTATTCGGCGTGGCGACTCCGACGGCATCCAGCTTCTCTTGCTCAAGCATAACCCGATAATCGGAATACACTTTCGTCACCCCGTATTGTTGAGCCAGCCGTTTCGCTTCGTCCTCTCTGGGATCGCAAAACGCAACAAGCTCGACGTGGGAATGGGACGTCCACCCGGGAGCATGCCCCAGTCTGAAAATTGCGCCTGTTCCAATGATGCCGACTCTGATTTTATTCATGGTATCCTCCCTGTTCGTTATGCGACTCCCATTGCTTGCAAGTTTCTCATACTTATTTCAATGCTTCGCAGAGGAGAATGCCGCTCGCACTTGTCCTGCTCTACGATGTAGTGCTGCACGCCTGCTTCCGCAGCGGCTGCGAAAATGGCCGGATAGTCGATGATGCCCTCGCCAACCTCCGCAAACGTTCCTTCGTCATCATCCGCCATATCCTTAACATGAACCAGCGGGCAGCGTCCTTTGTTAGCTAGTAAATACTGCAGCGGGTCCAATCCGGCTTTTCGAATCCAGTACAGATCCAATTCCGCATGAAGCAAATGAGGTTCCACCTGATTATAGATCCGATCCAGTATGTATTCGCCATGTATCTGCTCAAATTCGAAAGCATGATTGTGATAAGCGAATGTCAGACCTTGCCGGGCGCATTCCGAACCGATCAGCCTGAATTCATCTATCATGGCTTGAAAGTCCGACTCCTCCGTCAAATTGACTATTTTTGCCGAAGGACAAACGAGATAACTGGCGCCGATCTCGAGGCATTGTTCGATTTGCCGGGATAGCTCGCTTCGCAAAAGCGGCAGCGACACATGGGCGGACACAGCACGAAGTCCGGTGTCATCGAGAAGTTTACGGATGTAACCGGCCTCCTTCCCATAGTAGCCGGCGAACTCTAAGGTTTTAAAGCCGATCTCCGCAACTTGCCGAATCACGCCGTCAAAATCGTCCTTCAGCTCGTTACGTAGGGTGAATAATTGCAGACCGACCGGAATTGGGGTCATCGTAATCGCTCCTTCAGCTCGTTAGTTTTAAGCAGATGCCTAACAAACAGTGTAATCAAGCTGCCACTCGATGCCCATATCATATTCGCCTGCTCTATGAACTATTGTGCTATCATTCTTCGAAAGTGACAGTTGATCAGTTCGTTCCCCTCGCCCCGGATCCAGTTTGTGACAACTCATGACCACAAGAAAAAGAGTAAGCCCGCATCGGACATTTCGATGCGGGCACCTTATATATATGATTGTTTAGAGGATCCGGAACATACAGCACCATAATGACTTTTAGTCGCATTAAGGATAATCACGTCGTCTCAATACTCCGCCTTCTGAACCCGACAAAGCCAGCTGTAATTACGCGATCATGGACTGGTATTCCCGGTACATCATCGACTGGCAGCTCGAACAATCCCTAGAGATTATAGACGATTTTTCAATGGAAATCTCTTTATCCAGCAGATTCATTTAAGGCGTTCAACAGAGCAAGAGCCTCAACATGTTCAGGCTCCAGTACCAGTGCCTTTCGCAAGAACTTCGTAGTCTCTTCAGCCAAACCAAGTTCATAGCTGCATATAGCTAGACAATAGAAGACAGTCGGGACCGACTCTTCTTCATCATTACGTAAAGATAAAGATGTTTCCAAGAACATCTTTGCATCTTCATACATGTCCATCTCGAACAGAAGTAGCCCAGCATCCATAGCTAAATCATAGCGCTGCTTCAACTCGTAGTATGAAGCCCACATAATGTGAATGCTTCTCTGGATATCCAGCCTTTCTTCATCATTCATCTCTGGTAGCAAGTCCGAAAGGTGTTTTGCGCTCTGGATGAAAAACTCCGCATCATATCCACCCAAACGCCAAAAAGCCAGAATTTGCTGTATTCCCATTGTGTCGAGCCGCCGGTCTACCCATTCCTTCATACTAAAAAATTCATCCGGCCCAAAACGTTCGATAAATCGCCGGTAAGCCAATCTAGTGTTGGCATAACACATTGGCGATTCCATCATGAATATACATCCGACATTTAAATTTTTATAATGATGCGTGGTGAAGAGTGACTTTGCACCCTTTTGCTCATACTCATATTGAATCGCATGATAGTTTACCGTTAATGAAAAACTACCATGATGAATGAACTGGGGTGGCTCCGCAAATTTCCAGTTCTCCAGCCGGTGATCGCCCTTATCGGCTGTGATCAGAAGAAAGCCTGCTTGAGACAGCTGATTCAGCCGATCCAAGCATGTCAATCCTGCCATTGGAAACAGGATATACGAATCCTCAAGCTCATGCATATAAAGCTTGAGCAGATTGTGATATTGGTAATTTTCTTCTTCATATTCAATCGCTCTGCGACGCTCGTATTTCAATGTCATTTTTTCCATTACTTCTGACAGCTTTAGTTGCTTGGAATTGTTCGGAAGCTCGACTAAAACATCGCATTCAAATATTTTACCGTCATCCACATGAATTAGCTCTTGCGGAATACTGTCAAAAAAATAATTTGCTACAATCAGCAGCGGCTGCTTCAGATCACCCGGCCGGATGCTTGCTTGAGAAACGACCAAATTTAACTCCGTGTCGTGCACGGCATCAAATACTGCGAAATCCAGCAGTCCCTCTCGAATAAAAGATTGCATTGCAGGGTGTTTTTCCCAAATCTTAACATTTTTTAAAACCAGATCGGTCATAACATAACGAAAAGGAGGCAGAGCAATACCCGCGTAATCTCTCAGTTTACACAGTTCATGTAATACATGAAATGCAAGACGGCCAGCTCCCGCACCCAGTTCTAGGATGATAACGGGATCAGAATTTTCTCCCCTATCAGACTGGTCTTGAAGAAATCCGAATATCATTTCTGCGTATGCTGTTGCAATCATGGGATTGCTTGTTATATATTGCGGAACCTGGTCATTACTCCAAGCGTTTAGTCCTTGTTCTTCAAAATAATTGCGCTGTAAATCCCAGAGGGGTGATTCGCTGAAGCGAAATCTTTGTTGTCCATTCTCTCCCATTCGTAATAAACCTGCTTTCTGGCATCATTTGCGACAGTCTTTTATCACAAAGGATGTTACTACAACATCCGGCAGCCACCAAAGAAATGTCTTTTGAATCGTACCACAAGAGTCCCTTATACTGCAGCCCAGGCCGAAAAAATGGTCGTGGTCGGTCGTTAATACGTCTATCGTTTTGTGATCATTCCCACCTAGCTCTAGCTTGACGTGCGCATGAAACGGATTATTCGGGCACCGGCTCATCCTCCGCCAGAAGCCGTTTCAACCGGCGTCTGAGCCGTTTTTCCTCAGCCCGTCGTATTTTATCCTCTTCCCTCAGCGATTTCAGCAGCGAAACGCACATGCCGAGCAAAATAGCCGCAAAAGGCAGTGCCGCCGCGATCGAAGCCGTTTGCAGACCGCTGAGTCCCCCGCTTAGAAGCAACACAACGGCGATGGACGATTGCAGCACGCCCCATGTGATTTTGATGCCGGTTCCCGGGTTCAGATTCCCTTTCGAGGTAAACATGCCGAGAACAAAGGTCGCCGAATCGGCGGAAGTGATAAAAAACGTAATAATGAGCAGCGTCGCAATCGAGACAATCACCGTACCGAGCGGCAGCTGCTTCAGTGCTACAAATAGCGCCGTCGTCATATCCTGCTTGACGGAATCGGCCAACTCCAGCCTGTCAAACAACTCCAGATGCAAGCCCGTGCCTCCGAACACGGAAAACCAGATAAAACCGAAGGCGCTCGGTACCAGCAGCACACCGAGTATAAACTCTTTAATCGTCCTGCCTTTCGATACGCGAGCGATAAAACTGCCTACGAAAGGAGCCCAGGCAATCCACCAGGCCCAATAAAACAGCGTCCATTCTCCGACCCAGGTACCCTTGGAGAACGGTGTCAGCCTGAGACTCATATTGATCACATTTTGCAAATAGCTGCCCAGCGTCGTAGTTAACGTATCGAAGATAAACGCGGAAGGACCGGTGACCCATACAAAAAGCATCAGGACAACCGCAACGATTAGGTTGGAATTGCTGAGCGTCTTAATCCCCCGGTCCAGGCCGGTCGTTGCCGATACCAGGAACAGAACCGTTACGACCGCTATAATTGAAATCTGGACGGTGACGGTATTCGGCAATCCGAACAGGAACCTCAAGCCTCCGTTGATTTGCAAGGCTCCAAGCCCTAGTGAGGTCGCAACACCGAAAACGGTCGCGATGACGGCCAGCATATCGATTGCCTGCCCGGCGATTCCCTTGACGGCTTTCTCTCCAAGCAGAGGAACAAACGTGGAGCTGATCAGGCCTTTATATCCTTTACGAAACTGAAAATAAGCGAGCGTCAAAGCGATAACCGTATATACAGCCCAAGGATGCAGTCCCCAGTGAAAAAACGAATATCGCATTGCCAGCCGCGCCGCCTCCGTTGTACGGCCTGCGACCCCTTCGGGCGGAGTCAAGTAATGGGACAACGGTTCGGCCACTCCCCAGAAGATCAGTCCGATTCCCATCCCGGCGCTGAACAGCATCGCGAACCAAGAGATCAGCGAATATTCCGGTTCATCGTCATCGTCTCCAAGACGGATGTTTCCGAATTTGCTAAACGCCAAATAAAGCGAAAACACAAGAAAAAATAACGTTGCCATCAAGTAAAACCAGCCGAAATTTTGAATCGAAAACTGATAGGCCTGATTGGCGAATGCCGCCAGCTGTTCCGGAGCAGCCGTTCCCCAGACGGCAAACAATACGATGACGATGATTGTTGCAACGAAGACCACACGTGTCCCTCCATTCTCTGGGAGTTATACCCGCAGGTCTTCATTATGTGCGTGCCGCCTGTCCGTTATGCAGCCCGACTTGCATTGTCCTCCGGTTATTTTGCTACTCGCCCTTTTCTTGCTCCAGACTTTGCTGCGCCCAGTCATCCTGAACGCTTTTTTTCCATAAAGGGACGCCGGTCCGGTAAGCGGCTCTGCCGTTCAGATGACCCGCTACAGGGGCGGTAACAAATACGAACAAAATGCCCAGCAGCAGCTTGGCGCTTACATGGTCCAAATAAAAGGCAAAGTATAGAAACACGCCAAGCAGGATAAGCAAGACTCCAAGTGTCGCGCTTTTGGTAGCCGCATGCGAGCGCAAGTAAACGTCCGGAAGCCGGATCAAGCCGAAGGCGCTCAGTGCGCTGATCAAAGCGCCGGCCAATATGAGGATGCCGATTAATATTTCACCGAACTGACTCATCGTCTCCGCTTTCAAGGACAGCCCCCCTTTCCATATAGCGGGCAAAGGCCGCGGTGCCGATAAAGGTAAGAATGCCTATCACCAATATGATGTCGAAATAAACACTCGTTCTCAGCAGGACACTTATGATCGCAATCATCGACAGCAGCAGGACGCCGATCAGATCCAGCGAAGCGATCCTGTCGGGGACGGAAGGTCCCTTCAACAGACGGTAAATACAGCCGATGACGGCAAGAGCCATCAGTGCAAGCGACAATAGCAGCAGACTGGTCATCAAGGCCGGGTCACCTCCAAAATCGCTTTTTCAAACGTTTCTTTGATTTGTTTGGAAAGCTCGTCTGCGTCCTCGATATCCATCGCGTGAATATATAGTATTTGTCCGTCCTTCGACACATCGAGCGTTAAAGTGCCTGGAGTCAGGCAAATCAAGCAGGACAAAATCGTAATCTCCCAATCCGACTTCAGCTCCGTCTTTAAGGCGAAGATGCCCGGACGAATCGAAAGGCGGGGCTTGACGATTTGTACCATAACGGCAAAGCTGGATATCAGCAGTTCTTTAACAAATAAGAGCAGCAGCTTCACGATCGCCCACAGACGTTTCATATAAAACTCGTGCGGCCAAAACCGGTGGAGCAGACCGATCAGCAGCACACCGAGCAGATACCCGACAAGGAGCCGCTGGAACGACCAGTCGTTAAACAGGAACATCCAGACGAAGGCAATGATCAGGTTTAATAAAAGCTGTAGGGCCATCTCATCTACTCCTTCAAGACCGAATGAATATACGTATTTGGATGCAGCAGCGTGTCCGAGGCGTCCGTCGCGAACCGGTACACCCATTCCGATCCGAGCCCCATCGCGATCATGACGATGAGCAGGAGTGCCGTCGAGACGTAAGCCGTTCGGGGTGAACCCGCAGCGGGAGCCTCAGCGGGCCGCTTCTCCTCCCCCCAAAAAGCCGCCATGAACATACGCACCAGCGAATACAGCACGACAAGGCTAGTTAGCAGGGAAATCCCGGTTAACCAGAACGCGTGATCTTTCAGTCCGCCCTGGACGATCAGTAACTTCCCTGTAAATCCGCTTAGTGGAGGGATACCCGCGACGGACAAAGCCGTAATGAAAAACATCCAGCCGATCGCGGGACGGCGCCTGATCAGCCCTCCCATCTCGTCCAGCCGGCTCGTGCCTGCCGCGGTGATCAGCAGCCCCCCTAGCATAAACAGCAGCGCTTTCGCTATCATATCGTGAAGCAAATAAATAACAACTCCGTTCAAGGCTTCCCCGTTCGAAACGGACATGCCGAATCCGATAAATCCGACCGACAAAATGACGTTGTAATTCAAAATCCGGTAAACGTCGGTATAAGCGATCGCCCCTATGGCGCCAAGCAGCATCGTAGCGGCGGACATCCACCCCAGCCACTGATGCGTGATGCCCGGATCGTGATGAAAAATAAGCGTGAACATCCGCAGCAGCGCGTAAAGACCCACTTTCGTCAGCAATGCGCCGAACAAGGCGGATACGGCAGCCGGCGGAACGCTATAGGAACCCGGCAGCCAAAAAAACAAAAACAAGCCGGCCTTCAGCGAGAATACGATCAAAAACAAAATGGCGATGACATTTATAATTCCTGATTGTCCGATTTCCGCCACACGAAGCGACAGATCCGCCATATTTAACGTGCCCACTGTTCCGTACAGATAGGCTACCGCCGCGACGAACAAGGTAGAGGACAGGATGTTGATCATCATGTACTTCAACGTTTCCCGCAACTGCCGTTTCGTTCCCCCAAGCACGATCAGCGCGTATGAGGCGATCAGCATGACCTCGAAGCAGACAAACAGGTTGAATATATCGCCGGTCAGAAACGATCCATTCACCCCAACGAGCAGAAACTGAAATAGTGGATAATAATAATAACGCTCGCGCTGCTCCCCGACCGTACCGAAGGAATACAGCAAACAAAAGGCGGAGGCGATCGTTGCGGCGAGTACGAGCAAGGCCGCGGTCATATCGGCGACGAATACGATCCCGTAAGGCGGGCTCCAGCCGCCCATATACAGGGTCTGGATACCTTCCTTCCTCACCTGCAGGAGCAAGATCAACGCGGAACCGATGGTGGCCGATAAACTGACCGCGCTCAGCCATCGTTGGACGAAAATGTTGTTTTTGAAAAAGATGAGCGCAGCCGCCGTGCATAAAGGGATCAGTAAAGGCCAGATCAGCAAGTTATTCATGCTCGTCCCCCTTCAACTGTTCCATATCATCCGTTCCCAGCCTTTGATAAGCTTTGTACGCCAGTACGAAGAAAAAGGAGGTCACGCCGAAGCTGATGACGATCGAAGTCAAGATCAGCGCCTGCGGCAGCGGATCGACGTAAGCTTCGGCCTTCTGGCCGAGCAGCGGGGCCGCTCCCGTTTTTAACCGGGACATGGTGAGCAGCAGCAAGTGAACGCCGTGCGTCAGCAAAGCCGTTCCAAGAATGATCCGCAGCAGGCTTCGGGTCAGGATCATATAGACGCCTACGGTAAACAACACGCCGATCGCTATAGCCATATAAAGTTCCATAGTTTACCTGTCCCTCCCTATAGCCAAAATAATCGTCATCGTAATCCCTACCACGGTTAAATACACTCCGAGATCGAACAGCATCGCCGTTGCCAGCTCAGTATGCCCGAGCAGCGGCAGATCGAAGTAACCGAACGTATGGCTGAGAAACGGCGCGCCGAACAGGAAGGAGCCGATTCCTGTGAGCAGGGCGACCAAAATCCCGATGGCGCTGACAAGACGGAAATCGATCGGAATCACTTCCTTGATGGTGCTCATGCCAAACGCCATCGTAAATAGCACCAGCGCCCCCGCCGTCATCAGGCCGCCGATAAACCCGCCGCCCGGCTCGTTGTGACCCGAGAAGAACAAAAATAACGAGAAAGTCAGAATGATGAAAATAACCAGCTTGGCGATCGTGTTGAAGATCACGTCGTTGCTGCGGATCAGCTTGATCGGACTGCGCTCTTCCCGCTGTCCGGCGGAAGCCGAGATAGCTTCATCGTCACGTTTCATCCGGATCAGGGCATAGATCCCGTACGAAGCGATGCCCAGTACAGTGATTTCCAGCAGTGTGTCGAAGCCGCGGAAATCGACCAGGATGACGTTTACGACATTTTTCCCGCCACCCAGATTGTAGCTTTCTTTAAGGAAAAAGTCGGAGATTGACTCGAACGAACGGCCGCCCGCAGCAAACAGAGCGATGAGCGTCATCGTGACTCCTACGCCCAGAGCGATCAGGAAATTGGGCAGCCGGAAACGCAATGACTCCAGTTCTTTTTTCAGCTTGGGCAGATGATAAAAACATAATAAAAACAGCGTTACGGATACCGTCTCCACGATCATTTGGGTCAGCGCCAAGTCAGGGGCGCGGAAAATAACGAAAAACAAAGTGACGATATAACCGACCGTCCCGGTCAAAATAATCGCCATCATCCGCGAACGGGCAAACGGCACGGCAATAACGGCCACGATGAGTGCGAAAATGATGACCGCCTCATACAGCGATATCGGGGCGAAGCCGGTAAAATCCCATCTCAAATTGGTGGACCGGACCATCGTTATTCCGAGTGAACCGATCAGAAAGACAAAAATGTAAATCAGGTATTGACGAATCGAGCCGGTCATATACCAGTCGGTCAGCCGCTTCGCACCGGATACAGCCCCTCTCAACCCTCTGTCGTACACCCCGTTCAGGCTGATCTTTTCGAACAAAGGCTGATGCAGCACTTTCGAACGGCTATGCAAGCGGTACAGCAGCGTGCCCGCTGCAATAACGCCAACGGTCATCGCAATTTCGGGCGTCCATCCGTGCCAGAGATGGATCGAAACTTCGAATTGCCCCCCTTCGGCAAGCAGCGCCGGATGAATGGCCGCCATGGCGGGCGCGATGAGCGTATACGACAGCAGATTCGGGAACAGCCCGAACACAACCGCGAGCGAGGCGAGTATGACTGCCGGAACGAGCATCCCAAGCGGAGCTTCATGCGGCTGCCTCGGGAGCTTTTCGAATTTCTTATTTCCTGCAAAGGTCCGGAATAACAGCAGCATGCTATATACAAACGTGAAAATGCTGGCGATCCAAGCAATCGCGGGGAAAATCGCCCCCAGTTGCTGCATATTCCACACGTCCAGCTTCAAAACGCTCAAGACGGCCGTAAAAAACATTTCCTTGCTCAAGAAACCGTTAAACGGCGGTAGACCCGCCATCGAGAAAGCTCCGATCAGCGCGATCGTAAAGGTGACAGGCATAACGGACATGAGCCCGCCGAGCTTGCGGATATCCCTCGTGCCGGTTTCATGGTCGACGATGCCGACGACCATAAACAGCGCGCCTTTAAATATCGCATGATTGATCAAGTGAAAGACGGCGGCCGTCGTCGCCTTGACATACAGCAGCGATTCGCCGGTTAACGAGTAAAAGGCCGCGGCCGAGCCAAGGCCAAGCAGACTCATGATTAGTCCCAGCTGGCTGATCGTGGAGAATGCGAGCATCGCCTTCAGATCCGTTTGCTTCAGCGCCCGGTACGCCCCGTAGATCAGCGTCGCGATACCAGTCCCCGACACAAGCCAAAACCAGACGGGCTCCCCGGCAAAAACCGGGCTGAGACGTGCCGCCAAGTAGATGCCGGCTTTGACCATCGTCGCCGAATGGAGGTAGGCGCTAACAGGAGTAGGTGCCTCCATCGCATCCGGCAGCCAAATATGGAACGGAAACTGGGCCGATTTCGTAAAAGCGCCCAGCAGCACGAGAAGCATGGCAGGGATGAACAACTCCTGCCCGCTTATTACGTCCACGTTCGCCACGAGTTCACGGATACTGAACGTACCCGTCATCATATAGAGCAGCACAAATCCGGCCAGCATCGCCAAGCCGCCGAACACCGTAATGAGCATGGACTTCAATGCGCCGTAAAGCGATCTTTCTCTGCGATGCCAAAAGGCAATCAGCAGAAACGAAGATATGCTGGTCAACTCCCAGAAACCGTACAGCGCTATTAAATTATCGGACAGCACAACGCCGAGCATCGCTCCCATAAACAGCAGCAAGTAGATGTAAAACGGCCCGAGCGCTTCCTTTTGCTTATCCATATAAAAGATCGAATATAGCACGACCAGGGAGCCTATTCCGGATATGAGCAGAGCGAACAATAAGCTGAGTCCGTCCAAATAAACGGTAAAATAAATGTGTAAGGAAGTAATCCATGGCAGTGCGGCGAGCGTGTAGGATTGGTTCCCGATTTCGCTTATTTGTCCGATAAAATAGGCGAAGAGCACAGCCGGCAACGGAATAATCAACCAGCCAACATGCAACCGCCTTGTCCATTTACGCATAAGCGGAACGGCGGCCGCCCACAAAAATGGAATAAGTACAACCACGTGCAAAACAGACAACTTCCATCCTCCTCTTTGTTGAATTGTCTACCCCATCCAGCATCTCCAACTATCCGTCACCAATAGACCTGCAACCGGAAAAAAAGCAAAGAGGAGCCTGCGTTGACAGGCTCCTCCGGTTGAATCCTCATATTCAATTACAACTTGCACCGCTTTACAGTATAGCTTGCCGGGACACGGTTGTCAAAACAAGAATAAGCTGCCCGGACTGTGGGGATAACTTTTAAAAAAGAAAGGAGACGGCTCCCCTTGTTAAAGCGGAAAATTACGATCTCGTTGCTTCTGTTCGTGCTGCTTCTAGCTGCGGGATGGCTGGGGAACGCCAATCTGGCCAGTCTGCGCAGCCATAGCCACCACAGCGGCGGCTCTTCAACGGTACCGTATACGAATCTCTCGACGACGGAAGCACCGCAAACGCCAAATCGCCACTTGCCTTTTTTTCCGAGAGAGTATGTGAGGATCAACAATTTGAATTCCCCGGCCCCTCCTCTCCCTAAATCCGATTAGGCGCCCGGAATGTCCAAATTTGGGATTATTCCTTCACAAGCAGGCGCATTTCCCGTACAATGGAACGTACAATTATATGGGGGGTGGAGGCATGAGTTGGTTAACCGAGCAGCCGGAACAGCTGGCCAAGCTGTTGACCTGGGAGTTTTGGTCGTCATTGACGGGGCTGCTCCTTAACAAGTCATTTATGATTGTGTTTATTATCGGACTGACCTGGCTGGCACTGAAAGTGCGGCAGTTGCTAATCAACCGGGTTTTCCGTATCGCTCGGCTGGAAGAAAAGCAGCGCAATACGCTGGAATCGCTGCTGATGTCGTTTACCCGGTATGTGCTGTTTATTTTGGCCTTTATGATGTGTTTGAGCAATTTAGGACTTGAGGTCGGGCCGATCATAGCGGGAGCCGGGGTAATCGGACTTGCCGTCGGTTTTGGCGCCCAGACGCTCGTCAAAGATTTGATTACCGGATTTTTTATCATTTTCGAAGATCAGTTTTCGGTCGGCGACTATGTCTCGATCAACAACGGGCAAATTAACGGCACTGTAGTCAGCGTCGGGCTTCGCGCGACGAAAATCCGCACATGGGCTCAGCATGTCGTTGTCATCCAAAATTCGGAAATCCGCATCAGTCAAAACTTCAACCGGGAACGTATGCGAGCGATCGTGAATATCACCGTTCCTTACGAACGCGATCCTGCGGAAATCGAGTTTGCCGTGCAAACCGTCTCCTCGCAGATGGTCCAGGAGTGGCCGCAGTTGTTTCTCAAGGACGATAAGGGAGAGCCGGTAGAGCCTCCTCAGCTGTATGGGATTACCGACGTAGAAAACAACGCCCTCGGGGCCAAATATACAATTACGAGCCTGGTTAAGGACGAGCATTACTGGACGGCCTGCAAAGAAATCCGCAAAGCGCTCGTCCGCGAGCTTAGAGGAAAAGGCATTCAAATTTCTTATCCGCGCCGAATCGAGCGCAAAGATCCGGACGACGGCTACGACTCGGTCACAACCTCGGGATAAGCGGCGCTTCGCCCGGTTCCGCAACTCCGGGAAGCGCCGGCATACGATAAAAAAGCGGTACGCCTCACTTCGGGGCGTCCGCTTTTTTGCGTCTTTCGCGCCAACTCGACTCGGGGGCCGGCACTACCCTTCTGGTTCCCCGCCTGCAGCGTTATGATAACGTTTCCTGTACTCCCCCGGCGTCATACCGGCAATCCGTTTAAACACACGGATGAAATTTTGCGAGTTGTTGTAGTTCATCCGCTCCGCGATGTCAGCCACCTTCATCTCTGTGGAGCGAAGCAGCTCCTTGGCTTTCTCTACACGGAACGAGATCAAATAATCGGTAAAAGTAAGGCCAACCTCCCGTTTGAATAGCTGGCTCAGCTGCGTCTCCGGCATACCGGTCAACTCGGCCAGCATGCCGAGAGAAAGCTCCCGGTCGTAATGATGCTGCACATAAGCGATCGTCTGTCGGATGACATCGTCCTTCACCCCCTCGCGCATCCGTCTCTCCCGCGTTACCTGATCCACAATCCGGACGAATAATTCCCCCTCCAGCCAACCGATGATCTCTTCAACCGTTCTAAGGCTCTTCAACCGATCGTAGCCGTTGTAGGGGAGCAATGAGAGAGCGGGAAGGCTGTTTCCATCAAACAACAGACGCAGAATGGATGCCAGCAGCATCGCAAAAGCCTGATTGGCCTGCCTTTCGTCGATCGTGGGTGCGGCAAGCAACGTGTCGACAAAGTCCCTCAGCGCTTGCGCCGCCTTCTCCCGGTCGCCCAGCTTCAACTGCGCCACGATCATTTTCTCCTGCTCAAACGGGTATTCAAGCGGCTCTGCTGTCCGCCTATCCAGCCCGTAGATAAACAGCTTCCGCTCGGGATCGACCAGCCGCTGTCGGAGCGCACGCTGCGCTTCGTCAAAAGAACCGCTTACGTCCGCAGCCGCTTCCTTTGTTTTCCCGATCCCAACAGATATGGTCGCCAAGGCTTCCAATTCCACGTATGCCAACAGCGCTGCTCCCCAATTTTCCGAAGCCCACTCCGTTGCCGAGTCCGCATCGGTTCGTTGTATCAGTACGCCTGCGATTCGGTCATTTCCCATCCGGATGTAGTGTCCCGACACTTGTTCCGTATTCAACCGCCGCAACAAATCAAGCAGTTGGCCGGAACGGGTGCCAGCTTCGATCTCGCCGCAGTCCCTGAGTTCGTCCGCTTCCAGACAAACGGCGGTGAACCGGCGGCTGTATAGTTCAATCCCTAGCCCTTCCAGATGACCACCAATGTCAGACCCGAACGGTTCATGCAGCCATCTCTGTACCCAATAGGCTCTCAGTTCCGGCTCCGTCTCTCCGATCCGGCGCTCCAGTACGGTGTTCTCAAATTGCAGGCGATCGATTACCCGTCGTACCCGATTGTACAAATTCGTCGTCAGCAGCAATATCGTAACCAGCGAGATTGAAGCCAGTGCAATGCAGATGACCGTTACAATTCGTCTCACCGTCCCTATAGAACGGGTCAGTTCCTCAAACGGAACGATGGACATATAGGTCCATCCTGATTCTGCGGATTTTCGGGCATGCACCAGCCAGTCGCGTCCTCCGACCGTCTCCAGCGAATCCGCGGTAACGCCGTCATTCAGCTTAGCCGAGAGCCACTGCTTAAGCTCCTCCGGCGGAAGGTGCTCCCCGATAAACGTCTGCGTCTCGTCATCGGCATACACATTCCCGCCCGGACTGACGGCCAGCATGCCCCACGCCTGACCGGCATCGGCATCCTCGAGCACATCAAACATCGCCTGTTCCCGGAGCAGCACGACAAAATAGCCAAGCGGAGACGAAAAGGAGGACGGCAGCCGCCTGGCGTAGCCGATGCTTTGAATGACGCCGTAACTGCCAGGATCGGCGGGTGCCGCCAGTCTGTCATGCCAGAACGACAGCTCCTTGTTGCTCACCATCGCCTGATACAAGGAAGCCCCCAGCGTCCGCTCCGGCAGAGAGTCGATCCCGTCCGAGGTCACAAGCACTTCTTCCTCTGGGACGAATAAATATACCGCTTCCGCATGATCAATCAGCGTCTCCATCGCGGATAAAGCCGTCTTCACCTGTCCCAGCTCGTATTCGTTGCTCAGCAGCGTGCCGTCCTTCAGCAATACGGTCAGCGCGTCGTCCATTACATGCTGCATCACGGCCCGGTCGACCGTTTCCATCATCTTGTCCGTACGCTGCTGCACCTGCTTCATCAGCATATGATTGTAGTTCTCCACCTCGCGGACGAGACTGCCTCTGGCCGCCGTATAGGCGGTCCAGCCGACAACAAGAACGGGAACGATCGCGATCATCGCCGCGAGCATGACGATTTTAAGCCGCATCGCGGTTTTGGCGGACAACCGCTTGTCACCTGTCCGCACCCTGATTGCCGCTTCTAACCGCCGATTACTATCCGCCATCCCGTCTGCCCTGTTCTCCGTTCGACCGGTAGGTTCGATACCATTCATTTACTTCCTGTGTCGCCTCCTTCCCACCTCGATCGAGCCATTCCCGCCGAAACCATGCGAAATCTTGCACCGGCACGTTTCCTTTGACGAAATCGGTTTCGAATCTCTGGATTTTTTTCGTATAAATACTGGCAACCGACAATCCGGTGTTCGGCATAAAACCTTCCGCCGGATTCGGGATTCCTTTATCCCGTACCAGATCGAGCATCGTTCTTTGCTTCTCCTGCACGTATTCAGGCGCGCTCGTGGATACGTAATAATACGGATCGTACGGATTCATCAGCAGCAGCGACCCGAGATCCTCCACCTGTAGCGATTCACGGTTAATCTGCAGCGTCCTGTCTTCCTTTACGGTATGATGAACGCCCTCCAGACCGAATTTGCGAATCCGGTTCGCTTCTTCGCCGCTTTGCCAGTCCAGCAACTCGACGATCCGTTTTACTTTTTCCTCCGGCACCCGTTTCGGAATAAGAAACAGACCGTAATACCCCGGCCGCTCGCCGAAACCCGATATGCCTTCCGGACCGACAGGCGGCCCCAGCATCAACAGTTCCGCTCTCGGGTTTGCACTGGCCAACCTTGCCCGGAACCGCTCGTAATCGGCGATGGGAGCGACGATAATGCCGGTTTTGCCGGAGGTAAACCGGTCCCATACTTGCGACTGCTGCAGCGAAGAGAAGCTTTGGTCGATTCCCCTCTCGGCATATAGCTTGCGGAGCCACAGCAGCCCCGATTCGCGTTCTGGAGATACCTTGCTCGCTTCCAGCGAACCGTCGGACCGCAAAATCCAGGAGTTGCCCGCTCCAAACGCCGGAAGCAGGTTGTGCAAAAAGTTCAACCCTTCTCCCGCCGCGAACCCGTATGTATCCTTCCTGCCGTTGCCGTCGGGGTCCGACTGCCCGAACTTGACCGCCGTGTTATAGTAATCGTCGATCGTTTCCGGAACAGGCAGCCGAAGGGCCTCAAGCCAGTCCTTGCGGATCATGACAGCCTGATCGACTTCGGCGCGCGGACGCGGAATCCCGTAATAACTCCCGTTCAGCTCCACCCGGTTCCAGATGCGCTGCGGAATCGCCGTTTTCAAATTCGCCGAATTTCCGATATATGGCGTTAAGTCGTGAAACAACCCGCTTTCGATAAAATTGATCAGTTCCGACATAAAAGACGTCCATAAAACGATATCCGGAGGTTTCCCCGAGGATACCGCCATCATCAGCTTCGTACTGTAAGAAGCAGCCGGTATGGAGACGGGCTCGTAGCGAATGTTGAACTTGTTCTCCAGAAGGTCCCAGACTTCCGATCTCTGCGGCTTCCGGTCGTACATCGGCTGCATGATAGAAACGGTCAACCGATCCGAAGCCTCGCCCGGTCCGGCACTGCCGTGCAGCCGGTATCCCGGCTGGCCCAGAAGCACCGCCGTTGTAGCCAAACCCGCCGCGGCAAGCAGGGCTGTCAATCCAGCCGCCCAGAACCTTCTTCTCATGGTGGTGCCCCCCGTCGACGAATAATCCCCTCATTTCCTATATTATACATACACGACACTTAATTTGTCTCCCGTCGAATACGGCAAACCCCGGCAAACGATGGTTCGCCGGGGTTCGCCAAGTTTATAACAGTCCGAACGCTTGCGCAATATTCATGATGATTTGCGCCGCTTGGGCGCGGGTAATATCGGAATGAGGGTCAAACCGTCCGTCGGGATAGCCGTTCACGAGTCCCCGACCGCTCAAATGCCGGACGGCTTCCCCGGCCCACGGCGACAGGAGCTCCTCATCGGCATATGTTTCCGTCTGCCTGTCTCCGCTGGCTGCAGCCCCGTTGGCTCCGGCAGCCGGATTGCCGGTGCCGGTTTCCGGTACGTGAAGCATGCCGATGATCCGGTAAGCGATAACGGCAGCTTCTTCCCGGGTTGCCGGGTCGTTCGGGCGAAGCTTCGTGCCGCTGCCTTCAAGCAGGCCGATTTGAACGGCGCGCTCCAGCACGGGTGCATACCATGCCGATGTGTCCGCATCGCTGTACCGTTCGAGTGCGGGATAGCCGCCTCCGCTTGAGGCGCCGGAATCCAAGCCGTTGCCCGTAGCAGCACCGCCGGCGAGATCCAGAAGACGGATCAGGAATGCGGCCAGCTCGGCACGCGTTACCGGAAGATCGGGAGCAAAAACCCCCTCGTCTACTCCATTCGCCAACTGCCTCGAGGCCAGCAGGCGGACTGTCTGCTCCGACCAATGTCCGGCCAGGTCAACGAAGGAAGGGGCAAAGGCCATAACCGCATATACCCCTGGCTGCCCGATGACCGCTTCAAGCCGGCCGCTGTCCGGATCCCATCTCCCGCCTGCATAGTGCCACGTACCCGGCTTATCCGGATCAGCTCGGTATATGGCAAGCAAACGCCGGTCGAGCTGCTCCCATTTCTCTTCATCGATAGACATCCGTATCCGCAATATTCGTTCGGAATGGGGCAGCCAATCGCCGGATATACCCAGTTCGAAAGCTCCGGCTGCATGAATGAATCGTATATCTGCAGGCCAGCGAACGTCTGAAGCTTCCCGGACCGCAAGTTCGTAATTGCCGGCGGAGGACGTCTGCGGGCCTTCGGCGCGAAGCAGCAGCCTGCCGCCAAGCGCCGGATAATACGTATTGCCTAGAAAGAGATCTCGCCATTTTATCGTCTCCGCTCCATCCGTTACAGCAGGCGGAGTCCCGGGAGGCGTTCCGGCTCCCGGTCCCGTATTCGGATACGATCCGCCTGGATTCGTCCCGGTATCGGAGCCGCTTGTCGCAGTTGTCAGCACAACGGCTTCCGAGCGATTGCCCGATTCGTCGTCCGCCATCAGCCGGATTTCGTACGTCCTTCCCGGCTGCAAACCTATTATCGTATAGCGCTGCTGTCCTTTCACAACCGTTGCGCCACCGTCGTCTTCCGCCTTCCCCCGCTCCCGCCAGTTGACGAGCACTCCGTTCAGATCCGGATCTGCCGGATCGCTCCAGGCTATCGTAATCTGATCGGTTCCCGCAGCGGCGCTGGCCCCTATAACAGCCGACGGACCAATAAGATCGGCTTTTCCCGCCGTTAGTCCCGGCTTCTCCCGCAATGCTGCGCCGTCGGAACGATTCCCCGCGGCATCGACCGCAACAATCCGGATCTCGTAATCCGTCCACGCTTGAAGGGAAACAAGCTCAGCCAGACCGACGCCCTTGCCGACCGTAAGCTGCCGGTAGCCGGTGCCTGACGTTTCCTTCCATTCGATCAGCATCGATTCAAGATCGTCGTCTTCCGGATCGTTCCATGTGACGATCAGCTTGCGGTGGCCCGGCGTAACCCGCACATTCGTTGCGGGGTCCGGCGGAGTGCGGTCGTCTGCCATCACTTCAATCAGGAACGTCTGATCGTACGCCGTAGCAAGCCCGTTGTAACTAGGCGTTCCCGCCTTCACCGTCACTTCCAGCCGATCTCCGGCGGCAAGACCAGCGCCCGGTTCAGGCTCGAACGACCAGAGCTTTGCGAGAGCACCGTCCGCTGCAGGGGCAACCGGCTTCAGAACGCCGGCAATCAGCGCCCCCCCTCTCTTCACTTGAACGGCAGCCGCGGGAAAACCGTCCGTTCTCATATGCTTGGAAAAGACGATGTCGACCGACCGGCCTCCGTTCTCCGATCGCACTCCCGATACGACTGGCGCAGTAGTGGACGTCATCGCGATATTGACATCAAAATGCGGCGGCAACACGGTCATTTCATGGCTGTATACCGTTTCGTAGCCGTCCTTCTCGTAGCGTACCTTCCATCTGCCCGGCGGCACGTCCCAGCGGTATTTGCCGCTTCGGTCCGTAACTTGCGGATTTTGTTGCAAGAACCATTCCGCGTCCCAATCCGTCCAGGCTGAAGCGGCTTCGTCCCACTGCATTACCGTCGCCTTTACGCCCTCCAGCCTCTCTTCGGGGACGGCCTCATACACATACCCGCTCGGATCGTACAGCCAGGTCGGCTTGGCGATAATGCGAAACCCTTCGCTTGTTTTCCCGCTCTCCGAGTTCGGATCCTTCGGCTCGCATTCGATATCGCGATCCACGGCACGGTCAATCTCGGCCAGCTCATACGACATCTCCTTGTCGATCACTTTTCCGAGACCTTGCCCGGCTACGGCGGTCAGACCGGCAATCAGCGTTCCCGGACCCGGAGCTCCCGCCCCGATGGCGAACAGCCCCAGACTTGCGACCCATTTCGCAGACTCTGCAGCCATCATGTCGCCCATAATGTCCTCGTAGGCGTTATGATATCTATGGGCGGAATGCGAGCTGCATCGGGCGTAAGCGGACTTGATGCGCTCCTGAATGCTGTCCAGCGTCGATTCGAAGCCTCCGCTTCCTTCCAGCGTCAGCCCCATATCGATGCCCTCGACCAGAATCTGAGTGCCCGTCTTGGCAATCTCGGCGGGAGCCGACAATATTTTGACGTTCCCGCCGCCAGCCTGCTCATAGCGGACGTAAGCGGAAAACTCGGCGATCAGACTCATGTTTTTCGCTTGATCGCTGCGGATGAACGATCTGACCATTTCCGCAGAGTCGCGGTATCCCGTCGGCGCGGACGGAAACGGCGTCGGAGAACCCGGAGCGAGCTTCGCCGATCCGGAAGCTCCATACAGCGTCCGGCCGTTTACGCTCATCCGCGGCTTGCCCGCGGGATCGTAGGCGACTGAGGTCTCCGCATACAAGCTCAGCTCGGCCCGCGCTCCCGAACCGAGGCGCGAAGGCAGATCATAGCTCACGCTGTAAGTTTCTTTGCCGCTTCCGTCCCGGACCGTCTCCACCTCGTCCGGCTGCGGGATGTCGGCGTCGCGCAGCCACCATGCCAGCGTTTGCCTCAATTCTGTTTCGGTTCTGGGAGCGATGCCGCTGTCCGCCGGAACTTCATGGTAAGACACATACAAAGGACCGGTGATCTCCTCCATGTTGACCACCTTGATCAGCGACCTGTATATGCCGCTTTCGGTCCGGTAGGCTCCCTCCCTATGGAATCCGAGACTCACAATCGCCTCGGAGACGGCGTCCGGTTCGTCAAATTCCAGGTCGATGAACATGTTCCCCGGCTCCAGCAGAAACGGAAACTTGGAAATTCCCTTGTTCGGGTCAAAGCTGTGGTAAAAACCCCAATCGTTGCTCAGCGTTACTTTCGTAAGCCTCGGTCCTACGGACGTGTAAATCACCTCGCGGGCATCCGAAGCCCGGGACAGGCCGTTGATCTCGGCTACCGCCGACAACTGGTAGCTGTAATTCACGCCCCGGTCCGGCAGCTCGACGGCATACTGCCAGACCCCGGAATCGGCGGTTCTGGTCTGGCCGAGCAGCTGTTCGCGTTCATAAATCAGAATATTGCTTCCTGCCGTGGCACGTCCTTGCAGAAGCAGCTCCCGGGTTTTCGTCCGGTCCGGCGCCTCCAGTGTGACCGGCGCAACGGATATCGTCCGTTGGCCAAGCGAAAGCGTGCCGCTCTCGGACCCTGCGGTGTATCGGAGTGTGCCGGTCAAGACGGCGGTGCGGTCCGGATAATCGACCGGCAACTTCACTGTCGCCCGGACGAGCTTGCGCCCGTAATAAAAGGAGATCGAGCCCGTCTTCACGACAAGCTTGCCGTCCTGTACGGTCCACAACGAGCTTGCCAGCGGCTTCTCATCCACAAGCACGCTACCCGGCACCACAGCCCCCCCGGCAGGGAGCGCTACTTCAAATGTCGTTTCGGTAAGCGAAGTGGCGGGCGGACCGACATCCGGAGACCTTGTATACTCGGCTCTTATATCGACCGAATCTCCCGGAACCGCGTCCATCGTGCTGACGGCAAAGCTGGCTCCCTTGGTCGCTGGATTCATCCGCTCCCTGAATAAATCGATTTGCACCTCTTGATCTCCGGCCTCTCCCCCGCGAATCGTAAACGTGCGGCTGTAGCTTTCCGCTAGACCTCGCTCCGCATGGTATATGAGCACCGTATACTCGCCGGCTGGCAGGTACTCGGAGAATGAAAATCTCGGCATCCATGGGAAAAAAAATGTCTCGTCAAAGCGGCCGTTAGCCGACGTCACCCGGTACATCCAGCCCGAATTCCAGGGCATACCCGGCTGAAACATAAGAGTCGGATCGAAAACCCAGCGTACCATTCCACCACCCGCGGCAAAGCTGAATTCCACATGTCCCTCGCGGTTATCGTCCAAAGTAAAAATCTTACAGCTGTAATCTATTTTGTACTCATTGTATCGCATGCACAACCGGAACTCATCTCCCGGCTTGCCGGACACGTTAAACGGATAGTACCTCGAATCGATCCGCTGACCGTTGGATACGTAAGTGAGAACCGGCTCATAGGATTGCATCGTATACGAAGCTATCCCCGACTCGCCGTGAACGATCCACGATCCGTCGACATTTTGCCGCTTGACCGTCACACGAATGGTGCCCGGCCTTTTTTCGACCGGCGTCAGATCCTGCTGTACGTCGGTGTCTCCCACGACCACCGCGAGGGGCGGGAGCGAAGCATGTTCGTTATAGCCGTTAATCCGCAGCTCCACACCGGCGAAAACCTGAACCGCATAACGGCCGTTTGCATCGGTTTGCAATTGACGCACGTACCCTTTGTTATCCTGATTGCCGCTGTAAGGCGACACTGTCAGATGAAAGCCTTCGATCGGGCCGGTATGACGGGTTACCTGACCGGATAACATAACGAGCTTGCCCCTTTCCAGCGTGACGATCTCCTCGTTTAACCCTTCGGTTAACGTTAAATGCCGCTCGCCAAGCAATTCCTTCAAGTGCAGAGGGATTCGGCTCAGCTTCACGCTGACCGGATCACCCTTCGCCACCCCTTCGCGAATGCGTAGCCGGCCGGTGTCGTCCGTAATCGCCGAACGCCACTCCTTTTCTGCGATCCGGTAATAGGTTCGGACCCCCGGTACGGGTACGCCGGCATCGTCCTGTACCGTAATACGAAGCTCCGTCGATTCCGTATCGACGTTCATCGGCTCGCGTACCGTCTGCGATCCCTTCACTTGAACAGAGCGATCCGGCAGCAGAGAAACGCCGCTGACTTTGTCCTTGAGCTGAACGGTAGCCATACCCGGAAACAGCTGTGTGAACGAGTAGGAGCCAGGACCGGGAATGTCCAGATAAAACGCCGACATATTGGAAGGCGACACCCAAACGAACGCATTCGACACGTCGCCCTCTATGTCGAGCTTCAAATTTCCGGTTACGTAAGGGCTGCCGCTGCCTTGCGCATTGATATCCCCGAAGGCAACGGGCGATGATATTACCGTCCCGCTCCGCTTCAACACGGCTACCGCCTGCTCGATCCGTTCTATGCCGAGCGATTCGGCCACGATCCAATCGGCCGTATACAATCCCGGTTCAGCCGGCGATTCGGTCAGGCCGACCTCCAGCTCTCGTTTCACCAGCTCCGGCTGAAGATCGCCGTTCCCGTCAATCCAGCTGTCGTATTGGATCGATACGGACGCCTCGTAACCGCTGTTCGTCGTTTGCAGCGAGATGCCAAGCGGCTCCCCCGCTTTTAAGGCCATCTTCCCGTAAAGACCTACCGATTGCGGTGAAAATTCCAGTTTCAGGACACCTTGCTCCAGTGCCAGCGGCTCGCTTTCCCGTCCGGCCCCGTCGACGGCTTTTACCGAGACGCCGACCCGGTCCCCGGCTTCCAGACCGGCTTCCAGACCGAACGTAAATTTCGTACGGTCCCGGCAAACCTCCGGAAACCCTTCGCACTGTACAGCCGCAAGCGTCTGTTCGACCGGCGCTCCGCCGTTTTTGGCCCAGCTCAGCTTGTATTCGGTGACGCCACCCGATGCTTTCGGCCAGTTAACCGAAAATCCTTCCTGCGACAGATCGCTTACCGATAAGGATGCGCCTGCTGGCCACTTGGGGGACAAAGGCACAGCCTCTCCCACGCGCTGCGACAGCAGCAGCGGCGCACTCGCGGCATAGGTCGATCCGACAACCGTCATCGCCACATCTACCAAATCTCCACGGGATAAGCCGGTGAATGTATAACCGCGCGGCAAAATCCCCAGCATCCGGCTGACGGGAGCCCCGCCGTTAACCCCATAGGAAAGCCCGTAGGCGGCGACGTCCCCGGTTCCTTGCGGCCATTCGATCGTAAACCCGTTGTCGGTCAGCCCGCTGACTGTTAATTGGGCGTCCGGCGGCCATAACGGGCTGCCCGCTCCTCCCGGAACCGTTATCCGGGTTTCCAGAAGCTCGATGTTGTAAGCCGCGTCGAAGGCGGCCAGCTGTACGTCGTAGCTTTGCCCCGGCTGAAGGCCGGATACGCTGTAGTCGTAACCCGGTGCCCCCGGCGTATGGGCGATATCATCGCTGAACGACCATTCTCCTCCCGCCGTTCCTACCTTTCGGACAACAAGAGAATATACGGTCGTTTGCGGCCTTACGCTGGGCTTCCAGTGCAGCTTCATTCTTTTCGTCTGATTCGTCTCCTCCTCATATGAGACGGCGAGCTCCGCGTAATATTGGAACGTATCCTGCAAACGGATCGTCCCGCTTTTCGTACCGAGGATGTCGGTTTCTCCCTCCTTGCGCGCCATAACCCTGACCTCGTATTCGACAGCAGGGTCCATACCGGTCTGAATCCACCTCGTCGATATAAACGTTCCCGGATCCTCCCACTGTTCGGGAGATGAGAAATATCCCGGTGCGCCAAGCGGCTCAAGCCCCGGCCTGCTGTAGAACTTCACCTCATAACTGAAGCGCTGCTCATAGTCCTCGGTGTCATAAGGCGGATCCCAATACACCTGGACCTGGTTGCCCTCCATCGGTGCGAAATTCGGTGCGGAATTCCAGTAGAAAGCGGCGTTCGCCTTCCCGATCACGCCGTTCAGCCCCGGCCAGCCTGCCATCTGTACGAGCATCGCAATTAGGAGCAGCACGGAGATTTTCCGCCTGACCTTCAGCTTTCCCATTAACTTGACGCCTCCTGCCCATGCATAGTAATGGGCTCATGGTAGCACGCGCCGTGTCCTCCGATAAATAATCATTTATAATGATTACTCTGCCTGCGGCTGAACAACTTGAAAAACGCGATAACCAGCCGGACGGCTTCTTATCGCACTGCATAAAGTACTATCATCGCTCGCACAGCAGCAAGTTCCAAAAAACTCCGCCCGAAATTCAGCTGACGAAATCGGCGGTACCCGCCCGCAGCCTATTTCGCAAACGTGGTGCAATCCGGCCTATCCGAGGAAGAGCGTTCGTTCCATACCACTTGATCGCCGTATTCTTTTCCCCAGCTGTACATCATTTGCAGGATCGGCATTAAGCTTTCCCCGTAAGAGGTAAGCGAATATTCGACGCGCGGTGGAACCTCCGCATACACTTTCCGGGCTACCAGCTGATCCTCTTCCAGCTCACGCAATTGATTGGTTAACATTTTTTGCGTAATGGACGGGATTCGCTTTTTCAGCTCGCTAAATCGTTTCGTTCCTTCCAGCCCCAGATGCCATAAAATAATCAGCTTCCACTTCCCGCCGATCACAGCAAGCGTCAGTTCCTTCTCACAATTGATCTCTTTCAGATTAATCCGCTCTTTCAACACATTCGCCATGCGCTCACTCCTCGTCAATTCATACGAAATTGCCTATCGATAGAAGTCCCTGTACCCCCAAGTTCAACATCCGCTGCGTTCTTGATAAACGTCCAATAGTATCCTTACGGTAACTACCCCACTTTAAAGTGCGTACTTCCTCAATTGAAACTCAACAATTAGAATAAAGCGTGTTACGAGAAATTACAACCCTTGCCGTCCGGCTCTGCGCAGCCATTGAAGCCACCCGGGGGCAAGCTTACTACATCGAAACAAGGAGCGATTATCCCTATGGAATTGCAATTAGCGTTGGATCTGGTCAACATCCCGGAAGCTATAGAAGTCGTGAAAGAAGTCGAAGCTTACATCGATATCGTCGAGATCGGCACACCGGTCGTGATCAATGAAGGACTGCGGGCCGTAAAAGAAATGAAAGAGGCTTTCCCGAATCTGAAAGTTCTGGCCGATCTGAAAATTATGGACGCCGGCGGTTACGAAGTTATGAAAGCTTCCGAAGCCGGTGCGGATATTATTACCGTACTGGGCGTTTCGGACGATTCGACCATTCGCGGCGCTGTGGAAGAAGCCCGCAAACAAGGCCGGAAAATTATGGTTGACATGATCAATGTGAAGCATATGGAAGAGCGGGCTCAAGAAATCGATGCGATGGGCGTCGACTACATCTGTGTGCATTCCGGATACGATCATCAAGCGGCGGGCAAAAACTCGTTCGAGGAGCTTACAGCGATCAAGCGCGTCGTCAAACATGCAAAAACCGCCATTGCTGGCGGCATTAAACTGGAAACCTTGCCGGAGGTCGTCAAAGCGAACCCCGATCTGGTTATCGTAGGCGGCGGAATTACCGGACAGCCAGACAAAAAATCGGTAGCCTCCGAAATGCGCGAGCTGGTCGCTCAAGGACATTAATCCATGACAACACTGACCGAAATCCCTGCACTCACCCGCAGCATCCTACATGAGCTGGAGCGGACCGTCAAGTCGATCCCGGTGGAAGAGATCGAGCGGCTGGTCGGGCAAATTGCCGAGACAGGTGCCCGGGCAGGCCGCATCTTCGTCGCCGGTGCAGGCCGCTCCGGCCTGATGTTGCGCGCCTTTGCCATGCGCCTGATGCATGCGGGATTCCATGCTTATGTAGTTGGCGAGGCGGTCACACCCGGACTACAAGCAGGCGATCTGCTGATTATCGGCTCCGGCTCCGGTGAAACCGGCAGTCTGGTCCACATGGCGGCCAAGGCCAAAAAGCTGGGCGCCAGCGTAGCGCTCGCCACCGTCCGTCCGGATTCCACAATCGGACAAATGGCCGACACCGTCATCGCCGTTCCGGCTGCGGCCAAAGAAAGAAATGACGGCAGTGCGACCACGACGATTCAGCCGATGGGCTCCTTGTTCGAGCAGAGCCTCCTGCTCCTTCTCGATACGGTTGTCTTATGCTGCATGGACAGGCTTGGCATCGATTCCGCAGCTATGTTCGGCAGACATGCGAACCTGGAATAGTCCGAATCGGCAGCCAAGCGAGCCTGATGAGCAGTTGAAGGTTTAGAACTGCAATCCTCTAAAAGCCGCAGAGACCCAGAATCTGCGGCTTTTTAACTTTTACACGCTCACAGGCAGTACGACTTCCACCGTCGTTCCTTTGCCGATCACACTGGTGACCGCGATTTTCCCTCCGTGATCGCCAATGATTTTATAACACATCATCAGCCCGAGTCCTGTCCCCTTTTCCTTTGTCGTATAAAACGGCTCCCCCAAGCCTGCGGATCTGTTCCTCCCTAATGCCGTCACCCTGATCTATAATCCGGATACGCACATGCTGATGAGGCTGCGCCGAAGCGACGACACGAATCGCTCCGCCGTTTGGCATCGCCTCAATCGCATTTTTGAGCAGGTTAATAAAGACCTGCTTGATCTCCACCTCCGAGCATTTGATGAACGGGAGCGCTCCCTCCGATTCGAAAACGATTTGGACATTGCTTATAGCGGCCTGCGATTCCAGTAAGTTGATAACGTTCAGCACAATCACCGCCAGATCCTGTGTGCGGAGACTGGTTACGTGCGGCTTGGCAATAAGGATCAGCTCGCTGACCATACTGTTGATCCGATCCAATTCAGAAATTAAAATATCGTAATATTCCAGCTTCCCGCTACCGCTTGAATGCATCAGCTGCAGCAGCCCGCGCAGCGTCGTTAACGGGTTGCGGATCTCGTGAGCCAATCCGGCGGCCAATTGGCCGACCACATTTAATTTATCGGCTTTTTGCAGAAAGTCCTCCGCTTTTTTTTGTTCCGATATATCTCTCGTTATACCGGCCAGAGCAATCACTATACCTGCCGCATCTTTAATTGGCGATATGGTGATGCAGACATGAAGCAACTCGCCGTCTTTTCGCTGCCGGACCGCTTGTTGATTGACGATATGATTCCCGGCTTCCAGCATGGTGCAAATGACGCCCAGCTCATGCTTTAAATAATCGGGGTAGATCGGCAGCTCCCGCCCGACCAGTTCTTCTTCCGTCCACCCGTACATGTTCAGGTAAGCGGCATTTGCCCGGATCACTTTGCCCGCCGTGTCCGTCACGCATATGCCGTCTGCGGAATTTCGGAACAGCGAATCCAGCAGCTCCTTGGTCGCTCTTAATTCTTCCTCCGCGCGTTTCCGCTCCGTAATATCAACACAGGAAGCGACTACCTCGACGATCTTGCCGGACACTCGAATTGGTCTCAGCGAAGCGAGATAAGAGACTCCGCCGATTTCCCCCTCGTAGGTCACATTTTCTTCACCTTCCCAGGCGCGCGCGTAAAACGTTTCTTTCCGAATCGCGATCTGGGCCGGATAAAACTCGATAAGTTCCCTGCCCACCACCTCTTCCGGCGTTAAACCCAGCTTCAGCAGCAGCCTTCCGGTGCAATACGTATGGATAAACTTGCCCCCTGTTTTGTAAAAACGGAACGTCATCCCTTGTTGTTCCCGTAACGTTTCTTCGAGCTCCAACTGCACCAGTTGCTGGTCCCCCTCGCCGTCTAGAGTGCTCATCAACCATTCACCTCGGATAGTCAAGTTAGGTTTCGACGATTCTCGAACGTCACTTCTTTTCTCGTAACGGGGTTTTTCTTAATGAAGTAACTCCTGTGGCGGTCAGATTCGATGTTGTATTCTACATGTAAATTAACATTTATCATCCCATTTGATCAATGGATAGTTTCCGGCTTTTCGAAGCAGACGCCAAAAAAGCAAAAAAGCCGGCAGACGAACGCTGCCTGGCTCCTTTGCTTCTTGATCTGTGCGGTTTTGGTTTCTCTGCCCCAGTCGTCTCCCGGACCGGGTTCCTGCATGGGAGACCGGCTCCGGCATTTTAGTTCAGGTTGATGATTCTGCCTGTAATAACGCCCTGCTCGTCTTTATGAAACTGCATGGCTTTATACGTATCCTCCGACCCGCTGAACTGGACGGAGTCCGAGAAGCCCGTCTGGCCTTCCTCGAACAAGATGCCGGGGGCCAGCGTAACGCGCCAACCATCATGATCATAGTGAATATATCCTTTTTGGTCGATAGTCGCTGCTTTGACGGATTCGGGTACGACTGTGCCTTCAGGCATCTTTTTCTTCCATTGTTCCAGACGGTATGCATGCTCCGCTCCGGCTTCATCGGCAGGCGCAGCCCGGCCGGAAGCGTCGCCGGCGGAGTGCGGTTCCTTCAACAGTTTCTGCAGATACGCTTCGGCCTTGGCGGGGTCGGCCTTCGCTTTATTCAGAGGCAGGTCGAACAGGATCGAGCTTCCTTGAAAGTCGGCTCTCGGTCTAATTTCGCCCGTACTTTCCTCATAGGCAAATGCTTCGTTGGAATAAAAGGTGCTGCCGCTAATAATCGCCAAATACACTCCCCGGTCGGCGAACATTTCCACTCCGTCGCATTCGATCAGCCTGTACATCGTTCCGTCGATCACCACTTCGCTATAACCGCCGTTCATCGTAACGATGTTTACCTGCCAGGGCTTCTGGCCTTTAATCAGAGGCGAGATAAAAAATGGAACTTGGCCGTATTCCGGATCGGTTGCCGCGGGCATCGGGCCGCCATCTTGTCTGGCGATCGAAACGACGGCATACGTTCTGTCGGGATTCAAACGCTGCGACGTGCTGTTAAATTCCGTTAGTCCCGCACCGGAGACGATCCCGTGCAAGGTAAACGTATAGTCGCCGGCAGCGGCGGATTGATTGATTTCGATCGCGTCGGCGCTTTCGAAAGCTTTGGCCAATAGTTGCTGGCCCAGACGCTCAGCCACCTGTTTGGAGCTGAATAGCTGCGTGGCGGCAATAGCCGTTATCGATATAACAATCGTGAAGACGGCGGCCAAGACGCCGGCGGAAATCCTTTTCCTATATCCTCGCTTCATCGCAGTTCGCTCCTTATACAAATGGATAATGCTTTCGTTCAAGCTATCGCCCGGTTCCTCCGTTGAAGCGAGAGCTTGCTTGAACATCCGGTCCCATTTCGTGGGATCGCTCATGAGAGCTCCACCTCCAATATTTGTTTCATCGCTTTGCGGGCGTGGTATAACCTGCTCTTGACCGTACCTGAGGGAATCTTCAATGCCGATGCGATCTCATCGACGGACACCGGAGCCGACTGCTTACGGCATGCAAAAAAACGCCCCTCGTTGATAACACGAAGGGCGTCGCTTCCGGCTACAGACTCCGACTACGATTCGGAATCCCTGTCGTCCCGCTTGAACCGGCAGGCTGAATCGGCCGGTCAGTTGAGGCGCGACAACAAACAGGTTTCGTTGTAGAATCGTTAAGAACCGTTTGGATTGTTAATGTAAGTTTGAAAGCCCTTCCAATATAATGAATCCAGTAGACCACATATAAAGGAAGGGGACATTGTACTCATGAGGAACAGGAAACTAGGCATAGCGGCTATGCTGCTTGCGGCTGTGTCGGCGGCCGGCTGCGGCGGCAATACCGGGGGGACGGACAATCCGGGAGCAGAGAAGGCGGAAGGGAAAGCATTTAACTATGGGCAGTCCGCTACATTGACGTTTTACAATAACATCGGGGTTCCGGATTCATATTTTACAGACTATATCGAACCTCACGTGAAGAAGAAGTTTCCCAACGTTACGCTTACCTACATCAGCAGCGCGGTCAAAGAAAATACGATGGAAAACTTTGTGACGGCCGGTACGGTGCCCGATATTATATTGACTACAGACAGTTCCCTCATCCGCTATATGGATCTTGGCGTCATGCAAAATCTCGATCCGGTCGCCAAAACGAACGGCATCGATCTGAACGTATTTCGCGACGATATGATCCAGACGCTTCGCGGTTATTCCGACAAGGGCGAGCTGTATGTGCTTCCCTGGACATTCGGCACGTATGCGCTCTTCTACAACAAAGATATATTCGATAAATTCGGGGTCGCTTACCCGAAAGACGGCATGACCTGGGATTCGCCGGAATTTAAAGCGATTGTCGAGAAATTAAGCCGGACGGACGGCGGCGTTCCGTATCGTGGACTGGAAATCAATATGGGCGGGTTAATCGGACAAAATCAGCTCTCCCTCCCGCTGGTGAATGCCCAGACGGATAAAGCCGCCGTGAATACGGACGAATGGAAGAAATTGATCGAAACGTATAAAGCGTTTTACGAGATTTCCGGCAATCAAAAGCCCGATTCGGCCACCTTTGACGGTGCAAAAGCGTTCATCGAGGAGCGTTCGGCCGCGATGTGGGTCGGCAACGCGGTATATCCCCGCCTGATCGATCTGGAGAAGAAAGGGGACGGCTTTAACTGGGACATCGTCTCCGTGCCGACATTCAAGCAGACTCCGAATACGACCATTCAGTACGGCGGAGCGTTGTACGGCATTTCTTCCATGGGCGGCAACAAAGATTTAGCCATGCATATCATTTCCATGCTGACATCCGCCGAAGTTCAAACCGAGGGAGGCCGTCTGCTGAGATATCCGACGCTGAAAGCGGTGGATGTCAAGGAAGCGTTCGGCAAGGGCGAAAGCTTCCTCGATCAGAAAAATATGAAATCGCTGCATATGACGAAAATTGCATCGTCGCCGAAACCGACGAAATACGACTCGATTGCGAGATCCGTGCTAAGCGGTAAAGTGAACGAAATTTTAAAGGGTGTCAAGGATACGAACACGGCGCTCCGGGAAGCCGAGGAAGAAATCAATAAAAAGATCGCGGAACAAAAAGCGGCGGGCAAATGATTCGGAGCCCCGCCCTCTCCCTATAGCTGCTTTCTTCGCTTCACCATGGCAGACGGCGGCTCGCCGCACCATTTTTTAAACATCCGGTTGAAGTAGGTAGGGTCGCAATAACCAAGGTAATCGGATATTTCGGCCACATTCATACTGGTGTGCAGCAACAAATCCTGGGCAGTCGTCGTGCGCATCTGATGGACGTATTCGATCGGCGTTTGTCCGGTCACTTCTTTAAAAATCGTACTCACATAATTCGGGGTCCGGCTGACATGCCGGGCCAGCTGTTCGATTTTGATCTCCTCTCTGAAGCGGGCCAATATATAATTTTCCATTTCCTTGACCACCATCCATTTATGAGGAGCGATATTTTGCTTTCGAATATCGTCCAGCACCGCTCCGACCAGTTCCATCGCTATGCCAGTGCTCGTCACTTCGCGGAATGTCGTCTGGGTTCGCCATGCGCGGTACAACGTGGCCATCCGCTGCCTGAAATATTCGAAACGCCGCAATTTGACCGGCGTGTTCGCAATCCGGTTGATTTCCTTGGCGAGCGAAGGTTCGGCGGAACTGTCCATTCTGAAATGAGCGGAATATTTTCGATGCGGGGGAAACTGGCCGTTGGTGCCGATCCGATTGGTCCGATCGCGAATAAACATGATTTCCCCTTTGTTCATTTGGACGGTGGCTGAATTAAGCGAATACAAAAACTGGCCTTCCGCAGCCAACAGAAAGATGTAGTTTTCGTTCTGCGGGCGCGTTACATGCCAGTTCGGGATAAGATCATCGTAATAAACGCCATCCAGTACTATCGACACGGCAACGCCCTCCCAGTCTTGTAACGAATGATTTCACTTCGCAGAAGCATAATCCTTCCACCACTTACGGACCGATAAACGTCCCGCTCGGCCGGATTCGAAGAGACTGACTGAAAGCGGACCGCCGCATCGTCAGTCTCTTCCTCCTATTAACGTCTGGCCGCCTCACCGGAAGGAATGGTTAAGCCAGCTTGAACAATGTTCTGGCGTTTTCGCTTAATATTTTTTTTCGTTTCTCCACCGGAAGCTGCTTCAAAATTTTCATCGGGTCGTCGAAATCCCAATGCGGATAATCGCTGGAGAACAGCAGCATGTTTTCGGCATCGAACATTTCGAACATCATGGCCAGATGTTTCGGGTTATCCGGCTCCTCGATCGGCTGTGTCGTCATGAAGATGTGGTCCCGGACGTATTCGCTCGGCATCCTTTTCAGCCATGGATTGGACGAGCGCAGCGCCTTGAAGTTTTTGTCCAGTCTCCACAGCAGCGGAGGAAGCCACGAGACCCCGCCCTCGCTGAGCACAAGCTTGAAATTAGGAAACTTCTCGAATACGCCCTCGCATACAAAGCTGACCAGATGCGCCATATAAGTCTGCGGCAGGCACGTATGCCACTCCAGGTAGTTCGACACATAACCGACGGCGGTCGGCGGATTGAAGATACCGGACCCTTCCGCCCCGGGATGAATTACTAGCGGCAGATCGTTGCGCTGGCATGCCTCATAGATCGGATGGAAGAAACGTTGCCCATACGGCATTCGCGATCCGCCGACAATCGAGACGCCGACGATGTCAGGATGGGGACCGATCCGGTCGATCTCTTTCGCCGCCTGAAGCGGATCTTGCGTCGCTACGCACAAAAACCCTTTAAATTTAGGACTATACGATAGCCACTCGGCAATTTGGTAATCGTTATAGGCACGGCATAGAGCCGCCGCGTAGTCCGCATCCGCAAAAGCTGATACCGCGATAATTCCATCCGAGCACAGCAGCGCGTAATCCATGTTGTAAGGCTCGATCAATTGTTGGATCATATACTCCGGGTCCGCTCCGACCGGCAAGCCGCTGGGCGGATTCGCATCTTTGCGCTTATTGCCGATCGGGGTCGCGTAAGGCAGCCCGCCTCCGCGCAGTACCGCCTGACTCTTCCATGTTTCCTCCAGATAGGGAAAGAGATCCTTGCCGGTGCGAAATTGGTTGTGCACATCGCAATCAATGACCCGCAATACTTCTTCTTTTTCCATATGCATCTTCTGTTCTCCTCCTTATTGGCCGATAACTACACACACTTGGCCATCTGTAATCTGAACCGGATACTTTCTCGCGCGGACCTTGTCGCTGAACAGCGATTTGCCCGTCTTCAAGTCAAACTCCCATCCATGCCAAGGACAGCGGACAATCTCCTGATCCCGGCCGTATATAAATTCATAAACGCCCGATTCAAGCGTCGTGCCGCACACGGGCCCCCTGCACAGCTCCGCGCCTTGATGGGGACAGTAGTTGTGAATGGCAAAATACTCCCCATGTACGTTGTAAATGCCGATCGAGCGGCCTTCCACCTCGACGACCTTTCTCGTCCCGACCGGTATTTCGCTTGCGGCCGCTACTGGGAACAATGTCATCCTGCTCTCCTCCTGATAAGACTGGTAACGAACGGATCTACAAGAAGTTCGCTATTGGCTTTCATTATAGAGTGAATGGCTTGGAACAGCGATAAACAATACCTCCGGATCTGAACGATTCTACGATTCATTTAAAAAAGGATACAAAAAAATCGCCCGACCTGGCAATAAGCCATCAAGGGAGCGATCGCATTATATATCTATAGGTAACTCGTGCAATTCGTACAACTCGTCCATACCGTCCCGAGGAACACACCCCCGAACCTGTCGAAAATATCCTTGACCGAACCATTAACTGGAAAGTTCTAAACTGCTATTTCGTATACCTCAACGATACAATGTGATTGATCCCGATATTCTTTGCCCGTTTCATTGGAATTTGCTTGCGTTTGTATTCTTCAAAACCTAACTTTTGATAAAGTTTCATGGCTGGAATATTGGTATCGGCGACTTCTTCAATCAAGTAAACCTTATAAGGTGTATGCTCGAGGATATGACGAATCAATTGGGAAGCCACGCCTTGCCCCCTGAATTCGACGGCCGTCCCCACAAATTCGATGGAGCCTGACTCGTGTAAAGGATAAACAAAGGAGGTTTCAAACTCTTTTTTCAAGAAAATACCGGCCATTGTGCCTTTATAAAAGCCTAAATGTTTGCGAAGTTCCTTGTTATCCAGTTTTACCGAAAGTGAAGTTCCGTCTGTGCAGGCCGCCATACCGACCACTTGCCCCTTGTGCAAAGCCACATAAAATTGATCCAAAACGAAGATGTGGGCAAACGCTTCAGCAATCTTATTCGGATCCTTGGAGAAAAAACCAAGCCACTGGGTGAATCCCTCTGCGAATATTTCAGCTATACCTCGCCTCACATCAAACTCAGCCTGATCGGCTCTAACCATGTTAAGCACGCAAGGTCACTCCCTTCCATTAAATAGAAATGCGGTAAGAACGGATGGTGAGGGCATAGTAAAGTTACACTTCAGCAGTACTTTCATCTCAGCCAACCCCTGAATCGATGCGTATAAAAAAACGGCCATCTCCTGTGCATCGCCCGAGCAAATTTCCCCAAGCTGCTGCCCCTGACGAATGAGCTGTGCCGTAGTATCCAGCAGCCTGGCATTAACCCGAAGAATCTCTTCATAGGATTCAGAAGCTGTGGCAGCGCCAGCTAACAGCGATTGATGGATAAGGATCAGCAGATGGGCCAGTTCCTCCCCATGGATCATGTCGGAGTAGACTTCGTCTACAAACTGTGTCAATAACGTTTTAGGGGATTGACCGGATTCGAAGAAAGCAATATTACGTTTCAAACCTTCAACAGCGTAGGCAACCAATTCTTGAAATAACTGATCCTTCGTTTTGTAATGACGATACAACAAACCGATACTAATACCGGCTTTATCCGCGATATCCTGAACATTCGTTGAACCGAAACCTTGATGCACAAATAACTGCATCGCAGCTGAATGGATTTTTTCCCTGGTGGCCTTGCGCATTTCTTCAAACTGTTCCTTGCTGCGTGGCAAACGAATCGCCCCTTTTTTATGAGTGAATATTTACTCATTATAAATTAAAAAAAACGGAATAACAAGACTCAATTCCATTTGCGTAAATCTCCATGGCAACTCTCCACTACATTCTGCTTAATCACGGAAGATATTTAGTTCAACTTGAAGACAAAAGCGGCAGCAATGCCGCCTATGTCCCTGAAGGAATAGCCTTCGGAATTCCTACACTCTCCCAATGGTACTATTCCTCCTGTTGCGTACATGAAAAGTTACCTTCGTCCCTGTACCTAACTCACTTTTGATATGAAGTCCTGTTCCGAAGTGCCGTTTTAATCGCAGATCCGTATTTATCAATCCGACACCCGACCTGCCATCTACTTTTCTCTCTAATATTTGTTGCACTTGAACTTCGTCCATCCCCACCCCGTCGTCTTCAACGGTTATCTCCGCATGCGTTTCATGGACAGAAATCCGAATAAAGATCTTTCCCCCGCGAGCGCGTTTCATAATGCCATGTCTTATTGCATTTTCAACCAGAGGCTGGATCGTAAGAAAGGGGACTCTCAACTCGTCGCAGCCGTCTGTCTCCCAAATAACCTGCAGCCTTTCTTCAAACCGGACCTGCTCAATGTATAAATAAGAGCGCACTAGACTTAGTTCCTCATCGATCGAAACAAGTTCATCCATATTTTGAAATTTGAATTTATTTCTCAAAAAATTGCCGAACTCATCAAGCAAATTACGCATCTTATCCAGATTAATGGTACTTAAAGCTGTGACTGCATTCATTGCATTAAATAAAAAATGAGGCTGGATTTGCGCTTGCAGCCATGCAGCTTCTAGCCGCAGCTGTTCCCGGACGGATTGTTTAATCGTAGTTAGCGCCTCTATCCGCGATTTTATTTCTATTGCTTCCACCGGTTTAGTTACATAATCGTTTGCTCCCGTTATAAAGCCTCTTTGAATATCATTCGGTTGGCTTCTTGCGGTAAGGAGCAAAACAGGGAGCTCCGTAAGTGTAAACCGCTCACGAATCAAACGCGTCAGCTCGTAACCAGACATTTGCGGCATCATAATATCAGAGATGACCAGATCCCATTCCTTTGTATCCAGTACAGCCAACGCTTCTTTACCGCTCGTTACCATCGTTACATCATATTCGTCCGGCGGCAGTATAGCTTCAAGCACTTGAAGGTTGACCGGATCATCATCCACAATTAATAGGAGCGGACGGTCCCGATTCATTTCCAATAAAGTAATTGGTTTCGTAGGCGGGAGGATATCCGCTTCTTCCATAGTGATCGGGACTTTTTCCTGAATCGGTATAGGTGGCGAGACTCCCTGTTCCAACAGGCTAGCAGCATCCTCCTCGTCCTCCGCTTGCAAACTTGCCAGCTTTAACGAAAATGTAAAGGTTGAACCTTCTCCTAATACAGAGGACACATCCAATCGGCCTCCATGAAGCTCAACCAATTGCCTGCTTATACTCAAACCTAACCCAAAGCCGCCTTCAATCAGGGTCTCACTCGTGCTGGCTTGCTCATACGGACGGAACAGGCGCTTAAGCATGTCTTCATCCATCCCGATCCCGGTATCCGAAATGACGATATAAGCTCGTTCATCCTTTGCATAAGCTTGAATCGAAATGATCCCTTCGTTCGTATATTTCACAGCATTATGAAGCAGATTGAATACGATTTGAATTACCCGGTTTTCATCCGCATGTACCGGAGGACAATCTTCAGGAATCTGATTTACGATGATTACAGATTTCACTTCAGCATTTAATTGCAGCATATCAATTACACCGGTCACGATCGGCTGAATATGGATGTTTTTTTTCTGTAGACGCGGATTGCCTTCCCGTAAACTCATCACATCTATCAAATCGTCTAATATCAAGGTCAGCCGGCGTCCTACGGATAAAACCGTTTCAAGCTCTTTGACACTTCTTTCCTGCAGCAAATGACGTTCCCTTTTTAAAACGGATTGTGACATGTTAAGAATGCTATGAAGCGGATTTTTAAATTCATGAGAAGTATTTGCCAGAAATTGATCCTTATGATCATTCATTCGTTGCAAGGTTGTAGCAATCTCTTTTGTGCTGGCATGCATGACAAAATAACCCTTAAACCATACAGAGGCTAAACACCCCATCGAAATAATCAGATCAAACGGATAGTAGACAAGACTCCATCCGCTTTCCCGCCAGAATAACGACCAAAGAAAATGGTGAAGCAGAGCAAGAATAGAAATAAGCAGTAATAGATTACTCTTTATATCCTTGATTACTTTTTTTAAGATCGCAATCATCGTGATAACTGCAGCAATACCGCCCCATAGAAAATAAACCGGAAAGAGCATGATCACCTGATGCGGATCTAAAAACAACGTAATGCCGGCTGTCCCTAAAATTAGCACCCTATATACCGGGTATATCCTGCTCCAATAAGGAAGTTCGCGATGGTTCGTACACTCGAGCAATGCATAAGCTCCAATAACTAGAGCCGCATTAGCCAGTCGAAAATCCCAATCGCTGCCCATGTAAAATAATTGGTGGAACAACTTCTCATCATTACTCAAGACATTAGTAAGGGTTATACATAAAGCGAGCAAAGAAAAATAAAGCAGTTTCTTTTCCTTATCTCCCAGTACGAACAAAATAAGCGCATAGGCAGAATGCATAAGGAATATAATCGCTGCCAGAAGCTGCATAGAAACGGAGGCTTTCATTTCCTTCGCAATTGCTTCTTCCGAACCGAATTTAATAGACCGGACAATACCGCTGCTTCGACTATCCACATAATTGGCCGCCTGAATCACTAGTTCGATGACGCCGTTTTCGTCTGCCGCAAAAGCCGCAGAATAAGGCAGGTTCTTCGCCGTATATTCATCCTTCGATTCCGCCACACGTCCGGATTTGGCAAGCAATCGGCCATTAACATATAATTCCGATGAGGTCCGTACGCTGGGTACACGTATACTATAATTCAGGTCCTTTTCGGGATTTACATAAAGACGCAAGCGATAAGAAGCAAATCCGTATGAAGTTGATTTTTCGGCATGCAGAGCTTCGTTCCATCTACCCGGAACCTGAATAAATGTTGGCTCACTCCCCCCTTGCCGTTCGCCATCCATCAACCATTGCGAGGGATACAACTCCCATTCCCCATCAAGTAAGAGAATGTCGCCATCTTCGGCATTCCAGTCGCGCAAATTTAACTGCCCGTTTTTAATAGGCTCCAGTTTTTGATCACGAAACGATTCCATCCACAAAAAACGAAATCCGGATAAAATAACTAATAATATCCCTATTCCTATTAGAATATGGCTCTTTTTCCTTTGGAATTTTGGTGCATGATCGGCCAAGACGTTTTCCTCTCCTTGTCATGGATAGAGAAGTCCATTCGTCTATTATACAGCTATACCTAGCCGAGGAAGTAGTTTCTTCTATTTTAATGCAGCCGCACATCTGCATCTCTCCGTTTCTGTTTGCTTCACCGATTGCCCTATCCCGTTATTCTATACTTTTTAAGGATTCGATCCTATTAATTTGGGTTACCTTTCTCCTGAGCAGCAAATTGGCCAGTATGGTAAGTACAAATGCAAAGCAAACAGCTGCCGCCTCTATGAAAATGTTGAGTTGATCCGGGATTTGTTGATGGGCGCTAGAGAGCGCCTTTACAATAAGCGTGTACATATAGCCGCTAATCGGTAATGCAACTAGTAACGCAAATGTCGTTAGGATGATGTTTTCAAAAAAGAGAATTTAGTTGAAATAGCGTCAGTCGCCCACCAAATAGAGTGAAGCAAGCACTTTTCCGCGGCTGATCAAAGCTTATATCTTAATCCACTTCACCCGCTCTTCATCTATTCAATCAGAACGTAAGCATAACCATTTGATGAATATAAATGAATATACAACTCTTGTACAAGCGTCTTTAAGATTGATCAAGCAGCAGTTCCTCAACCACAGCAGTGAAGCTTTTCTGCAACCGTCCTGTGCAAGTTGTATCAAACAAATGCTCCTTCGACTCGCGCATCGCCAATACAACTGCGATCCAACTGTTAGTCCAACCCGATTCAACACACCAGGCGCCCCCATCCAAGTCCCGATAGATGAATCATGACGATCGATGTCGGACGACAAGAACATGATTACTTTGAAAGTCGCAATATATGCGGCTTTATTTGTTTTAAATGCATAAGTTCTTGTCTTATCCTAATTCTCGACGAAAAACAGGGCTGGCGCACTGTCGAATTTTGTTGAAAATAGTTAGTGGGAACTATAGTAGCCTACCCATTCTTGGCATATGATGGAATCAATCTTCCGGAAGAAGAATTCGTCGAACAACTAAAGGAGTGCTAGAAACATGGCTTGGGCTAAAAACATCTATTGCAATCACAGAAGTTGGCCGAAAATTATGATCGTTACATTGGTCCTGTTATCAGGAACTTTCATTGCAGCATGGGCCACATTAGCCGCGCCACTGCCGTCCGGGAAACCTAAAGCCACCTGGTTGTGGGATACTTCGCTAATAAACACAGCCACCGGACGCAACCAAATTATTAAGTTTGCCAAAAATCAGCAAATCTCCCGCATCTATCTTCAGGTCAACCCGGATGTTACAAAAAACGCCTACCGCTACATGATCAAGACTGCCGCCGGAAACGGCATTGAAGTGTACGCACTTGACGGCGCTCCCAATTGGGCGCTCCCCGAAAATCGCGGGCAGATCACAAGCCTGATTGGCTGGGTAAAGACGTATAACGCTACCGTCACCATGAACGAACGATTCGCCGGCATTCAGCTCGATATCGAGCCATATTTGCTTCCGGAATGGTCAACCGACCAGACAGGCGTGGCGCAAAAATGGCTTGATGCACTAAGGTATTTTCATGACGAAACGAAGAAAGCTCCAGCCTTATCGACCTCCGCAGCGCTGCCGTTCTGGCTTGACAGCGTATCACTTAGCAGCGGAGTCATTTTAGGGGAAGCTTTGATCGCCAAGCTGGACGAGGTTGCCCTCATGTCTTATCGGAATCAAGGAGATGCGGTGGTGAACCTCGTCACGGAGGAACTGGCCTGGGGCGACAAGTATGGCAAGAAGGTGTGGCTCAGCCTTGAAACGAATGCTATTCCGGAAACGCCGTACATCACGTTCTATGATAAGGGAAAAATAGAAATGGACCTGCAAATGTCTCGAATCGACGAGCTGGTAAAAGCTCACCAGTCGTATGCAGGCATCGCTGTGCACGATTACACAGGCTGGCGCGACCTGAAAAACTAAAGGGACAGGCCTTAATACGCAGAACCCGGGTCGCAGACGATTGTGCTGCGGCCTCGGATACTTTATGGCGCGGGGTCGCTTGGGATTTAGGGCGGTGAACCGGGGGAGCCGTGTGCCTTCATTCGGATTTTGATGACTTTGGATCCCGTAGCCATAATAAAACGTTCGACTCTCCGCCAAGATCCACGCAGCCTTTCCGGCTGCAGAAGATCCATTCCGCCAAAAAAGCCGATTCACCAAAAGTTTAGATATCCGGGTAGGATCAACTGCTCAGCTTTCAAGCTTTATTACTTCATCGTCGCTTTTAGTTCATCGAGCTTTTTATTGATTGACTCCTCCATATTTCTGAGGCCGGTATTTGGATCGACCGCTCCGGTAAATACTTGGAGGAGCGGCGTCCAAAGATTGGCTTGAACGCTGTTCGAATGCTTCGATAACGGAGCCGGATCGGCCGGTTTCGTCGGTAAGGCGGCCTTCGCGTTTTTGCCCTGGAGTTCGGGAATATCCGCGCCGAACACGGCATTAACCGCCGGATCTTGCAGCGCGGACATCGTTCCCGATCGCGACAGCATCGTCTGGAATTCCGCCGACAATAAATACTCGATCGCCCGGAAAGCTTCTTTGTGATGCTTCGTGCTGGACGTCAGGCCGATATACGTCGACGGGGATTGCGATCCTACGCCCGGCTTGGAAGGAAACGAAGGAAGCTGGGCGTAGTCCATGTCGAACAATCCTTTGACGGCCGAAGGCGGATAAAAGGTCGTGCCGTTCATGGCCGTAATGCCCTGCTCGCCGAAGCGCTTCCAATCCATTACGTCTTTCGCCTCTTCAGTTCCCACTTCATTCCCGGTGATTTGATAAAACCGCGCAAAGTTTCGGACCAGATCCCCCCACGGGTCTGTGTTCACGCTCGCACGTTCCATTTTCGGATCGACCGTTCCAAGGGATAGCTGATTGTAATCGATAATATGAGCCGAGAAGTCGATCCCCCTGTACTTCACGCCGTTTTCCTGCCTTGTCATTTTGCGTGCGAGCTCGTATACTTCATCCCAAGTCATTCCGTCTCTCGGCGGCGTTACCCCGAACTTGTTGAACAAGTCTTTATTGTAATGAAGCACGACGTTTCTCATCGACAACGGCAAGCCGGTTACGCCCATGTTGAACGTATCCTTCATGACCTGAATCGGTCCGGGGTGCAGCCGGCTAACGTCAAATTTGAATTCGCCGATTAGAGCGGACATATCATAGGCAAGACCGAACTGCGCCAAATCCCGGGGGTAAGCGACCGGATCGCTGAAAAAGATATCGATCGGCATGCCGGTAGTGACGATATTGGCCGCCGTCATGTTGCCGTATACTTTAAAGCTCATATGCGGATATTTTTTTTGCAGATGTTTCCCGTAAGTTTCCATAAACTGCTCTTCGGAAACGTAACGCCCGCCGTAAACCGTCAATTCGACCGGTTCCAGCTTTTCTTCGGCGGGTGCGGGTGCCGCTCCCTTCGTGTTGTCTCCAGCGCCTTCACCGCCTGACGAACATGCCGATAGACCAGCCGCTAGTATCAGCGCAGCAATCGGTAAGATTAACTTTGCTTTTCTGTTTTTCATCCCCTGTAATCTCCTTTGTCAGTCGATAATCGATTCCCATTTATCGTTCATAAAATTCCGTATGGATTGGCTTTCTGCTTGATCTCGCCGTCTAGGTGTCCTCCAAAGTGGTGATTGCGAATACATCCCCCTTTTCTATATAATAATCTCACCATAAGGAAAGCATATGTGGCTATATAAACAGAGTAATAGAAGTGAGCAGTCAAAACGTCACTTTTTGTTTGTTTGATGTTCGATTTTTTTAGTATTTTGTTTATTTTTGTTCGATTTTTAGTGTTCCGATCAAGGGAGGGAACTGCGGTGTCGCGTTTTCCGGAATTTCAGGACGGGCTGAAGTTCAACAAGTTCGGTAAAGACGATCTGCCTCTCTATGTCGTGATCAGCCGGTTAACGAAAAATTACAGACTGCATTACCATAACTTTGCCGAGCTTTCGCTTGTGATCGAAGGCTGTGGAGAAGAAATTTTGAACGGCAAAAGCCGCGACTTAACGCCGGGAACCGTATCGTTCCTGCTTCCGAACCATATTCACGAAATTATCATTCCGCCCGGAACCGTTCTTACGAAGTATTGCTGCATGTTCGATCTCAATATCGTGTTGACCGACACGCACGATCCCGGAATCCGCAACAAAATTTTTATGATCGGAAGCGAGCTGCCGTCGCGCTTCGACTTGGACGGGGAACAAAGGGAGGATTTTACAAAGCTAATCGAAGATATTTTCCGGGAATATCATTCGGACCGTCTGGGCAAAAACACAGTCATGAAATCGAAGCTTTCGGAAGCTTGCGTGTTTCTGCTGCGCACGGTTCAAGAGCAGGAGCAACCTCATGCCGTATGGAATTCGGACAAGACCGGCACCGTCATGGAAATGCTCAAGTACATTCACCTCCACTACACGGAGGAGTTATCGCTGTCCCAGCTATCCGAATTGCTGGACCGCAATCCGAGCTACTTGAGTAGCATTTTCAAACGCCACGTCGGCCAATCTTTCGTCGGATACGTGCACGCTCTCCGGATTGGCCGGGCGGCCAGCCTGATCGTCACGACGCCGATGACCATTTCCGAGATCGCTCTGGAGGTCGGGTTTGACAACTTCCGCACGTTCTCGAAAGTATTTAAAGAAATCAAAGGCGTCTCCCCGCAAGATTTCCGTCGTCAATCCGCTCCTGAGCGCCCCTTCCCCGAACATAAATAAAAAACGGAGTCCGCACATCTGCGTCGCTCCGTTTCTGCTGCTTCACCAATTGCCCAATCCCGTTATTCTACACTTTTTAAGGATTCGATCATATTAATTCGGGTTACCTTTCTCCTGAGCAGCAAGTTGGCCAGTATGGTAAGTACAAATGCAAAGCAAACAGCTGCCGCCACTATGAAAATGTTGAGTTGATCCGGGATTTGTTGATGGGCGCTAGAGAGCGCCTTTACAATAAGCGTGTACATATAGCCGCTAATCGGTAATGCAACTAGAACCGCAAATGTCGTTAGGATGATGTTTTCAAAAAAGAGGAGTCTGTTTATTTTATGTTTTGGATAGCCTAATACCTTCAGCGTGGCAAGCTCCCGATTCCTTTCATACATGTTGATGGAAGATATCGTATAGATGGCGCCAAAGGAGAGTATGACGGCACAAATGATAAACATAATAAAAACAAAGCTGTTTTGCTTCAGAATATATTGAGCTGACTTCTTCAAATCCTCCTTATCCGTAATTTTCTCTACGCGAGGATCCTGCTCAAAAAAGGTACGAACGTTTTCAAGATCTGCAGCGCTGCCCGCCTCAATCAGAAGCGAGGTTGGATTGTAGTGGATGCCAAAGCTTTTTAAGTAGGCTGGCGTGCTATAAAACGACGGATTCGAATATTGGGTAGATACATGTAAGACCTTCATCTCGATCCTCATCCTATTAAATTCCGGCGCTGTAAACTTGATCTGGATGAGATCCCCTTCTGCAATATGGTATTTGTCGGCATAAGATTGGGGCACCAGAACGCCATGGTCTTCCAAAAACAGTTTATTTTTATGTTCATCAAAGAAAAAAATGAGATTGTTTTCCTTGGCAGTAACCGTTAAAGTGGCCTTTTCTTTGTTATCCTCTTGGATAAGTTCAACAGGAAAAGCGTATACATCATATTTTCGTTTTATTCCGGAAGGGAGTTTGGACACATCGGGAGATGCTCCCAGCTCATAATCCACTCTTAAATCATAACCGTAAACCTCTTCAACCTGATTAGCTACTTGCAGCAGGGCCGCTTGTGTGCTGAAAGCATTTATTAATAAAACCGTGCTTGCCACAACACCAACCGAGCTCACGACAGCTTTTTGTTTATTCAACAACATATTTCTCAAAATGAGTTTGTAACTGAAGGAAATACGACTCCAAATCCCCGGAATGCGTTCTATAAGAAGTGTTTTCATCTTCTTGGGCGGTTTAGGCCGCATAGCTTGAGCCGCACGTTCCTTTAACACGGTTCTCCCGCTTAAGTAACACGACAAGAGTCCAAAAGCACTGGAGAAGACAATGGGGGGAAGGATCGAGTAAAACGAAAGGACAAACTGAATGTCCGGCAACGAGTACGACCTTGAGCTCGACCCCGTTACTAAAGGAATAAATACAATATGCGCTGCGAAGCAGCCTAGAAGGGAGCCTGTAATCCCCGCCAGCAAAGGGTAGCCCATGTAATGAAGCATAATCGTTCTGTCCTTTGCACCCAACGCCTTCATCATACCTACCTGATTTCTTTGCGAATCTATAATCCTCGACATGGTAAGGAATAGGATAACAGCTCCTATCAAAAAGAGAACCAAAGGGATAACCTTGCTCATCCTATTATTATTATGTATCGTTTCCTTTAGTTTCGAATAACTGAACGTCCTTTCTTTACTTACCTGGTCTACATAGGAAAGCGGTTTGGATTGTGCTTCAATGGATTTGCCTAATTGGTCCAGATCATAACCTTCTTTGGCATCGATCAGAACTTCATTATAGGAGAAGCCGTATCCCATTTCAGGAATCGTCTCTTCAGCCACATAAGCTACTCCGAAGTTTTTATGGTCTTGTATTTCATTCTTTTTGACATATTCAACATTCTCACCCAGACCGCTAATGGTAAAGGTGTAGTCTTTATTATTCGAGCTTATCCGGATGTTATCGCCGACACGATACTGATGCTCTTTGGCATAATGGGAATCTAACATAATCTCCCCTTTTTTCGACGGGACCCTGCCCTCCATCATAGCAGGCGTATTGATTTTATTCTTCACCGGAATGGAATGGATTTTTATGGAGGCTTTATACCCTTCAAACGCTTGCGTGGCGTCCAGCGTATAACGTCCTTCTATATTCTGTATCCCTTTTATTTCGCTTAAACGAGCCACGTCCTGCTTGGATAGTTGACTGTAGTAAACATTCAAATCGCTCAAATTATGCGCTTTAAAATACGCCTTCGTATAAGCATCAAGGGTGCCGCTGTACGTGACCAGTCCCGCATAGAAAAAAGCTCCTACTGCAAGTACCACAACAATGGCTATGAACTGCCCTATAGATTGTCTAATATCCCTTACTAGTTTTAATGATAATTTCATCATTACCACTCAATCCCTTCCACGCTATGCTTGACCTTATTGATCGCAACACTTTCGATCCTTCCGCTTTTGACTTTAATAATTTTGTCCGCCATCGGGGCAATGGCTGAATTATGCGTGACCAGGACGACGCACTTTTTCGTTTCCCTGTTTACATCTTGAAGAAGCTTTAAGACGGATTTGCCGGTTACGTAATCCAGAGCTCCTGTCGGTTCATCACAGAGTAAAAGTAAAGGGTTTTTGGCGACAGCTCTGGCGATTGCCACTCTTTGCTGTTCTCCGCCAGAGAGCTGGGAAGGGAAGTTTTTGATCCGATCCTTTAATCCGACTTTGTGTAAAATATCTTGAGCATCCAGATGGTTTTTACATATTTCAGCGGCAAATTCGACGTTCTCCAATGCGTTTAAATTCGGAATCAAATTGTAAAATTGAAACACAAAACCGATCTTCTCGCCGCGATACCCGGTTAATTGTTTTTCGCTGAGCCTTGTGATTTCTTGTCCGCCGACAAACACTTGGCCTGAGGTAGCCGTATCCATACCGCCAAGGATATTCAAAATCGTACTCTTGCCGGCACCGCTGGCGCCCAAAATAACGACGAATTCTCCCTCTGCTATCGAAAAATCAACACCGGCAAGCGCCTGAATGGGCACTTCTCCTATTTTGTATTCTTTCGTTACTTGCTTGAATTCGATTAACTCTCTCACTTGTACCCTCTCCCCAAATCGCAATGATCGAACCTTTTCCTAATGATCAACTTTCGTAAGTTCCCGTTTTGCCTAGCATTTCTTTTCTTGGCATGTTAGTATGTTACTCATGTAGCACACTATAATTCATGCTCCAACAACTGTCAATAACCGATCGTACGTTCGATGAACGGCCGGTATTGACAATTGATTGCCTATCCATTATGGTATGTTGGATCGATAACATACCGATATACTGAAGGTGGGGCAATGAACATCACTTTCGACGATAAGCAGCCGATTTTTCAGCAGGTAGCCTACATCATTGAGGACGATATTTTGAACGGCACTTTCCGTGTGGACGAGCAAATTCTGTCTGTCGCTCAGTTTTCTCAACTGTTTCAAATTAATCCGGCGACTGTCGTGAAGGGGATCGGCCTGCTCGTCAATGAAGGTATTCTGTACAAAAAAAGAGGGCTTGGCATGTATGTCGCGATGGATGCAAAACAGAAGATTCAGATGAAGCGAAGAGATCGCTTCTACAAGGAATTGTTGTCCAATCTGCTGAATGAGGCCGACAAACTCGGGCTGACAACCAAAGATATCATTAACATGATCAAACAGTTGAGGAAGGAATGAACGAACCGTGAGCATAGTATTGACTTGCGACAAGGTAAACAAATCATACGGTCGAACTTATGCTTTGCGGAACCTGAATCTGCAGTTGGAGGAAAACGTCATTTACGGCTTGCTCGGGCGAAACGGCGCTGGCAAATCGACGCTGCTTAACCTGATCGCAGGGGGAATCTCCCCGAACAGCGGCTCCATCGAGGTACGAGGAACAAAGCTGAGCAAAGGAGAACTTCCGAACGATTTTTGTTTCGTTCGAGAGAAAACCAAACATTTCGGAGGAGCGCAGGTTATCGAGGTTTTGCAGTTTGCTGCGAGTTTTCATCCAAGCTGGGATTGGACGTTCGCTCACGAGTTGATCCAAACGTTTCGGCTCGATCCGCACAAAAAAATCAGACAGCTATCCCGAGGCATGGAATCGCTCGTAGGAAACATCATCGGTCTGGCCAGCCGGGCGCCGCTGACGTTATACGACGAGCCGGTGCTCGGCCTCGATGTCCTGATGCGGGAACGGTTTTACAAGGCGCTTCTGGAGGATTACGCCCGCCACCCTCGCACGATTTTACTGTCTACGCATCTGATCGACGAAATCGCCACGGTCGCCGAAAAGGTGTACATCATCGAAGCGGGCTCCCTCCTGCTTCATGATGAGATCGATCGCATACGTACGGCCGCTCATCTGATCCGGGGACATGCGGAAGCGGTGGCTTCGTTCACAGCCGGAAAACGGGTCTTGCATACGGAACCCTACGGCCGCGGGACTCTTGCCGCTATTTACGAAACGTTAGACGATGGGGACATACAGCAGGCGCGCGAGCTGGACATTTCGATTGAAAATTTGTCACTTCAAAAGTTTTTCTCGTATTTGATCGAAGGAGGTCATTAAATTGGGCGCATGGGCCGTTCATTTTAAGGCAACCTATTTGCAAATGAGGATCTACATCTGGGGCGTCATTATTCTTATCCTGCTTGGAAGGCTGGCGGAATTCATTGTTAGCCGCTTTACAGACAGCCAAAGCAATATCCTTTCGGACGGCAACATCCTCATTCTCATCTTGCTCCTGACCGCTGTTGTGCTGCCGCTCCGTTATTACAAACGCATCGTGCATTTGGGCGCAAGCCGAGAGCGATATTTTATGGCCCTTCAATTCGTCTTTGCCGTCTGGGCGGCAGCCATCGCTTTGTTCAATTGTTTTTGGTATGAGCTTGAAGTGGGCGTGCTCCGGAACTACACGAATACGATTGATCTGATTGAAGTTTTTCATTGGGTAAATTTTGGCTTCGCAGGTTCTTTTGTGTACCAAACCGCCTTTTATTTAATGGTAATGGCGCTATTAAGCATGCTGGTCTCCGGTTATTACCGTCCTGCCGGTTGGCTGCTGTGGGTGCTGCTCCTTACGGCGATCCCGGTCGGAACGGCAATTCCTTCGCTGCGCGTTCATGTCGGTCATTTTTTCGAAGCCCTTTTATTCAACGGCTCGCTGCTGATTGGTGCCGGATATAACCTGCTGCTTTATTTCGTTTTCGTGGCCGGCGGCTGGTTGTTTACGAGGGGAAGAACGCACTAATATATTCGTTGTGCTAGAATAACCAGAAAAGATAGAGTGGGCGATTAACAGGTATAGGAAGAGAGGATGAAACTTATGTATGGGCGTTTGGCTGACAAACTGAAGACGACCTCCGGCGAATTTCCGATTATGTGTTATGATCTCATGAATGGAATAATCGATACTTATGCCTTGACGTTTGCGGAGTTTTTTGAACAGCTGATCGACGAGCGTTCCTAAATTCTAACGGGGGAAGTGAATTAAACATGCCAAGGAATCAGGCCGTCTGTGTCAGCTGATGTGCGAAGGCGCGTCCACATGTGTTCCGGTATGGTACCCATCGAAAGCCGCCGCAGTTCCCAGTTGTGACTTTCGTACGTATGCGCTACCTTGACTTTTACCTCCGGATCGCCAGGATACACGGGCATACCGTCCGCAATCGACATCGACAAATCGATCACCCTCATTTTGGCGCCTCCTTTCCTCCGAGTTCCACATCGAACTCTTACGGGTGCCATTTATTGGTTTTTCAATTCGACGGAGAAGAACTTATACCTTCTATTACGACGAAAAACGGGCCCCGTCATGAGCCCGTCTTCATCCTATTCTCGATTACGCATAGCTTTCCAAAAAAGGCTCCAGCACGGTTAGCGCCTCCTGCTGCAGCGGGCTGCCGACTCCATAAAAAAATCCGTGCTCGGCTTCCGGAAACAACACGACCTCCGAACGTTTGGACAGCCGCTGAAGCTTTTCGCTCATTTCATAGATGAAGGAATGCGGGAAAAACTTCTCCTTGCCTGCAAGCAGAAACAAAAAGTCGGCCGCCTCTCCTTCCGCATACGCCATCGGAGAAGCATCGCGAAAGAGCGGGCTCTCTTCCTCGTACGTGACGCCAAGCAGATTCTCAATATCCCGCTTGATGCCTTCATGCATCGGCTCCCACTTCTCCAAGGTGGCCGGCCCGTTGATGGACACGCAAGCGTGCCGGTGAAAGCCGTCCCTCGCCCCTGCTCTCCAGCCGCCGCCATGAATGTAGAAAAGGGCGACCCTCCGGGAAACCTGTGCCGGACAAACGATATCGACGGCCCGTTTCAATACGATATCCTCATCATAATAGCGGGTCATTAATTCCATACAGCCGAATCCCCCCTCCTAACCTCCGCACGATCAGATCAAACCGCTGAGTTCCGGCAAGACGAAATGCTGAACATATTGCCTCATCTCGACATAAGGCCGGATGTCGTTCACGTCGGCGATCGTATACACGAGCGGGGAGTAGATCACGTAGCTTTCTCCGTTTGCGGGCGATTTCCCGCACGGCCACATGTCCACCGTGACGACCGACGACGCCGACGACGCCTTCATGGCGCTTGTTATGACGGAAAATTCCGTATTGCGAAACGAGTTGCCATGTCCGTAATGCTCGAATTCGAATGTTTGTCCGCTTCCTTGCAGCGTGATCGCGGTGAAGGGCGTACGCCCGATCGTCTTTTGGCGCACCATCCAGCATACGACGACCCATTCGCCTGCCGCTACCGCAATATCGAATGGCTCCGTAATGCGGATGGCTGCGGCGGCGGTCCCGATTACAGGCGGTTTCGCAGGGGCAGCGGCGGTCCAGACCGGCTTTTGCAGCAGCTGCGGATCGAAGCGGTCGCTTCGGAAATACGGTGTCGTCGCGTTATTGTTCAGAAATTTCTCGGTATTGTTAGTCCCCGGCATCACAAATTCCAGTTTATTCGTTTGCTGCGGCCAATAAGGATCGCTGCATCTGCCGTAAAGCGACTGGATCAGAAGCACCCGGTGTGTGGTCTGCGGCCGGGACATAAAGTTTTCCCCGATATCGAAAGGCCCGTTGTTCCGATGCACGTAAATAATAGCCTCGCCCGTATTCGCTTCAAAATAATTGTTTTTGATCGTTAGTCCGCGCTGGCCGCCCGAAATCCGGATCGTATCTCTCTGCCCTTCCAAAATGTTGCGGCAAATGGAGATGTTGTGGCCCGAAATGTGAATACCGCCCGTACCAGCGCTTCTCCCGTTGTTGCCGCCTTCATTATAATCATAGACAAATCCGTTTTAAGCCGTGGAATCGATCGTCCGTGCAATAAAGTCATTGTGCATCGTCGCACAATTCTGAATCCGGATGACGCCCATTGCGTTAAAGCTGGTACCGCTGGAAGCTGAGCTTGCATAAAGCTCAAACGCTTTCCCGAATTTCCCGACGGATACGTGCTCGAATACGAACTCCCCCCGGAATTGCCCTTCCCCGCCCACATCGAAGCCAAAGCAGCGTTCCGCCTTCAAGCTTTGCACGCCTGACGCTTTCTTCACTCGTCACAAACGTCAACTGGCTTGCCGCAAATCCGTTCAAGTTGTACCCATGGGACAACCAGACGCAATCCCCGGTATGATCGGCCAATATCGTAGACGGAACCGTATGGTCGAAGCGGTGCTCCCCTTCCCGGTGCAGATCCCGGCGGTTGGCGCGGCCGTCATCAAGCGCAGCTCCTGGATCGTCGTCGTCTGCAAGCACGTCTCATCCAGCATCGCTGCCACCAGGGGAGGAGCGAGTTCCTGAATCATGGCGGGGACGTTCTCCTCGACGACTTGCTCGGCGACTCTGCGAATTCCGGTGGCATTGCCGCCCTTGTTCTCGAAGCCCGCTCCATATACCGAATCGGTCACCTTCCCTTCCGGGGCCGGGTCCAACGTCCGTGCGTGAAGCAGCCCTCCTACGGCAAACGAGGCTCCGGCCGCCCCCATGGAAGCAAGCAGTTTCCTCCGGCTTATCGAGTCTGAACGATTTGGATGTTCCTCATTCATAGGTTTATCCTCCCCAACATCGCTCTATAAGGAACTGCATAGAGTCCTTCACTTCAGAACCTCACCCGTTATTTGTTCTTCTCCGTCGCAACCAGCTTGTTGATCTCTTCCTCTGCCTGGGCAAGCGCCGTATTCTCGTCCATCGAACCGTTTACGTATTCTCTGAATTTGTTCACGAGGATGCCTTCCGCCTTCCCCCGATACGGCGAAGCGACCGGGTACGCAACGGGAGTGCTTTTAAAAATGCTTGGTAATCGTTTACTTTTCAAGTCGGGATTGTCCGCGCCGAGCGCTTGCTTCACTTGATCGCTCTTCAGGGGGGACAGTCTTCCTTTTTTGGATAGCGCGAGCTGCACTTCCTCCGAAGTGATCAGTTCGATCGCTTTTACTGCATCGTCCCGGTGTTTGCCCGTCTTGGTCGCCACCATAACGTAGACGCTGGCATTGCCGTACGTATTCGGCTTTTCCGTATAACTCGGATACTGCGCGATATCCCAGTTCAGCCCGTCTTTCCCGGCAGCCGATAATGGGGTTAAAATGTTCAAATCGAGCAGCACGGCTAACGTTTTACTTTTCATGAACTGATCTTTCGGCGTAGCCGTTATGAGGCCGTTGCCGGGTATTTCATAGATCGACTTGGCCAGCTTGAACACTCTGTTCCAATTGTCGTTACGGACGGTCGCTTTATCTGTTCTCGGATCGATCGCCGCGATCGACAACGGCTGCGACATCCAGATCACGGTACTCCCCGGGTCCAGTCCGCGGAACTGGGTTCCTCCTTCCAGGCGCGTCACTTTTTTGGCCAAATCGATGAGCTGCTCCCAACTCATCCCGTCCGTCGGATAAGGCGCTCCGAATTTATCGAAGATGTCTTTGTTGTAGTACATCGCGTGGTAGTTCACATTAATGGGCAGTCCGTAAATTTCCCCTTTATCCGAAGCGTTCTTCACATCGGTGATGTATCCGGGCTCGAAACGGTTCAGATCGATATTGGATGTTTGGAACAGCGGCGTCATATCGGACACGAGTTCTTTTTCTTTATACGAAGCCAGATTGCCGTTGAACGTAACGATGAGATCCGGAATCGTTCCTGCAGCCATAAGCGCATCAAGTGACGTACCCGCGCCTTCCGGATTGTAATTCAGCGTAATATGCGGGTATTTCTTGGCCAGAAACGATTGGACGACATTTTTAAACTCCTCGTCCAGCACCGTGCTGGAGCCTTGGCTGGCTACCTGCAGCGTTACCGGCTCAGCTTTGGCTTGCGGAGGCTGCGGCTGCTCGCCAGGCTCTCCTTGTTCGGATACTGTTTGGCTGCAGCCGGTCAACAGGAGTACGCCGATACCGGACAGAGACAAAAACGTTTTCATTTTCATGGGGGACACCCTTCCAAATTTTTTTCAACCGCTATATAAGTTCAACTTATACAGTTGAAGCGTTCATTCCACACGAATCTCGACGATTCGGGCATGATTAATACCGTTCGTACCGGTCACTTCGATACGCAGGCAGGAGACGCGGTTCATCGGGATGTCGAATTTCAGCTGGCGTTTATAATTGTCGCGGACGTGGACGATCTCTCGAACCTCTCCGTTAATTTCCGCCAGCACACGAAATTGCTTGATCGTTTCCGGCTGATGCCCCCACACCATTTTGTTTTGATGCGCTTTTTGGTGCGATAAGGTCAAGTACCGATGCAGTCCGGTATCCAAAACGATGGTGATGCCGTGGATGTCGATCGGCTCCTCCCAGCGCAGCTCCAGCCACGGCGCCGGATCGGATGGGTCCGACATCCAGCGGTGCGTCCCCGGAGCGGTCAGATCCGGCCGTACGCCAAGCGGTCCCGACACCGTCCTTGTATGACGGTCGACGACTTGCGCAGCGCGCCCGATTTCCTGCTCGGAGGAGGCCGTTATTCGCGCTTCCGCCGCCCGGTTGCGATCCGCCAGCAGCCGTCCCGGCAAATACGCCCCTTGCCGCAGCAGCTGCTGCTGAGCTTCCTCAACAAGCGGCTTGTCGCACCAGGCGTCCTCCAGCGGTTTTCCCGATTTCAACGCGGCCGCGGCGAATGTGCCAAGCCCTTCTCCCGCCACCGCGCAAGTGGCCATCACCCTTGTGCTGGAGAAGGCGATATGCGTAGCCGACATGTTGCGCCCGGCGAACATCAGGTTGGCGATATTTTCGCTGATTAACGATCTTAGAGGGATGCCATACATGTATGGCGTATACGGCTGGTTGCACGGCTTCTCTTCTTTGGCGTCGATACCCCCCGGAGGGTGCGTATCCATCGACCAGCCGCCGTAAGCGATTACATCTTCGAAATCGATTGCCTGCTCCAAATCGTTCTGGGTCAGCACGTGCTTCCCGATAAACCGGCGCGATTCCCGTTTGCCCGGCAAAAATCCGAACCAATCAAGCGCCCAGTTCAACGATTCGGGGTGATTGCCGCTGTTCTTGATATGGTCCCAGACCCCCATCAAAATCGCCAGCAGCTCGTCGCGGATCGTCTCGTTATCTTTGATCGTATCCATCATGCCGCCGAACTCGATCCACCAGTATCCGTATTCCCACGAGTGATGTCCGCGGAAGCGCAAATCGTCCTCACTGAAAGTGCGCGCCCAGAACGGCTTGACAAACGGCATCGGCCTGCCCTCGTCCCGCGCCGTGAACAGCAGCGAGGAACCGAGCCGGTAAGCGTCGTTTTGCCCGACTGCTGCGGATTCCCCATAATCCCCGGCCGCCTCTCTTCCGGTCGTGAACGACGCGCCCGCCTCGAAGCCGAGTCTCCCGTCCCCTGTACAGTCGGCGAAAATCGCAGCCTCGATTTCAAAATAATCTTCCGTGCTCTCCCGGTTGACGTAGGCCGCCGCAATCCGGTTGCCTTCCTTCCGCACGCCGACAACCGCCGTATTCAGCATCAGTGTCAGGAGCGGTTCGTCTCTGCATGTTTCGTACAAAATCAGATCGAGCATCGAAGCGCTGCGCTGAGGGTTGCGTACGGCGCATTCCAGCATGATTTCTTCGATGATGCCGCTCTCCCTCGCCTCCGTCTGCAGTTCTTTCCCCCGTGGAGACGAGCCGGATACGTGCATCCGGATTTCCGACGAAGCGTTTCCCCCTAATACAGACCGGTCTTGACACAAAATCACGCTAACTCCGTTGCGCGCCGCTGCGATCGCGGCCGCTACTCCGGCAAGCCCCCCTCCCGCTACGAATAATTGCGTGTTCAAAACGGTTCTTTTGCGGTTTTCTTGATCCAGCTTCATGGTTTCCTCCGAAAAATTTAATCTGTAGTCGTTCTGACTTCATACTAGAACAGCCGTTTTCCTTTTAAAATGCCGGTTTTTTAATTACACTGTATACATAATTTAATCGCTTTCATTTCTTACTGCAGAGGAGGTTGACCTGTGGACGGCTTCCTGTTGAGCGATTGCGTGCCCCGATTGATTTACTCGATGTATTGGGAGCGCAAAGACAAGTTTTTGTTTTATGAAGATACGTACAAGGAATGGACCATTTTCGCCGTGGAAAGCGGTTCGTTTTATTACGAGCTGGGCGGGGACAAAGGAATCGCGACGTTTGGAGATCTTCTCATCTGTCCTCCGAAAACGCCGTTTCGCCGTGTCATCGTCGAGCCTCTCACTTTTTTCGTATTGCGCCTGCGCTGGTTTACCCGGGAGGGAAGCCGGATGGAGCCGGCCGAACACCGGGAGTTTTTCACAGGCAAAATCAATTTGCAAAATACAAGCCGCCTTCTCGCCAACTATAAGATGATGAAACAATCCGAGACGTTCGATACCGAGCGAAGACTGCATCGGATCAGCCATTATGTGCAGGACATCTGGCTGCTGTATTGCGGGGAATCCGGGGAGGGGGCGGAGTCTGAAGACCGGATCATGCCAAATAAGCCCGAGCCGATTATGCTCAAAGCCTCTTCCCTTATCCAAAAGCACGCCTTCCAAACGATCGACCTGAAGCAGATAGCCGCTATGCTCGGATTAAGCCCGGCCCGATTCACCCAGAAATTCAAGGCAGACTTCGGGATCACGCCGATTCAGCATCTCACCTCGATTCGTCTGGAGAAGGCGAAGCGGCTGCTGCTGGAAACGACTTTGACGCTGGAGCAAATCTCGGAGAGCATCGGATACCAGAACGGTTATTATTTGAACCGGATTTTCAGAAAACATATGAATGTTACTCCGGCGACGTACAGGAAGACGCACAGTGTCTGAAAAAACACCCCCTTACCACTCGTCGGAATAACCCGGAGGTTGTTTCGATGAATGCTAAGGGGGCGCCCGAGCAGGTGAACGTCAACAAGGACGGCCTGAACTTGTTCGGCTCCGGGTTCGGCGACCATCCGCAAGATATTGTGCTGTCTTTCGTTTGCAGCAGCGACCGGTGAAAACACACTCTTTCTCGCGGGCAGAGGCTCCGACTCCGCGCACAAGCAGGACGTGTTCGACATCGCTGCAAAACGTCATGCGTGTGGGCCCTATGGCGAAATAGGACATCGCTGAAAACGTATTGCGTGCGGGCTCTCTATGACAAAATAGAAGTCTTTGGCACCTCCTATTTTCGGCCTTTTCGAGAAACTGGGCCAAATAAAGGCGGTTTGCACCCCTTATTTCAACCAATTCGCACGGTCTGCACCCTTATCGTGGATATTAGCCGCTTCAAACCGCTCTTATTTCCCCCACCAGGCAAGTTTTGAACAAAATAACGGTTACAAACCGCTCTTATCCGGTTCATTCCGGCCGCCTATAAGCAGGGTCAAAAGCCGAACATCCGCGAAAAGTGGGTAACTTCTTCGCGCAATCGTGTAACCCTGCGGGACGACAGGAAATATATACTCGCTATTACGAGCAAAGCGGATTATCCTCTGGCAGGGGCCGACTTCATCTCGATTCAAGCAGGCATTCGTTATTTTGATGCGGCATCGGTTTTGATCAAACAATATTTCGTGTCCGTCAACCGGGCTCTCCCGGGGCAATCGACCGATATGACGAGACGGATCGCGATTCTGACCCCGCCGCCCAGGTTCCTCAAGCCTCGAACTACTACGTGAATTATAAGCAAGGAGATCTATTCTACAACGTGGACCCCGCTGCCAGCGGGACGATCGGATGGGTCTGCACCGCTTCGGGCACACCCGGGGTGTGGAAGGGCTTTGGGAAAATAGAGGACTAATGCAGGGAATACGCCGCCCTTCGGCAATCCTTGCTGACAAATCCGAGAATCCGGCCGGAATTATCTCCGGCCGGTTCTTGCTTTACACCTTCGCTGCTTCTTTACCGTCTATTTCATCATCATCAGGTATTGTTCATAGTTTGTAATAAACCCGGCTGCCTCGTGCATACGGACAACCTCGGGATTCGACATCGATAAGTCGGCGGTTTTATAGGTAACGGCAGGATCGAAAGATCCATAAGCCTCAGACAGCAACAATCGGAATACGACCTCTCTGTCCACGCAAGCTGCACTCACCTCGCATTGTTTAAGTACAACGGACTTCAGCTCGCCGTCCGCTCCATAAGCACGATTAAACAAGGCATAACCGATTTCCTTGCCCTCCGGATCGAACGCTGTAACGGACTGCCCTGTCTTCATATTGTGCCACATGCACCACCAAGCCGCCTCGGATCGGTAGAAAGGCAGTTTGGACACCGCCGTCGGGGCGCCATGAACAAGACGAATATCGTCGAGACCAACCGTGCGGTCAAAGAATGCTGTTCCCGTCCCTGTATGCGTCATCCCAATTAATCGATCTGCGATTTCAAAGCCTCCTTTCTGATAGGCCCTGATCGCATGCTCGTTTTTGGCGACTACCTCCAGGAAGGCGCAATCCGCTTCCTGCTCCCGAATCACCTTGCCCGCTTCCAGCATCATCGCTTTCGCAATCCCTTTGCCGCGGTACTCCGGGAACACGCCCGTTCCGCCGTTCCAGACGAGCTTCTTGCCGCCCGTCTGCTTCACTGCGATGAATACGAATCCGACCGGTTTATCGCCCGCGAAGCATACAACCGACAACTCCGGCCGTATTCCCTCCGTTCCGAACCCGTCCAGCATCCGGTCCAGCTCGCCTGGAACAGGAACTCCCGTCGGCGCCGGAGGACGCGCAAACCCGGGATAATGAATCGCCATTTCGGCGTGATAACCTTCGAAGCCTCGCTTCTTCAGTTCCAATGCCTGCTCGAACGTGCATTGATGCAGTCGTCCCAATCGCAGCTCGTTATTGTCCATTATCGAATACCTGCTTTCCCCAAACGTCGTATTCTATCCATCGTAGCCGGATGGCTTCCCACAGAAAAGTATACTCCCTTAACCCGCTTGAGGCCAGATCATTCTACGGCTCCGGGAAAAAGCAAAAGGAATCAATGGCAAAAGAAAAAAGGGAGCTTGCTCTCGCTCCCCCTCCCGATACAAAAATCCGGCTTGCTATGCCGACTGGTTTATGCCTCCACTCTTGGCTTGGCCGGGTCGCATTCGGATCGGGCACCAAACCTAAAGTTGCGGGATTCATTAAGTAATAACATTCTTCCCGCATCATATGATCAGGCATGAGGGGAGCGATTCGGTCAAGTACTTCGGCCGACAAACAAGTACAAAAGGCTTTTAAGGTTATGGCCGCTATACACGGCAACGTCTTGTACAAAACGTTTGTCGCAGGAGCGGCACATAAGAGGGAAGAGTGCATTTCGCCGGAGAACATGCTTCGGACTATCATGGTTGGGTTCAAGGAGCGATACAAACCGCTATTCGTGTGGCCTATAAGATCCATTAGGCGAGTTGGAGCATACCTGAAGCCTCGCGTTCACATTCATTGTTGGAATGTTTGAAGGGGGATCTGTGCATTCCCTGGATATTGGGCGTCACTTTATGCTGTACCAGACGAACCCGTTCCGTCCGGGCCATCTACAAGATCGACCAAGCCGATGCCAATGGTGGTGATCGCCGCTGCCTTCCCCAGCTTCATTGCGCCTTCTTTAAGTAACTCTGAATCGTTTTCTTTGATGCCTGTCATCATCTCTTTCCCGCTTTCGACCACATATTCGATCCCATGGCCAACACCTTTAACGGTTGTAGCTGCAGCATCACCCAGCTCGTCGAGTCCTGTCTTCGCTTGCTGCTTATCCGCCGTTAACAAGCCTGCGCCTACATCCCAGACGCCGCTCGCTGCTTGCCCTGCAAGCTCCCCTGTCTTGGCGGTTACTCTTTCTATATCATTGCCGATCTCTTTAATGTAATTGCTATTTACAAGCTCGCCGGCAACACGTACAGTACCTCCAAGTACCAGCCCCGTTACATCCCCCGCCAGCTTCCCAAACCCTTTAAGAAAATCCATCTGAAACACCTCAGTCTATTCAAATTAGTCTCCTGCCAGCTGTTGACGAATTTTGTTTTGATTTTATTATACAGCGTTCCGGTCTGAACCAAATCAGACCGGCGCCCTTATCTGAACTGGACTTTGGTCGGGATCGCCTTGTAATGAAAAAAGCCGCTGAATGAATCGGCGGCTTTTCGCTTTCTATTGGTACGCTAGAATCGGCGCTCGCTGCTTAGCTGCTGACTCTGCCTTTACGGCTGCGCAAGGGTCAGGCAATACTGGGCGATGTCGTACCCGATCTTCGCCAGAGGGTCTTTGAGGGACTCGGGCAGGCGGCCAAATTCCTTGTGCGTTTCATAAGTAAAATCGCCCTCGTAACCGATCTCGACAAGCACCGGTATGACGGAATGCCAGTCGACGCTGCCGTGGAACGGAAACATATGCTCATCCGATTTGCCGTAATTGTCGTTGATATGCGTCGCCTTCAGCCGCTTGCCAAGCGTGCGCAGCGCCGGGCGCTGATCCTTGTACAGGAAGTTTCCGTGCCCGAAATCCCAGCACGCACCGATCCGGGAATCGCCCCAGACGTCGATTAAGGCGGCGAGCTCGGCGGCATGGCTGGCAAACCGTCTTTTGGACGTCTCTCGTTCAATCATATTTTCAAAGGCGATCCCTACATTGTGCTTGACGGCCAGCTCGACGATCGGCGTGAAATGTTCCACATTGTCCTTGATGCAGGCATCGGCGTCCAAGGCCGTCGTCTCCCGGTCTTCGTGAGGGTGCACGACCGCCCATTTGACACCGAGAATGGAGCTGGCAATGATGGACCGGCGCATCATTTCCTCATAAACCTCCAGCCGTTCAGCCGGCTGATGATTCACATGTCCGGGCAAAAACACGGGGTGCGACTGGCTGAACTCGACGCCCAGCCGCTCGGCCTCTTCCCGGAGCTCGTGCATCAGGGTCTCCCAGTTGTCGCAGACCAGATCGGTCTGGCCCGTCAGAGCCCGGCAAAAGTTAATATCCAGCACCTCGTACCCGACCGCCTTTAACCTTCTCATCGCATCCTTGTACGGCGTATACCCTCCCGATAAAGTTTGGCTGAAAGTAGCGGTTGTCGTGGAAAGACGCATGCTTTTTCCTCCTTTTTACTTTTGGGTTTCGAGCGCTTGATTGATTTCATGATCCAGCTCCCGCAGCACGGTATACGCATCGTCCGAGCGGTTCATGAAATCGGTAAACTTTTTATTGGTCAGCGGTTCCGCAATTTCCCGGTACAAGTAAACCGGGTATTTCACCGGGCTGCCTTTCACAATGCCGGCCACGTTTTTCCCTTGCAAGACAGGATCGCCCTGCCCGAACGCTTTCTTCACCGCCGCGTTTTTAAGCGGGGATATCCGGCCGGACTTGGAGACGTTCATCTGCACTTCGTCGGATGTGAGTACTTCCATCACCTGAAGCACCTGGTCCATATGTTTGGTTGTCGGAACGGCTCCAATCATATAAACGGTCGAATTCCCATAAATATTCGGCCGATCCGCATAAAACGGATGCTGCACGACATCCCAGTTGAGTCCGTCCTTCTCTGCCTCTTTCAACTGCGAGAACTTGCTGGTCTCATTCAGCATAGCAATCGTCCGATTTTTCGTAAACCCGCTTAATCCGTTCATTTTCGAATCTTTCGACGGCTCGTTCCCGGGAATCGAATAAATTTGCTTACCGAGCTCGAATACGCGTCTCCAGCTGTCGCTTGAGGTTATCGCTTTCTCAATCTTAGGATCTATATAGACGAGCCCGAGAGGCTGAGCCATTCGCACAATACTCCCGAAATCCCAGCCCCGGTACTGGACGCCGTTTTCGTTTCGCGTCACTTTCCTGGTGAGCTCCAAAGCCTCCTCCATCGTCATGCCGTCCTTCGGGTAAGGGACGCCGAATTTATCGAATATATCTTTGTTGTAATACAGCGCATGGAACGCCGTTTCAATCGGCAAGCCGTATAATTCGCCTTTCTCAGTTACCGCATATTGAATATCGTCCAGAAAGTTCGGTTCAAACCGGTTCAAGTCCACTTTGTTATTTAGTAATAACGGCTTCATATCCATGTTGATGGCCCGATCCTTCAAACCCGGCATATTGCCGTTAAACGAGATGTAGAGATCCGGAACTTCTCCGGACACAATGAGCTGGTCGTACGCCTTGAAGTTGCTTGCTTCAAAAAACTCAAACGCAATGTGGGGATATTTCTTAGTGACTGGCTCGATGTACAGCTTCTTGAACTCATCGTTAATCGGCAAATGTACGGCAAACTTGAGTGTAACAGGAGTCGTCTCCGCGGCTTTGGCGGCCGCGGGCTCCGGGGCGCCGCCGGCGTTCCCGCCCGTTCCTTCCTTGGCGCAGCCGGCCAGTGCGACAGCTCCTATAACGGACAGACTCAGCAACAACTTCATGTTCCTGTTGTTCATTCCTAAATGCCTCCCTTTGATAGGTGTGATGTAACAAAGTTTCTCCCTTTGACCACTCCATTGGCATTTAAAGTATAGCAACTCAAGCTGCGAAATCTGTTAACTGGCGGTAAAGATATTGTAAAACCGTATTTTTATTTCATTAGAACAAAAATATAATGACTTGAACATACAGTATTCCGTCATTTATAATATAATTTATTTCAACAAAGGGGCTGATGCTCTGCCATGGACGCGCAACCTTTATGGGACCGGCAGCTGATGCTGGATTATCAATTTTATTTCGAGCGCAAGGAACAATTTGAAATGCAGGCGGATACGTATCCGGTATGGGTCCTCTTTGCCGTCGAGACGGGGAGGTTCCGGTATCGGATCGATGCGGAAAGCGGGGAGGCCGGCGCGGGTGAGCTGATTTTTTGCCCGCCGGGCAGCACGTTTCATCGCGAGATGGTGTCGCCTCTGAGACTCCACTATATCGGCTTCCAATTCGCCGGGAGCGGACCGGCCGAGGCGAGGCCGATGCTGCCATCCGTCAAATCGCACCCGGCGGACGACAAACGGCTTTTTTCGGATTTCGCCTACTTGCGCAAGCTTCACCTCGCAGGCGATGCCCGCAGCTTCCACCGCAAACAGACGGTACTTAACGATATTTGGCAGCTTGCATGCGAGGATTGGGAGGAAGACAGGCATCTCGAAGATCAGCTGGAGCCTCCTCCCGTATCGGAAGACGAGCTGATGAACCAGGCGACGGAATGGCTCCATCGTCACGCCCATGCCCCGTTCGGCATGAACGACCTTTCCAGCCAGCTCGGACTAAGCCCCGTCCAGTTTACACGCCGGTTCCGGAAAGCGTTCCGCATGACGCCATCGGATTTCGTGCGGACGTTGCGCATCCGCAAGGCGGCTGAGCTGCTGCTCGATACCGACATGACGCTGGATCAGATTGCCGGCCGGTGCGGCTATGAGAACGGATTTTATTTAAGCCTTGTATTTGCCAAAAGTATGGGGATGCGGCCTTCCAAGTATCGCGAAATGAACCGGGTATAGACGACATGTGTGCACCCCGTCTCCATAAGAAAAGCTTCTAAACGAAGTCTTTTCCACGAGGAACGACCTTGTATGCGTGACCCTGCGTAAGAGGTTGCTTCTCCTGGTTCAGAATGTCACGGATCTAGCCGTCCGGTACAGGCGCCCGGACGGTTCATGGGTGTGCAAACCTAACGTTGGTGTGTGGGAGAACCTAGGTACCTTCGCGCTCCAGCCGGTTGTTGATGAGGTTTTGGGACCAACTCGACTCTCCGGAGGAAGCTCGTTACCCTCCTTTTTGGGAGCAGGCCCTGTTTAGCTTCGCTGAACCGAATAACGTACGAGCTCTGTCACGAAATAGGAGTCTTTGGCAGCCTCTATTTTCGGCATTGTTGGATGTTGGAGACGAATAGAGGCGGTTTGTACCCCTTATTTCAACCAACTCGGCGCTTCTGCACCATTTCGCCGGTTTTAACAGCCCCTAACCGCTCTTATTTCACCGTCCAAGCGGGTTTTGGCTAAAATAACGGGTACGAATCGCCCTAACTCGCATTTCCTCCCCCGCTTGAAGCAGGGCGGAAGGTCCAAACCGCTACGATAATGAACCACTTGCGGCACCTGCTCGCCCGACAAGGCGGATGACCTCTCATCTGCTATAGCATGGTGAAGCGATTGAGCGCTCTAATCAAAAAAAACGGCCCCATGTCAGTCTGCATGAGGACCGGTTCTTTGCATTAAGTCGTGCCTGTCATTCTGTCATTCTGTCATTCCGCCGTCCGTCGTTCCGTCGTTCCCCTGCTCTGCCGCCCTGCCGTTCCCGTCCGTCGAAGCCGGAATGTTCCGCTCTGTGCTCCGTCGTCATGGCTGCGGCAAATGCCTGACGCAATCATACAGCCTATACGCCCACTTCCCGTCGTTACAAACGACCTTCGTAACGGAAGTATTGCGCAAGTCTCCGCCTGTCGATTCGTCCTTCATCAATTCCTTTAACGTCTGCCCAAGGAAATACCCGTGAGTGACGACGAGCACGTTTTGGCCTGCATAACGCGAGGCGATATCCTCGATAAATCCGATCCCGCGCGCGCGCATGGACTCATGAGTTTCCTGACCCATATCCAGCTCCTTCCAGGCCGACCCCCATCGCGCCACCCGCTCTTCCTCCGTCGTGTCGGCGATTTTCCCTCTGTCCATCTCGCGCAGCCGCGGGTCGAAGCAATCCACCGGCTTGCCGATCGCCGCAGCTATAATCTCCGCTGTTTCCCGGGCTCGTCTCAGATCGCTGGAGATAAATACGTCCCACTGCTCCTCGGCAAGACGCCCGGCCACGAGCTGCGCTTGCGCCCTTCCTTCCGCATTAAGCGGGTTCGGCGTATGTCCTTGCGCTCTCTTCTCCAGATTGTGATCGGTCACGCCGTGTCTGACGAAAGTGATTACAGCCATGCTGGTTCTGCTCCCTCCGCTATCGTGATATGCCGCTTCTGCTCCAAGCCGGCTTCAGGCTCGGTTTCCGGCAAGGGTGGCCGAAGCCAGGATAGACGAAACTGTCGCCGTCTCGCCTTTTTCCGGATGATAAGCGTAAACGCCTCTCGTATGTTGCGATCTTGGATGACGGCTGTGCAGCGTTATAACCGCCTTGGGCGCAATCCCCTCGATCATGTCGGCGATCGCCTCGGGATGCGCATGCCCTCCGTTGCACAACGAATGGCCTGTAATGCCGAACGTTTTCAAATATTTAGCCACATCGGGATGTTCCAGCTTTACGCTGTAATCGGACTGAATGAAGTGCGATCGCCCCTGCAGATCGCCAAGCGTTTCCAGCTCGATCAGATGGGCAAGGTCGGGGAATTTGAAAAAGTACACGTATTGCTGTTTACGCCCGGCCACTTCCTCCAGCGAAATCGTCCTGTAAGGCATCGTCGTCATCGGGTTGGTCACGGTTGCATCGATCACCCGGATATCCGCGCCGAGAGCCGGATGCCCCTTCAGTATGCGCAGCCCCTCACGATTAGCGGCATGCCAGATCAGAGCTTGGGACGCCTCCATCACGATCTCCCGCCCGTTCTTGTTGGCAATGGCCATCAGGTTAGCCATTCGTTCCAGATCGCGGGGCGACATTTGCACATACACAAGTCCTTCCGCTTCGCTCACCCTATCCGAGAACCCGGCCAGCAGTTCGTCCTCCGTCATCTGACGCGGAATCTCGGCGAACGGGTCGGCTGCCAGACGCGTGCCTTCCGTAATCAGCAGGTCGACCTGTCGCTCGCGGCATAGCCGGATGAACCGGTCGATCCGCTCCGGATGTTTGCCGTGCCGCCGCCAGTCTCCCGTATAAGCGATTTTGTGGACGCCGTCATCGATGAGGATTCCCGCTGATCCCGTCGCATTATGGTCCATCTCGATAATCTGCATCGTAAATTCGCCGAAATCGACGACGCTTAAATCCTCGCATACCTGAATCTGCGCCGCAGTATCCGGAGAGTGTCCTCCTGCAACCATGCCCCGATACAAGGAAAACGCGTCGTGGTTCATATAGACGGGAAGGCCCGGCTTCGCATAAGGAAGAACGGCCATATGGTCCGTGTGCATGTGCCCGATAAACACGCTGATCTGCCCGTACGAAGGAAACTGCCGATCGCCCCATACCTGGCTCACCTTCTGCATATCCAATCCGCCGAGCTGATCCGGGTCATACAGCTGAACCAGCGGCGCGGTCATCCCGCCCAGCACATATTGCCGCAGCTCCCGGCCGGGCGTCGCTCCTACTGGCAGGTACAGCGTCAACTGCTTGGGGAACAGCAGACTGCTATGCTCTACACCGAAATCGAACATAAGCCCCTGATTCCCTTTCCCGTAAACAACCTGTACGCCTCCCGACTTCCCTACCCCGCCGAAAAAAGTCAATTGCCCTTCGCGCATAACGTTCTCCTCCTCCGCTCCTTCAGTCTGCTTCCGCCTGGCCGGAGCCACGGTTACCCGTGCCCGTCCAAAGATAGGATCGCCCCGTGCTCCCGCAGCTTTTGCCGGATCGTTTGCACATCCACCTCTTCGGGCGTGATATTTTGCTTCGCCGCTATCGCGGCCCCGATGCCCACCCCTTCGCCTATGGCCATACAAGTAGGCATCACCCGGGAGGAACCGAATACGACCGGGTCCACGCTGATGCACCTGCCGCTTAACATGAGCCGCTTGATGTCTTTGGAAATCGTCGCTCCGTAGGTGATGCCATAAGGGCCGGCAAGCGAACGGATCAGTGTCGAATCCCCCGAGCCGCTGTGAATATCGATAATATACGATCCTAAAGCGATCGTGTCTTCGGGAATGATTCCTTGCACCGCCGCGTCTTCGCGTATCATCTGCATGCCTTTGATCCGGCGGGTTTCGCGGATGCCCAGAAACGGCGCGATGGAGGACAAATAAATATGTTCAAAGCCGGGGATATGCTCTTTCAGCATACGGATGAGGGGGAGGATCTGCAAATGCGACTCCACCTCGCCCCGGCTCAGCTCCTCGATCCGGGTGCCGTCAAAGTTCAGAATGCGAATACAGTTTAAAGCGATATGCCCTTCCCGCGGCAAGTTGATATAAATAATCGTATCACGATCAATCGGGCATTTCCCTTCTTGCCTCAGCCGGGATATCGTATTTTTTAATCCTACGAACACATGATTTTCGCTGGCCCGCAGAAATTCCGCCGTATATCCTGGACGTATTTTCATCGAGGACCCGTGCTTGAGCTCTTCCGGGTGTTCCTCCAGAAAATTCATAAACCGCTCCAGCTCGAAGCCTCCGACCGTAAACATTAAGGTGGGGGGCTGCGTCTCGCCGTTCGCATACTGCCCCTTTTCATATTCGGCTCCCGCCATAAACGCAACGTCGCCGTCCCCCGTCGCATCGACAAATACGTCGGCAAACAGCTCGATTTCTTTGCCTTTGCCCTTCACAATAACCGATTGTAGCTCGCCGTTCTTGACGGTGGTTCCGATAATTTCGCAATGGAGCAGCGGACGCACCCCGTATTTTTTTACTTTTTCGAAGAGTACGATTTTCATTAGATTCGGGTCAATCACCGTCGTTGAATTGTGCAAGGGGCATGCCCGGTGGCCGAACGAACCGTCCAGTTCGATCAGACGGTCCACGATCTCCTGGGGCAGCCCGCCGGTCACCTGCCGTCCCCCGGCGTCCAAAAAAGCCAATAAAGGCAAACCAATCGTCATATTTCCGCCTAAAAAGCCTTGCCGGTCCACCAGAACGGTTTCCGCGCCTTCGCGCGCCGCCGCGATCGCCGCTCCAATCCCCCCGGCGCCGCCGCCCAGGACGAGCACCTGCGTTTTCATTTGTTCTCTTTTGACATGATCCTGCATACGGGTCCCTTCTTTCTTCTCATCATGATGGTTGTATTGAAAGGGAATATCGCTGATCCATAACTTTCATTTCATTATATAGAGGCGATCATCGCCCGAACATGCATGATTATTTCATTTGTGCATATATTTTGTTTCATCACAAGGCACTGTGACAGTTTACTCCCAGCGACAACATGAACAGCCACGTCGGGCGGATGCATTCCTAAGGAATGATCAATCCGAACAGGGCTTAACGAGCAAGCTTGCCTTGGAAAAGCTGACGATACCCGCCGGTGCGAACGGCTTTCCAAAACCTTAATTGCCAAGCACCGTAACATAAAAGTCGCTATCAACCGGAGTATCGCCCGGATTGGCAATCCGCACCCGAAAACCGTTCGCGGCGGAAGATACGACCGAATAGACCAATGCCGCGCCGCCTCTTGCCGTAATTTGCGGGACGATGCTGTCCGCCGAGCTCAACGATTCGCCAAGGACGATATCGACCAAGCCGGTACCGGCTCTCGTTACGGAAGCAATCCCCTTTCCCGCCTTCAGGATCGCATCGGTGCCGTTCACGCGGAAATGCCCATAGGCGACCGGCGTCAGAAACCACGACCCTCCTGCTTCGTTGGCCGCTGTGTTCACCTTGGCGTTCATCGCTCCGTAGAAGGCGTTGTCCTTCCCCACGATCAGATCGTCCGTTCCGCCCGGGCTGAAGGCGGTAATGGCCGCTGGTCCGACGGCTCCAGGATCAGCTCGTTGCCGATGCATACGATATTACGCGGCGGAGCCTTGCCGTTCGTATCGTTGGAGCCGCCCTCGTCGATGCCGATGGCGATATACGATCCCCGCGTCACGTTGCCGATGAACCGGATATTGCGCCCCCCGTGGGTATCCAGCGACTTCCATGTCGTTGCCCCCTTGACATGGTTGAAGGCCGACGGCCGGCCGATCGTCAGATTCGGATCAGGCACGCACGTGCTGCCATGAAGCCGCGTGACGGCGATGCCGTACACGTTGTAGTTCGGCTTTGCGCCCGCAAAGCCGGGGGACAACTGCTGTATCGTATTGCCGATGCATGTGCCGTCGACGATGCCGTACAAGCGGATGCCGTCCCGGCCGCAACCAGGATGCAGCGATCTGGAATGCCCAATACGCTGAAAATATCGGCATCGACAGGGTTTTGCTGTAAATGGCGTAGCCGGCCGCCTCGCCCGCCGCGTCGAGAGCGATAATCGCTTCGCTCGATTCGGAGGAGAACCATTCGGTCGTCCACGAATTGTACGACAGCACAGCGTCGGCTGAACAAGATCATACGTACCGTCTCTATCCCATCATAAGAGTCTTTCGCCCCCTCTATTTCCGAAATATGGAGATGATAGGAACGAATAAAGGCGATTTGTACCTCTTATTTCAACCAACTGGCCGTGTCTGCACCCGTTTTGCCGATTTTAGCAGCTTCAAACCGCTCTTATTTCCCCAGCCAGACGAGTTTCGGACAAAATAAAGGGTACCAACCGCCCTTATTCAGCGCCTCACTCGCTTGAAGCAGGTCAGAACGTCAAAACGGCCGCCCACGTGAAGCGACTTGCCGCAATCTGGAGGAACCCACAAAAAAGAGAGCAGCCGGCGTGGAACCGCACTACTCTCTTACCGTCTTGCTAGGATCTACTTGTCGTTCTCCGGGAAAGCATTCTCCCCGAGTTCAGTAACCTCTTCCGTTTCGGAGGAAGATTCCGCAGCGGCACTGCTGGACGTTTCCATTACAGGTGCGGAGTTTGTACCCGTCAGACCGCTGATACCAGCGCTTTGCAGAAGAAGTGAAAGAACTTGAGGATCAACGCCTTTAGCCTGCTTCAAGAGCTGAGCGATGCTGTTCGGGTCGAATTCGCCCGTTTGACCGACACGGCCGTTGGTCATGTGGGCCAGAACGTCACCCAGCTTGATCCCCGTCATGTCATTTACCACTTCCGGCAGAAATTTCATGAGGTTCGTCACTTGGCTCGTGATTTTCCCCATACCGCTTCCAGCTTCACCGTTGCCGTTCGCATCGATGATCGTCAGCTTATCGATGCTTGCCATAGGCTCCGCAATCTTACCTGCAACTTCAGGCAGAACAGCCGTGATCAGCTCGACATAACGCAGTTGACCCAATTTCAGCGCGGCGTCGGCAAGACCCATTTCCTTCTCGACTTCGACTTGCGCCAGACGCTGAGCTACGTCAGCTTCAGCAGAACCTTTTTCACGTGTAGAAGCGGCTTCTGCAAGACCTTTCGCCTTGGTCACTTCGGCTTCGGCTTTCCCTTCCAGCTCTTTCGCCTTGGATTCCGCTTCCGCTTGCAGACGGCGTTTCGTCGCATCAGCCTCAGCTTGACGCTCCTGCTCGATTTTGGCGGCTTCGGCTTTTTGCGAACGCTCGTAAACCTCGGCGTCGGCTTTAACCTTGACTTCCGCCTCGAGCTTTTGGGTCGTAAGGGCAACTTGCTTTTCAGCGAGTTCCGTCTCGCGCTCAAGCTTGATCTTTTGCACTTGCATCTCCGCCTCGACAGCTTCGCGGTCGGAAACCGCTTTTTGCACCGAGTAGGCAACGTCCGCCTTCGCTTTCGCTTTGTCCGACTCTTCTTTAAACTGCGACACTTTCAGGTTGCGGTCTTTAGTAGCTTCTTCAATTTTCGCTTCACGCTCAAGCTCGGCCTGGCGGGCAATTTGCTCAGCCTCCGCCTTTTTAACCCGGGCTTGCTGCAGAGCTTCCGCTTCGGCAATGTCAGCATCACGCTTCACCTGCGCAATCCGAGGTTTACCAAGAGAAGCAAGGTACTCGTGTTTATCGCGAACGTCTTTGATTGTGAAGGAGTCGATGGCAAGGCCCATTTTCTTCAAGTCAACCACGGCAACCGCCTGTACGTCTTGAGCAAATTTATCGCGGTTTTTGTAGATTTCCTCTACCGTCATCGAACCGAGAATGGAACGGAGGTGACCTTCAAGCACCTCGCCCGCTTCGAGCTTCAGAACTTCATCGGACTTATCCAGGTAACGCTCGGCTGCTTTGGCGATATCCTCGATCATACTGCCAACCTTAATGAGAGCTGTCGCGTCCACCTGAACCGGAACGCCTTCTTCTGTGTACACCTCAGGAGTTTTGACCTCAATCATGTGAGATTTCAAGCTCAGACGCTTTTCAACCTGCACGACTGGCAGAACGAGCGCGCCGCCGCCTTTGATGATCTTGATCCGACCGCCGTTTTGGTTCTCCGATTCGACGATGTTCCTCGAACCGAGCATGTTCCCTGTGACGATCATCGCTTCGTTGGAAGAAACCGTACGGTAGCGGTTAATAAATACCAATACCGCCACGATTAATACGGCTACCCCGATACCGCCAAGAATCAGTGTGCTGCTTAACTCAAACATAGAATTATTCCTCCTCGTCCAGATCTATTATTTTACTTACCAGGCAAATGCCGTCTTTCACATCAATGACGTGGACCTTCCTGCCGCTAGGTATCGCGACCTTGTCGAAACTGCTGGCGGGTTGATTGGATACAGAAATCCCCCTTGGGAAGTAAATCTCACCTACGCCTGTTTCCGAGATCGGGACCGTTACGATTGCACTCATGCCGACCAAACTGGCCTCAGAAGCTCCATTGGAGTTCTGCATCTTGCGGAGTTTGACTACCACTAAGAAATGAACGGCAATTGTGAAAATGATAGCAAACACCGCTGCGATGATCCAGTTGCGGGTTATGTAACCACAAGCTCCAAATGACATGAAACAGCATGCAAGGGTCAACGTTTCAATACCGATGTAGTCTCCCAAGTCCACATGGAACATGGCTAATACCACGAGCAGAATCCCTACACCAAAAAGAATCAAATACAGGTCAATACGAATCTCCTCCCCCACGATATGGATGTTAAGGAACTGATCGAACCAAACTTATACTATTATAGTCGTTCTCAACAAAAACTGCATAATATTAGCACAGAAAGTCGAAAATCCCCCTAATTCGGCGGTTTCGCATGCAATTTAAAAGATGGAGGGATGATGGCCGGTGCGGAAAAAACGCAGATTGCCATTCAGCTCGCCCCCCCTACATCGGTTGTCGGAATCCGCACAGTTGTGATAGGATGAAAAACAGACTCTCGTCTCGGAATCGTACAAGCCGGCTTCCGGCTCCCTTGTGCAGCTCCGAATTCGGCAAATAAGAGAATAAGAGTTTCGGATATGGAATGAAGAATAGGAGATTCGCTTTATTATGAACAACAAGAACAATCAGCATGTGGTTAGACTGGTTTTACTGCTCGGATTATTTTCGACACTCGGGCCTTTTACGATCGATATGTATTTACCGGCGTTTCCGGAGATTGTGAAGCAATTCGATACGACTGCTTCGCTGGTGCAGCTCAGCCTGACCGCTTGTTTGCTCGGACTTGGCATCGGCCAGCTCGTCATGGGTTCGCTGAGCGACGTTTATGGCAGACGTTATCCGCTGCTTATCTCTATGGCCGTTTATGTGGCCGCCTCGTTAGCTTGCGCATTCTCGCCGAATATCGGGCTCCTGATCGCCTTCCGGTTCGTGCAAGGTTTTGCCGCTTCCGCGGGCATTGTCATTTCCCGCGCGATCGCACGCGACCTGTACAGCGGTCACGAGCTTACCAAATTTTTCTCGATGCTCTTGCTTGTCGGTAATTTGGGTCCGCTCGTAGCGCCGGTTACCGGTAGCGGGATTCTTTCCTTCACCACCTGGATCGGCGTATTTCTAGCGCTGGCCCTGCTGGGAATCTACCTGTTGACGATGACCAAATGGCAGCTGCAGGAGACTTTGCCCCCCGATCGCCGCAGGCCCAGCAATTTCGTAGAGCAGTTGCGGAACTACGGTTCGCTCTTGCGGGATCGCCAGTTTGTCGGCTATATGCTGGCACAGGGCATTATGATCGCTGGGGTTTTCGCGTACGTTTCGGGAACGCCCTTTATTTATCAAAACATTTATGGGGCCTCACCGACCGTATTCGCTCTGTTGTTCGGGTCGAACGGCATCAGCCTGATCATCGGTTCCCAACTGGTCGGGCGGATGGCGCATCGCGTATCCGAACAAACCTTTTTGTTGTTCGGCCTATGGCTAGCCTGTCTGGCAAGCGTCGCTGTCTTGGTAGTGGCCCTCGTTCACGGCCCTCTTTATGCATTAGTGATTCCGTTGTTTTTCTTCGTAGCGGCAATCGGCATTACATCAACCGCGGCTTTCCCGCTTGCGATGGAGAGCCAGAGTCGGATGGCAGGGAGCGCCGCTGCGCTGCTCGGGGTCATTCCCTTCTTGCTGGGAGCAGTCGTTTCCCCGCTGGTCGGCATCGCGGGTGAAGACACTGCCGTTCCGCTGGGCGTAATTATTTTATTGACGAGCGCCGCAGCGATGCTCGCTTATTTCTTTCTGGTCAGAAAAAAATCGCGTGGAACGGCTTAAGCTAGCAGCATGCGTTAAATAGAAAACCAGTCTGGCACTGCAACGTAGTGTTAGACTGGTTTTGATTTTTGGACAACGGATATTCAAATCTGTTCTTACTTCTACTGAAATTGTACAGGATTGTACAGCCAGTTATTCTACATTTATCGTAAAAAGGTGGGTCACAGTCCCCTTGGCATGTTTGGAGAAAACAATGTACAGATAAGTCCCGTTTTCTTGTGGCAGTGTTAGTTGGTTATCCTCCAACTTTACAGATGCAGATGTGCTGCTTGCATTAGATTGTTCGATTCGCACCTCCACTGTTTGGGGCTCTTCCTCAAACTTAAAATTTAATGTCGTAGCCTTATGCAGGACAACTGGATCGTTTTTCTTCTTTTTCAATAATTCGGAGGGTTCAATAGTATCAACGCACTTCTCAGAAAATAAGCTGGACCAACAATAACTTCCCTTTACAGTATCGATTTTTTTCTTATCTGCAGTAACCGTTAGCGTAGGGGGAGAGCTGCAACCTGTCAATAAAATAAATAAACTTAAACAGGTTAAAAAAAATAGTGTTTTTTTCACATATACTACCTCCAATGCAGTTTACAGCTATCACCACGTATTGTATCATCCATTTGTTCCCTTAATAACCGTTCCACTAACAACCGCTTACTGATGCAATCAGCGACTGGAACACTACTGGAACATTGCTCCAGGCTCTCCACTGGCAATGCTCTTCAATATGGAGGAGAAGGATACAGACGCTGGCAAAATCAATGATACGTTTAAAACAAGAGAATTAATACAAAAAGACGACTATCCTCCCAATAAGTGGAATCGTAGTCGTCTTTTTGTTGTTTTTTAGTTCGAAAAATCGTAAGTTCTTCGCAGACGAAGAACAGCTCTCCCGGCGTACCTGCCTGGATCAGCGTTGCATTGACAATGGACGACACGAGAAGCGGTATTCAGATGACATGCATGTTTCATCTTCACCAGAGCCATAAACGGTATTCAGGACGAAAGCGGCAGACTCGCCCGCCGTCCATCCTTTTCTGTGTCTCTTCTGCCATCATTCATCGACCGTTCCGGCAAGCAGCACATTCAGGTGCCAGCCTTTTATCCGGCAAAGGAGATATTGGATGTGCGATTAATGCGTCCCGTTCTTGTAGATCCCCATATCCCATACGTTTCCTCTGGGGTTGCTATCATAATCGGATGAAATATCGATGGACTGTCCATCCATCAACACAAACTCCGGGATCGCTTTGCCGGCACCGATCGCTGGGCTTCCTGCTTGCAGATGCCAGTTTCCTTCGGCCAAGTTGACGAATTCCGGATCTGCATATACACCGTTTGGTTCTTGCTGAGCAGGCAAGTTCGCATTGTTAACGTACAGGTTATAATCGTGGACCATATTAACCGGCTGCTTCGTACCGGCCGCATTGACGGCATGGTCGGTCGCATTCATGACGATATTGTTCATAAACACCGGATTTAAGTTGTCCGGGTCCCAGTCCCAACCGACCTGAGGCTGAGTGCTTCGAGGGCTGTACAAGAAAATGCCGTTCCTCGTGCCGATCACGATATTGTTGTAAGCCGCACTGTCTTTGGAGCCCACAAAGCCAATGCCGTTGTTGATACTGGGTAACCCGTTCAGTGTATCGGCCACAATGACATTATTGTATGCGACCATGTTCCAAGCTTCATAGCCGTTTACGCTGGGATCGCGAGTCCAGGCATAGCCGGTTGATCCCCCCATATAGATCGCGCCTTCAGCCATGTTCACATTGTGGTTATGGATGTAGTTGTTGTACACCTCAATATCCGACGAGCCGCCTTTGGCCAATAGCCCGACCCGTCCAACGTCATAAATCTCATTATTTCGAATCGTGCTGGACTTGACGTTGACGAAATCAATGCCTTCATGCCCCATATCGTAGATGATGTTTCCCTCGACCAAATAACCAGAAACGAGATATCCTTTCACCCCTTCTTCGAACGCATTGTGAATTTTGTTGCCGATAATATGAACGTGATTAGAACCTTCGAGCACTTGGATGAAAATATCCGACGTAGTCGTTCCGCGCTGATCCTGCGTTATTTCAAAATCTTTCAGCGTAATATAAGGGGTGCCCGTCAAAATCACTTTGGAGGATGGTAAATTCCGATACTGAATAACCGCTTGATGTTTGTTGCGCGCCTTGAATACAATGCGTTCGTCTGCGGTGCCGCCTTGCTTGAAAACGGCCGGGCTAAACTCGATATAGTCGCCGTCCTCAAAAATAACCGTGTTCCCTCGCTGCGCCATACGGGCAGCCTTAGCCATCGTCTTCCACGGCTTATCTTCGGTACCGGGGTTCATATCGGAGCCCCGTGGAGAAACGTAGTATGTCTCGCCCGGCACGGTGCCGGATTCGGGATCGCCCGCCCCCGCGGGCGCATCGATTCTCGCTACACTTATATCGTCGATCTGTATATCCGCCTGGTAAACCGCCGCTGCGATTCCTCCGTTCTGCAGTTGCCCGTCCGAACCGGCCAATTCCAGCTTGCCGTTTAAGTACACCTGAATCGAAGCTCCATTTATAACCAGACGCACATCGGTCCATACCCCGATTGACGGATGCCACTCCTTCTCCTCCAGTGGGGTAACGACGCCAGCAACCTTTTTTTTCAGTCCGATGTAGTCTTTCTCCGGCCGGATCTCCAACAAGTAATAGTGATTGACATCGGTATACCGGGCATACAACGTTAACCAGCCTGACGGATTATAAGACTGAACGAAATTCACTTTTGTGTTCATCTGATAACTTACCCAATTCATAGACCCTGAGTAAGCGCGTGAAATGCCGCTGCTCGAAGTCGCGTTCGGGTCTGTAAATACATGGTTGCCTCCAGGTGTTTCTTCTACAATTTCCATCGTTCCCGTCTGCACAGTCCAAGCGCCGTCTCCATATTCAAACTGCTCTGTGTACAAAATCTCTCCCACCTTCGGTACTGTATTGGCATAAATCCCCATATGCACAGGTTCTGTTCGGACATTCCCGTTAGCGTCCAGATCGACGTCTATCGGCTCACCGTAAAAACCGTTAACGTGTAGAGCCGTTCCTGTACCGGCCGCCGGACTGTCTTCCCTCAGATACCAGTCATGGTACGGATCAGTCAGCAGCGGAGCCTCGTAGACGCCGTTTGGCTCAACAGGCGCATTTGTACAGTTGTAGTACAAATTGTAATCGTGCGCAAGATGGATGGGCGGGTGTACCATGTGAATGGCATTTCCGGTGCAGCCCGAAAAAATATTGTTGGCAAATGTCGAAGAAGTCGGGACCGGCGCCCATCCGGTTGTCGCTCCTCCCCCATTAGCGAAGCTTACCGCGTATTTGGCATCAACGACGATGTTATGATAAACAGCGCTGTCCACGCTCCCGATAAACGCGAACGCCGTATCGATCATCCCCGGCTGTTCCGCAACTAGGGTGTTGTTCCAGGCAACCGCATGATAAGCTTGATACCCGTAGGTGTCATACGCTACCGAAGGAGGATAGCTCCCGCCTAGTATAATTCCGTTCTTCATCACCTTGTCGATTGCACGTATGCGGTTATTGGAGATTTGGACGCTGCGCGTGCCGGCCGGCACTAGAATGGCGGCACTGACCTCGCGAATCTCGTTGTCTGCGATGATCGGCCGGTCAATATTCGCCAATACGACGCCGAAGTTGACAAAATCGTATATTTCGTTGCCGACCACCTCAATCCGCTCGCCTTTTAGTGCTTGCACAGCTTTTCCACCGGCGCCGTGAATAGAGTTTCCGCTGACGATACAGTGAGAGCAGTCGCTCATGTCGATGAATATATCCCCGCTTGTTGTTCCACTAACTTCCTGGGTGATTTCAAAATCGAAGATGGAGATGTACTGCTTATTCGTCAACACGATTTTGGATGTTGTAGTCAAATTGGAAAATAATAGCTTCGCCTTCTGTTTATTCCTCGCTTTAATCGTAATCGGCGCATGTTCCGCTCCGCTGTTCGTAAACCTCGTTTGAGTGCTCATGTACACGCCATCCTCAAAGATCGCGGTATCGCCGGCCTGAAGCGTTGCTGCGGCCTTCTTAAGCGTTTTCCATGGCGACGTCTCCGTACCTGGATGGGCATCGTTGCCCGTGGGAGCGACATAGTAAGTATTGCCGGCGGCATAGACTTCCCGGGTGCCGGCGATTGTGATGTTGGCCAACAAGCCAATCATGAATATAAACAGAAATACACATGCGCCTTGAAAGCTTCTGTGTCGAAATTTCTTCATTCCAATAGCCTCCCTATACAGGACTACTGATTCTTTTTGTATTCCTCGATCGCGATGTTCGCTTGTTCCTCCGCTTGCAGCAAAGCGCTATTGATATCCAATTTCCCGACATTTGCTTGGGTGAAGAAGGAGCTGTACGCGTTTACGATCTTGGCATCATAAGGCGCCCTTTCCGGAATCGGTGCGAAATCATTGTAAAATACAGCTTTCATATTCCGATCGCGGTAAGGAGAGTCCTTGCCAAACTCCTGTTTGATTGGTTCCTTGTTCAGGACGGGCATAATGCCTTTGCGGGCCAAATTGGATTGGAACTCGTCGGAAACCATGAACTTGAGCACTTCCATCGCAGCGTCCTTATGTTTGGCCATCTTCGTAATCCCGAAATAAGACGGGTACGATTGTGAGCCAATCCCGGGTTTTACCGTGGGCAGGGAGACGATATCCCAGTTTACGGCTTTCAGTTGTTCCTCCCACACGTAGATCAGACTCGACAGATACATCATCATGGCAGCGTTTTGATCTTTGACAAAAGCATTATTATTGTTAGGAACCGTTCCGGTTTGGGTCAACAGATCCGTATAACCGGACCCGGTTGTCGGACTTTTGAAGTAAGTTTCGTAGAACGTTTTCCAGCGCTCATCTTTATAAATGGTTGGTTTATTGGTTTGGGGATCGACATTGGGGATCGACATCGGATTCATGCGAATCGTGTGCGCCGGAGAATGAACGTATCCCAAATACTGCCGGTTGCCGTCGTTGCGGGATAGCCGGAGCGACAGCTTGACCATCTCTTCCCACGTCATCCCGTCTCCGGGGTATTCAACCCCGAATTTATCGAATAGATCCTTGTTGTAATACAAAACCAAGTTATTCGTTTGCACCGGAAGCCCGAATAGTTTGCCTCCCGAAGCCTGCCTCATCGCTTCGATGATCGTCGGCTCAAAACGATTCAGATCGACCTGATGCTTGTTGATCAGCTCAGACATGTCGTATTCAATGCCGTAGGGAAATGCCCATTCCTCGAAGTTGCCAATCGACTGAAAAAAAATATCAAACCGCGTTTTGTTGGCAAGCAATTCATCCAGATTGGTTCCTTGGGTTCTCGGGATATACTTGATGGAAAAGTCAGGGAACTTCTGGCGAATCAGGTCACCAAACCGGTAGTCAAAGCTTGCTTCGGAGTCGCCGTTATTGGTATAGAACACAATTTCCACAGGATCTCCTTTTTCGTTTTTGGAGCCGGGAGCATTCGGCATTGTTCGGGAGTCGTTGTCCGAATCTGCCTGTCCGGATTGTGGACTGTCTCCTTCCGCTACGGTATGCGGCTTTCCGTTACAGGCCCCAAGCACGGCTGCCAACGTCAGCAAAAACAAGAGGCTCTTCAGAAAAGCGGGCTTTTCTTTCATCTTGGAAACACCATCCTTTTGTAGAATATCAAAACGGGGTGTTAACGCTTACAAAACAAGCTGTTTTTTTATTTATTTCCTAACAGTAGTTCCAAAACTAAGCTGTGTCGAAGCGCGCTTTACGGAAAGCCGTCATCGCAGGAAGCAACACTGGCTTACTCCTCGCTCCCCCCCTTTCTGGTGTTCCGCCCAATCCGTTCTAAATGTTATGCAGAATAACAACGACAATCTAATCTCTCACTGAGAGTATATAGTATATTGCCGGTCGAATATATGAACATTCATGTTGAATACATACATAATTGTGTTATGTTTAGCTAAAAAGGGAGGTGTGGATTGTGAAGCGAACATGCACCTCGCAGGCCGCAGTCATAGGCTCATGATTACGTTATCAGGTTTTAATGGCTCCAATATCGCGGATCTGTCCAGCAGCGGCAATGATCATTACTTCACGGTTAACTCCTGCGGATATGAAAAATTCATGACGAAAAATGTCAAAAAGCTGAGGGAACATGGACGGCCAGACTTTCAAGTGATTTATATGCTGAAAGGAACGGGCCATTTTTGGATAGATGGCCGACAGACCGAGGCAGCCGAGGGGCAGATTGTGGTATTCCATCCGGATGAAAGACAGGAGTATGCCTATTCTGGCAAGAATTCACCAGAGCTGTACTGGATTCATTTTTCCGGATACGGGGCGCTCCCGTTACTTGAGACGGTTGGACTTTCCAAAAAGCGGTTATATCGTGTCGGAGTAGATCCGCAAGTGATCGAACTGTACAAAAAAATCATGGTTGAGCTTCAAATCAAAGCGCCGCTGTATCAATCCGCCGTCGATTCGTACACCATGTTGTTGATGTCGTTATTCGGAAGAAAGGCGAGTCTCGTGCAGAAGCCCGAAGCTTATGTAAAAGACCCGTCCATCTTGCAAATTATGACTGAAATGCATGCAGATTGCACCAAAAAATGGACCGTAGCGGACATTGCAAAACAATGTGGTTTGAGTCCGAACCGGGTCATGCATAAATTCAAGGAGCAAACCGGCAGTTCGGTCCTATGTTACTTGACCCAGATCCGGATGGATAAAGCCAAGGACATGCTTTTAAACACCTCGTTAAGCATAAAGGAAATTTCTCATCTCATCGGATACGACAACCAGCTCTATTTCAGTCGAGTGTTCCATAAAATGGAGAGTATGTCCCCGAGAGACTACAGGGCGGGGAAATTCAGACATCGCTAGAGTTGTGCGGTTCGTATGATCCCGTCAATATTAAAACAAAACTGCACTTAACCCGTTTCAGGTGCAGTATCTGATGTTCATGATCGACTTTGACTGAAAACCACTTTTTTGCTTTCTCGCATACACGGAATGAGAGATTACCATCGGATCAATTAGATCACGAGGGAATCAAAAACCCCGCCGCTTCGCTGGATTTTGTACATCTGCGGAATTGCTCAAGCACGCGACTGCCTGCTCGATGCATGAATGAGGTCAGGCCCGGTGCACTGATCGACGGTGGGAACAGCAGTTAGACCTGCGCATCGAGCTGGGCTGGACCCACCCTGGTCACATGCAACTATCGGCACTTTCAGTGCATCATTTGACAAGTTGTTCTGCTGCCAGATGAAAACGTCGAAAATCTTTGGTCAAAAAATTAATTTTTTTCTCGATTTTTCTTTTGACTTTCGGATCGGAACATTTCATAAGGTTATCGATATGCCGATCGAGCGTCTCTTTCATTTCAATGAGCCAGAACACATTATGGTAAGGATTCAACTCCTCTAAATCTTCCGCAAAAGCTTCGGATAAAAAACGAATATTCGGTTTCTCCAACCACATGCGAACAGGAAAATAAGGAGGTGTGAAGTCTTCCCGATAATCTTGTCCTGGTACTTGATCCCAGAATTGTTTCCACTCGTGGATGAAGCCCGCTTTGTAGAAGATAAACTTTAGGAACCCGCACAGCCATGCCGTGCAGCTTGTATTCCGTTTTTGACAACCGAAACCATGTTTGATCGAGCGGCAACCCGAGCAGCAGGAACTACCGCCAGCAATACAAACTCGACAGATATGATCTGCCCCTACCCCTTGGAGAAAGTCAAGACCGACCTCGATTACTTTTTGTTTTGTTGTAGAGCATACCAACTCTTGCATACCAGACATGCAATCACACCTTTCCGTTTATATAAAAAAACTTCTTCCGATTTAAATATTTGATTATTTGAATATAATGCATTATACCCTTTGGAGTTTCTTATTCAAAGAACAAAAAAAAGTCCTTGGGATTCAAGGACCAGATGGATTTGCTGAACAATTATTCAGATACATCGCTCATCAATAGTTTCTTTTCCAACTTGGCGCTCATCAAAATGAATAATTCCCTTTAAAAATCTGATATGGCTGTGAACATATTCCGATAAAATGCTATGGCTGCCTCTACAGAGAAAGCCCCTCTTTGATTTGTTCCATATGCCTTAGTTCATGTAAATACAGCGATCTGACCCAGTCCGACAACAACATCTCTTTGAAGACCGGATGTGTAAAATGTCTTCGGTTCAGCAAGGACGGATCTTCTACTGCGTTTAATAGTTCATTCAACCTTTCTCGGGAATAGTGCAGCTTTTCAATGATCGATTCGGCTCGCACGATTTCATCGGTCGGTCTGGCAATGTCGGGGGCTTCCCATTTATGACTCCGATCCAGCATAAATTGTAACGGTTTATTTTCTACGGGTGAATCCTCATTACTCTTTAACGCTTTCTTTATTGCCATCACGTACAATTCCTCTGTCCTACTCAAGTGCTGGCACACCTGGCCGATACTCCAGCTGCGGGGATCTTTCCGTTTGTTTAATTGCTCTTCACTCAGATCTTTAATCATTTCCAGCAAACCGTCTCTCGTTTCTTTTAAGTGTTGCCTGATTTCCTGAAGCTCCATGATAAATCCCCTCCTCTATTCCATATCTTACCACATGTTGCTCTCCCCTTTCGAGACAGCTCCTTGCGGTTCACGAATGAACGTTATCTGCCGCGTTTGAACGTCTCGGGCGGGGAGCCCCAATACTTTGCAAACACTCTCGAAAAGTGGCTCGTATCCTGAAAGCCGCTTTCGGCAGCCGCTTCGTACACTTTCATGCCGGATTCCAGATACGATCGGGCCCGGTTCATCCGCTGCATCAGAACGTAACTGGAGAACGGTTGCCCGACTTGCCGCTTGAACAGACGGCTCAAATAAAACGGATGCATATTGGTTCGCTTGGCGACCTGCTGCAAAGAAAGCTTTTGCTTCAGCTCGGTCTCCACGATCGCCAGCGCCTGCCGGATCACGGGGTGCATGTCGGCGCCGGCCGGAGGACGCGCAAAGTCCATGATCCGCCAGGCAAGGCGGCTGAGCAAAGCGAGTCCCTGAGCCGGAGCCCGGATTCGATGCATCGTGTAAACAGGCTCCAAGTCTTTGCCCCACACCTCCGAAGCCGCCCACCCACGACGGTTTACATAGTTGATGAGCAAGGAGCAGCCGTGCAGCAGGCGCAGCCGCCAGTCGTCTCCTGCTTGATTCCACCAGTTCGAGAGCAACATGCCGAACGCTTCCTTGTCCGTTGTCTCCAAGCCTATAATCAATTCCTCGTCAGCAGCGGCTCCCGACACGGCAGCTACCGCTTCCCCCCTTTCCGGCAGACTTGCAGCCGGATCGACCAGGCTCACCTTCACCTTCGCTCCCGTCCGCGCAGCATCCGTAACCTCCAGCTGAACGCATCGGCTATGTCGGATATATCGCCATCCGGATCGCGACTTCGCCTTGCCCCCCTTTTCCGGCAGCGGCATCCCGTTCAGTTCGATACCGGCTGGTCGGCCGCCGGTGAATACAGACAGCTCGTAGCTCCGCTTGTCCGGCATTCCGGCATACGATCCGGTTCGAGGCCCGATTATCACCGTGATCTGTCCGGCTTCCGACTCGCAGGAAACTTCTGTAGTGGCCATATGGCCATGCTCCTGGGCCAGCGTTATCCCGTCATCCTCAACTATCGTAAACCGACTGCGCTCTCCCGGATAAATATGCAGCGTCATGCGTGTAATCTCCGTCTGCCCCACGTATTCGATTTCCGGCCACAACGGTAAAATCGCGCCTTCGCGTACAAACAAAGGCCCCCCCGCCTCATCAGGGATTGTGCAAGAAACCGTCTGTCCGCCTTCCAACGTTTCGCCCGTCCAATAGTTGATCCAACGGCCTTCGGGCAAGTAAACGCGATCGGTAAAAACAGCTACCAGCAAAAACGGTCCCAGCATGTACTGCTGACGCAATTCTCCGCAATGCGGGTCGTCCGGAAACATAAGCGGCATCGCTCTGGCAATCGGCATTCCCGTACGAGCGGCAACGTGCGCCGTTGCATACACGTATGGCAGCAGCCGGTACCTCAACCTGGCATATTTGCGGAACATATCCCGGAGAGGTTTTTCCAGAACGCACGGATTCCGGAAGTAGCTGCCGCTATTGATAAACGACCAGGGCTGCAAAAAACCGGCATGGATGCTTTCGCGCATATCCACGTTAATATGGGAAGCGGTGTGCGCATGACCCGACAAACCCATGCTTAGCGCCTGAACGACCGCCACGACGCCGCTGTTGTATCGGCCCGATTCCAAAGCGGTAAACTGCTGGATGCCGGTATACCCTGAAACACAATGGATAAACGGTCTTTTCCCCGTTTGCTCCACATATCCGTCATAAGTTTGCTTGACCAGCAGTACCGGATACAAATTGCACAGCTCGCGGTCTTTCATGCCATTTGTCCACTTCCGGTACCGTTCCGTTTCCATGCTCATCTGACTGTAGGAGGAGTAGCGAAAGGACGCGACCCCCTCTTCGGCGAACGGGCGCAAATGAGCATACCATGGCTCCGGCTCGACATCAGTACCGCTTCCGGCTGCTTGGCTCACAGAAACTTCCGCATACGCTGTCAGATCATAGTTGATGCAGTGCATCAGCAGGCCGAGCTTGAAGCCATGCCGCTGCAGCATGTCCATAAACGTAAACGAGCGGTCCTGACCGCCTGTCGGCGCGGAAAAACGCGTCGAATGCCACCGCATATCCGTCGCTTCCCCGTTGCCTGTATCGTTCCAGCCGCTGCCTAGACCGATGAGATCGCATGGGATGCCTTCCTGCCGGAACTTCAGTACGTCATCCAGCAACTCCCGATCATGGGTCGTCATGTCGCGAATATAGGCCAAACCGTACGCCCAGATCGGCAGCAGCCTGGGCTTGCCGGCTATATCCGTGTACCGCTCCAACAACTCCCGGTAATCGTCTCCGCCGAATACATAAAGATCAAGCTCCCCTTCTTCAGCAGTGATCCTCATCTCGTCCGGATTCGTATGGCCCAGATCGAAGGCTTGCGGCCATGTCGTATTGATCAATAAAGCCCAACCGCCGCTGCTCATTACGAAAGGAACCGGTACCGGGCATCCGTCTGGCGTGGCCGACAGGACAGTTCGGCTGCCGCGCAGTTGAAGCCGATCAGGTACGGCATTCCCCAAGCCGTAGAGCCGTTCCCCCTCCGTCAAGGCAAAGCGGATATCAAATCCCCCCTCCGCGCCGATCGTCAGGGCCGACATCGTAAGCGGCAAACGTTCCTTGCCCGAACCCCGAAACGTGATCGGTCCGTCGGTACTCCCGATGTGCAGGCTAGCCTGTTCGGTACGTATGGTGAACGAGCACTCCGTTTCTTCCGTCTCCACTGCGACGGTCCGGCCCGTCTTCCGCAAGATGCCGTATCGATGAAGCGTCGATTCGGTAAAATCTCCGTGAGCCTTTGCCCGGATGCGAAACGTACGGGGCGCGACCGCGAAGGCCGCCAGCTTTCCTCCGTTTGACCAACCCGTTTGCAGACCGCGTTCATCATCAGCCGCCGGACCGTCTCCATCGTATCTCCGCATGCACCGTTCACTCTCCTCTTTTATGATCGTTATTTCCGCCGGCACACGGATGGAAAGTTATGAACATCCATGATAACAGAGGAGTTGGTTATCGATCGTCAAACAATGGTTATCGTACGCACATACTCTGCACCATTCATCCATGCTAATCTGAGGGTGCACATTTCAATCAAATGAAACCAAGGGGGCGCACAAGTTGAAAAAAATAGCGGTTGCCGGCGCGGGAGCGCGCGCTCATATTCTCGTGAAACCGTTGGCCACACAATTTCGCGAAGAGGTCGAACTGGTAGGCGTCTATGATCAGAATCCGTCCAGAGCGCGCTTGCTCGCGGAAGAATGCGGACATGTTCCGGTTTACGACAGCTTCGACAGCATGCTGCTGAAGAGCGGCACGGATCTTGTATTGATCACGACGATGGACAGTACACATGATGCCTTCATTATCCGGGCATTGGAAGCCGGACTCGACGTCATTACCGAGAAACCGATGACTACGGATGCCGTGAAATGCCAGTCCATTCTGGATGCCGAGAAACGGACCGGCCGCAACATCAAGGTCGCTTTCAATTGCCGCTATATGCCCTACATGATGCGGGTAAAAGAGCTGCTGGACGCCGGTACGATCGGAGACATCCTCAGCGTGGACTACAATTGGTATCTGGACTCGAACCATGGCGCGCAATATTTCCGGAGATGGCATCGCCATATGAGCAACAGCGGAGGGCTGCTCGTCCATAAGTCGACACATCACTTCGATCTGGCCAACTGGTGGCTGAGCGACGAGCCCATTGATGTAAGCGCCTTCGGTGAACGGCGTTATTTCGGCCCGACGCGCGAGGAACGCGGCTTCCGCTGCTTGAATTGCAGCTTTGCAAACACGTGCGAGTTTTATTTCGATATTACGCAACACCCGTTCAACAACGACTATTTTTATAAAAGCGAGACGGACGACGGCTATATTCGCGATCGGTGCGTATTCGGCGACGATATCGATATTTACGATACGATGTCTGTCCATGTCCGCTACCGGAAAGGTACTGTCTTGAATTACTCCCTGGTTGCGCATAGCCCGTACAAAAATTGGACCGCCACCTTCAATGGCACCAAGGGCAGAATCGAGGCCGGCGAATATTACACCGGCGACAGGGCGGACGAGCCGACGCAGCAGATTCACCTCTTCAATCGAAAAGGGGAAAAAGTTGTGTATGAAGCCCGAAAAGCAACGGGTTCGCATGGAGGGAGCGACGACCGTATCCGCAAAATGTTCGTGCAGAACGAACCGGTTGATCCGTTGGGGCAGCGGGCCGGTTCCTGGGAAGGCGCCCTGTCCATGCTCATTGGAGCGGCCGCGAATATCTCGATCCAGGAACAACGGAAAGTAACGATCCAAGAACTGTTGAATCCGAATGCAATCACCAACCAGCGATGATAAAGGAGAGGACATCCGTGAAATCCGTGAAACCCATTCCGACCACTTCAAGTAAAACCAAGCGAGCCGTCAGTTGCCGGGCTGCCATGACAGCCTTGCTGCTGGTGCTTGCGTCCGGCTGCGCTTCCGCTCCGGCTGAAACCATTCGCGAGGCCGGGGACGCCTCCCCGCAAGACGGCCGGAACGAACAAGCGAAGCTTGTATTTTACTCCAATAACGGCAACTCCGAAGAAAGCTTCAATCAATCCTTCGGCAATGCCCTGCGTAAAAAATTTCCGAACTACACGATCGAATACATCCGCGCCGCAACAGGTACATCGTTGCAGGATGTACTGGCCTCGGGCACGAAATTCGACATTTTCTTTACTACCATCGGCAACTTCGAACGTTATATGATCGAAAGCGGCATGGAATACGATATGCGCGAGCTGATCAAGAAACATAACGTCTCCTTCTCTGATCTGGACCCGGTTTACGTGGAGTATATGAATGGTGTCGCAGGCGGTGCGATCTACGGTTTCCCGATCCAAAACAACGTGATGACCTTGTACTACAACAAGACATTGTTCCAGAAATTCGGCGTCCCCTTCCCGCAAAACGGCATGACCTGGGATGAAGCGATCGAATTGGGGCGAAAGCTGACCCGGCAGGAATCCGGTACCTCTTATGTCGGATTAACCGTAAATCCGGCCAACACCGCCAACCAGAATCAGTTTTCGCTGCCGAGTGTCGATCCATCTACGATGACACCGACAATTAACACGAATCCACTTTGGAAACCGTTATTCGAAACGTTGTTTGTTCGCCCATTCGAAAATGAAATCGCCCGCACGGAAACGATCCGACTGAAAAAAATACCCGACCATTACACCTTCGTACGGGACCAAACGTTAGCCATGTACGGCTATTCGTCGGGATTGATCACCGCCTTGGGCGAGGAAATGAAACAGATCGATTGGGACATCGCGGCGCTGCCTGCTTTTCGCGAAAAACCGGGGGTTGGCGCGCAGCCTTATCCGATCCAGATGGGCATCACTTCATTCAGTGAGAACAAGGATGCCGCTATGACGGCCTTGAAATTCCTGCTTTCCGAAGAATACCAGAAAGAAATATCCGAGAAGGGACAAATGCCGGTACTGAAACTGGAGAGCGTAAAGCAAGCCTTCGGCAGCAAGTCCGCCTTCAGCAATAAAAATTATTCGGCCTTATTTTATAACAAGATGGCTTCGATCGCCTTTAAAACTCCGCCTTACGGCGCCGCCATCGACCGGTTTTATACGAACGGCGCCTTACAGCTGGCACAAGGACAAACCGACATCAACACCCTGTTCCGCCAAGCGGAGGAAGAGGCGACGAAAGAGATTAACGCGCTAAGACAAAACGCGAAATAATCGGCAAGGACCGTTAAAGCCTCTAATCCGCTCTGAATGCGGATTAGAGGCTCTTTTATGTCGACAACTCAGATCGACCATACGCCGGGAAACAGCGCTTGCGCCTTATAGATCATGCCCGGTTCGATCAGCAGACTTGTCGCCCCGGCCGCTCCAGACAGCTGCAGCACATCCGTTCCGGAAGCCAGCAGCCGGATCTTTCCTCCCGATTGGGAAGCGTTGACGAATACATACTCCAGCCCAATCGATACTGCGGAATCGGGCAGTTGTACCTCCTTCGTCCCCGTTTCGGCGGCCGGAAGCATCAGTTCGATCCCTGCGAATAATCCGCCGCTCAAGGTGAGGTCGTCATCCAGTACATATCTGGGTCGAGGCCCCGTATAGGTCAGCCGGCTAGAGTCGGAGACGTTAATGCGCAAAAAACCGCGATCGCCATCCAGATCGTTCTCCGAATACGGATCGATAATGTGCAGGCCGTTGATCGACGCCCCGGATGCCGCATATGCCCAAAAAGGGACGAGCATCTGCGGCGTGCTCCTCGTATCGATGGCCCTCGGACGAATTAGCGTTATTTTGCCGATGCGAACCTGACCGCTCGTCACATGGGAAGCGACGATATGGATCGAGAACGCGCTCCTCTCCTGCGAGTAGGGAGAGCCGGAAACGGCCGCCTCGTTGGGGTCCTGTACGGTGACGTCCGTCGCGATCACTTCGGGCGCATTCGGCCCCCAACGCGCCCACTCCACCGCCTTGCGTTCCGGCCGCACGATCGTCGCCTTCTCGATCACGATCGAGCCCCGGATCTTTTTCGTGTGGTTAACCCCGCCGCTCAGTCCGGGAAAGGCGAAGCGGAGTCCCCCGACCGGACCGTCCGACTCGGAACGATAGTTGGCGATATATACGTCAAATAACGGATTTACGGTGCTCGAGGCGGTCAGGAAACCTGGTACGAGCTGCAAACCGCCTCGTCCGTTGTTGCTGGTCTTGACATCGATAAGCGATACGTCGATCTTGTTCCCGAGCTGACTATTGGGTTCGATATCGATGCCGAAACCCGGGTTCGTCAGGACGATCTTCCCCGTATTGCGGTAATCTCCCCCGACGATCCGTCCACTCTGGACGGTGACGATCGACAACCCTTGCCTGCGATTGGAATCGGCGATGCAGTCCTGAAGCAAGATATGCTCGGGGATCGGCAGCGCCGTATTATGCGGGTACACGCCGATATAATAGCCATCGCCCCAAAACTTCTCGGCAGTTCCGTTATGGATGGCGATATGTTTGCTGCCGGAAGCGATATAAAAACCGAACCCCCACTCTCCGCCAGTCCCCGTATGAGTCCCGATATCCCCGATCACCCAAGGGCGCCACATTGTAACGTGCTCGCAGCCTTGCAAGTTAAAGAGTACATGCTCGCCGTAAGGGCTCGCTTTGGCTTGAAAACGGAACCGGCCGTCGAACCAATGGGTGCTGTCGCTCGGCGGCCGGATGCCCCCGTTGAACTTGGTCGCCGGATAAGCGGGGTCGTCGCAATCGATGACCGGCGCTATGTCTCCGGTATAGTAATAGTTCTTCGCCCCTTTGCCATACGCGGCCCGGACTCGTGCCGTGCAGTCGACGCCCGTCTGGACGCCGACCTGCAACATATCGATTCCCTGCGAGATTTCCAATACGGCGACTTGGCCCGATGCGATCAACCCGTGATCGGCATAGCCGTCCGGCGACCCGGTATAACCGGCCGTTGGCGTAATGAAGTACCAGGCGCCGCCGCCGTCCCCGGGAGCGTAATAGCCGCGCGTCCTAACAAGTTGACCGTCCTCCGGCGACGACAAGCTTTTCATCGCGGTGATCGTATCGACTACGATTACTTGTTCGCCGCCGGTCGCCCGCACTTCAGTCTGACCCAGCACGCCGCCCGCCACCAGCATCGCGCCCGCGCTTGCGGCCGTACCGAGCAATGCCCTGCGGCTCATCCTCATCCTCTTGTTCTCCACATACAGCCCTCCTTCGTTCCCTTACGCATCCGTTATGAAAATCCTGATCGTCTTGCGTTATTACGAAACGTGTTCATCCAAAACAAAAATGGCGGCATCGCGATCGTTTTCTGTCCAATAAATAAATGAAAGCGATTTCATTTTAACTGAAACCTAAGCAGCTCCAGCCGAGAAGACTTCCCCCTTGCAGTAAAGCCGCATGCAGGACTGATATGGCCTCCTTCCTTCCCTACAAGTCCTTCCGCCCGAAGAATTTGTCAAGGTTACAGGCTTTTCTCTACTATATAAAACACGGAAAGGAGAGGCTATTGCGGAAAAGGACAGACCGTATGCCGATCCGGTCACTTTCCCGCTTTCCAGGGATCGGTCTGCCTCAGTCAACAGCTAACCGTTTTTTTGGTTTCGAAACGGCTACCGATACTGTTCTCTGTACTTGCCCGGCGAACAGCCGCATTGGCGAACAAACAATCTCCCGAAGGAAGCGGCATCCTCATAGCCGACCCGATGCGCGACAACCGATACAATGTCGTCGGTTTCGATCAGCAATTGCTTGGCTTTTTCGATCCGGATGAACTGCACAAATTCGTATACACTGGTGCCCCGGTACCGATTGAAATACCGATTTAACTGGCGCTCCCCGACGTAAAACAGTTTTGACAGCAGCGGCAGCGTGATTTTCTGGTTGTAATGCCTTTCTACATAACCACAGACCCGACGTACCAGCAGTTCATTCGGAGAAGGGCTTTGCAGGTTATGCTTCCTCTTGTTGTAGTAGCGGGACAGCAGGATGAACAGTTCGGTCATTCGCAGCTGCACCAGAGCTTGATAACCGGAATCCCGCTGCGTCATTTCCCGATGCAATTCCTCCAGAATGCCCCGCGTTTTGTCCGCGTCAGCCGCCCCCAAATTCAGCTTGTGGTTAAACCTGATTTCACGATTTAAAAAAGGCTGTACATAAAAAAAATCTAACGAATCGCCCAACCGTAACTCACGAAGCACATACGACGCTATAAAATCCGGATGGAACAAACAGTTGATCACTTCGATAGTCTGACCTTCCGTGACAGTGTATCCGTGCTTCTCGCCCGGGTTAATCATAAAAATATCGCCTTTGTTGATCTCGTATGAAGTATCTTGGAACAAATGCGTCGCTTGACCGTCATCCACATAAATCAGTTCGACGAATTCGTGAGTGTGCAAAAGAGGCATGCTTCTTTGGTCATGACGGTTGCGCTGAATCCAAAACGGAAAATTATCGGGATGGTTATAATGAGCCAACGATTTTACCAGCATAAATCGGATTCCCCCCTCTAGTATATAAATTCTGCGTTTCCGCCGGTTGCCGTTCCGGATGGAATGTCGTTCCGACGTTGGAGGTGCTACTCCGCCCGGTCAACAGACGTAGGGATATCTCCACTTCTCTCTATTTTACTTCACCAGATGACGTTTATCTAATCTATTATTCTCGCGAACGGGAAACTGTCAGTTTGATTTGCCCGTTGCTGGCCACTTGCAGATTTCCTGTTGTTGTCGGATTCGCGGCATCGGTCTTGTTTTGACAATACGATTATGGTTATATGTTCTTGTCCAAATACAGCAAAGGATATATATTCTTGTCCTGCGCTGAGGACAAGAACATATATCCTTCGTTTACCGTCTTACTTCTTCCCCTTCTCCTGAATCACCTTCTCGGCTTGCTCGGCTGCAGTGCGAAATGCCGTGTTTATGTCAGTTTGTCCCATCGCCAGAGGTAATGCCTGATCCCGGTAAAATCGGAATACGTCCGTATCATACTCTGGAACTTTTGGCGTGATCGGAGCAAACTTCCGGGATATCATCGCCTGGTAGTTTTTGCTCTTAAATTCCGTCTTGGTTCCGAGCAGCCTCTTCGTCGAGTCGGATTGCACGATCGGCAATACTCCTTTTGCGGCCAATTCATTCTGATACGCTTCAGATACCATGAATTTCAACAGTTCCATCGCTTCATCCTTGTTTTTCGTTTGCGAAGTAAGACCGAAGTATACTGGATATGATTGCGATCCAACATTCGGCAGTTCCTTAAAGGTCGGCATCGGGGCTATATCCCAATCAAACGTTTTTAGCTCATTTGGCACAGAGGTCGGAAGCGTGTTGGGGTATACAAGCATGGCTAAGCTTTGATCTTTCGCAAACTGGTCCAGAGCGGGGAAGTTTTTCAGCTTAGTCATCCCGTCGCGGTAACCGCTGTCGGCTGACGGAGTAATGAAAACAGTTTCGAACAATTGCTTCCAGCGGCTGTCGGTTGCAAGCGTCGGCTTCTTGGTAGTCATATCCACATTTGGCACGGAAAGCTGGTTCATCCGGATGATGTGATCACGCGAAGAAGCGATGCCGTAATATTGCTTGCCGTTTTCAACTCGAGTCACTTTGCGAGCCAACTCGTTCGCCTGATCCCACGTCATATCCGTCGTGGGCATCTGTACACCGAATTTATTGAAAATATCTTTGTTATAAAACAACGTCAGAGTGTTAGTCGAAACCGGTAGCCCGTACATCTTCCCCCCTGAAATTTGTTTCATCGCCTCGATTACGGTTGGTTCCAGCCGGTTCAGATCGATGCCGTGCTTTTTGATCAGATCCGTCATATCGAATTGCAAACCATGTTCGAACAACGCAGTTTCATAGTTGCCGATCGACGTCCAAAAAATATCGATTCTCGTTTTCGAGGCAATCATCTCCGGCAACGTTGACCCAGCCTTGCTCTGTATGTAGTTGATGGTAAATTGAGGGAAGGCTTTCCTGAGAGCGTTTCCATAATTTTCGTTAAACACTTGCTCCGATGCGTTGTTATTCGAGTAAATATTGATTTCCACCGGGTCCGTCTTAACGGCAGCCGGCTGACTTGGTCCCGGAGTTATGCTGTCCCTAGCATCTTTCGAATGATCCGAAGTACTGCTGCATGCCGATATCCCCAGCGCCATTGTCCCGGCCAACAAACCGATTGAGATCCCTTTCATATTTCGGTCCCCTTTCAAAATGAATAGGTGATTTTCCCCATACTTGGCCATCCTCACTGTAGCTTTCTGTTGCCGTCTACATTTCACCCACCTCCATCACATGGTCATTATACGTTTACTTACTTTTTTAGAAATAATTCGACCTATTTAATATTAAACGTTTACTTATCGGATAAAAAAATTTATACTTTCTCAAAAAACCCGCAGTCCGGGAATCACCCCGTCGAACGAGTTGATTCCCGGACTCTCAGCTCCGTCGTTAGCACCTTTCGAAAAAAATGGCCTTCTTCTGCGGCATCCGCTTCATCCGTTATCAGATCGATAATTGTGCGGGCCAGTTCGACGATGTCAGGTCCTACTGTCGTAATCGCGACGGGCAGCAGCGACTGCGTTTCCGGCAAGTCGTCATATACTACAAGTGACAACTGCTCTGGAATGCGCACACCTTCTGCATAAGCTGCCTTGACGAATTCACGCAGCAGCCCTTCGCTGTCAATTACAATCGCCGTAGCCCCGTATTCGTGAAAATGCCTCATGAAGTCGCGCACCTTGAGCGACATGTCCGGATTTCCAATCAAGGTCATCACATTCAGCTCTGGACGAAATTCCAGCCCAAGCTCCACCAGCGATTCCGTGTACCCTAGCCATTTGTCCGAATGTCCTCCCAAAAAGGCGATGTGCGTATGTCCGAGTTCGAACAAATGACTCATCGCCAGCTTGACCGCTCCTTTGCGATCAATATCGAGCCAGTGGGCATTCTCCTGATTCCAGCCTTCCCGGCCCCCGACTTCGAGGATGGTGCCGTTAAACTGCTGCTTGGCAGCGATATACTCCGGAGTCTTACGTCTGTCCAGCCAGCATACCGCCCTGTTGATAAAATATTCCCGGAACGAGCGGAGCGCCTCATCCCGCTCCGCCATCGATACCATCACGGTGTAGCCTCGGCTCGACGCCTCCTCCTGAATATGATTGCAAGTACGGTAGAAGAAAGGCTCTTCCCGCTTCGGCCAAATCAAGCCGATTCCATTCGAGGAACGGTCGACCAGACGTTTGGCTGCCAAGTTAGGTACATAATTGATTTGCTTGGCAATATCGAGAATTTTCCGGCGTGTCTCCTCGCTCACACCGGGTTCGTTATTTAACGCCCTGGATACCGAAACAAAGGTGACGCCGGCCAATTTTGCTATGTCTTTAATAGTGGGCACCAACATCCCCCCAATTCATAACTAATTTGTTCCGTTTGCTGAAAGTATAGAGTTAAACGTTTCCTTTGTCAATTAATCCTATCCATGAAAAGCCTCCCTCAAATAAATCTTTACCGGCAAGCACTTTTATTTAATCATATATCAGGATAAGCCGAAGCATTATTATTATTTACAAGGTTAACGTTTAAGTATATAATCGCCATGAACAGACTACAACCACTTCAGCTTACATCAACGGCAATCCACTCTATAGAACCGGCCTACCGGTTCACCAATTTTCAGGAGGCGGTATTTATGACTGAATTATTGGATCGGCAGCAAGCAGAGCAGACAGAGATCGCAACGGAGAGCTTGCGGATGAACCGGAGAACGCTTCTGGCATCGCTTGGCATCGCCGGAGTCGCTTTAGGCTCCCGGGCTTTGATGGCTCCAGGCTTGGTCGAAGCTGCGGATTTTCATGAAAGCGTTACCAGTTCGGTCTATGGAGGAGGCGACCTGGATCCATGCTGTACAGAGGCGCAGGCGCAAATCGCAAGCATTATGAATCGTCTTGACCACATGTGTGTCATAAATGTAAAAGATCACGGTGCGCTGGGTGACGGAACAACAGATGATACCGCAAGTATTCAGGCCGCTATCAATATGGCCTCAACCAGAGGAGGCGGCACCGTATGCGTACCCGGCGGAACGTATATGATCAGTTCACCGCTTGTGATGGCTTCCCGTGTAATGCTGCACGGAGAGGGAGAGGCGAGCGTTATTAAAGCATTTGCCACCAGCGGCTGGGGAAGTACATATTTATATCGGGGCATGATCGACATGGTTGGCGTTCAATACGGCGCGTTAAAAGATTTATGTCTACACCAGAACGGCTCTGCACGAATACCCGCCAATGGTCTAAGCTACGCCGTACTGGTCAACGCTTCCAGCGATTTGGTTATCGATAATGTATCATTTATTGACCCAGGGCTCAATGATGAATACAGTCATCCTACTGGCCCGCAACTAGCACTGATCGCTCAAGATGAATTAAAGCCTGGCTGGGGTGGTGGAATCGGCGGCTGCTATCGCGTGTCGGTACGCAAATGCCGGTTTATCCAAACCGGTACATCCAGTTGTGATTTTGCAATACGCGTACTTAGCAATTGGGAAAAGCAGATTCCAGCTGAAAATTTTATCCATTACAACGAAGGTCATACCTTTATCGACTGCTACTTTAAAGGAGAATATTCTTGGAACACATTGGAGTTTGCCGGTGGGGCAACCAGATACAATAAAGTGACGCATTGTTTGTTTGACGGTAAGACGCTTACCCATATCGATTTTGATAAAGGGAGCAACAATAATATTGCCGCTTTCAATACCATCTATAGCGGAGGCAAGGCAAATCGTTATATTACCGATACAACAAAACGAATGAATTGCATCGATGACCATGGTACCGCTGCCGGTTACTTGAATTACGGCAATACCATTGCTTACAATTCCATTAATAATCTGAACAATGACAGTGCAACCGATAATTATGAAAGCGCGATCAGTGCATCGTATACTAGACAGTCGCTCATAGTGGGAAACACCATCAACAACGTGAACAAAAAGTTGATTGGCGGCGGCATATTTATATCTAAAAATGTGGATGGAATTACCATCGAGGATAACCGGATCCGCAATGTGCGCAAAGGCATATATACAGATGCGAACTCCAATAACACCAACGGAGTGCGGATTCATAATAATGAGATCGAAGCTGTAGATCAAGCGATCATCATTGCTTTGCTGCCAGGCGGCGGCAAAGGGTTCTCCTTTACGGGCAATAAATTGAAGACGACATCGGCGCAAAACTGCTTACACGTATCGGCAGGAATACTGGAAGCGCCGATATACGCTCTCAACACAGCGGAAAATGGGGTGATCAACTTCGTACTTGCCGGGCAAAATGCCATTGCGATAGGCAATGTCTCTAGGAACGCTTCATCATACTCCTTTCAGGTGCGCGAGAAAATGACATTAATCGGAAATGTTTCGCTATATCCTACCACAGGCGATCTGACCAAGCTCAGCGCTTCCCCGCTGCCTTCCCTTATCGGTAACACTTTCACCGGGGCTACGGAGACCTCGGCTCCGGCTTTCATGTACGGGGCTGCTGCGCCTATCGATGGTACGTGGAAACAAGGGGATATTTTCTACAACACGAATCCGACTGCAGGAACAAACGTGGGCTGGATCTGCACGATCGCAGGTACACCCGGTACATGGAAGTCTTTTGGGGCAATTTCCGTTTAAACTGGTGGCTGTGGCTCCAGTTCATCAGCCTTTATGGCTAATTTCTGAGATCCTTACCGAGACAAGAGACATGTAACGCGGTGTAACGCAATGTTGCCCGATTTGTTGTATGATATCGTAAATGAACGATTTCGACACTGGAGCTTTACAGCCAGGAAAGAGGGTTGGCATGGCTACAATACTTGTTGTTGACGATGACGCGAACATTCGCGAGCTCGTGTGCTTGTTTTTGCGTAATGATGGATTTGAAACCGTCGAGGCAACCGATGGAAAGGAAGCGTTGGCCGTTTACGGCAGAATGCATGTCGACCTGGTTGTGCTGGATATCATGATGCCGGTCATAGACGGCTGGACGTTATGCAAGGAGCTCCGTAGAGCGAACCCGGATCTACCCTTGCTCATGCTCACGGCCAGAGGAGAAACGTGGGAGAAAGTGAAAGGTTTCGAACTCGGGACGGACGATTACTTGACCAAACCGTTCGATCCATTGGAATTGACGGTTCGCGTGAGAGCATTGTTGAAAAGATACCGCATTATTTCCACCAATCTCATTCAATTGGGCAACGTCGTTCTCGATCGCCAGACATACAAGGTGACCATCGGCACGGAGTCGCTTGCGCTGCCGCTGAAAGAATTCGAGCTGTTGTACAAACTGGCAGGCACGCCCGGCCAAGTCTATACGCGGGAACAGTTAATCGATCAAATTTGGGGCATTGACTACACGGGTGATGATCGCACGGTGGACGTGCACATTAAACGTTTGCGGGAACGGTTCGCATCGGCGGATGATTTTCGGATCGAAACCGTTCGCGGACTGGGCTACCGTCTAGAGGCCGGCAAATGATCAAATCGTTGTATATCCGCGTTGTCCTGACATTCCTGCTCTCGGTCATTGCAGGTTCGGTCACTGCTTATGCACTTGCCGTGTGGCTGTACGATGAGAAATTGAACGAAAATTCGCAAGTGCTCCTGATGAACTTTGGGCAAGATATCGTCCGTTTGTACGAAACCATGTCTGCCGACAAAGCGGATACCTATATAAGCGGGATGAAGCAGCTCGATTCGTACCATATCCGCATTTACGATGGAACGGGTCTCGTTCAGTCTTACGGATCGCTTGACGGACCATTGCCGGCATCGGTGACTGTGGAACAAGTGAGTCAAGTTCGACATGGAGGCATCGTCCAAGTCAATATCGGCGGCGTAGCCCCCGCTTTGCTGGGACTGCCTTTGAGGACGGACGAGGGGACCCGGGCGATGTTTGTGGAACCTCGCACTCCGCCTTCGGCTGCATTTGCCAAGCAGTGGGTGCTTACTTTTTTGACCTACTTCCTCGTTACAGGCAGCTTGTTGATCCTCATCGCCTCCATTTTTCTGGTGAGACCGATCAATAAGTTGACGAGAGCGACCAAGCGTATAGCGTCCGGAGATTTCGACGTTCGGCTGAACATTAAGCAGACCGGGGAGTTAGGCACGTTGGCCCGAAGCTTTGAGGATATGACGCATGATCTTCAGCAGCTTGAACAAATGCGCAGGGAATTCGTGGCCAATGTATCGCATGAGGTGCAGTCTCCTCTTACATCCATATCGGGATATGCCTTGGCGCTTAAACAGGCGAACGTTGCTGAGCAGGATCGGGATCGTTATATAGAGATTATCATAACCGAAGCGAAGCGCATGTCCAACATGACCGATGGCTTGTTGAAGCTCAGCCAGCTCGAATCGCAAACGCAGCAATTGCGAATGACCGCGTTCCAACTGGATGAACAAATTCGGAGAGTCATCGTGGCCATCCAACCGCAGTGGTCTGTTCGCCACATCCATTTTGACATGGATTTGGAAGAAACCGGCATCACGGGCGACTATGACCTGCTTCATCAGGTATGGACCAACATCATCGGCAACAGCATCAAATTTTCAAAAGATGGCGGTCTTATCGCTGTTCGCATGAAACGGGATGCCCAAAACGTGACCGTCTGCATATCGGACCAGGGGATCGGCATTCTTCCGGAAGACCAGAAGCGGATTTTCGAACGTTTCTTCAAAGCAGACCGCTCGCACAGCCGCAAACAAGAGGGAAGCGGTATGGGGCTCGCCATCGCCAAGCAAATTGTGGCTCTTCATCAGGGCAGCATCTCCGTAGAAAGCGTACCTGGCCAAGGTACGACCCTGACCGTTGCATTACCGCTAACTTTGCGAGCAGAATAACGCGTTCCGCCGTCACTGGGTGACAAATGGGGAGGATGTTGCATCTTTGGAATGCAGCGCCTCCTTTTTTAGCGTGTTCATATTCCGTTCATATTGTCGTCACGAAGGGTACATCTTGGTTGACTACACTTTGGATATGCCGCTGCGGCGGCTCTACAAACAGTAGGACAGGAGAAGATGAACGTGGGACAAACGGCGGAAATACAAACAACGAATGGAACCAGGAGCCGCAAAAAACGGAACTTATGGTTGAAAATAATCGGAGGTATTGTGGGAGCGCTCGTATTGTTTATGGGCATCGTGTTTGTCGTTAATGCCATCAGCAACGAGGTCGAGAAAAAGAAAATCGATTTGTACGGCCAATATGTCAATGTGGATGGGAAAAAGATGAATGTGCTCATTCAGGGCGACGGCGAACCGACTATCGTCCTCCTTCCGGGACAAGGAACCCCGGCGCCTGCGCTTGATTTCAAATTGCTGATTGATGAATTGTCTCCCCATTACAAGGTCGTGGCGATCGAGCCTTTCGGTTATGGATTGAGCGACGAAACGAAAAAAGAACGAACGACAGAAAATATCGTCAGCGAAATTCACGAAGCTGTGGAGCAGTTGGGGCTGGATCGTTACGTTCTGATGGGACATTCCATCACGGGACTGTACGGAGTGTCCTATGTGAACACTTATCCGGATGAAGTTCTTGCTTTTGTCGGCATCGATAGCAGCGTTCCCAATCAACCCGGCATGGATGTTAAATTGCCTTTGAAATCGATGCAGTTTCTTCAAAAATCCGGTCTGATGAGATTGATCAAAAAAGGGAGCGGAGATCTATATGAGTCGCTTGCATTCGATGAGCATACGAAAGAACAGATGCTCTTGATTTCGAATCAACTCACCAGCAATCCAACGATGATGAATGAGTTGAGACACCTGGGGTCCAATTTCAAAAATGGAGAACAACTCACCTACCCTTCGGATTTGCCGTTGCTACTATTCGTCCAATCGAATAACGAGAACAATAAGATGTGGATTCCGCTGCATGAGGAGCAGGTCAAACAATCCGCACAGGGCAAAATGATTCCGATGGAAGGTTCACATTACCTGCACCATACGAAGTTTAAAGAAATTGCTAAAGAATTTATGGCTTACATGGAGCAAATTCAATCATAGGGGGCAAAGGATTGAATTAAAAATAGACACAACGGCAGCCGGCCAGAAGATCGGGGCAGTTTTGCTGAATAGATCTGGAAAGCTGAGTATGTGGAGCATCTGACCTCTCACGGTTGGGCTGCGGTCAAGAAAGGATAAAAAATCGTCGGGTAAATTTGACTGGTGGTCCTTCGTGTGAGGGAAGGATAAATCCGGCAGAGGCGATTATGATCAAAAACCACCCATGACGCACGTGCGTCATGGGTGGTTTTTGATCATTTTCTTAAGTTCAGGTGGGGGCCGTGGTGCAATAGCGATGTTTTAATCACTTCGTTGAACAGAGTATTGCGTGAAAATGGCCAGCATGACCCTGGAACGGCCATTCATCGTATCCATTTCCGAACCGGACTTACTTGACCGGCCCCATCCAGGTTGTAATCGTCTTCTTCTGGTGCGACAACGGCGGTTTCAACTTCCCGTTATCGATCAAATGCTTCAAAATATAAGCCACCAGCCGGCCTCCGCCGGTATTGCCTCTCACCATGTAAGCAAGCTGCGGCTCCAAATGTTTCGACTGATTTTGCAGGAACAGCCTGAGCATTTTATCGTAGAGCTTGCCGACAGCAGGCGCATACAGGGCGGACAAATCCGGCATTGCCTTGTTCAACCGATCCAGCGTTTGCGGAGAGTCGATCCAAACCGCATTGAACTTGTACCCCTCCTCCGTCTTGCGGATGTACCCCTTCTCCAGCAGGAACGAATATTGCTCGCTGTTCCCTTCGTTGTCAGGCAGTTCCCCTTGTTGGAACGCATGGCAAACCTCGACATTCCGGTATTCCAGGAAACGCCAATCCACCTGGCGGTCGCTCCAGTACGTATTGAATTGCCACAAGTATAAGGGACTGTCTTCGACGTAGCGGATACTCGGACCGAAGGTGACGTAACTACTCAGATCAAAACCCGGATCGGCATTGCGGCTCCGGTTCAACGCCGCATAAGCGATATACTGCCCTCCGTCCTTTCGCATCGGCGCGACCGCATCGAAGTTGCCGCCCGCCGGCATGCTCCGCCAGGATTGCTCCTCGACGTTCTTGGGCAGCAAGGTCCAGAGCAGGAAGTTATAGTCGCCGTCCGGAACGTACACTCCGCTATCCTCGACTTGCCGGCGAACTTCCATCAACGCGTCGAAATGAACATCGGCCACTTCGACGGCGCACTCTTGCCAGAATTGATGACCAGCTACGGCCAACTCGAAGAGGTCCCAGACGATGGTATTGCTTTGATATTTGCCGGGAGAGGTTTGGATGAGAAAATTGTAATCGGCCAGGTGCCGGACTTCGTCTTCCAGCAAAGACGGCGGCATTCCGAGCTCCTCCGCGATTTGATTGACGGTATGCGCCTTGTGATAAGCCGCGTAAACGATATTTTGCGCCAAGGCGCGTCCAAGAAAATCGTTGGTTTCGCCCAGTCTGCCGGCCGAACCGGAATGGCCCATTTCCCCCATGCTGACCGGATTGACACTCAAAGTTCCTGTTGCGCGCATACGATTCATCCCTTTCCTTAACTCCTTTTTGGCCTCGCTCAGATGCCACTTCACCGTGTTGACAGGAATGTTCAGAGCAATCGCGATATCGCCGATTTTAAGCTCGTCGTAGTAATACATGACCACGATCCGGCGATGGATGTCGGACAGAAACGCGACTTCACGGCGCAGCTCGCGGTAAGCTTCGGTTACCAGCAGCCGGTCAAGCGGCTCCCGGGAACGGTCGGCCGACAGTTCGGACATGCCGTTGATTTCGATCGCTTGGGGAGCGTGCGCACGTTTTTTCAACCAATTCACCCAAGTGTATCGGGCAACCGTCCAGACGTAAGCCTCCAGGCATCGAATGTCCCGCACCCCGGAGAAGGATTTCAACAACTGCAGCATAATCTCCTGAGCCAGATCCTCCGCCTCCGCTCGCTGCTTGACCCGGTTCAACGCAAAACCGAAAATCGGTTTGACATAGCTCCGAATGGCTTCCGCCGCTTCTTTTCCGTTCTTCCCGATCGAATCCATCTTTCGCCTCCGCAATTGCGTCTGTAATTCTTGACAATCAAATAGTGTGTCAAGCGAGAAAAAGGTTGGGATATTTTCAAAAAAATTTGGACGTCCTACCGGCTCACCCACATATGTACAATACAATTACAAACATCGCGGATAGGTCATTTGAATGGTTAATGAGACGTTATGAGCTTTCTTATAGAACTTCTCGAAAAAGACGTTATTAACGACATCCGCTTTAAGCCACAACCACAATCCTTCGACAGGATTTAGATTCGGACTATACGAAGGAAGAAAAACCAACTGTAGACGCGGATTCTCTTCCAGGAAAGGCTGTAAGCCAATCGCATGATGAATGCGGCTGTTATTCAGAATCATGGCGATTTTCCCACTCGGGTATGCCGCAAGAATGTCTTGTAAAAAGCGAATAAAGGCGGCTACATCGGCCTTTTCTTCTTCCCTGTGATGATCTTGACCCGTTTCGTAGTTGATCGCACCAAATAGCTTGGCGCCTTCGTGCTTCCCGTAGGTAGGTACTTTGCGCTGGCGACCTCGTGGAAACCAACTGTATTTCAAAGCTTGATACGAGCGAATCATGGATTCATCTTCAAACAGGAGATGGTGAATTTCTTCAGATTCCACCTGTTCTTTCAAACTGGCGAACGTATGCTTGCGGAACAAGGCTTGCGCATCCGCATCCGCTTTCGCAAGGGTATAGGTCGCTTAGGTGAAGCTGAAGTTCATGCGTTTAAGCATTACGCTAATGCCTCTAACGCTCATCGCAACATCAAACTCCCGCTTGATCCACTCCGACACAAGCGGAAGCGTCCAGGTGTAATGCGCTTCAAAACCTACATCGACCAGCAAAGCCTCTAACTGATGACGTTGCTGATCGTTGAGTTTGGGCGGTTGACCGGGAGAATGATCCATTTCAAGTCCAGCAAGGCCGTGTTTCTGATAATCCTGCCAATACATGCTGATAGTTTGACGAGCCCGGTCAAGCAATTGTCCAATTTCCGAAAACGAGAGTCCTTCCAGATGAAGCTAAACGGCTAGATATCTTTCGTAGAGGCGTTTATCGGGTGTTTCTATCATGGCTTTGTCTAATCGTTCGATCTTTGCTTGCTTGCGTTTTGTGCTGTTCATGTTCATCGCCGCCTTGGGTTGAAGGATACTATTTATTACCCAGTTTGGCGGTGAGTTCGACTTCGTTAGATCATTAGTTGCGGTTTATATATTTCAATTTATTAAACGGCTCATTGCAAGTGGAAACTTTTACGGATTTTTTTATTTCATTTCTTTTTCACCATAACTTTGAAAGATTCTTGGATTATGATGTAAATATAATATTCGGAAAGGGTGATGTGATATGGTGAAGACGAACTGCCATGTATCTAATCTTTGTAAGTTAAATTTATTTAAAACGGAGGAGTTAGATGAACACAATCACCCGAACATGGTCTACGGACATGACTTTCTATGCATTGTCTGATCAATGCTCCATTCGTAAAGCTGATGCTAAAGATTGGAGTCTTTATAACAGTATTTATTATAATCAGGCGTATAACGGATTTTTTAAAGAATATGGCTTTGACGTGTATGACGGTAATAATGCCTTTTGGATTTTTAATTATGAGTCAAAAATTGGTGGGGTAATTCTCACCGAAAATCGATTGTATAACTTGTTTTTTATCCCGCCATTTAATGATGAATTAAAAGTAGTTAAATTATTAAAACACCTTCTTGTAGATTTTTCTGACGGATCTAAAAATATCACAGTAATTAATGTGCTTCCACATCAAGTTGATCTATTTTCCCAAGCAGGCTTTTGGGCGGACATTAACCGTTCTCGTATGATGCAGCGCCCAACTGAAGTCCTCAATACCATTTGGGATGACGGCTTTAGAATAGAATCACCCGTTATGGAAAACGGAAAGTTTTCAATCGAATTAGAAATAGCGGAATTGTTTTTTGAGAGCTATAAAGGCGGAATTAATGCAGCAAGAAGAAATCATATCTCGAAAGAAAGCTTTATTTTTAAACGAAGTAGTAATATTTTTACTGACTCGATGCTTAAGGCATCCACCCTGGTATTTGATAATAACACTAAGCAATTAGTTGGATCATGTTTGTTATTTTTAGAAGATAAACAGCGAACGTATTACCCTGGTGTTTTTAATATTGGTGTCCTCCCTAATTACAGGAACAAAGGATTAGCTTCCAATATGCTAAAGAGAGCATTGACACTTTTATACGGGGAATATCCGATACTAAGAATTGGTGTACTGCAAGGAACATATGCTGAATCTCTCTATTATAATTTGGGGTTCATGCCAGCTGATGTGGAGGTAGAGCGTTTAGTTTTACCTACCTCTGAGATAAAGTTGTTGAAGTCAATCCAATAACCAAAGCAACTGACGGGGACTCATAATTTAAAGTGAGTCCCTCTTTTACTTAAGAAACAAGTCATTTCGCTAACGGAGACATTAGCACAATAAATCGATTAGATGGCAGCAAGTACATGATTGCTGTTTTCCAATTATATAAAAAAGGAAATTTACCGACTGTACCGAGTTTTGGTGTGAAGATAAATTTGAACTAGGACTTTAACTTAACAATTGAATATGTTAAAAGAATTTTTCCCTATAATTAATTTTCGCTAATTCAATATTATGTGAGTGAAAAAACTGAAGGGAGCGATGTAACAATGTTAAATAAGGTGGTTATCATTTAAGTCCACAGACGGTTTCCTTTTATTCTTTGGGTTTCTTCAGAGGACAAATTTAAGGGAGGAATCCAGGTGACAATACATTTAAAAGAGATTACTAAAGATAATTGGGAAGAATGTGTGCTTTTGAAAGTTTCCAAAGAAGAGGAGCGTTTTGTTGCTCCCAATGTGTTTTCAATTCTACAATCGCAATACGAGCCAGACAAAGTCCCTCTTGCAGTTTATAATGATGAAACTATGGTTGTTTTTTTAATGTACGGGCGTGACCCAGAAGATGGACGTTATTGGATTCTACGTTTGATGATTGACAAAAATTATCAAAGACAAGGTTTTGGGAAAGCCGCATTGTTGGAAGTAATAAAATTAGTTAAGAGTTTCCCTGACTGTAGTGTGGATTTAACGATAAGTTATAAGCCTGATAATGAAGTAGCAAACAGATTATATACAAGTGTTGGATTTACGAAGACAGGCGAAATTTTAGGGGATATTTACAAAAAGTACGAAGTCGTCGCAAGACTTATACTGAAATAACTTCATTTAATAAAGAGAAGAAGTAGCCACTTCCATTACGGGAGTGGTTATGAATTTATATACTGATCTATATTTTGGGTCAAAATGCACTTTGTGTTTAGATACATTACGATGAGCTAATGTGACGGTCGCTCAACTAACGGGGACGCTAGCGACAGAACCACTATTTTGGAAAGGAATGATTAAACCCTTCCAAGCAAAGCGAAGCTAAGGATAATAAGCCATTGTGGGAGGGTTTAATATATGAGATTGATGGATCTGTGGATGTTGTATGAGGCTGATAAGCGCATTTTGGGATTTAGCCCGCACACAAATGTTGAAGACATCAACTGGGGAAACTGCTCCGTAATAATGAATGGGAAAGGTTCTAAGCAAATAGAAGTTTATTTTACGACAGAGTGTAAGGTCTGGTTAAAGAGATACCTTGAGGAGCGTGAGGATTCTTGTAAAGCTCTCTTTGTGAAAGAAACTCACCCTGTCCGGCCATTTATTCATATCGATGCACACCTTTATAAAAAATAAAGACAGCTGAAAAGATCTCAGCTGCCATTCGTGTATTTTTATTCAATTACCGTATAAAAGTTCGTTCTAACGAATTCTGCAACAAATTGTCTAACGAATTATGAAACAATTCTAAATGATTTTGGAATTTCACAGTGGGATTCCCTCGTACTTCCTCCCACCAATCAAGAACACTTGCTATATCCGCAGTTAGCGCAGTTTTTGCAGCCTTCGCTGTTCACCAGCGAGGCGGAGCCGCAGGACGGGCACAGGTCGGTCGACGTGCTGGCGGACGGCGTATACGGCTTCACCGATTCGACGGTGGCGGTGATTTCCTGCGTCGCCGTAATATACGGCTCGGAATCATCGCCGCTGTGCATCTCGAGCGCCTTGGCGACGGCGTCGGCGATCGACTCGACCCGGTTCGGGCCGAAGCCGATGGCGCCGGAGCCGCCGATTCCTTTGAGATGCTTGACGAGCAGCTCCACCTTGTTGCCGTGGTCGCCGTAACGGAGGAACAAGGAGCAGACGCGGCCGAGCGCTTCGGACATCGCGAATACGTCCGATCCGGCTTTGCCGACGTTCATGAATATTTCGCTCGGCGTGCCGTTCATATCATTGATCGTAATGTACGCCATTCCGAACGGCGTGTTGAATTTATACGTAGCGCCGCGAAGAATTTGCGGACGTTTTTTGTACTGCTTATCGAAAACTTGCTGAGTCTCCGGACTGATCCCGGTCGTCAGTGTCGACGACAGCTGGGTCAGCGCCCCCGTGTCGCCCGCTTCCGAAGAACCGGACGGCTGCTCGGCCGCCGCCTGAACGGGTTCCGCCTTCGCCTCTTCCTTCTTGTCTTCCTTCTTCTCGGTCGAGAGCACTTGAACGTCGCGGCTACCGTCGCGGTAGATCGTTACGCCTTTGCAGCCGAGATCGAAGGCCAGCTCATACAGTTTCTTCGTCTCTTCCACAGTAAAGTCGGACGGGCAGTTCGCCGTCTTCGAGATCGAGCTGTCGACCCAAGTCTGGATGGCCGCCTGTGCGCGGATATGGTCTTCGGCAGACAAGCTCATCGCCGTGACGAAGTAATCCGGCAGTTCCTCGTCCGGATGCTGATCCTTGTACTCCTGAGCGATCGGCACATACTGCTTGTCGTAGCCGAGACGGCTCTGGCGGTAATATTCAAAGGCGAAGTAAGGCTCAATTCCCGTGGATGTGCCGACCATCGTTCCGGTGCTTCCCGTCGGAGCTTGCGTAATGACCGTAACGTTGCGCATCCCTTGGCTCCGGATCGCTTTGCCCACTTCTGGGAACGTCTTCGTCATCTGCTTCATGAAGCCGCTCTGCAGAAACTTCTCGCCGTCGAATGCGGTGAAAGAGCCTTTCTCTCCGGCGATTTCCGAAGAGGACAAGTACGCTTCCTTCGCCATAAATCCGTACAGCTTATCCAGGAACACGAGCGATTCCGGGCTTCCGTAACGGATCTTCAGCTTGATCATCAGCTCGGCCAGTCCCATCGTGCCAAGACCCACGCGGCGCTCGCTTTTCTGGTTCTTTTCGTTTTCCTCGAAATGATAAGGCGTCCGGTCGATGACGTTGTCCAGGAACCGGACCGAATAGCGAACGGTTTTGCCCAGATCGTCCCAAGCGACATCGTGGTTCTTCTCGTCGTAAAACTTGGACAGATTAACTGCCGACAGATTGCAGACGCCCCATGCGGGAAGGCCCTGTTCGCCGCAGTTGTGGACGACTACCCCGTTTGCTATAAGCGAATGCGTGACTGGCTCGGTAATATCGTACACCGTTACCGTCTCGCCCGGCTCCACGCTTTCTACCTGGGACACAAACTTCTCCGTTTTTCTCGATACCCGCGAGATGCGCTCCAGCGCCTGTTGTTTGCGTCCAATCAGACCAAAGCCGACCTGCTCCTTGAAGGCGACGATGTTGTTGCCGCTCAGGATCAATTCATAGAACATACGGCCGGCATATTCCCGCTCTTCCCCATGGATGGTCGTATAGGCAAACGCACGCTGATTCGCCTTCGGACGGGCATAAATATGGCCATGGATGCCGAGATTGAGCAAAAGAAGCTGCACGTCCTGCAACAGCTTGCGGGAAGCCGACGTCAGTCTGACGCTCCGATGCATCTCGTCCTTGTCATAAACGGTACCGTCCGCACTGAACAAAGCTTGCAGGAAGGCGACTACGGTCGAACGAGATGCGGTGAACAGCGCTGACGGAACTTCTTTCTCGTGAGACTTGACCCGCTTGACGCCCAATTCCTCCAAACGTTCGCGCAATTCTTTTTTCCACCAAAAAATTTGCGAGGTGCCGTTTCTTCGCTCGAACACTTTCGCGTCGTTGCCGGACACCGACCGCCCTGCGGCGAGCAATGCCGGGATTGCCTCGCGATCGTCGCGACCGAATACCATGCCGATGTCGCCCCGCGAAGACAACCAGCCGTCTCCGGTCAGCCAGCCCAGAAACGTTCCCCACGCTTCGCCCAACTGATCCTCGGCGGCAAAAGCGCCCGCTCCCGACTGAATGTACACCTTGTCGTCGGCCGTTACGTGTCTGGCTTCCTTCCAGCCTTTGTCCGTATAGATGCGATGCTCCGGCGTCACTTTCAACTCCATACCGTTTCGCAAGCTAACGACCAGCGTCTGCCTGACCCCGGTCGGGAATACCGTCGATCTCCTCATCGTAACACCGGGTACTTCATAAGAACGCCCGTTAACAACATCCGCCTGGCTTATGAGGCGATCGTCCGTTGCCGTCAAGAACGACTGGCTGCCGACCTTTTGATACAACTGCTCGATCGTGATCAGGCCATATTCGGTCGAGATGCGAGTTTCCGGGTGAAAGCAAGGATTCGTGCAAATAATCGGGTTGAAATACCAGCTGTTCGACATCTGGTTGTAATATTCCATGAACACGACGCCCGGCTCCGCGGAGCGCCATGCCGATTCGATAATCGTATGCCACACTTCGCGCGCTTTGACGGTGCGGAACGGCTTTACTTTTTTGCCGAGCGACTTCCACTTGTCGAGATTGCCGTCCCAGATTTCGTTGTACTCCGGATCGGTCGTGTCCGGGAAGACGAGCTCCCAGTCCAAATCTTCCTTGACTGCTTTCATGAACCCGTTGCTGACGCAAACGGACAAGTTCGCATTCGTAATCTGGCCCATCGTCGACTTGACGGTGATGAAGTCAAGCAGATCCGGATGCCAGTCGTTAATCATCAACATCAGCGCGCCGCGCCGGCTGCCGCCCTGCTCGATCAGCCCGGTCGTATAACTGAACAGGCCGCCCCAGGAGACGGCGCCGCTGGACGATCCGCTCACGCCGCGTACCACCGAACGGCGGGGACGCAAGCTGGACAGATTGATGCCCACACCGCCTCCGCGCGACATAATCTCGGTCATCTCCGACAGCGTAGCCATGATGCCGCCCCGGCTGTCATGAGGCGAAGGAATGACGTAGCAGTTAAACAGCGTCAGCTCATCGCTCGCTCCTGCCCCTGCCGCGATCCGTCCGCCCGGAACGAGTCTCCAGTCGTCGAGAATGTAGCGGAACTTGTCCTTCCATTCCTTCTGCTTCTCGGTAGTCGTCTCCACCGAAGCCATCGCCGCCGCCAGACGATCCCACAGCTGTTCAGGCGTTTTCTCTTTCGTCAAGGTCAATTTATCTATGCTGGATTCGAACAACTCGCCGCTGCGAAGCCGAATCTTGACTTGTCTGCCGTTTCGTTCGATAACTTCTCCGACTTCCTTGCTCGGAAACTTCGGATCGTCCTTCGTCAAGACGAGTACGAGATCTCCGACAAGCGTGTTTTCCGTGTCGGCGTCCTTCATCGCATACCGGTCGAGAAATATTTTTTCGCTGAGTCCTTCAAGCCGTTTCAATTGAACCGTCTCCAATGGTAACCCTCCCGAATAAATGAAATCAGCGCGAAAATGCGCGGAAACCGTTCTTCATCATGCTATGTAAAACCGTTCCCCAATTGCATGTCCCCCACAATATATGGGTGAGAATTTCATTATACAACACTAGATCTAGTGCATCTATTAACGAATCGATGAATTAGTGGAAATTAATTGGACTAGCACCCCGATAGCTCCGATTTTCTCCGCAAAGCTCCTTATTTCAGATCGGACACCCTTTCGATTTGTCGACAAATTCCGATTTTTTTTGGTATTCCGGCAATAAAATTTCTTGGAAATTCCGACCACCGGATCATGCGGAAAACGTTTTCATCTGCATCTTAAACCGGCATTTTCCGCCCTCTCTCGCTTCTATAATTTCATCGGATTTAGTATGATATACAGATAGCTTGAATATGCTTCCCGGGCTTTGACAATCGGCTCCCGGACGAGATCCGCAAAAAAGAGAGGTGCCTGCCTTGATCCTGATCGACGACCGTTTCCTCCCCGAATCCGAAGCTTCCGTCTCTTACATGGACAGAGGCTATTATTTTGGCGACGGCATCTATGAAGTATTCCGCATATACAACGGGCAGTTGTACGAGAAACCGGCCCACTACGAACGGCTTATCCGAACCGCCCGCGAAGTTAAAATGCGTCTTCCGGCCCCCATCGAAACGATCGATGACCGGCTGACCGAGCTGCTGGAACGATCCGGCGTCCGCAATGGCATTTTGTACGTCCAGATCACCCGGGGCGTCGCCCCAAGATCGCATGCATTTCCGCCGGCCGAGACGAAGCCGGTTCTTCTGGCCTACTGCAACGAGCTGGAGCGCCCTGTCGGCAAAATGCAAAGCGGGATCTCCGCCATCACCCTGCCCGATATTCGCTGGCTTCGCTGCGATCTGAAGACGCTCAATCTGCTCGGCAGCGTGCTGGCCAAGCAGGAGGCGGCAGAGGCGGGAGCCGACGACGTCATCCTTCACCGGGACGGCATCGTAACCGAGTGCAGTGCGTCCAACCTGATGATCGTCAAGGACGGCGAGGTTTCCACCCATCCAGCCGATCATCTCATTTTGCATGGGATTACCCGTGCTGTCGTGCTGCGGCTTGCGGAAGAGAACGGAATTCCGGCGCACGAAATCGCCTTCTCCCTGGAAGCGCTGCGTCAGGCGGATGAAGTGTTCCTGACCGGAACGACAATGGAGCTGTTCCCGATCGTAACGATAGACGGCGTCTCCGTTGGCGGCGGCCAGCCGGGGCCGGTGACGAGGAAGCTGCAGGCGGCTTTCGAGAAGACGATCCCGATCTGACAAACAGACGACACGCTGTCCGATCCGAATGCTCCTGCCGTTCATAGGCACCGATACGATCCTGTACTTATCCCTAATCCGTAACGCTTCCAGATCGGTCTATTTTCGCTTTTCTTACATAAGGAGTGTGCCAAAAGTCATGAATATGTCCGGATTAACCGCATACTGTCTGACCCAGCCCGGCGCCCGGGAAGATTACCCGTTCGGTCCGGAGCCTCTCGTGATGAAGGTGGGACCGAAGATGTTCGCCCTCCTGTCCGTCGGCGAGAGCGGCCAGCCGTCCATCTCGCTGAAGTGCGATCCGGAACTTGCTTATTTGCTTCGCCAGCAGTATGCCGCCGTGAAGCCGGGTTACCATCTAAACAAACAGCACTGGAATACCGTCGTCATCGACGGGACGGTACCGGACGAGGAGCTGCGAGGGATGATCGACGATTCCTACGCTCTCGTGACGCGGTCCTTGACCAAAGCGGACAAGGAAAAGCTCGGCCTGATTCGTTAGCCGCTGCCCGATTTACCCAGACGCTGCTGCTAAGACGTCTGAGCGCAGCCCTTATTCAGAGGTTGAATACCAATAAACGGCAGCTTTCGGGTGAACAGAAGGTCGGATCTACGTGCGGTTGTGGAAGACAATAAGAGTTGTTTGTACCCTCTATTTTGGGCATATTTGAAAGTCTGGGGCGGATAAAGGCGGTTTGCATCCCTTATTCCAACCAACTTGTAGGGTCTGCCCCCTTTTCGCATAGATTAGCAGCTCCAAACCGCCTCTATTCCTCCATCCTGCACCACTTTTGCGAAAATAAGAGGTACAAACCGCTTCTATCCGCCCATCGGACGCTTGACTACCGCTTCCGGCCCACCGGCTGTCACGACTCGGGCTGAAAATGCTCCATGCCCAGCTTCTGGACTCGCAGCTCGGAAGGCGAACAGCCATGCCATTTCTTGAACTGTCTGGAGAAATGGAACGGGTCGGCGAATCCGACGGAAGCCGCGATCTGACCGATCGTCAGCGGTTCGCTCAGCAGTTGCCTGGCCCGCTCCATGCGCAGCTTGAGCAAATACTGCGCGGGGCTTTGCCCCGTCGCTTTTTTGAACATCCTCGACAAATAGGCGCGGTGGTAGCCCGTTTCCTTCGCCAGCTCGTCCATCGAAACCGGTCTGTGGTACTGAAGCGCCAAATAGCGGGCCGCATGTTCCATCCTTCGGCTCGTCTCCGCCTCCTCCAGCCGCCCCCTGCTTCCTTCCCCCTCCCGTTGATCCATCTGGCGATCGGCCCATTCTCCGAAAATAAGTCTCAGGTTGGCTCCCGCCTTCAGATCGCAGCCCGGTCCGCCTGTGCGGAGTGCATCCTGAACCCGCCAGAACAAAACGTTCGCGCGCCGGGTCCCCCCTCCCTCCAAAACCGGCGAATCCGGCTCGACGCCAAGCTCTCTTAGCCGGTAATCGACCTCCGTTCCCCGAAACCCGATCCAGCGGTAACTCCATGGCTCCGTCTCATCCGATCCATAGCCCGCCAGCTCTCCCGGATAAATGAAAAAGCAGTCTCCCGCCTTCAGCTCCCGGCGTGTGCCCCTTGAAGTCAAGCTCCCTTTCCCCGATACGACCAGATGAACGAGGTGATAGCCGAGTACGTGGGGCCCGACCTGGTGGAGCGGCGGCGTCCGGTTGTTTCCGGCGAACAGCACCGTTATTTCCCCGTTTCCGGCAAAGGGATTAATCGTCACGCCGTGCAGGTCCGGTCTCATCAAACGCCCTCCTTGTCCGCAGCTCCTCTAATGGCTTTATTGTACTACGGAAGCTTCCTTTCGTGCAGTCCGCCACATCCCTCCAACCTCCACTTTCCTTCACTTCCCTCCATCCACATGTCGAAGCAAGCGTCCCACAAGTTACAAATATCTATGCGAAGGTCATCTTTCTCTATGGCCGTAACGTCTCGCCTGATCTATGATTCGTACTAGAATCCAAGCAATGCCATGCAGACAAGTGTAAATGAAAGGGAGCGGCGATATGGATAAACTTAAGCAAACGATCGATTTCGGCAAAGCGTCCATCAAGGTGATCGGGGCAGATCGGACTTACAGCGAGAGCAAGACGACGACCCGCAGCACGGGGAGCCTGGGGAGCACAGGGAGCACGACGATCCGGCGCTGGGAGGCGGTAACGGTTACGCTACAGCAGGACGAGGAGGGTATCTGCAGCGTCTCGATCGTCAATAGCGGGGACGAGGCGTTCCAGCTCCAGCGCGTCTGTATCGAGTGGACGGCCGAACAGTTTACCCCCCGGCTGGACAGCCGGGATTACATCCAGCTGTACCACTCGCGGGACTTCTCCAAACTATCGGGCGTCCGTCCCGTTCACCGTCCGAACGACTGGTCCGATCCGGCGGACGCTTCGGGCATGGTCACGGTATTATCGAAGCGGCAAGACGGAACCGCGCTGCTGATCGGCGCCCTGCCTCCTTACGGGGACTGTTTTGCCGACTTCCCGCTGCTGCACGACAAGCCGCACCGGGACGGAAGCTTCGGGTTCGGCATCCATCTGCAATCCCCGAGGCGGCTCACTCCAGGACAGGAAGATACGCTCGCCCATCTGGTCGCGCTGGAAGGCGCGGACGGAACGGAGCTGCTCGAGCGGTACGGCGAACTGATCCGCCGCCGTTTGTCTTCAATGATCCGGGTTCGTCCCCGAATCACCGGATGGAACACGTGGGATTATTATGCCGGAGCCGTCCGGCAAAGCGACATAACCGATAACGCGGCCGCCGCCCGGACGCAGTTCGGTGACGCGCTTCGTTATTTCGTTGTGGACGAGGGCTATGAGTGCCAATGGGGAGTCTGGGAAAGCGGCTGGAAGTTTCCGGACGGGTTGGACGGACTTTGCGCAAGCATCCGGGAAAACGGCTACGAGCCCGGCATCTGGACCGCTCCACTCATGGTCAACGTGTATACGCCGCTGTACCGGCAGCACCCGGACTGGTTCGTGGGGGACGGGCAGGGCAATCCTTACTTGACCCAGATGGGGTACGGCACGATGGCTCAGCTCGATATGACCCGGCCCGGCGCTGCGGCGCACATCCGGGACGTGTATACTCGTCTGCGCGCGAACGGGTTTACGTATTTCAAATGCGATTTCACCCAAATGCTGCTGGGCGCTTCGTCGTTCGCAAGCGGAGACCTCTCGCACGCAGGCATGCTGCGCAAACTGTTCCTAACGATCCGGGAGGCGATCGGAGACGACGCCTACCTGCTCGCCTGCGGCGCGCCATACGAAGCAGCGGCCGGCATCGCGGACGCGCACCGGACGACCGGCGATATTCACAATTACTGGAGCCATATCCGCCAAAACATCCGCTCGATGTTCGCCCGGTGGTGGATGCAGGGGACGCTTGGCAATACGGACCCCGACTTCGCGATCGTCCGCTGCGGCGATACGACTGACGACACGCTGCTGAACCGCAGGCAGAAGCTCCAGCCGTGGAGAGCGGGGGGCAATTGGGGCACCGGCCGCGAGATGAATCTGGAGGAGGCGAAAACGCTGCTGCTCGCCTGCCTGGTGACCGGGGGCGATCTGGTGCTCGGCGATGCGCTGGGGAAACTCAATGCCGAAGGAACGGCGCTGCTTCGCCGTATAATGGACATCCCCGTCAGCCGCGGCCAACCGCTCAACCTGTTCCGTCCGGACGGAGACGACTTGCCGATCGTGGTCGCGGATAGCGGCGGCGGCAAGCTGATCGCCCTGTTCAACCTGAGCGACGATTATCTGGCGCAGTCTGTCCCGGAAACGGTGTTCCCGCGCTCAGGTACGGGAGTGGAAATATGGAGCGGCGGGGAAGAAGCGCTTCCTTCCGGCGGCGTCGTGCCGCTAGCCCCCCGCAGCGCGAAGGCTTGGCTGGTCCGGCAGGGCGTTTAATAGACGGCGGGGCCATCAAGTCTTTGGGTGATAGGCCCATGCACAAAGGCCTGCAGTATATTGTTTCTACCTGCCTGCACAGCGCAATGCAATGCAGTCTGTCCGGCAATAACTTCGGGACACATCCTCTATGGCGGTCTTAGCGGAAGTTTTAGTTCCGTTATCGCGGACAGCGGACGTTCCAACGGGCAATAGCGGAAGCATCGCTTCCGCTATTTGTGCATATGACGCCGCTTTTAGCGTTTTTCCCCGAAATAGCGGAAGTAATCCATCCGCTTTCCCCGCTTAAACGGCATTTCCGAACGAATAGCGGAAGCTACTCTTCCGCTAAAGGAAGTCCGTAACGCTTAGCGCGATACCTACTCATCCGAGCCCTGCCCCGGACAACCGGCTCAGCGGCGCAGGTTCCACTCGTCGTTGCCGTATTTCTCGGTGCTAAGCTGCGCAGCCAGCTCCCGCTCGTACTCCGTCAGCTCGCCTTCTTCCAGACGGATGCCGAGTCCTTCGGCGATCCCTTCGCGGAAGGCGGCTTCCGCTTCCTCATACGTAACGGGCTGCCTCCCCATCCCGCGGCAGATGTCGCCGATCGCCACCGCTTTCGTATGGAATGACGTCTTCAGCCGTTCTTTGATCCGGTCGCTGGAGAAACGAAGCAGCGAGAACAACTGGTCCACGTCCATCTCCAGCAGAATCGAGCCATGCTGCAAAATAACGCCCCTGGATCGGGTTTGCGCGCTCCCGGCGATTTTCCGGCCTTCGACGACGAGCTCGTACCAGGAAGGCGAATCGAAGCAGGCGGCCGAACCGGCCGTTGACGTATACTTCGCCTTTTCCTCCGGCATGCCGAGGTTTACCATCTCCGCCCGCAAATCCAGCCTCCGGAAGCCTTGCACCAGCCCCTCGCTAAGCACGCGGTACGCCTCGTTAACCGTAGTCGGCATGTCCGGGTATTCCTCGGAGACGATCATACTGTACGTCAGCTCGCGGTCGTGCAGGACGGCGCGTCCCCCTGTCGGTCTCCGGACGAAACCGATCCCCTGCCGCTGCACCTCCGCCAATTCGATCTCGTCCTCCGCCTTTTGAAAATATCCGATCGACAGCGTCGCCGGGTTCCATCCGTAAAACCGTACCGTCGGAGGCGCCTTCCCTTCGCTGTGCGCGATCAGCATCGCCTCGTCGATCGCCATATTATCGGCCGGCGATTTTGGTCCGGACCGGATCAATCTCCATACGTTGTCTTTCATCGCCATTCCCCCTGCTCCACCTTGATCGCAACAATCGAACCAACAAAAGGAGCCCCGCAGCTCATAGAGGCGGAGACTCCCTGTACATGACTAGCTGTTCGATTTTATCGTACTCCATTTCGAAAGGAATTACAAAACGCGATTCCCTTCAAACGCTGACAAACGATTATCCGCACGTGCAGTTCAGGACCGGCTTGCGTGCCGCCTGCGTTTCGTCCAGACGTTTCACGACGGTCGTATACGGCGCATTCACGACAAGATCCGGCGTTTCCTCGGCTTCCTTGGCGATCTGAATCATCGTATCGATAAACCCGTCGAGCGTTTCTTTGCTTTCCGTCTCCGTCGGCTCGATCATGATGCACTCTTCGACGTTAAGCGGGAAGTAGATGGTCGGCGGATGGTAGCCGAAGTCGAGCAGCCGCTTGGCGATATCGAGCGTACGGACACCGAGCTTTTTCTGCCGCTTGCCGGACATAACGAACTCGTGCTTGCATGCTCTGTCGAACGGCACGTCATAATAAGGCGCGAGCCGCTTCATCATATAGTTGGCGTTCAGCACCGCATTTTCGGATACTTGACGCAGCCCTTCGCCGCCCAGCGTGCGAATGTACGTGTACGCGCGGACGAGGATGCCGAAGTTGCCGTAAAACGCTTTGACCCGGCCGATCGACAATGGATCTCCCGCTTCGAGGAAGTACGTTCCGTCCGCTCTGCGCGCTACGTTCGGCGCCGGCAGGAACGGGATCAGCTTCTGCTTCACGCCGACCGGACCTGCGCCGGGACCGCCGCCGCCGTGAGGCGTACTCATCGTTTTGTGCAAATTCAGGTGAACGACGTCAAAGCCCATGTCGCCCGGACGCGCGATCCCGAGAATCGCGTTGGAATTGGCGCCGTCGTAATACAACAGCCCGCCCGCTTCGTGAACGATGCGTGCGATCTCGACGATCTGCTCCTCGAACAAGCCGAGCGTGTTCGGATTCGTCAGCATAAGCGCTGCCGTATCCGCTCCTACCGCTGCGCGGAGCGCATCCAGATCGACCAGTCCCCGGTCGTCGGACTTGATCGTAACCGTCTCGAATCCGGCGACCGTAGCGCTGGCCGGGTTCGTGCCGTGCGAGGAGTCCGGTACGATGACCTTGGACCGTTTCTCTCCGCGGCTTTCGTGGTAAGCGCGGATCATCATCAGACCGGTCCATTCGCCGTGCGCGCCGGCGGCCGGCTGCAGCGTTACTTTATCCATGCCGGTAATTTCGGCCAGATCGTTTTGCAGCGTATAGAGCAGCTCAAGCGCGCCCTGCACCGATTCCTCCGGCTGGTACGGGTGGATTTTCGCGATTCCCGGGAACCGCGCTACGTCCTCGTTAATTTTCGGGTTATATTTCATCGTACAGGAGCCGAGCGGATAGAAGCCGTTGTCGATGCCAAAGTTCCGGCGGGACAATGCGGTGTAGTGACGGATCACATCCACCTCGTACACTTCCGGCAGCTCGGCCGGCTTTGTGCGAAGATGCTTTTGCGGGATCAACTGCTCCAGCGGCGTCTCCGGCACGTCGCAATCCGGCAGCGAATAGCCGACCCGGCCCGGTTTGCTGAGTTCGAAAATAAGCGCCTTGTCGTGTTTGACCGGTTGTGCGTTTGCGCTTGGCTCCGCGCTCACCGGCGTTGTCGTTTCCGTTTGGCTAGTCGTTGTCATACCAGCTCCTCCAATCTGTCGGCAAACTGTCCGATTTCTTCTTTCGTACGCTGTTCCGTTACGGCGATCAGCATGTGGCCCTTCAGCTCGGGATAGTCGCGGCCAAGATCGTAGCCGCCGATCATGCCGTGCTCCAGCAGCTTCGAATTGATTGCTGTCAAGTCGGCCTGCTCGCCCAGGTTGACGACAAATTCGTTAAAGAACGGCGAAGCGAACGCCAATTCGATTCCTTGGCGGGAGCCGATTTCATTTGCAGCGTAATGCGCTTTTTGGACGTTCAGCTGGGCCACATCGACAATTCCCTGCTTGCCCATCGTCGACAAATAAACGGAGGCGCACAAAGCGAGAAGCGCCTGGTTGGAGCAAATGTTGGACGTCGCCTTCTCGCGGCGGATATGCTGCTCGCGAGCCTGCAGCGTCAGCACGAAGCCGCGCTTGCCGTCGCGGTCGACCGTCTGGCCGACGATCCGGCCCGGCATCCGCCGCATCCACGCTTCCGCTACCGCAAAATATCCGCAGGACGGGCCGCCGAACGAAGCCGGAATGCCGAACGGCTGCGTATCGCCGACGACGATATCCGCACCCAGTCGTCCCGGAGCCTCGAGCAAGCCGAGCGTCAGCGGGTTGCTGCTGACGACGAGCAGGCCGCCTGCGCCGTGAATGACCGGTTCGATCGACGCAATATCTTCGATGCAGCCGAAAAAGTTCGGCGACTGCACGATAACGGCAGCCGTATCGCTGTCGACGGAAGAGGCCAGCTGCTCCATGTCCGTCAATCCGTTCTTGAAGCCTACTTCTACGACTTCGAGATTCAAGCCGCGCGCGGTCGTGTTCAAAATATGGCGGGCTTCCGGATGAACCGCGCGGGAGACGACGATCTTGCGACGCTTCGTCGCGCCGTGAGCCAACGCTCCGGCTTCCGCCAGCGCCGTGGCGCCGTCATACATCGAGGCGTTCGCCACCTTCATGCCGGTCAGCTCGCAGATATACGATTGGAATTCGAAGATCGCCTGCAATTCCCCTTGCGAAATTTCCGGCTGATACGGGGTGTAGGCCGTATAAAATTCGGAACGAGAGATGACGTGATTAACGACGACCGGCAGATGATGGTCGTACATACCGGCTCCCAGAAAGCTTGCGTAACGGTCGAAATCGGCGTTTTTGCCGGACAATTGGCGCATATGGCGAAGCATCGCCTGTTCGTTCAACTGCTCGGAAATATTCAGCGTTCCTTGGAAGCGCACGCTGGCCGGAATATCGGCAAACAACTCGTCGACGCTTGCGACGCCGACAGCCGCCAGCATGTCCGCGCGGTCCTGCTCGGTCATCGGTAAGTATCGATGTTTCATGGATGATAGCTCCTTTATAGCGAATTGGACAGGGCCGGCTCTCGGGGCCGGCAGCCTGATCCGTTTCGGAAATTATATTTAATGAAGGGATCGCGTCCGCTCAGGCGGCGCGTTTTGTTGTGTTCTTACTGTTTCGGCCGTTTGTAGAACGGGGTCGGCACCACTTTCGCCTTCAGCTTTTTGCCGCGAATCTCGACGAACAGCTCGGTGTCGATCTCCGCATGCAACGTCTCGATCAGCGCCAATCCGACATTGCGTTTGAAGGTCGGAGACTGAGTACCGGTCGTCACTTCGCCGATCTGCCGGCCGTCTGCCGAATATACCGGATAATGCGACCGCGGAATGCCCCGGTCGATCATCTCGATTCCGACCGATTTGCGCGGCAGGCCTTGTTCCTTCTGGGCGGCGAGCGCTTCTCTACCGATAAAATCGCCTTTGCCCAGCTTCACGAAAAAGCCGAGTCCCGCCTCCAGCGGGCTAATGTCCGCGGACAGCTCCTGGCCGTATAGCGGCAGACGCGCTTCAAACCGCAGCGTGTCGCGGGCGCCGAGACCGATCGGCTCAAGCCCCTCCTCCTGCCCGGCTTCCAGCAGTTGCTCCCACAGACGGATCACGTCGCGGGCGCTGACGTACAGCTCGAAACCGTCCTCGCCCGTATATCCCGTACGGGATACGAGCGCATGGATGCCGCCGACGTTCACATCCGGCAGGAAACGGAAGCTTTTGAGCTCCGTCACGGGACTGTCCGTCAGCTTGGATAAAATCGAAGATGCCCGTGGACCTTGCAGGGCAAGGAGCGACGTGTCGTCCGATACATTGTCCAGCTTGACGTTCCCTTCCAGATGCTCGCTCAGCCAGGCAAAATCTTTGTCGATGTTCGAGGCGTTCACGACAAGCATAAACCGGTCTCCGGCCAGCTTGTAAATGATCAGGTCGTCAACGACGCCGCCGTTCGGGTAGCACAGCAAGCTGTACAGCGCCTGATTCGTCTCCATCTTGGACACGTCGTTCGTCGTCATCTTCTGCAAAAACGCTTCGGCGTCCGAACCGGTTACCCAAAACTCGCCCATGTGCGACACATCGAACAAGCCGGCCCGCTGCCGGACCGCTTCATGCTCGGTTTGGATGCCGCCGAATTGCACCGGCAAGTCCCATCCGCCGAAATCGATCGTTTTGGCGCCGTGTTTCGTATAAATCGGGTATAACGGGGTTTGCTTTAAAGTCGTCATACGCTCACCTCAATCGACATTATCGTGTTTCCGCCCCGGACCGCCGTATGGCGTGTTTCCCGGGTGCTGCCCGCCGGCTTCGCCAGTCCGCTGGACCAGCCGCTCCTAGGCAAGGTTTTGGCTAGGTTTCCACTTCGCGGCGACTTTCAGTCGAAGCAACGCAAAAAGGACAAAGCAAAACGAAGCACGCTTACCGCTTACAGGTAGCCTGCGTCCTTTTGCCCTGTCCTTGTACCTGAGAGTTCCCCGTGCGGCCTACTGCTTCCATCCTGCTGCCGCAAAGTTACCCCTTGGGTGGTCCGCTTCCGCCGCCAAGCACTCTTGTTATCCACGAGGCTTACAGAACGAACACTCTCCAGAGTTGCGTCCGGGTCAAGTCCTTTTGCCTGAGAGATTCACCGCATTCGCGGCTTACTCCTTCGGCGCCGCCGTCCCGCCGCCCGCCGGTTCCGGACGGTGTCCGAACCTGACGGCGCATGCGCCCGGCAATCTCTCCTTGAACCTTCATCCGCCATATCCGATTGTTTCATACCTACATCATTCTACATGATTCGAGCCGATCGGGGAAGGGGATATTTTCCGAAATTCGGGCATATTCCGAAGAAACGATACATGCACGCGTCCTAGATTGCCAAACGCCACCTATTTTCGAACTTGCGGCGGCTCACGAAATCGGTATTTGCGGCTTGCCGCCGATCCGCTTCTCTGTGCGTTTCGTCACCAGCCAATTCACCGTCTGCGTTATGTTTCCTCCCAAATTGGTTAATACTAGCCTATATTCCCTGGGAAGTCCCGCTCCCGATCGGGAACCGGAGATCGATATCCGGCACAGGCCGGCAGAGCAAGGAGGACACCCGAATGAATACGCCATCAACGGAGCATATCCGCAGTCTGAACGACCATTTGAATATTCATTTCGACCGTTCCTGGTATGACGATCTGGAAGCGAGGATGCGCAAAAACGGTCCGTGGGACGACTGGACGATGTTTCAGCTCGCCTACGAGGCCGAACAGTCCGGTCTGATTTCCAGCTTCGACGACCTCCAGTGTCTGGCTCATATCCCGCAGCTGAAGCCGCTGACTCACCAGATCGACACCGCCAAAAAAGTGCTGTACGAGATGAGAGGCCGCGCCATTCTCGCCGACGAGGTCGGACTCGGCAAGACGATCGAAGCCGGACTGATCATTAAGGAATATTTGATCCGCGGTCTCGTGCGCAAGGTGCTCATTCTCGTCCCGGCCTCGCTCGTGCTGCAATGGGTGCGCGAGCTGAACCAGAAGTTCGGGATCTCGGCCGTCGCCCAGAAAAAGGAGTATATGTGGACGCAGTACGACGTCGTCGTCGCCTCCATGGACACGGCGAAGCGCGATCCGCACCGGGACATCGTGCTGAATCAGGAATACGACATGCTGATCGTTGACGAGGCGCACAAGCTGAAAAACAAAAAAACGTCGAACTATAAATTCGTTATCGAGCTGCGCAAAAAATATTGTCTGCTGCTGACCGCGACCCCGGTGCAGAACGATCTCGGCGAGCTATACAACCTTATTACGCTGCTGAAACCGGGCCAGCTCGGCGGACTAGGGCAATTCGCCGCCAACTTCGTCGTCGACAAGCGGATGCCGAAAAATGAGGACAAGCTCCAGGAGGAGCTGTCCAAGGTGATGATCCGCAACCGGAGGGGCGACGGCGACATCGAATTTACGAAGCGGATCGTCAAAAACATCCCGCTCCGGCTGTCTCCCGAGGAGCAGGCGCTGTACGACGGAGTTTGCGACTTCGTGCGCGGCCGCTATTCGGATGCGCAGGGCGATATCGGCAGCATGTTGTCGCTCGTCACCCTGCAGCGGGAAGTGTGCAGCAGCCGGGACGCCGTATTTCTCACCCTCGTCAACCTGTTCAAGAAAACGGCGGAAGATTCTCCGCTTCGCCCGAAAATATGGGAGCTCGTCGAGCTGATCAAGAGCATCCAGGCGAATACGAAAGCCGAAAAAACGTTGGAGCTCATTCAGGACATCGGCGACAAGGCGATTATTTTCACCGAATACCGCGCCTCCCAGGAATATTTGCTGAACTACTTGAAGGAACGGAACATTACGGCCGTCCCTTACCGGGGCGGGATGAACCGGGGCAAAAAAGACTGGATGATGGATCTGTTCCGCAACCGCGCTCAAGTGATGGTGGCGACGGAAGCCGGCGGCGAAGGGATCAACCTGCAATTTTGCCACAACATCGTCAATTTCGATCTGCCGTGGAACCCGATGCGGGTCGAGCAGCGGATCGGCCGCGTTCACCGGCTCGGGCAGACGGAAAACGTAAATATTTTCAACCTGTCGACAATCGGTACGATCGAAGAGCATATCCTCTCGTTGCTGCATGAGAAAATCAATATGTTCGAGCTGGTGATCGGCGGCCTGGACACCATTCTCGAACGATTCGAGAAGAAGACGTCGCTCGAGTCGAGTTTATTTAAAATGTGGGCGGAAGCGAAAACGGAAGACGAAATACGGCGACAGCTCGACCAGATGGGCAGCTCGTTCCGTACCGTCCGGGACGAAGTGGAGCAAGAACGCGGGGAACGCGCGCCCATCCGCGCCATCCTGAACGCGGTCGGTCAGAGCGTTACACCCGAAGCGGAGGCAAGCCATTGAACACCAAGCAGATTCAGAAATTTACGCTCCGATATTTGGAGGCGACCGGCTGTCAAATTATCGATAAGCATCCGGCCTACGTCACGGTCAAGTTGTCTCCCGAAGCGGACAAAAAGCTGACCAACCGTCCCTATTACTGGGGATTTGTCGAACGTACCGGAGCGCCGCCCGAGACGATGACGTTCACGTTCGTCTTCGATCCGGAGAAGCTTCAGGCCGAGACCGAAGCGGCGAAAGCCCGGCAGGCCGCCGCCGACGCCAAAGCAGGGGCTGCGCCGCAAGCCGGCCCCGTCGTGCTGGGCCCGTCGGGTCAGCCGCTCGCCGGGCAAGCGGGCGCGGACTCGATTCTCGGCCGCTATTTCGGGGTCGCCCCTTCCCCCGGATCGTTCGGGCCGGGCCGTATCCCGAGAGATGAGGTGACATACGGCAGCCGGAGACTGATGCAACTGTTCGACGTGGTCAAAATGTGCGGCCAGACCGTTCAGCTGTTCGAGGACCCGGGGGCCGCCATGCGGGGAGGAGCGGGCTCCTCCGGGTATGCTTCGTATTTGAACATCAATGTGAAGGTCGAGCTGGCTTGCGATATGAAGCGCGACGAGCTTCATTCCTTCGGCGTCGATCTGGCCACGGGAGAGCTGACGGATCATTTCTATGAGAAGGTCGCCGGCCGCAAGCTGACTCCCCGTCTCCCTCCGAACGTATACATCGCCCGTCCCGTCATTACGGTCGCCCGGGCGAGGACGATCGTGGAGCTTCATCTGGAGAAAATGCTGAGACGGTATGATCACGGCTGGGCGGCCGACGCGAACGACAGGCTGAGCGATGAATTCGCCCGGGTGGACCGGTATTACGAGGACGCCCTGAAAGGTCTGGAGGAGGAGCCGCGAATGCAAGCGGAGGAGCAGTGGAAGCGCCGCCGGGAAGAAATCGACTGGCAGTATCGCCCCCGGATCGCCGTGTCGGTCGTCAGCGGCGGAATATTCCATCTCGCGCGGTAGGGAAACGGCATGAACTGACGAATCCCGCTAAAACTTCTCAAAAAAACAACCGTAAAAAATCGGCGGGGCTGACAGGAAGCAACAACATTTTTTAGTCATATTCGTTACAATGGGGACATAGAAATACGATACACCGCCCTCGCCTAAACCGTTTGTCCCCTAAATCCCAATACGGCAGGTGATGACGATGTACTACCGGTGGAAACTCGGAGCGGCGGCGCTTACTCTGGCTGCGGCCATGCTGCTCGGCGGCGCTTTCGAAAGCGCGGCGTTACAGCAATTGGAAACGCATTCGCAGGCTCCCTCCCAAGTCCCGGCAGACGTACCGGTTCAGGCACAGTCCGAAACCGCTTCTCCGCCTGGGATCACAAGCGGGGATACGGACCTTGCGGCGCAGCTTGATCATCAGATCGAACAATGGATTCGCGCTTTGTCCGCACAAGACGAATTCAAGAGCTGGCAATCTGCACGCTGGACCCGGCATCCGCTCGGAGCCGGCATGCACGGCTGGCTCGTGCTGATCGAGAAAAACGGAACCGAAGTCGGTTATTTGATCGTCAGCGCTGCCGAGAACGGCGAACTGAAGCTGACCGAATACGGAGCCGGCGAGAACCCCCTTTTCAGTATGCGAACGCTGTACCGCTCCATGGTGCAGCTTGAACTTATCGATTCTGCTATCGACATGACCGCCCGGCACCCATCTTCGTCTCTCCCGGAGCGAATCTACTACAGCCCGCTGCATGCGGTGTGGAAAGTCGCTAACGGGGACGGATGGATGTACATCGACGCGAAAACCGGCGAACCGCTGCCGCTAACCGAACAAAGCTTTACTTCGCTTACTCCGTACGGAGCCGAAACGGCCATTGGCCAAACAACCGGATTCTCCTCCCGTTCCATCCGGCTCCAGACGTTCGATCCTTTTGATAATACCCACTGGCTGACGGAACCGCCTCTTCAGCTGCAATCGGTACAGCCGCTGCTAGGCGCCCTTGCGGACGGATATCCGCCCGTCACCTTCACGGCTAACCTGTACGGCCGGACCGTGCTTGCTCCGTTCGCCGTTACCGGGTTCCAGGAATCGGCTTCCGGCTCCGCCTATATCCGGCTCGAGCAGGAAGGCGGCCGTTACGTCCCGTTCGACGCGCTGATCGCTTATGGCATGTTTCATCAGCGGCCGGGCGCGGATGCAACCTAACTTTCGGTATTTCTCCTCCTCTTCCCATATCAAACACCCCATTTATGATCCGTTTATGGATCGGGGTGTTCTTTTTATGTTTTCGCGGAAACACGGTTCGGGCTACTGCCGAAATAACAGCAGCGGCAGACCGGACTTAGGGAGAAGTCCAATCTGCCGCTGGATGCGGTCGGGTATAGCCGCCATACTGCCGGGTTTTTCTCTGTAAGCGGCCGTTGGCGCGGCCGATGGTCGATTGACCGTTAAGCCGTTTAACCGTTTGACCGTTTAGCGGTTAGCCATCCGAAGCCTTCCAAGCCTGCTACGAATCGTGCGGGGACGTTTTCTGCCGCTGCGCCTTACGTTCGCGACGGCGTTTCCACCATATAGCTATCGAAAGAGGAATCATGCCGAACCAACGGACGTGCCACGGCATCCTCGTGCTTTTATGCAAAATTCGCTGTTCCTTCCGCACTTCAGGCGGCGTATCCATGTAAGCGACGACCCGCTCCGTCAAATACTTGATGTAATCTTCCGTTTTGCTGGCGATAGTCGCTTCGCACCTCCCGGACGCGGATGTTTTGCGGCTGGTACAAGCCGGGGGCTGAAAACCGGCACGCTGCCCCATCGAATCCCTATTTCGCTTAAGCCTCGGCTGCAAGCCTCCGGAAGAATCCGGACCAAAGAGCTGGTTAGGCAGAGCAAAACTAATAGAGACGCATGGTGTGCGTGACAGGTTCCGGGACCGCTGCGCAGATTACGCAGATCCCTTCCCGGCTCCCGCTTGATCTAATCGCCGTATCGCCTGACGTCCGTTCTTTATTATTTCCATATTTTCACTATTCTATACGCGTTCATTCTGAACCCTGAACCCCGGCCCCTTTTACTTAGGCTGATCCTTCGCCTGCTTCGCCTTCGTCAGCTCCGTCTGGCCTCTCTCCTGAATCGCCTGGATGGCATCGTCGACCGATTTCTTGCCTTCCATCACTTCCTTAAACTCCAACTCGGCGTGCGGATACAGTTGGCTCATGAACGTTTGCGGAAGTTTGGCCATCGATCTGTTATAAGCGGCCGAATTGCCCTTAATTTTATAGAAAGCTTCGACGTTGCGTCCTTCCGGGTCTTGGAAATATTCGCTTCGAGTTGTGACGGACCCTGTCATCGACGACGATTTGGACATCACTCGGGCATACTCGGCATCGTTGATGTATTTCACGAACTCCCATGCGGCCCTCAGGTTGGGGGACTGAGAATTTATTGCAAAAATCTGGCCGATGTTAAAGGAAGACGGGCTTCCTTCCGGATTATTCGGATCTACCGGAATCGTCACAAGGTCCCATTGCGGCGCATCGTCCTTAAGTGCGGTCTTGGCCTGCTTCAAGCTTTCCATATAATAGGTCCCGCTGAGCATCATCGCGACCTTCCCGCCGATAAACGGCTCCTGCTTGTAATATTCCTCCATGGAACCGCCGCGGAATTGCTGGTTCGGATTCGGCCGGTAAATCGCGTTCGACTTGTAGCTGTCCAGCGCTAGCTGCGCCGCCTTCTTCCAGCCGTCGGTATTCATCGTCATCGTAAGCGTGTCCGGATCGGCGAAGCTGAGTCCCTTGGTCGAACCGATCATCATCGCGAAGCGGAATACACTGTCCAGATTGCCCAGACTGAAGCCGTATACCCGGCTGGAATCGTCTCCCGTCGTCGGGAAACGTCTGGCAAGCTCAAGCAGCTCCTCCCAGCTCATCTCGTCTTTGGGAAGCGGTACGCCGTGACGCTCGAACAGCGTTTTGTTGTAAAACAGCGCCTGTGAATTAAAGTTAGGGGCCAACCCGTACAGCTTACCGCCGCTGTAAGTCTTGATCGTGTCCAGCACCCCCGGCATGATGCCGGCCAGGTCGAATTTGTCCTGCTTGATGACCGATTCGAGTTCATACAGCTTGCCCTTCTCCACCATACGCTCATACAGATCGGGAGTCAGCATCAGCACGTCCGGGTTATGTTCCTCGATAAATTTCTCGAACTCGGCGTTAACATCCGTGTCCGGTCCATACGTAATTGCCCCTTGGGTAGTCGCTACCTGGATTTCGATATTCGGATGTTTCGCATAAAATAATAGTCCGTATTGTTGATTGAACATTCTTTCGTCCCAAGTGCTCATCACCTTGATGGTCGCCTTCTCGTCTTTGCCGAGAGCTTTCAGCTTCGGCTCGGCATCACCGCCGCCCCCCATGTTGCATCCGGCCATCAGGAGCGCCGCTGCAGACCATGAGGCGATTCCGCTAACCAGTCGTCGTTTCAATTCCTTTCCCTCCACCTTTCTTCCCTTTCGGATCAGATCTATGTTTCCGTTTTCGTAGATGAATAGGTTTAGAGTATCAAGATTGCACCTCGAAATCAATTATTTTCCAAATAAAATGGTAAATTACTTGAGTGGAAGATTAATAGCTGTAAAGGGTGAGGACCGGCAGAAACTACAATTAGTATTAGAAGCGGTTTGCAGCTCTTATTGGACACGCAATGGTCTGCTATTGCGAAATAAGAGCGGTTTGCAGTAACTACTTAGGTACCTCAAAAAAGATGGTTTGAATGATGGGAAATTTGTGTAATGAAAAGTAATGGAACTATTTTTTAATAGGAG
>NZ_JACXJA010000011.1 GCF_014705615.1 Paenibacillus oceani
TCAATCTTCCTCCAACGGACATAGGTTGTCAAAGTTGAAAAACTAAGAATGAGCGAGAAAACAGGAGAAAACATTACTTTATAGTGGGAGGTATGAATCGTGGCGGCTTCACCGAAAACGTTAAGAACGTGCGACAACGGACACCAGTACTACAAAAGCACCGATTGTCCGACATGTCCGGTTTGCGAGCAGCAGGCGGCGCCTGACAGCGCGTTTCTCTCCCTTCTCTCGGCGCCGGCCAGACGAGCGCTGGAACATAACGGCATTACGAGTTTGCAGCAGCTTTCGACCTATAGCGAGAAAGAGATTTTGAAATTTCACGGGATGGGACCCGCGTCGTTGCCTAAGCTTCGGGCGGCTTTGGAGAAGATCGGTTTATCGTTCAAAGATTAGCGTAAACGGGAGCGTAACCGGAGGAAGGGCAGGCAGGCCGCCCTCATATGAGGCCCCGCAAAGTCGGCTTGCCGCCACGGGGCCCGATTACCGGGGGAAGCGGCCTCCGGACTGCCGGCCAAGGAATTGGAAAGGAAGGCTAACGGTCCATTGCGCTTCTACGATGGGCCGTTCAACTGCCTTGCGAATTCCAGCTGCATCCCCCATAACTCTTTGACGCCGACCGCTTTTCTCGAGGTGCGTTCCACATCTTTTCCTTCAGCCGTCCATAGATACGGGTACAGTAAAAACGCCTGGTCGCCTTGAATGTTTTGCGAATCGTGCAGCCACTCTTTCCACCGGAACGTCTCGTAAAATAAAGCCAACTCCCCATTCAGCACCCAATCGATAAATCCGGAATAGGGGACTTTCAGGTCTTCCCAGGCTAGCGTGTCCGGAGCAAAATATTGTACGGTTCCCGTTTCCCCGCTTAGTGCAAAACAGCCCCCGACCAAATCGTACGCGACGATTAAAGCGTCTCCGATCGGGTTGTTCCAGGTAATCAGCGACCCCGAAATACTGGAGTTGCCGGCCCCCAAAATTTTTAACCAGCCGCCATCGATTAACAGTCCGCCGGTTTCAAGGGCAATGGCTCCCAGATAAGATCGATTCGATAGCTGCAAATGTTCAAGCGTTGCGATCCCTTGTTCTCTATTGCAAGGGAGTACGGAAACCCGGTTCTGCGCGCCTGCGATACATTCCTGCAGTTCGCCCCACGCATCGTCCGGACCCATCCGTTTTTTACTAGTTTTCATGGATTTACCTCACTATTGGATGGTTTCTGGCGGGAGACTTATCGTTATTCCTTCATAAGCAGCAGCTTCATTCTGCGAGAGCCGCCCCTTCCTCACCGCAGCTTAACCGCCCGAACCGGCAACCGCTGGGGAAGAGCCGCCAGCGGATTGTGCGCACCTCCATAGCCAAATGGGGGAATGCCGGCGTCTTGTCCGGCAGCGCCAATAAATGGTCTTTCTCTACCGTATATTCGTCTTGTCGAAATCTAGCAACCTTCCATATACTGTATCAGCTTCAAACAAAGAGCGCAGCGTAAGACCTCCCCCTTCTCGCTGCGCTCTTTGCTATGTGCCGACCCTGCAGCCTGCTCGAACGCTTTCGCTGTCCGGTTCCTATTCTATCGGGTTAAATCAGTTCCCTCCGCCGTTTTAAGTAGCGGTACAGCACGATGCTGAAAGCGGCGCACACAGCGGCGCACAACCCGATAAACCCGTACCCGGCCTGGAGCCCCCGGAGCAGGCCGATGGGAGTATCGGCGCCGTAAAGCGCCTTCGTACCTTCTATGACGCCTCCGATGAGGTAGTTGCCGATAACGCTCCCTACCCCCATCAGCGTAACGGTAAAGGTAATGGCCGTGTCGCTGCCCCTCGAATACCGTCTGGCAATAAAGGCCATAACCGTCGGATAAATCATCGCGATCCCCAGTCCCGCCGCTGCGAACAGAACGGCATAACCTTCGCCTCCGATCAGGGCTGCAAACGTACATAAGGCCGAAAATGCCGAGAAAACAATAAGCGACAGGGTGAACCCGATCTTATCGGTCAAGGGCCCCAATATAAGCCGGGCAAGCGTAAAGCATAGAAAAAAAGCCGACAGCATGCCCGAGGCCGTAACGGTATCCCATCCGTAAGCCTTCTCCAGAAAATAAACGAGCCAGCCGCCTACCGCCAGCTCCGACACGACGCCGAAGGTGAGGATCAGCACCATCAGCCAGAGGGCCGGGTCGCGCATCAAGGCTTTCAGCGGAATCCGTTCCTCATGCGTCAGGCTGTCGCCCGGGAACGAGGAGCGTAAGGCCGATATAATGGGCAGAATGGACAGCGACAGCATCACCAGATACATGCCGCGCCAATCCAGCGTATGCCCGAGCACGGTTACGTTCATTAAGCCCGTCGCCACCAGGGGAGCCACCGTGGAGCTGATCCCGTAGAAGCCGTGGGTCAAATTCATCATCGTGCCCGTATTTTTCACGAAAATACGCGCGCCCAGAATCGCTAACGCAATCTCCAGCATCCCGTTGCCGATGTACATGAGGAAATACGACGAAGCAAACGCCGGATAACTGTGGGAGAAATAAATAAGCACGCCCGAGAGGATCATCGACCCGAACGCAGCGACGCTTACGATTTTGATTCCCCAGATCCGGGTCAGAAATGCGGTAAACGAGCAGGCCAGTAAATAGCCGAGCGCATTCAGCGACAACAGCGTGCCGAGCTGGGATTCATTCAGCATGAAGTCGAATTGAATGCGCGGTATAGCCGGTCCTTTACTATTTTCCGAAAAGCCGAAAACGATAAATCCTGCAAAAATCGTCACCAATTGCATGGCGTAAATCTTGTTGAACTTCTCCAGTCGTCTCTCCACTTCCGGTTAACCTCCGGGCTGTTTCTGTCTTCGCTTGTCGGTTGGACCGCGTCATCACAGGATCGCCGGTTCGACGACCGGACGGTCCATGAATCACTCTATCAACCCTGGGCATAAAATGCTATTCTTTTATACTTGAAGGTTTCTGATAAAATCCCCAGATCGCGCGCACAGCCCTCGCTCCTTTAATCGTTATCCTTGTCCGGGCCTGGCGCAGGCGGCTCCGCAAACCGGACCGACCAATGCCAGCCGTCCTCCGTCCGTTCCGTCAAGTCCCTGGCTTCTATATCCCGGATCAGCCGCACGACCCATGTCCGCTCGGTCCGGCCTTGTCGCTTTTTCTGAAGAGAGCCGGTTTCGCTCCCGTACTTTTCGAAGCCGATGAGCAGGCCGACGACTATGCGGGGTTGTTTCTCAATCTGGCCCGCAACGGGACGTATGTTTTGCAAGAGCTGGGGTTGGATGAAGAAGTCCGGCGCGAAGGGTATGCAATGCATACGATGAAGAGGGTCAGCGGCAAAGGCAAGCTGCTGGGTGTTATCGGCGCTTCCGACGGGGAGCCCCAAGGGTATACGGTGAAGAGAGGCGCGCTCCATCGGATTCTCCGGGAAGAGGCGCGGCGTCAAGGCATTCCGATCGAGTACGGCAAGAAGCTGAAAGCGGTCGAAGTGAATACGGCAGAACGCGTGGAGATTTCTTTCGAGAACGGGGGAACCGCATCCGGGGATCTGTTGATCGGCTGCGACGGCATTCATTCGCGGGTCCGGAGAATCGTCGTTCCGGGCGCGCGCCGGAGCCGGCTTATACAGGATTGATCAGCTTTGGCGGTTTTTTGCCCGACAGCAGACTCCCCTACGATCGGGGCACCCAAACGATGGTGTTCGGAAAACGCGCGTTTTTTGGCTATTTGACGAGGCAAGACGGCGAAGTGTACTGGTTCGGCAACTTGGACTATCCCGGATCGCCCACCCGGCAAGATCTGTAGCGCATCCCCCAGGCGGAGTGGCATCGAACCGTCCGGGAGCTGTATGCCGACGATATCGCCCCGCTTTCGGGTATCGTGCATGGGATGCGAGGAGAGATCGGCGTCTATCCGATCTACGATCTGCCTTCCTTGCCGGAATGGCACAAGAAATCCGTAGGTCTGATCGGCGACGCCCTGCATGCCACATCGCCAAATGCCGCAGGGCGCTTCGCTGGCGCTGGAGGATGCGATCGTACTGGCCAAGTGTCTCCGCGACCTCCCCGATCAGGAGCAGGCCTTCGCCCTTTTCCAGAAACAGCGCCGCGACAGGGTGGAACAGATCGTTCGTTACTCCAGAAGCATCGGCCGGCGCAAGCATGCGACGAACCCGGTGCAAGTGTTTTTCCGCGATCTGATGATGCCGCTGTTTCTTAGGAGAGCCGATAAGGACGCCCATCGCTGGATGTACGAGTACCGGGTCGATTGGGAAGAGAACTGACTCAACGTAAGATGCAGCTGTACCCTTACTGCGTTAAGAAACGCATGTCCGGACTGCCTTCGCGGTCGGGTGTCTTAAGGACTTGCCTTTCCCGGACGGCTCCGGCCTCTCGCGAAGGATATGAGCAGCAGCAACACCGGCACCACATACGCGATGCACATTCCCAAGTAAATGTTCAACCTCTGGTACTCGATCAATTTCTGGCTGCTTGGAGGAAGCATGGAAAACCAGTACAGCACCGGCAGCATGAGAACAGCGATCCACCGCCGGCTTTTCACCTTGTAAGCTTGTGTGGCGATGATCGTTGCGGCGAAATACATATTGCCCACACTCGTAAAAACGGACGCCACCCATACGCCGAGAAAAGCCGATTCCAGCCGCTCCAGGATCAGTCCGGGCACCTCGCTCGTCTTGACCAGCTCCAGAGTCGGCCAGGCCAGAATTCGCAGCTCGTCGACGCCAAATACGGATATGCCGGAAAATGCGATAAGCACGTAGATGAACCCCGGGATCGCAACGCCGATGATCCCGGCTGTCATTCGTTTGCCCCCCTGCTCCGTATTCGCCAAAAAGATCGACATCATCTCGAAGCCGAGATACGAGCCGGCCGTGTAGAAAACCCCCTTCAGCAAGCCGAGCCAATTTCCGCTGAATATCGGCAGCACGTTGTCCAGCCGCGCGCTTTGCAGGGAAGACAGAGCGATGATGACGACGGGAACGACGATGATCGGCAGCAAAATTTCATTGACGCGAATCAGCACCTGCTCATCGTGCATAACGAAAAACAACCCTGTGAACAGCATCGTCAGTATAACGACTTCCAGAGGCGTTTCCCGCAATACGTTGGTTACGACGACCTCGCCGAAGCTGCGGGCGATGAGTGCGGTAGAAGCTGCCCAAAACAAAAAGTATGCGGTGAATAAAGGAAGGCCGATGAGGCGTCCGACCAGAGGGTAACGCTTCGGGCCGAGCAGCCGGATCGCATAATCGACAATCGTCTGACCCGGATGGCGGTTGGACAGCTTAATGATGACGGACAACGCCAGGATGGCCAGCAGGCAGCCGCCTATGACCACGATCCACCCGCTTTCCCCTGACGATTCTGCGGCCATCCTGGGCAAGGTCAGCACGCCGATGCCGATCAAAGAGCTGGAGACGATGCTGCCGGACTGCCGGATGTTGGTGTAGAACGTGGGACGGCTTTCCCGATCTGCCGGACCTTTCGGACGGTTCGAGTCTCTGCTGCCGGTTTGCTGTTCGATGCTCGGCTCCCCCCTGCCCGGCTCCTTGTGAGCTCCATTGGTTTGCTACATGTCGCTTCTAATTATTTCCGGAGCGGTGTTAAACTATTCCAACTCTGTTCCGTCCAAGGAAGGAGCGCTTCTTTCAACAAAAATACCCCCGTTCCGGCTGTAGCGGCTGGTAGGGGGGGATGGAGGCTGACTTAAACGCGCAGTTCCCTTGCCGTGCAAACTTAATTCAAAGCGAGCATAGCCGCCATATCCTCTTGCGCATCGCCGATCAGCTTCAGGCCGAACAGCTCGACGAGCACGTTCATGACGCCTTCATTGATGAACTCCGGCGCTTTCGGACCGATCCGGATATCCCGGATACCGAGGCTGAACAAGCCCAGCAGGATGGCGACGGCTTTCTGCTCGAACCAGGACAGCACGATGCTTACCGGCAGTTCGTTGACGCTGCAGCCGAAGGCGTCGGCCAGCGCCAGCGCGATTTTGACCGTAGAGCCGGAGTTGTTGCATTGGCCCAAATCGATGTACCGCGGTATGCCGGTGCCGGCTACCGTGCCGTAGTCGACGTCGTTGAAGCGGAACTTGCCGCAGGACGTCGTCAGTATCACCGTGTCGTTCGGAAGCGAAGTGGCCAGCTCGCGGTAATACTCGCCGCCTTTGCCCGGAGCGTCGCAGCCGGCGATGACGAAGAACCGCTTGATCAGGCCGTCGCGCACCGCTTGAATGATTTCCGGAGCGAGTCCGATGACCGTCTCGTGGTGGTAGCCGGTCGTCAGCACTTGCTCGGAATCGATATTCGCCTCCGGCAGCTCCAGCGCCCGTGCGATCAGCGGAGAGAAATCGTCGCCGACGATTTTCGTCACATTCTCAAGCCCCGCCACCTCATAGGAGAAAAACCGGTCCGCGTAGGTGCCCTTAATCGGCATCACACAGTTCGTCGTCGCCAGAATGGCCCCCGGAAACTGCTCGAACAACCGCCGCTGGTCGTACCACGCTTTCCCGATATTTCCTTTCAAGTGGGCATACTGCTTCAGCTTCGGATAGCCGTGAGCCGGCAGCATTTCGGAGTGCGTATAGATCTGGATGCCTTTGCCTTCCGTCTGCTTGAGCAGCTCCTCCAGCGCATACAGGTTATGCCCCGTTACGACGATGCACTTGCCCTCGATCTTGTTCTGCGATACCGTAACGGGCTGCGGAATCCCGAAGTGCGTCGTATGCGCACGGTCAAGGACATCCATGATCCGGACCGCGGCCGTGCCGACCTTCATCGCCATATCCAGATGCTCCTGGAGGTTAAAATTCGAATTGGTCAAAGTCAGGTACAGCGCTTCGTGCGTAATCCGGTCCACTTCCGGATCGGTATAGCCGAGCTGTCTGGCATGTGTCGCGTAAGCGGCGATTCCTTTCAGCGCAAAAATAATCGTATCCTGCAAGCTTGCGATCGTCTCGTCTTTGCCGCATACCCCGACCACTTTACAGCCGCCGCTCGGCGTTTGTTCACATTGGTAACAAAACATAAAGCCATCCTCCATTCGGCGATTCGCTATGTTCTCTTCCAAGAACCAGCTTAACAGAGCCGGGGGGATGGCGACGGTGACGGCAGTCACACCGTTTCTGGCGAAATGATGACATTGCTTACGCCTTGTAGATGCAATACCGCTGGGAGTATGGCACGGCCATTTACCTAAAAGACGCACGAAGACGCAAACTGTTGGCTTACCGGTCCCTCCGGCGTACAGCCGGGTTACATACGCTGACCCGGTTGCGGCCGCCGCGCTTGGACAAATACAGCGCCTCGTCGGCCGCGTGCAGCAGCGACTCCAGCGTATCGCGGCCGGGCTCCGCCGCTTGGGCCGCACCGAAGCTGGAGGTGACGGCGACCTCGCCATCCGCCGTAATCAGCGGCTCGGCCTCCAGCGCCGCGCGCAGCCGCTCGGCAAGACCGGCAGCCTCATCAAGCGAAGCGAACGGCAGAGCGATCACGAATTCCTCGCCGCCGTAACGGCCGAACAACGTATTTTCGCCAAGTATCCGCTTGCATACGGAGACGACGTGCACGATGACACGATCGCCCGTCTCATGGCCGAAGCTGTCGTTAATCTGCTTGAAATAATCGATATCGAAAAGCACGACCGAGAACGGATGTCCCCCGGTCCGGGATTCCTTTAACAGCTCGCGGGCCAGGTGGATGAAATGGGTCCGGTTGTAGATTTGGGTGAGACCGTCGTAGTAGGCCATATGCTCCAAATCCCGCTGAAGCCGTTTCAGCTCGGTCACGTCGATCAGCATCAGCAGGCTTCCCGCCTGCTCGCCGTTGCGGTGCCGGACGACGGAAGAACGAACCTCGTAGCAGCGGCAGCCGTTGTCCGCCGTCCACACAATCTCCTCCTTCATCCCCTGAGGCTGACGGGCCGCAGGGAACGGTGATCCCGTCATCATGGTCCATACTTCGTCCAAGGTTTTACCGATGAGAGAGAGATGGAGCGAAGGAATCATCGCGGCTGCGGCGCGGTTGAAATCGATGAGCCGCTCTGCGGGATCAAGCACGATAACCCCCTCGCCCATGCTTTCGAAAATCGTTTCTTTGGCGATTGGAACCACGGTGAGCATTTTGGTAGAGACTATCGCCCATATAAACAAGGAGGAAGTGACGCACATGACGATTGGCACAGGATCGAGTCCCCCCGGCGCGATCCCCAGCAAGTAGAGGAAGGCGGCAACCATCGGAATGAACTGCCCGCACAGCATCACCGTCAGTTGCAGCCGGTAAGTCCGGCTCGTCTGTCTCCAGCGGCCAATCAGCAAGACGACGGCGGCAAGCAGACAGCTGAATGTGTAGATGCCGTGTACGATGTACCATTCTCCGATCTCAATCTTCACGAGCGGGGCCGGCAGGCCCTCCCTCAATTCCATTGACTTGTAGAACAGATGATGATAATCGTTCGTCGCAACCATCAGCAGAGTGATCGCCGGGATGACCAACATAACCGCAGCCGTTCTCCCGGATACTTTCCTGCCGAGATAGTTCAGCACGATCATCAGACCCAGGGCGGCCGAGAACGGCATGCCGACGTATTCGACCGTCGTCCAGAGCTTGACCTCCCGGATCGTATCGCTTGCCAGACAGAAAGCATACCCGAAACAGTAAATCGCCAGCGCTGACGTATAGGCCATAAAAGTTCCCGCACCCGGTATTTCGCGCCTCTTGGAGAAGGCGTAGATGCTGAGAAACACATTGAACACACCCGATACGCAGACAAGCGTAATGTACATCGTCAATAGCGAATCCATGTTTGCCGGCTCCATCCTAAGTAGCTGTATATTCATCGTAACATACCGATAGCGGGGTAGTGCGAATTGTTTTGCACCATACCAGCGTACGTGAATACGGTAAACCCTTTATCCCGTTAAACGTTCAAAAAGCAGCAGCCGGGATGCCTCCGGGACTGCCGCTGTATTCAACTGTTCCGGCCCGCCGCTAGGACCCCAGCGGTCCCCGAAGCTTGCCGGCTTTTCGCGCTCCCAGGCTGTGGAGCCACCGAACGAGACCGTCAGCTTCGCTTCGCTGCGCCGCGTCCAGCGGCGTCAAGCCGTCCCAGACGGATACCCAGTTCAGATCGGCTCCGCGTGCGAGCAGGTACTCCGCCGGACGCTGCTGCCCGCCATGGCAGGCGCACCAGAACGAGACGTTAATCTTGTCAGCGGGTTCGGCGCCGCTTGCTCCCCAAGAATACTGTTCCGGTAATTCGGCGCCGTCAAAATGGCTCTGTATCGCATCCATCCGGCCCAGCGCTGCGGCATGCCAGAGGGCGAACCGGGCTCCGCGCTCGACCAGCCGGTGGGCCGCCCTCCATTGCGCGAACGCGACGGCATCGTCGAGCGCAGTGCCTCCGGCAATCACCGCGCCCGGCGCTTCCAGATCCGCCCCGGCATCGAGCAGCGCGTCGATCGCTCCGACGTCATCCGTACTCGCCGCCCAGTGGAGCGGGGTCTCGGCGTGTGCGCCGGCGAACCGGGCGTTAACGTCAGCGCCGGATTCCGTTAGCAGCGAGATGACCGCCGCTCCGTTAGGGAAATGCCCGGGCCAGTCGGTGGCCACATGCAGCAAGGTTCGAGACGACTCGCCGGCGTTCCGAGCTCCGTCCGAGGTTTCCCGTTGGACGAATCTAGCCGCCGCCAGTCCCGGATTCCCGGCGAGAAGCCGCTGCAGCGTTGGAACGTCCCCTGTACGTATCGCCTCGACAGCGGCTGCTGCCAGCTTGTCATTCTGATCAAGAACGTTCATGGCCGGACCTCCTGTGTACTCGTTTTTTAAGTTTATTAACTTTATTAAGCTTTTTAAGTTTTCTATCCCCATTATACCTGTTGACCGGGTACAGCAATAGGCAAATGCTCCGCAATTGCGAAGGGTTGCTTTCGCCGCCGGTTGCTGTTCCTCCCGGGCGGGCGGGTGTCCGCAGCTACCGAAATCCGGAAATCACGCGGAACACAGGAGACGTACGGGCTCTATAACGGAATAAGAGCCTCTAGCACCTCCTATTTTCGGCGTTTTCGAATGGTCGAAGAAAAGAAAGGCGGTTTGCATCTCTTATTTTCAACTAAATGAGGGGTCTGCACCTTTGGATGGATTTTAAGAGTCTCGAACCGCTCTTATTACGCCATCCAAGCCGATTTGGGACAAAATAAAGGATACAAACCGCTCTTATTCCGAGAGTTTGACGCTACCCCATCACCGTGTACAACCCTTATTGCAAATCCGGAGTCCGCTTCGACGGCTTGGCGGCTTGGCGGACTGGCGGACCGTTAGCCCTTATGGACTTTTCCCGTTCCACATCCAACACTCAACCCGATTTCAGTCTCAAACAACGGCCCTAGCGTCCGCTTCACAGACGAAAAAAACGGAATAGGCGGATGCATGGGGTGCATGGTCGCAAATAGAGTCACCTCGGCCCCCATGGTCTGGAGTGCGTTGGAGTGCGTGCGGTCCGCGAACCGGCTCCCTGAGCCGGCTGCCCCTGCGTTAGCGGCGGCGGGATGTCTTTGCCAAATCATCCGCTTCATCGAATCCCCGGTTTAGCTAACTTGCTGGAACAACCCAAAAAAGGCCGCCTTTGCAGCCGGGGCCCTTTGGGATGTCGTTTTTTACGCCGTTACTCTGCCTCTACCACCGGAACTGTCTGTCAAGTCCCGCAAAAAGTCCGGTAAGGTTCGCCCGATTCGGCTGGCGGCGCGGAATATGCGTACTGCTCGGAGGAGTACGCGTAAGGGTCCGCTAGCGCACTTAAAAGCCGCTCCATCACGCTGTAGTCGTCTTGCTCCACCGCAGCCTCCAGCGCTTCTTCCACCCGGTGGTTGCGAGGGACGATGGCGGGATTGCTGCTGCGCATCAACTGCTTCGAATCGGATTCCGATTCCTGCTGCCTGCCCCGTCTCGCCTGATACAGCTCGTGCCACCGGGCAAATTCCTCGCTGCCGAATAGGGACGTGCCCTCCAGCTTGCCGAGGGTCAAGGAGCGGAACGTATTCGTGTAATCCGCGCGGTGCTGTTTCATCAGGCCGAGAAGACGTTCAAATAAAGCTGGATCGTCATCCTCTTCGTTAAAAAGGCCCAGCTTCGCTCTCATGCCGGCAAACCAATGCTGCTGGAACAACTGCGTAAAACTGGCGATCTCCCGCTCGGCCAGCTTCACGGCCTCGGCCTCGTCTTCGTGCAGCAGCGGCAGCAAAGATTCGGCGAATCTCGCCAAGTTCCAGGCGGCGATATACGGCTGGTTGCCGTAAGCGTATCGGCCGTTCACATCAATGGAACTAAATACCGTCGCCGGGTCGTACACGTCCATAAAAGCGCAAGGCCCGTAATCGATCGTTTCTCCGCTAAGAGCCATATTGTCGGTATTCATCACTCCGTGGATGAAGCCGACCAGCTGCCACTTTGCGATCAGCCCGGCCTGACGCTGAATGACTTGCCGCAGCAGCGTGAGATAGCGGTTTTCCCCGGCGGCGGCTTCGGGATAATGCCTCTGCAGCGTATAGTCCGCCAACGCTTCGAGATCGCGGGTATTGCCCCAGTTGGCAGCGAATTGAAACGTGCCGACGCGCAGATGACTGGCCGCCACCCGGGTTAATACCGCACCCGGCAGCTCCGTCTCGCGGATGATGGTTTCACCTGTCGTCACTACGGCCAGGCTGCGGGTGGTCGCAATTCCGAGCGCATGCATCGCTTCGCTAATGATGTACTCGCGCAGCATCGGCCCGAGCGCCGCCCGTCCGTCGCCCCGCCTGGAGAAAGGCGTCCGGCCCGAGCCTTTCAGTTGAATATCCACCCGCTCGCCTGCAGGCGTGATCTGTTCGCCGAGCAGCAGCGCACGGCCGTCCCCGAGCCTATTAAAATGCCCGAATTGATGCCCGGCGTAAGCCTGGGCAAGAGGCGAAGCGCCTCCGGGAACGCGGTTGCCGGCCAGCACCGCAACGCCGTCCCCGCTTTGCAGCGCTTGGGCGTTCAACCCGAGGGAAGCGGCGAGCCGTTCATTCAGCACAACCAGCTTTGGAGCACTTACAGGGACTGGACCTTGCCGCACATATAAAATTTCCGGCAGGCGGGCATAACTGTTATCGAAGTTCCATCCGGCTTCCGTTATCGGCTTCTCCGTCATCGCAGCTCCTTGTTCTTCCGTTTGGATTAATAGTCGTTTCAGTTCAGAAATGTGCAGTATAAAACTGTTACATCTAAAGGACTTCTACCTCTATCTTACTCTTTTTTAGAGAGGCATTAACAGTTTATTCGCTTTCTTGCCTTATTTTCGTCCAGGCACAGGGCGGATTCCTTTAGTTTTCGCCCCCGCCCCCGATTTATTCTTAGGACTGGAAGACAAATACAGGTCCGTCCCACTTGTCATTCCGAACGATCTCTTCTTGGTAAGCTCCTTCCCCTGTGTATTGGGCAATGACCCGTTTCCAGAATTCGTAAGCGGGCTTATTGGCCAGCGTTTGCCGGATCTCCCAACTGCCGCGAAACTGTTGAAATAACGAAAATGCCGCTTCCTTGCCGACTCCTTTGCGCCTATATTTGCGCATAATAAAGAAATCGCCGATCGAGTTGGTTTGCTCCGCTGTGCTTAGCTTCATATATTCCCGGGGAATATCGAGACTCACCAGGACAAAGCCTGCAATCTCTCCGTCCGCTTTCACCAGAAAGGGACGACGGTACTCGTCCGTCCACTGGTGATCCAAATATTTATACATATAGAGCCCATGTCCGTTCAGAACATGTCCATCATATTCACTGCTGTCATAACGGTACAGCTGGAGCAGATTACTAAGAATCGACTTATCTTCATAGGGTACTAACGATAGTTGAATGTTCATATTATCTCCTGGCTCCAAATTAGTTCCGTATGATGCTATTACTCCCGTTTTCGAAGACTTTAAGGTAGTTATCAACGATGCCGTTCTTCCGTATCGGGTGTTGAATGCCGGAAGAAGGCGTGCCGAAGACAATGTTTGATAGGAAGCTCGGCAAGCTTTGACGTCTAATTCACGGTTTAATTCTCCGGCAATGACGCCTCTCTTTAACGTCTCTTCAAAAATAGCACAGAAGCACCCCTTATTGTGAGCTCCTGTGTATTCTTTCTCAATCAGATCCTCAAATAAGGATCGAAAAGCTTCTTTCACAGTCGCAGGCTTTTGCAGAACAGCCCGAATACAGGAGGAATGCGGTTGCCATGGTATCACCCCTTGGTGAAATAAAAAAACACCCTCAAAGGAGAGTGCTACTTAATCAGGTTGTCTTCTATTGTTTTAAATCTTGAGTGACAGTAATTTTAGCAGTTATCGATAGCCAATCGTTGATACTAGGTCCAACAATATTAAGCGGTTCTTTTGATCTGTTATCTACTTTCAAGATCATCGCCTCCCGACTCATATGTTGACAGTATTCTCTTAGCTAGCTTCACTGCTTGATCAGAATTTAATATGATAGAACATTATCTTTCATGAATAATCTTTAATTCTTCTAAAAGAATGAGTTTGATCTTCCTCTCCAGTAACAAGATACTGCTTTGTTAATAGAACAGGGTCCAAATACTCTTCTATGAAATCTAATACGAGATCGTTGCTTGCATTTTGGTTAATTCTTACTGTTGTAGCATAATCCCTGTGATATTTTGGACTATCCTTATAAGTAAATGTAACCTCTTTTACCATGTATGACACACCACCCGGGCAGTGTTTGTCTACAGATTATACACTTCGGAAGTGGGAAATGGAATACTGTGGTAATAAGTATTTCCAAATGTGTCCAATTTGTCATCAAAAAGACCCCACAGAATCGTGGAGCCTTCTAATTGTAAAAATCTCCTATCCACTAAAATGATGGTTGTCAAACCATGTAATTTTGTGGAAGGTGAGGGAGAACGATGCAATTTGATTTTAACGATGCCTTTTCTGTTGGAGGGTAAAAAAAGAGTCGGCAGCCTCTTCTTTGGCAGGCGGCAGTTTACTAAGTTGTTCTCTGAAAGGATGCAGCTATCTTAGGCACCCAATCCCCTTTTCCTGCTCCCAACCAGAATGAAATAACCCAAAAAGCCCGACCTCGCTCGCTAACTGTTCACGCGGCCGGACTTCTTTTAGGCTATTCTCGATCGTTAACCAGCTACCTTTACCAATCGATTAAACATTATCCTTAACCTTGGTCATCCGTTCCCGCATCCGTCTAAACTCTGCTAGTCGCTTAGGCGAATATTTGCTTTCGTCAATCCGCCCCAACCGGATATTTTTGCGCAAACGCATTTCCAGTATCGTACAGAGGGTGAAGATCGGGATTGCAGCAGCAATGACCCACCCAATCGATGCTCCCGAAGGAATTGGCATACTAACGGCTCCTTTTCTTAGATAAACATAATTCGCCTACCCTTATTATAGTTCCAATTATACCAAAAATAAACAAATTTGAAGAGGTCTTTAGTAGGATATTAGCTAAAATTGTAAGAAAAACGTAAAAGGAAGCTTTTGTTGGTACAGAAAACTAGCAGTTTGCTTGCTTGAAACAATACTTTTGAACTTTATCATTGTAAAAAACCTAAATTTTGGCGTAGCGATAAAAGCTTTTAATCGAATTCTTTCCACGCCATTGCCATGTTGAATGCCTTAAATTTCGGATTTCAGACCCCTGCCGCCGCAGACTTACATCTATTAAACGTTTTTTGGAGCGAACAAACATTTTGGAATATTCAAACGAACACAAAAACCGTTATAATGCTACTAAGATTAGATGAGCTGAGCGAAGAAAGGTGAGACGAGATGGATGTGAGGATTGAACGGGCGCTTACGACCGATGCGGAGGAAATCTTAGCTCTGCAAAAACTGGCTTACCGGAGCGAAGCCGAGCTTTATCGCAATTACGGGATCGAACCTCTTGTTCAAACAATTGAACATGTGAAGCTTCAATTCCAAAACCACACCGTGCTGAAAGCGGTCAGCGATGGAAGCATCGTCGGCTCGGTCAGAGCTTATGCCAACGACGGGACTTGTTTCATCGGCAAACTGATCGTACACCCCGGCTATCAGGGCAGAGGGATCGGCACGACATTGATGAACGCAATCGAAACCTTCCGCCCCGCGGGCAGATACGAGCTGTTCACCGGCAGCAAGAGCGTAAACAATATTCGCCTTTACCACCGGCTAGGGTACCGGATTTTTAAATACGAGACCGTCGAGCCGGATTGGGGTCTGGTGTTCTTGGAAAAAAACAGAGAAATCCAGCCTCTGTGAACCTCTCGACAATGAATGGACGAGCTGCTCCATTTACGGACACTCCAATATCCCGAACCTGCACAAAACCCGGCATCCATAGAAGCGATATGGACGTCCGGGTTTTATTCGTGCCGGATTCAGCATATTACGAAGGGCCGTCGTACTCTAAAGCCGCTTTGAGCTCATTCCGCCTTTCGGCCGCCTCCCATGCGCTCTCCAGCTCGAGACCGGACAGCGTTACCTGATCCGCTTCCCGGATATATCTGGCGGCCAGGTCGAGCTCGTCCATCCCGAAGGCGATATCGGCACGCAGGACGTACGCCTTGAAACGCAGCACCGCCCCGGCGTCCTCCCCTTTCGACAGCGCCAGATCCAGTACTCTGGCGGCACTGGCAGGTTCGTCCTTGGCATACGCGAGCCGATAGGCGGTCTCGAACGCATTTTCTCCGGTGGCGAACGCAGGCGTATACGTTCGGTTTCGCCTGCCGATACGTAACTTCGAATCCCAGCGCTTGGTAAAAATCGAGCTGCTCGTTTATCGATGTGCAGGGGAATATCGGTATTGCCGTGCCCGTCTGATTGGTAGACAAATCTTCAGCCTCCTCGCTGCCATTCAAATAATTACCCTTTCATCATACAACGTTGATGCAATGCCAAGATCGGCAGGCGAGCTTCCTTGTTTTCCCGCTCACTTCTAACGAAAAGCCGTCAAATAGAGGTTCGCCCTTTACAATCTCGATGTATCGGCTATAATTTAATTAGAATTCTAACTATATGAGGTGCATACGTATGAACGGAAGCGGACATGAGGCTGAGGCCTGGCAGTGGGAGAACGGACCGATCGGCCGCCTGGTGAAAACAGGCTATATTACGCTGCGCAGAGAAGTGGAGGAGCTGCTCGTACCGGTCGGGTTAACCCATACGCAGTGGAGCGCGTTAAGCGTTATCCGCCATTATCCGGGCATCACGCCGTCCCAATTGGAGCCGATTCTCATGATCGAACGGCCTAGCGTCACCAGCCTGATGAACGGACTGGAGGGCAAAGGCTATGTGATCCGCAAGGATCATCCGTCGGACGGCCGTTCCAAGCAAATCTTTTTAACGGACACCGGGCGGAAGATGGCCGAGGATACGCAGCATTTCACCGCCATTCTGGAGGAACGGGTTAAGGAAGGGATGACCGCCTCCGAATTCGAAACCTTAAAAGCGCTCCTGATCAAAATGGTCGGTTTATTCGAAAAGGAGTGACGGCCGTTTATTTGCCCATATAGTTAGAATTCTAATTATATGTCTTGGGTTCATTATTCATTCATACCCCAAGCAAGGAGATTGATCATTGATGACGGAACACCCCCAAGCAGGAGTCCCGGATTCAGGCTGGCAAGGCATCCATCACATCGCCTTGGTCACCCCGGATTTGGACGCTACCGTTACGTTTTACGAGAATGTGTTGGGCATGCAAGCGACGCCGGTGTATCCGGCAACCGCGCAGCGCGGCAGGCATTGTTTCGTGAAGCCGGGAGACACGGAATGCTGGGGCATTCATTTCTTCGAAAACCCGGATGCCCGAATATTCGAAAGCGCCGATGCCCTGAGACGTCTATCGGCCAATCCGCAGGCGGCGGACCTGTACCGGTTTTTGCCCGGGGCGCTTCAGCATGTTGCTTTTGCTATGAGATCCGAACAAGACGGACTCGCTCTCCGCAGGAAATTGGCCAGCCACGGCGTCGTGATGACGGACCTATACGATCAGGGCCGTTTACGCAATTTTATTTTTATCGATAACAACGGGATTCAGTTGGAAGCCGCATGGCCCAAGCCGTAAATCAATCACAGCGGCAGCAGATGCGGTGCGTTACGCCCAGCCTTTCGCACCCACGCTGCTGCTCCCCGCGCGGTGCCGCCTCTTGCTGACTGCCCGGTATGCGGGAGGCGGCGCTCCTGAAGGGCGCCGCCTGATCCGTTTCCATTTTACCGGCTAACGCCAAACGCCTACAGTCCCTTGCCCCCGATCGGGCGCACCGGTACGCCGCTAACCCCGGCGATCAAAGGCCGACAGCGCTGGATGACCGCCAGCACCCTCTCATTTTTCAAGGACGCGGCATGCGCCTCGGCATTCTCCCACAGCTCCATAATCCATAACACGTCCGGATCGTCGACCGATTCGTTGATAATGTAGAAGATGCAGCCCTCCATTCCCTCCAGCGTATCTGCGGATTCCAGCATCAGCTTGGCCAGCTCGTCGCGTTTGCCCGGGTGTGCCTTCAATTGGCCGAACATCGTATATTTACTCATCCTAATCTCCCTTTTCTTGTTCAAGTTTGGCTAACATCGCCTCGTAATGCGCAGTTACTTTCGCCCCGGCTTCCGCCATTTTCCGCACGAGCAGCTCCGATCCGATCGAAAGCGCCGTCCCGTACGGCATCAGGAAATAGGGCACATATGTCAATAAAGTCGAACGTTCCAGCAGAAATACAGCTTCCTCCGGCCGCCGCTCCGTCAGCGCGTGCCCGAACAGCCAGTGACGGCATAATTCGTTCAGCACCTGCTCCTGGGCGGTGATCCGCACCGTCTCCAGCTCCGCGGCCCCTTGCGAACCCGGAAGCAGATTGCCGAGCAGAAAGTCTTTCGCTGAAAAGCCTTCCGGACGCTCAAACCTCGCCTCGGTCTCGCCCAGCCGGACAATCCGGTCCACACGAAAGCTTCGCAGCTCCCCCCGGTACGCGCAATGGCCGACCGTATACCAGCTTCCTTTCCAGTACACGATGCCGTATGGGTCGAACCGCCGCTTGGAGGAGCCCTCCCCTCTGCCCCGGTCGTATTCCATCTCCAGCGTTCGTCCCTGCCCGGTCGCCTCCTCGAGCACTTGCAGTAACGCCCGATGCTTGCCGTCGATAGGCGGATAAATGACTGATAAGCCGCCGCCGTGCCGCTCCAGGTGGTCCAACTGCTTCTCATTCGCGTATCGCCTCAGCTTGTCCATCGCCCGCTCCAGCGCTTCCGAATGCGGATACCCTGCTTCCCTGGCGAACACGGAGGCGTGAATCAGCCCCTTCTGCTCTTCCGGATCAAAGACGAGGGGGGAGTCGGCGAACCGGCTCAGGATGCGGTACCCTCCGTTCGGGCCCGAATCGGCGACGATCGGTACTCCGCTCGCGCACAACGAGTCGATGCAGCGGTAGACGGTCCGCACGTGAATCTCCAGCTCCTCCGCCAGCTGCTTGGCGGTCATCCGCTTGCCGCTGCGCAGCATCCAGAGGATCGATAACATATTGTCCGCTTTGGTCATTCTCCAAACCCTCTTTCCCGGAATCCGGCCGGCTCGTCCTCCCCGAAACTGCCGATTACTCCAGCGGCTTCATCCCCTGGTCGATCCAATATTCGTAGGTCGGACCGTAGACGTCGGGAGCCCGGAGTCCGGCTTGCCGCATCAACACTGTCATCTGCCCCCGATGATGGGCTTGATGCATCAGTGTAAAGTGCATGGAGTCGCCATTCCGCCATTCTTCCCCCATAATCGTGACCGTCCCGTCGAGATGAGCGTCGCTCCACTGTGTCTTCACCGCCTGCAATACTGCCGCGCTGATACGCCGATATTCCCCGGCGATCTCGCCGGCCGATTCCGGAGCACTCCCTCCCTGTGCCACTCCTTCGAAATCGAGGCCGAGCGCGGACATATAACCCGCCGATGTGACCAGATGCCACGCCAATCCGCCCAGCGTCCGCCGCCCGGAGACGACCCGCTGCCGCAAAGACTCGTCGGTTAATACGTTCAGCACCCGTTCGGTCCGCTCCGCCTCCTTCTCCCATTCCTTCGCAAAATCCGCTATCGTCATATACATAACCGTTCCTCCCGATTGTTTTTTTACCCTCGAATGGAGTATACTACTCGATCCCTGACAGAAACGGTCAGTTATTTTGCGCGACGATCGATTTTTTTGACGCGACCTCTTACTTGCGGCCTTCCGGATTCCTTGTTTTGCGATAAGCTCAAGCTGTTTTTTTGTCTCGGTACATTCAGCTTAACCATGAAGGATAATCCGTTCAACTTATATTGCAAAAAACATCTGTACGGGGCACGCCGATACTTTATCTTGACAAAGTAAATTAACATGAGTTAATTTACTTATTAGAGTTAATCTTATGGAGGCGAACGAAATTCAACATGCGGATATTCCTTTAAGAGAACTGAAGAAGGCGCGAAGCAAAATAGCGTTGTACGAGGCCGCTTTGTCGCTTCTGGGCGACAAGATGTTCAGGGACGTGATGCTCGACGATATATGCCGGAGGGCGGAAGTGTCCCGGGTGACGTTTTTCAAGTTTTTTCAAAGCAAGGACGATCTCCTCCTGTATTTTATGCGGGTATGGCTGACCGAGAGGATCATCGAGATCGAGGAGGAGCGCAAACGCGGGTTCGGGGCCATCCGGCATCTGCTCCATCATGTGGCCGAACGGTCCAGACACCAGGCGGGGCTCGTCCCGAGTCTGATCGCTTTTCTGGCGGAGAAAAACATGCATCCGTGCATGCCGGAGCTGAGCCAGGCCGAGGTGCGGCTGCTGTTTCCCGGCCATGAGATCGAGGGTGCGGTCAGCCCCAATATGTTCGAGCTGTTTCGCCGGTGCATGACGGAAGCGAGCGCCGACGGGACGCTGAGAGCGGAGATTACGGCGGAATTTGCGGTACAAGGATTGTTCACCATCTTTTACGGAGCTTTTCTGACCGCCCAATTGTATGCTTCCACCGATATAGCCGGCATATATGAAGCCCATCTTCAACTGTTGGAGAACAGGTAAAGGAGCGATGCGCGCGTGAGCATAGTAAAACCTGGCCGGTATACGGCCCATATGGAAGGGTCCTTCGTGGTGTTTATAATCGGGATGCGGATTAACAAGCTGTGGGCGGTACACAAATGGCTGCCGGTACTAAAGGCCATGAACCCGATGATGCAGGAGCTGTACCGGAATAAAGAGCTGGGCTTTCTGGACGCGAGCTTCCATCTGTCGTGGCGCGGCGTATCCGTCGTTCAATATTGGCGGTCGTTCGAGCAATTGGAGGACTATGCGCGGAAAGGGGCGATCCATCTGGAGGCGTGGCGTAACTTTAATCAAAAGGTCGGGACGAGCGGCGGCGTCGGGATTTACCACGAAACGTATCTGATCCAGGAAGGACAGTACGAGTGCCTGTACAACAACATGCCCGTATCCGGCTTAGCCAAGGCGGGAGCTCATGTTCCGGCCACCGGCAAGCGCGAGACTGCGAGCAGAAGACTGGGCCGCGACAGCGAGCCGGCTGTCCCTTCGCCTACGAATCCGGGGTAAGCCGGATCGAAGCTGGAGGTCCCCCGCTATGCGCTGAAAACGGAATGCGAACAACGACCGGCCTATCACAAAATAAAGGTCTTTGGGGCCCTCTATTTTCGGCTTTTTCGAAAAACAAGCCGAATAAAGGCGGTTTACACCCCTTATTTCAACCAACTGACGGGGTATGCTCCCTTTTCGCCGATTTTAAAAGCCCCAAACCGCTCTTATTTCCCAATCGAAGCGGGTTTCGGACCAAATAAAAGCTGCAAACCACCCTTATTCGCCCCTCCCCCTACATTTACGATTTATGGTGACCTCCTTCGAACCGGCTTTCCCCGTAAAAAGGACCTCGGCCCCCGCAATACAGCGGGATTAGAGGTCCTTTCGTTTGGAACCCGGGGCGTTCCCAGGCTATATGAGGATCATACGAGCGCTTCCGGAACAGCCCCGCTCCCCTTCAACGCTTTGCGTTACTTCTACCCAAAACTCACCGTCACCGGACCCAGCAAGCCCGACGGCAGCGAAGCGCGATTGTACGCATTTGCCAAGCTGTTCGTTACGCGTATGCGCAGCGTGTTCACCCCGGGACGGACGAGGCCGGAAATGTCCGCGTAACGGTATGGCTTCCAAAACCGGACGCCGGCAAACGTTCCGTTCACGTCCACCTCCGCCATCTCGTGCACATCGCCCAGATCGAGCCGGATCACCCGATTGCCGCCCGCATCCTCCGGCTCCAGCCGGAATTCACTCTCGTAGACGACCGCCCCGGAGAAATGCTCCATCCCGCTCCACTCCGTCCAAGAGACGAGAGGACTGGAGCCGGGTGCGGATATGGATACCTCTCCGCCGGAACCGACAGATCCGGCTTCGGAAGCGGCCGCCTCGGGCCTTGCGCCTACCTGCTGGAGCGTGGCCGCGCCTTGCGCGGATGCGGCACTCGCCTCCAGGCCTCGGCCCTCCAGCTCTACCCGAATGTCCCAGCCGCCGTCGATGCGGATCGTACGTTCCTGCATCGGCGCCTGCTCCAGGTCCGGCACAGCCTCCGGCCTGCCCGGCCCGGCTTCTTCGCCAAGCCGTACCGGCGGACGCGTCGCATCGGCGCAGTAGATCACGCTGGCGCGTCTCTCGAGCGCAACCGGCACACAGACGCCGCCAAGTCCAAGTGCAGCTCCGCCCGGCTCAAGCACGCCTTGCACGCCGGTCGTCCCCTCCCAAGCGTCCCACCGCTCGACGAATCCGTTCGTGTCCAACTGTGCGGTCCCCGCATAGGCCGCCTCACCCTCATTGACGAACAGATAGAAGGTGAGCCCCCCTCTCCGGACCGTGCTCACGCGAATGTCTGGCGAGACCGGATGCAGCTTCACCGAACGGAGACGACGCGCATCCAGAATCGCCGGCAGCTCCGAAACGGATACAACCGCAGCGTTATCCAGCTCCCCGATCCGGCCCCGGCCCGTATCGGGCAGAGACGATTCCGCAGCACCCCGGAGAGCATCCCCGTCGGGAGCGGAAGACTCCGACGAATCAAGCCGAGACGGATCGGCGTCCGGGAGAGACGGAGACGCATCCTGCCGCAACGAGTCCGCAACGGAGCGCTCATCTGCCGCTTCGTCCCGAATCGTCACGACGATCCCCCCTGTCTGCGCGAATGCCCGCAATCGCTCCCGCGTATCCTCCAGATACCGTTCGGGCCGATCCACGATGATCACTGCATAGCTCTGCTCGGCAATAAGCGCCTGCCCGCCGCGGAATTCGCAGGAGGACACGAGCAACTGCTCCTCCAGATAATTGAACTCGATCTGATTCTCGTACAGAGGGACGGCCGGTTCCCAAGGGAGCCGGTCTTCCTCGCATAGTATCGCGACCTTCGCCTCGTTGACGCTATCCGTCATGAGCCAGCTCATCCGCCTCATGTAAGTGCTGAACAACGCGTAGTGCGGCCACAAGATGCTATTCGGGCCGACATCGGGCGGTCTCTCGTGCTTGCGTTCCTCCGCGATCGAGTAGTAGAACGCGTGCGGTGCAAGCAGATTAACTCCTCGGACGAACAACCAGTCCATGTACCATTTCATCTCGTCCGCAGTAAAATTCCATCCGATGTCGTCCTTGAAGCAGGCACCGAAGCACTCGTTCAGGTTCCGCCTTCTCCTCCTGTGTCTGGCCGCGTCGGAGGAGCATTTGCCGAGGGTGCTGTGAGCTCCTGTCAGCGATTGGCCGCCGGGTTCGATGTAGCGCCAGACGATGTCCTGGCCGGGAAGCTGAAATGCCTCCAACAAGCCGATCTCGTCGCTATGGCCGGGATGTCCGGTCAACTGGATGCCGTGCTCGTCACACCAGACCGACAGCGGCCGGTAGAAGCTCTCGGCGAGGCGCGCATTAACCGCCTTGCCGTAGGCGGCGCGGGCGCGTTCCGTCCCGCTTCCCGCCTCGAACCACAGTGCCGGAAGCTGCTCCTCCTTGAAGCCGAACGGCCCCGCATAGTCGAGAAACCCGCTTGTCCACGGCTTCAGACCGGAACGGTGCGACCTGCCGAGTATATTAGGCTCGTCGGTGAACATCGCGATGACGGTATTCCCGAAGTAACGCTTCAGCTTGGCGTAATACGCCTCATGCGTCAGCCGGATAAATGACGCCGTAGCCTGCGGGTTCAGCAGATCCGCCGCTGCCGGTGCGCCCGGCTCCCCGTCGTCCTGTCCCCAGTAGACCCCTCTGATTTTACCTCCGGAATACGTCTCGACGAACTGCAGCATCGTCCATTCTCCGCCACCTTGCGGACGGAAAACCTGCGCCGCCCGCTCGTCTTCGAATACGATCGCCGAGTCCGGATCGACACTGCCTGCGGCCGTCTTGCGCACCGCCTGCACCGATACGAGCGTCTCCCCTTCCGCGAGCGGCACCGCCTGCCAGCCGGTCGTGCCCAACGGCTGCTCGATCATCCGCAGCCCCCGGCTCGCGTGGGCCGGATCGTCCCGGACGACCATCCCCATCGCAGATCCCGAAGGATACATCGCCTCATCGTACAGGATCACCTTCATATCCAGCCGGTCCGCCTCGACTACAGCCGTTTCGACAAGCCCGAGGTAAATCTCGGACAAGTACGGGATCGATTCGGACAAGCCGAGCCGCGGGTGAATGACGAATCCCGCCACCCCTTTGCTATAGAAATCGCGAATTTGCCGGACGATTTCCGCGTCATTCAAAGCATCGTTCCAGAACCAGAACGGCATCGGGGAAAACTCGTCATCCGGCTTGAGAAATTGCCGTTTCTCTCTCTCCAGTACAGTTTCGTCTCTATCCGCCATCATTGTATCGTCTCCTTGCCCGGATCTCGTGTTGCCCGGCGCGTTTGTCGGCCAGTCATGCATCGCGTACGGATTATTTCTTCATCGCACTCTGCAGCTCTGCGACCTTCTTATCCGTCAGAGCCGCCGTCTCACGCATAATCGTGTTGATATCTTTCTGCCCTTTGATTACGTCGGCGATTGCTGCCGAATAGATGCGTTCCACCTCAAGCTCATAAACCGATCTGTACGGGATGGGGGCCAGCTTGTTAAAGTATACGCCTTTCCAGTTCTTCCCCTTAAACTGGCTTTCCTGGCCGAACGCCGCTTTTACCGACTCCTCCTTCAGCACCGACATAACGCCTTTCTTGGAATTGGCCGTCTGGACTTCCAGCGAAGTCAGATATTTGATCACTTCCATCGCAGCGTCTTTGTTTTTGGCCATCGACGTAATGCTCATACTCACCGCGGCCGCCTGTCCTCCGACTCCGTTCAGCTCCTGGAAGGTCGGGAAGGCGACCATATCCCAGTTGATCTTCTCCAGTTCCTTCGGAACGGCGATCGGGAATTCCGAATGGAAGTGAAGCATCGCGACATCTTTCGTGTTCGTAAACCCGATCCGGTTCGGCAAAGCGTTTTTCGCCTGCACCTGGCTTTTCAGCGCGTTCTCCGCATCCGTATCGAGGAAGACGGTCTGGATCATCTTCTTCCACGTCTCCCGCTCGAACGTTGATTTCCCGGTCTTCTCGTCCAGATACGGCTCCGAGAACGGGTTCAGCTTCAGCGAGAACGGCTGCGAGCCGACGAAGCCGAAATATTGGACGCTCCCGTCTTTGCGCGTCAGCTTCTGAGACATCGCTTTCATCTCATCCCAAGTCATCCCGTCCTTCGGATAAGGGACGCCGAATTTATCGAAAATCTCTTTGTTGTAAAACACCATCGGCACTTGCAGGCTGGTCGGCAGCATATACAGCTTCCCGCTACCGGCTCTGCGGATTCCGTCGATCACCGAAGGCTCGAATGCCGCCAGATCGACCCCGTGCTTTTTCGCAAGCTCCGTCATGTCGTACTGAATGTTATAGTTCAGCAGCGGCTCCAGCACATAATCGAACACGTTGTAAATGATGTCGACGCGATCGCCCGCGGCAATAATCTCCGGAATCAACGCGCCTTTCCCCGCACGCGTATACTTGATCGTATACTCCGGAAATTTCGCCCGCAGCGTGTCGCCGAACTTCCCGTTAAAGCTCTCTTCCGCCTCGCCCGAATTGCTGTAGAAAATCAGTTCGACCGGCTCCGCCGGCTTCTTCGGAGTATCGTCCGGCTTAGCGCCGGGTGCGGGCTCTGCGCCGCCTCCATTCGCGCATCCCGTCAGCAGCGAGCCGAACAGCGCCGGAAGCAGCGTCCAATAAGTAACTTTTTTCATCGTATAACCCCTTTGTCCCGAGTATGGGATGAATCCCGATTTCATACGTCAAAGTCTGCCTATAGATAAGCAGCCTTCGCAGGCCAACCGCCTCCTCCTTTCTTCCGCTTCGATGCGAGCCGTCCGATCCGGCATGCCCCGTGTAACTCTAACTATATCGCCGCCCCTCCCGCGGCTCCATGGCCGCTCCGGACTTTTACTTTGCCGATTCGGTCATTTCTTGCCAAAAGAAAAAGACGCCCGAAACCGCAGGCGTCCTCTTGCATGATTCACTTGTATATCGGCAGACGCCGGTTTGCAGCCTCCCGGCACGGCCCGCCGGCCTATCCGTTAAATATACGGAGCAGTCCCGGCCAGATGTGCTGACGAACCCCGCAATGCGGGCAGTCCGTATCGCCCGCCAGCTCGGGGAGGTGGTGCAGCATCGTAGCATCCCCGACAAGCTCCGCCTGCCGATACAGCACCCGAAAGCCGCCATCCTCCATCGTCTCCGGCTCTCTTCTCTCGATCCGGCTGCCCGGCTGATCGGGCTCGTTTACCGGATCGTCCTTGTACACGATTAATGTCTCGCACTCGGGCTCCTCCGGCCACAGGTACACATCTTCGCCGCATTCCGAACAGCCGAACACATACTCATCGCCGCCCGAGAACGTAAGCAGCATGCAAGCCGCGGCCTTTGAACCCGCATAGGCGGCAGCGGCAGCCAAGAAATAGCGTTTCTCCGACTCCGGCTGCTCGCTCCGTACATAGTCGATCAGCGTTGGTCCCAGGGCCCCCAGTCCGGCTACCGCCTTCCGGTAGGAACGGTAGATGTCTTGAGCCGTTTCGGGTGAGACCTGAATCCCGTCTCTGGCATATTCAGCCGCAACCTCGTTTTCCGGTCCGTTCCCATTATTCGCCTCGAAGATACCGCATTGGATATAAATGTCCAGCTTCGTCTCCGGATTATCGGTATTGTGCGCAAGCACGGCCAAATAAGGAACGGCGGCGTATGTGCAGCTGTACAGCGTATTTTGGTGATACAGATGTTCCCAGATCAACTTGTCTTTGTCCTCGGCGTCGTATTGCTCCTGCAGCCGGGTGAGCAGGAGGGGAACCTCCTCGGACGATCCGTACGGACCGCGCAGCTCGCGCCATAGCGGATCGGATAGCGGCAGCATGACTTCAGCCTCTTTTCTGTATGTAGTCGGTTAGCAATCTATCCCAATTATACTCCGGGAGGAGAGCGGCGTAACTCCGACGCAAACCCTATTTTTAGGGGAAAATGGGGCCACTCCCTCCTCTTCCGCCCGCCCAGAAGCATCAGCGGCTCTGTTCCCGGTATTTCCCCGGCGGGCAGCCGACCTCCCGGGTGAAGGTCCGGCTGAACGAGGCGGCATCTTCATAGCCGACAAGCTCGGCGATCTGATTGATCTTCTCGTCCGTCTCGACGAGCAGACGCTTCGCTCGTTCCATGCGGATTCGCTGAACGTAACCGATCACGCTCGTCCCGAGGTGGCGGTTGAACTGCCGGTTCAACTGCCGGACGCCGATGTAGAACAGCTCGGACAGCAGCGGCAGCGTAATTTTCTGATCGTAATGCCGCTCGACGTAACCGCACACCCGGCGAACAAGCAGCTCGCTGGAACTCGGCATGCCGATGTTCGTATTCCGTTCGTTGTAATACCGGGACAGCAGGATGAACAGCTCGGTCATCCTCAGTTGGACCAGCGCCTGATATCCGGGTTTCTGCTGCTGCATCTCCTGGTGCAGCTCCTCGAGAATTCCCTTCGTCTTATCCGCCGTCTCGCCGCGCAGCTTCAGCTTGTGGTAAAACCGGGCGTCCCCGTTCAGGAACGGCTGAACGTAGAAGAAGTCGAGCCTATCTGACAGACTCAGCTCGCGCAACAAGTACACCGGAATGAAGCCGGGCTCGAACAAACAGTTAATGACCTGAATGTTCTGCCCCGCTCCCACCATATAACCGTGTTTCTCCCCGGGGTTGATGATGAACACATCCCCCTCCCCGATCTCGTAGGAGATGTCCTGAAACAGGTGGGTTGCCCGCCCCGAGGCTACGTAGATCAGCTCCACGAACTCATGGATGTGCAGATGGGGCATATCGCGTTCATCGTGGCGGTTGCGCTGAATCCAGAAAGGAAAGTTGCGCGGATGCTTGTATTGGTTTAACGATTTGATCAACATACGGACGGCACCCCGTTTCCGTTAGGTTGGTTGGGTCGGTAAGGTGAGTTCGGCACCTCGGACAATCTTTTATGCAAGCGCCTTCACAAAAATGTTGCAGGAGCAGGGATGTAACTCTCTTGCATTCGACTATACGGAGAATTTACTGGATTTGTCAATCCATAAAGACGAGGGTTCGCCGACCGAATGTGTTCTGCGGAAAATGACCGTTTCTGCATAGCGAAAGTCCATAATTTCCATATACAGGATCGTCCGGCCGTGGTACTTTGAGTTCATTGGGAAAGAGACCGTTTTCTTTGCAACCGTAGTTTTCGTAAACCTGCTACTGGTGTGCAACACGCCAGGCTTGCCGCCCGGAAGTCACTGGACCGTTATTCGTGGATATAGAGGAGGCGCCTCAAGATGGATCGCAAAATGAGCAGAAGGGTATTGCTCGGCTCGGCGGGTGCGGCCGGGGCCGCCCTGATCGCAGGCAGCCTGCTGACCCTGGATCACGCCGACGCATCGGGCGACGATAAGATCCGGACTGTCAGCGACATCACGGAGCTGCAAAGCTTAACCGCTGCGCACGAAGGGCAACAGATCGTTACTCGCGGTTATTACGCGGCGGGCGATGGCGGCGGAGCCGTCTACACCGTGGTCAGCACATCGGCTTACGCGGGCACGCCGGATCAGATCATCGATTTCCTTCTCGCCGCTTCGGGCAAAGTGGCGGTTATGAACGTTTCCGGCGGTATCCATATGAAGCAAGCGGGCGTTCAATCGGGAGTCGACTGTACCGCCAGAGTGAAGGCGGCCTATGCCAGAAACGCCGCGCATTATTATTACGAAGGCGATCTGGCCCCGCTCATCGATTGCGCCGATCCCGCTTATCCGGCCAGCAAGTTCGGCGGGGGAATTCAACCGCCCAGCAACAGCTATCATTGGTTCGACGGGCTCTTTAAATTTCAGGCGAAGCCTAACGGGTTAGCCGAATACGTGCTGTTTAATCTGCAAGGACGCGAGCATGTGACGCTGGTGCGCCCGTGGATTGTCGGCGATGTGCAGACGCATACCGGGACGAGCGGCGAATGGGGATTCGGGTATTACATCGGCAACAATTCGGCCGCCAGCACCCTTCCGATCCCCGAGCACATTACGCTGCAGGACTGCATCGCCGATTCCAACCGGCGGCAGGGCTTGTCCGTCACGGCGGTGAAGCAAGGGAGAGTCGTCGGCGGCAGCTACAGCCGCACAGGCGCGATCTTGTCTACGCCTCCGGCGTACGGCATCGATATCGAACCGAATGCGGTAGCGAGCGCTTATATCGATATTTCACTAATCGATGTGCAGACGAGCCACAACCTTCGGGGAGGACTGCAACTCGTGCCCGGCTTCCTCTCGGGTCCGGCGGTCGCCGATCCGTTCTTCAACGTATATGTGGAAAACTACCGTTCCCTCGAGGACGGCCCCGTCGGTGCGCTGCGATTTGCCTATCCCGACTTGTCCAACGGCGGCATCCGGTTGAACCGGAAAATATTCGGGCAAATCGTCATCCGGAAAGCGACGATTCTCCATTCCAAACGAAAAGGAGTCGAATGGGCCCGGTGGATTCCGAATGCGCCGGAGGTGGTCGGCACCGATATTTCAGTCATCGATCCGAATATGGAGGGGATTACGAATCCGGCCAGCAACGGAGAACGGTCCGGCTTCTCGATCAACGTCACAGCGGATGATGTAAGCAAAGGAATGACGGGCCCGGGCGCGATCACCCTGATCCGCCCTCAAGCGATCGACAGGCGGACAGCGTCAAGCTGCAATTCGCCGGAGTTCGTCCCCGCTTCGAGCTCAATCAGAGTGTGACCTTAACGGACGGAGCGCTGGCTGGTGTAGAGCTGTTTCTACCTGCCGCTCAGACGGGCTCTGTGGACGTCCATCTACCGGATGCCGGCAAGTCGTTGGGACTCGAATACGTAGTAGTCAACGGTTCACAGGCAGGCGGCCTCCTTAACCTCGTCGCGAGCGGAACGAATAACCTCAAGGAAAACGGGCTTCCCGGCGTCACTCAGCTGGCGGTCAGTCCCGGCGACGCTTATTGCCTGCGGGCACTGGTACCTGGTGTTTGGTCGGTGGGGAGGTTGTAGGGGTTGGCAGAGTAGGCAGTATGAAGAGACTGTGATGAATGATAGACTAATAACCCACCTTTGACCGGAAGGTTTAAGGCGGGTTTTATTTTACTTCTTGGGTCTTAGACTTGGTACGGCATTAGGCTAAGAGGGCAATATCGTTCAACTATAATTGTTTTCTCTACCCTGGTTGTCAGCAAAAATGTTAAAATCTACCTATACAAAACAGATAGGGAGTTAAGTGATGAGCAAAGGAAAAATCGTATTCTTAAACGGCGTAACCAGTTCGGGAAAAACATCTATCGTAGATGCCATTCAGTTAAAGTCGGATGAATTTTATTATGTTGTTGCAAATGATCTATTTGAAGAAATGATAGGTGAACGTTATCTTCGTGAAGATTACTGGAAGTATTTAAGTGATGCTATTGTCATGATGTATCATACCGCCAGACTTTTTTCTGACCATGGCAAGAATGTACTGATTGACGGCATCTTGGTAGAACGACCTGAAATTAAACCTCACTATGAAAAAGTAAAAACCATCTTTACCGGATATCCTCTTTATATCTTTGAATTGTTTTGCCCTTTGGAAATTTGCCGTCAACGAAATATACGACGTGGAAATAGAACCGAAGACCAATCGGATGAGCAACACAAATTGATGGCAGCAGATATACAATATATATGTACTGTCCACACACATGTAAATACCCCGGAAAAATGCGCAGATGCGATTCTGCAAAAACTCGCCTCGCTCGACTGAGCATGCAAGACCGGGCGGATAAATTGCTCAACGGACTACGATAGCTCTCAACTTTCCGTTTAGCGAATTGTGTTTGTAATTCCATCGTCAAGACTCTATAGAGATTTCATCCAACCGACGACCTTGCCTTTAATCGTTTCTTTGGGCTGTGGTTCGGTAAATCCGCTTCTCCACCATACATCGCTTGCGAGAAGAAATTGCCCTTCTAAGAGTAAGATCTGCTGATCCAGATTCAGAGCTTGGTCGGTTCCATTAATAAATCCGTCGGTATAATATTCTTTGCCATATAAGGTATCAAGCAAACGATCATTAATGTAGATCTGGCCCTTCTTCACCTTGAGAGTTTCTCCGGGCAGAGCAACTACCCTAGAGACATCGTACTCTGCTCTTTTTTTATTATTAATCTCTTCTTCGGTTGCATTCGTTTTGTAATAAACGACATCGCCTCTAGCAATTTCCCGACTCTTGTAGTAGTCAGGGTCTATTACTAGAGTCGAGCTTGCAGCGTACTGCTCAGAACGATACATGCCATCGTGATGAATTCGATGTGTGATCTGACCGGGACCCTTTTGTTCAAGTAACGGCAGTTCGTATTTTGTAAACTCATCTACGATCGGCTTTTTGGTGTTGCAGCCCGCTAAGAGTATCATTGCAACAACAGCAACAATCAGACCTTTTTTATACATAACAGCCTCCGACTTCTCCGTTGTTGAAGTGCCTTCAACAAACTCACTCCAGGAATCGCTAATACAGTGAAAAGCCTAATACTCTCCTTCATATTGACCTGCAGAGTTATTAAAACATATAATTTCCATATTAGTAATATATTACTTTTATCATGAATAGTACACAACCAAGTCATGGAAGGACGGTTTTTTGTGAAAAAAATTTTCAAACCATTGATATTATTGGCGCTGATCACGATCGCCCTCCCCAATCAAGCTTTTACTTCCAACAAGGTAGAGACAACGTTATACTCCTTTAACCTAACCGCGGGTCCTAGTAAGACCCCCTTACATCTGGAAGGCCCTCTTCTGAATTATGACGGAAAAGCCTATGCGCCAGTCCGAGCATTGGTAGAAAGCATGGGCGGCCAAGTTTCTTACCAAGAGAAGGAACGAAACATCGAGATCGTATTTCCGACGCCCCGGAGCAAGAAATCCGAAGTAAGCTCCGTAAAGAAGCAAGGAGACTTTACACTTCTCCTTCATTCCAGCAAAAAAACATATGCACATGATGAGCCTTTAGACATATGGGGAACTTTTATGTATTCGGGCGAACAGGAAGTTACGATCGGTCATGGAGCTCCCATACTAAGGTTCTACATTACCGACGCCGACGGACATGCATCCGGCGATTTTACCGAAGACTTTTTGAAAAAGGAGCCGATCGGCAACAATACCGTGTTCACCTCCTCCCTATCGTGGAACCCTCTTATTAATTTGAACTATATGAAGAGCGGGATTTCAGATTCCAATAACTTCAATGCTGCGTACCCGGAACCGTGGTTATTGGATCAAGGAGTGTATACGGTCGGCATCGTATTCGACAACCTGATAAACGATGAACGCTTTACGATGGAAACGGAGATCGTCGTTGAAGTGAAAGACGACGGGGACGAGCAATGAATGCTCAAAGTTGGGGCGACTTCCGTACTTTTACAAAGCGAGGGCCGCGACCGGCCCACATAGACCGGCCGTCGCCCCTCGCGAAACTCCCCTTTAAGTGCGAGTTCAAAAAGTCCGGTTTTCAGTGGGCTTTTTGAACAACCTCTTTAACGGGGAATTATCAATTCCCGGGTCACTTCAAGCTGGCTCCGGTCTACTTCCACAAACCCGAAAGAGGCATACAGCCCGGCCGCCCGCTCATTGTCCGGCCGATGGCCGAGAACGATTTTGTCGCAATTGTGCTTCTCCTTCATATAACGGACAAGCGCCTCCATGCCCGATCGTCCCAAACCTCTGCCCTGGAACAGCCGGTCGATCATAAACGCCATGATCCAGTAGCTTCCGTCATCCGGATCGACTGCGTACACCGCCAAACCCACCATCTGTTCGCCCGTGTACAAAGCAAGCGGCGTAAACCCGCAGTAAGCCGACTCCGCCAGCCAATAGACCGTCTGCACCGGAAAGACGTCGGTCTGCTCCTCCGTGACCTGCAGCTGCGTACAATCGTACCAATTATCCGCATCGACCGGCTTCAGCTCGACCTTCGGGCGGAACTGATCGCGTATCCGGTCACAATAGCCCATCAGCTTCTCCCGGAGCTGCAGTGCCCAGTCCGGCGATAGCGACATATCCATCCCCTCTACGCTGCGCAGCAGCCGCGCGAACGTATACAGCGCCTCGAATCTCCGGAACACGGGGATCAGGCGAACATCAGATTCGTCCAGTTCCCGGACGGATCTGTACCCGGCCAGAAATGAACGGATGCTTCGCTCCGCTTCTTCTCCCTCCCCCTCCAGAAGATCGGATATGGCGGACGTCACATCCATCATGTACCAATGGATCATCGCATCGTCAAAATCGATTGCGTAATAACGCGATTCCTCATCGGAATAAAAGAGGTTATCCGTCTCGAAATCGTAATGGATCAGCCCGGTATGCCCGGTACCCGATGGAAGCTCGGCGAGCTCTCCTCGCAGTCGTTCGAGTTCATGACGAAGCACCGTTTCCCTCGGGTAACGTTGCAGCACCGATGCGATAAACGCCAGCGCATCTTCCCAGCTTCTTGGCAAGGCCGTTCCCGACGTATACGTTTTGGATAACCTGTGAAGGGAAGCGAGAGTTTTCCCCCACCCCGCCAGATGGGCATCTGACATCGAAGCAATCGGGACATGTTTGCCCTTGGCTTGCTCAAACACCACCCCGTAGTATAAACCGTCCTCCGTTAATACCGTTTCGATCCAGACTCCGTTCGTAGAGCGGACCGGAGCGACGGTCGGATAGCCGTGATCCAGCAAATACAGCATGAAATCCAACTCGGCCTGAATCCGGCTGACCGTCTTGTCCGTTTCATGGATGAACCGGAGCCAATGCCGTTTACCGTCCCTCTCGAAATGGTAAACAAAATTGCTGCTCGCCCTCCAGAACGTTAACGTCCCTTCGTCATGCGCCCAGCGCTCGATCAGCAGTTTGGCGGGCGCGTCGTGCTCCAGCCCTTTTATCATATTTGTCAGCAGCATCATGTCCGTCTTGCCTCCCATATGCCTAATGAGAGGTGTTACTACATAAGCTGAACTCCTGGGGTTTACCGACTCCGCTTAACCATGGAGGCCATTAGTTCAACTAATAATTCACGAGCAAAGCCCTCTCACCGGCTGTTTTATGAATGTGTACGCATGCAAACATCATCACTCCTTCAAGTGTAGTAGAGATCGCCGACTGATCGATATAGCTGTGCGGCGCTTCCCTCATGGAACATTGTCTGTGATATCGTTAGCTGCATAAAGATACCATTTGTATGAAATTGATTTTTCCGGGGAACCCGAAGGATAAATTTAACTTATAACGAACTTTTTCCATGTTTGGGGAGTCGTATAAGGATAACGTCCGTCCGAGGTAACGCGGGATAAGAGGGGTGCATGTAATGAACGTAAGCCGGACATGTTACATCGCTTGGCTGCTGGTACTCCTATTGGGACACAGCTCAGATGAACGGAATTACACGCCCGCTAAAACGCACAAAGAAGCTCACGGCACTATAGGAACAGAACAAGCAGCCGAAACGGTACAGTTAGCTGCTCTCCGGGACATTTACCTGACGGCTGAAAGCATGCCGAAGGGCGATTTATTGGAGGGAATAACCGTTACTAGCGGAGATCGGAGCAGACAATTCGACTGGGCCACGGTTACTAACCCCATTTACTCTCCCCGGTTGTACGCCGTCGATCTGAATGCCGATGCAAACGATGAAATCATCGTCATCCTAACGATAGGAACCGGGACCGGCGTGCTCGAGGAAGACATTCATGTGCTGGACGCGATGCTTAACGAGATCCTCGTTGAAGACCCGGTAGCCTGGATCGAGCAACAAACAACGAATAAGATCATCAGCAGTGATAATCAGATATCCGTCCAGTTGGATGTACAAGGGACTCGCGTGGAGAATGTCTATAACCGGTCTGATGCCGGCAGTTGGAACGAAGCCCTGGGCTTCGGCTCGATCGTCAAATACGATGTAAAGGGTCAGCAAATAACGGCGCGTGTATCAGCTCAAGCATCTCCCACTGTTTTTGTTGGGGATTTAGAAGTGACGTATACTTCCTCCGGCTTCGTCCTCCGATGCGGCTTGATCCAGTTTGCAGACTTTGATGAGGAGAGGAATGGCTGATGGAAAATAGGACCGAATAGCGGCGAGCGGCCGTTCACAGAAAAACTTGGAAGGCGGCTTGCTCCCCAAACAAAAAAAGCGGGACGTCCGCCCCGCTGTTACTTCACGACTGAAATATATCTTTGCAGGCTATCCTTTACACAATCGCCTATAAGTTCGAGAAAGGGATTCAAATTGCCGTTTTTGCTTGCCTCTTCCAGGCTTTCATAGTAGTTCAGGCGAGCCTCGCTGGCCGCTTTGACAATAGCGGGCGGATAGCCATGCTTCATTAAAATTAAATTCATTAACAACCGTGCCGTTCTCCCGTTGCCGTCCGAAAAAGGATGGATGTAAACAAATTTGAAATGAAACTCAGCAGCAAGATTAACCGGGTGCAAGATGTCTTTATGCTCCTCATACCATTGAACCAATTGCTCCATTTGTTCCTGGACCAGCGTATAGTGCGGAGGGGTGTGCTGAGAGCCGGATATGAACATATGAATCGTCCGATAGTGACCGGCATTAGCATCATCTATATTTGTAAGTACCAGCTGGTGAACCGATTTTATTACATGCTCCGTTAGTTCGATACTCCGGTGAACGATATCTTGAACGTAACTGATCGCTTCCGAGTGATTGATAACCTCGAAATGTTCCCTAAGTTTTTTGCCGCCGATCGTGAGCCCTTGTTCTAATACAAGTTTGGTCTCGAGCAGGCTTAATGTGTTACCTTCGATTGCGTTTGAGTTATAGGTCCACTCTACCCGATAAACTTCATCCAGGTTCCTAACTGCCGCAGACGGCAAAGGTCTACACCGATCCAGCTCTTCCTTTAGCTCATTAAGAAGGTCTACATTCATAATCCCCCTCCTCCCTGGACCGCCCGCTTCGGCGCACGGGTTACCGCAGCGGCCCAGCGGATATGGAAGACAGCCTTACGTTGTTACGTTCTCGAACAATACGGGAAGCCCGTCCGAGCGGTTGAGATGAAAGAATACGATAAACGTGTCTACCGAACGATCGCCATGTTTTGTTTTTTTGAGCATCTTTCTGCTTCTGTTCAGAATATAGTCCTTATGGTTCATCGAGAACATAAAACCTAAGCCGGACGTCATGGTAAACTTCTCCAGGTGGATCAGTCGGGTATATACCAGAGCAGAGCCCTGCACGCTTCCGCTTAAACCTCGATCGACCAGTTTGACAGGTTGGTTCGAACTGTGGAGCACATCATGCAGTACGAGAACCCCTTCCTTCTGATCGACCTCCGTTATCTCATACAGCGATGACTCCGATTGAAGCATAGCTGCCAGCAATTCCTTTTCCAAAGGGTCCTCCGAAAGATGGTTGTCTGCGAATCGGGATAACAGGCTCTTACCCTCCCGTATATTTCCTAAATATTAAAATCACATAGAGCATCATGATCCGCTTCCGTCTCAATAACCACTTGATTCCGGTTGTTCAGAATCCCGATGAGCCCGGCGGCTTGCTTGAACTCCGTTTCATGGACATAAGCCTCTAAAATTTTTGTGTGCAGGTGTACTTGCGTTTGTCTATATAATTTGTATTGGTCGATGTAAGACACTGTACTCATCCTCCCCGATTTACGCCCTACTCCATCTATTGAAACCATTGTTCTTTTGTTCAACAAATGACAAGCTCTCCATCATATTGCCGGTGAACAAGTTCACCCACTGACCGGTATGCCGCTGATAATCCGCCTCGCATTTTTCACCGCGGGAATCTTGCAATGTAAATCGAGCCATAGGGAACTCTGCATATTTGCCATCGATCAGCGGTTTGATGAATTGCAGCTCTGGATTATTCCAGCCAAATTGTTCGTGCAGCCGATACAAATATATTCGCCCTGCTTTAATTTCTATACGGTGGACAATCTCACTTAAAGAAGATTTTGATATAAATTGACTGACAACCGTTTCAAGATGAACACGTTCGGTTGCACTTAATTTTGCCGGTTTGCGATGACTGGACCCACGTTTATTTATCATTTCTCACGCCCCGCAACACTTTTTGTACTTCTTGCCGCTCCCGCAAGTACAGGGATCGTTCCGGCCGATTTTTTCAACTTTGACTGCCGGATTCATCCTCGGTTTCTCATAAAACGCACTAGGTTCCGCCCCGAAGTAGGATTCTAACTCGGAGTATGCATTCTCAGAATCTGCATCGGGTTGAAAACAAGCCCAGCCCTGCAATTCCTCGATGGTGTCGGTAATAAGCCGATATTTGTCATACTGCCCGCTCTCCCGCAAGACGGCTTCTTTCGTTCTCTTTAGTGTCCCACGGACATCGTCCATTCCGATTATCATCGTTTCTACAATCCGATCTTCATACAATCGCTGAATATCCGCAGCAACCTCTTCCGGATAAAGGTCATTACAACAGCATACGATCTCTGTATTCAGATAATAGCTGTCCTCTGAACGCTTTTGCTTGTCGTTGATCAACTGCTTGAAATAGTCCATGACGAACTCTCTGGAGAGCTGACCGTCCAAAACCAAAATAACTAAAGCGACTAACGCTTGCCCTCGCGCATACTCATTCGCTTCGGTGTTTTCGATCAATCGCTGCAGCAATTCGATTTCCCCGTTGTAAGTAGAAGCGAGTGCCTGGCCTACACCTTCCGTAATGGAATCGTCAAAGATTTCTTCACAAATCCCGGCGGGCTTAGACAAAATCTCGATCAGGATCGGAAATAAGGCTTGTTCCCGAAATTGTGCCAACAAGTAAAAAGCGTAAATGAAATCGATCCGTTCCGGACGTTCGATCACCTTCTCGTAATCTTCATTCAGATCGTTCATGATTTGAAGCAGATGAGGAATAGCCTCCTCTTTCCGTTCGATGATTTGCTGCAGTTCCTCGCGAGGAAATGCGCCCTCGTTATACCGAATGTTTTGAATAAGGTGTTCCAAAGCCGTTACCCTCCTATTCCAAATCGAAGGTCAAGCACGATCTCCGATTATTTCCTGTTTTCAGGATTTCATTTCGACACAAACGGCGCATATCCTGTATATTTCGGCATAATCGTGCAACATTTAATTGCGAATTAGGATCGGTGCTGAAAACCGGACTTTTTGAACACGCACTTGATGGCATATGTAGAATAATAAAAAGCAGCCTCGAAGCTCTAAGCTCCCAGACTGCCTGGTCGACGTTCCCTTGCTTGCCGAGTCTTGCCCTGCACGAACCGAATTCAACATCCTTCTCCCCAAGCTCAAGCCGAATCCCAAACCACCCGCGTCCTAAAGCGTGCCAGCAGCCTGACCGACCCATGCCGCCAGCTGTTCGGAAGGGACCGTGTCCCCTTTGCGCAGCTTCAATGTTTTTCGCTCCTCCGGGCCCTCGAACATGCCTTCCGGAAGCTCCAACGCGGCGGCATTAAAAATCGTGAAGCTGACGGCGTCTTTCGATGTCGAAATGACAGCGGCATATTTCCCGTTTTTCAGGAAATGGGGTTTCTTATACTGAATACGTTCAAGCGCATCGGGGATCGCCTGGTGGACAACCTCGCGTAGAGAAACGGACAGTTCGCGGTGCCACGGTTCTTTTAAAGCCTCAATAAAATCGGTTACTTCTGGATTCATCCTGCACAACTCTCCTTTATTTCATGGGATTAAAGACGTTCTGGCAGCGGCTGAACCATCTTCTGGAGCATATCGAGCTGGTCCTGCAAATCGGCTTCCATCGCCCGGATTCTTGGCTCCCGCCACGCATCCGCAGGCTCTTCGAGTCTCCGCAGCTCGATCTCGTACTCGCCGGGGCCCGCCGGAACCGGCATCCGGAGCGCCCAGTTCAGCGCCTCGTCCTCCGACTGCACCTCGATCAGGGCATATTCCGCCATAAGCGCCGTATCGGTTGGAAAAGGGCCGGTCTGCAGGCTCGGCTCTCCTCCAAGCGCGGAATAGGTGATCCTCACTCCGCTTGTGCTGGGCCGCAGCTCTTCCGCAGCAAGCAGCACACCGGCTTGCGCCATCGACTGCCGGCACGTCTGCCTGGCCTCGGCATACTCCCGGCTGGGCTCTACTCCCGCCTCCGAGTACCCCGTCGCCTTGATCATCAACATAAATCGCATTTTGGTCCCCTCCTTCCAGGAAAAGGCTTCAGGCGGTAGTGGCCGCCGAATGTCTTCCCTTTGCTACTACGACGAACGTGAACCCATCAAATCGACAAGCGGCTCAAAAAAAGGATTCGGTAGGAGCGGATCGGCATTCCTCCGCCCGGTTCAGCAATAACGCTCGTTCGCGCTCATTCCGAGTCATCGCTGCCGCACGCTCGAATTCCGCGCAGGCTTCGGCGTTCCGCCCCAGCTTCGCCAGAAGATCGCCGCGCACGCTCGGCAGCAGGTGATACTCTTTTAAGGCAGGCTCCTCATTCAGCCTGTCGATGATCTGCAAGCCGAAGGCCGGACCAAACGCCATCGATATTGCCACCGCCCGGTTCAGTTCGACGATCGGTGAAGGCGCGACCCGGGACAGCGCCTCATACAAAGCGGCTATACGGGGCCACTCCGTCTCGGCCGCACTCCTCGCCTGTGCATGACAAGCGGTAATCGCGGCCTGCAGCGAATAAGGGCCGAGCGGCCGGCCGAGCTTCCGGCAGCGTTCCAAGGCGGCCAAACCGCGGCGGATCAGCAGCTGGTCCCACAACGCGCGGTTTTGATCCATCAGCAGAACGGGTTCGCCCTTGGCGTTCACCCGCGTTTTCAGCCTCGAGGATTGAATCTCCATCAGAGCGACGAGCCCATGAACCTCCGGTTCATGAGGGGCGATCTCGGCAAGCACGCGCCCCAATCGCAGCGCCTCCTGACAGAGCAGCGGACGAACCCATTGATCCCCCGATGTGGCCGAATAACCTTCGTTAAACATCAAATAAATCACTTCGAGCACGGCGGACAGCCGGTCTTGAAGCTCCTCGCCCGCAGGCACCTCGAAGGGAACACCCTCGCGGTTCAACGTTTTCTTCGCACGGACAATCCGCTGGGCAATCGTCGATTCGGCGGTGAGGAACGAACGGGCGATCTCATCCGTGGTGAGCCCGCACAACAGGCGAAGCGTCAGGGCGACCCTCGCGTCCTGCGACAACACCGGGTGACACGTCATGAAGATCAGACGAAGGAGATCGTCGCCGATCTCCTCGCCTATCGCTTGCTCGATATCTTCTTCGGTATACCCGTCCACCGTGCGGGCGATCTCCGCGTACTTCCGGTCGCGCAGCTTCGCTCTGCGGAGAAGATCGATGGCACGTCTCTTGGCCGTCGTCATCAGCCAGGCGCCCGGGTTGTCCGGGATGCCGCTCTCCGGCCACCGCTCCAGAGCGATGACCAGAGCGTCCTGGGCCAGATCCTCCGCAAGGCCGATATCCCGCACCATTCGCGTTAACCCGGCGATCACCTTCGCCGACTCCATCCGCCAGATCGCGTCGATCGTTCGGTCGGTACGGGAGCGGTTCACGCTTGTTTCTGCTCCTGAACCTGCTGGCGAAGCGCCGCTTCTTTTGCCCGCGTCTCGGGATCGGCCATCAAGTCCTCCACCTCGAATACCTGTCTGAGCTCAATCTCTCCCTGTCCGTAACCGTGAGGGTCCGGCATGCGAAGCGCCCATTGGATCGCTTCCTCCCGCGATTTGACCTCAATCAGCGTATAACCTGCGATGATCTCTTTCGTCTCGGTAAAAGGACCGTCCACCACCTTCGGCTTGCCCCCGGGTTCCGGGTACGAAATCCGGATTCCGTTCGAGCTGGACATCAAGCCGTCGGCCGCGAGCAGCACACCGGCCTTCACCAGTTCCTCGTTGTACTTCTGCATCGCCTCAATCAGCTCCTGGCTCGGCATCACGCCCGCCTCCGAATCGGTCGTAGCTTTCACGATCATCATAAATCTCATCTTCATTACCTCCCGCGTTTTGTTGAGCCTCGTCCACCCGTTACGATTGCCCGGGGACATCCGCTTCTATTTATACGACGAACCGATGATGACAAAATCGACAGCCGCTGTTTCTTTATTCCTACCCTATAGGTTCGGCAGCCAAAAGCCAAGTTCCTGTCGCACTCCATTGCAGCTGCAGCCTATCCCCTGGAGGCTTCACCATGTAATCGGGCCGCAAGAGCCGACACCCACTCGAAAGCAACCACCCCCGCACTCCCCATAATGACGCCCATCCAACTATTCATTCCCATGCCCAATATAATCAGCAAAGGAGCAAGGCAGGCCGTCGCGATCGAGTAAGCTTGCCATCCACGCTCGCCCCGTGTCGCAAAGCGGCGGGCAAACACGATACTTGCCGCAATCAGGCAAATGAAGGCGGTAAAGAAAGCCAAAGAATGCACCGCTGCTTCTCCGCTCATCGATGTCGGCATCCCTTCCGGGGCACCGGACGGAAAGCCGAGACCCGGGTCCGGGCGAAACATCCCCGCCGCCATCATACCGAGCCCATACATTCCGATCAGCAGCGCCCCCCACGTCCCGCCTCTGCTCCCCCGCAGGAAACTGCGAATCCCGACGGCCGCGAGCACAGCGAGCAATCCGGTGAGTATGAAATTAGCGCTCTGAATCCACCCCATCTCCCCTAACGTCAGCATGCTGATCGCGTGACGCCTAATATCGAATCCTGAGCGGGTAATCACTTGAGCGATCGCTGCCGCATAGAACAGGGGCGCACTGATCACCCCGCCGGCCAAAAGCAACCTAATTACGTTGGTATGACTCTCTTTTGCGTATGTTTTTTGCATAAGAATCCATCCTTTCTTCTCTCATTTCGCAGCGCCAGTATCGCCCTTAAAAAATGCCGCCAGTTCCGCCGCAATCCTCTTCGCATCGAGCTTCTTCGTGTGCCCCAGTCCTTTTTTGCTAAGCAGCTGTGCGTTCGGGAGCACGTCCGCGAGAGCTTGAGCGCCGCGGCGCAGCGAAAGCGGACTCTCCGTCCCCTCCAGCACCAGCGTAGGCATCGTGACACCGCTCCATAAGCGGGCCGGCAGCGGTTTCCCGTCCATATAGCCGTCCATCAAGGCCGCATCGTAGGGGAGCGTGTGCGCGACGGCCATCAGCTTCGACCATACGCCGGGCATGAGCCGCATCATACCGACTACAAACGAAGGCGCACCCATCCCTTGAGTCATAAAATACTTGATGGCCTCCGCCCGGCGGTCTGCCGCGATATGCCCGGTAACCTGCTTGACGAAATCCGCCGGAGGTTTACGATCCGCCGCGTCGACTACGAATGGCGGCTCATGCAGCGCCAGTTTCGTAATAGGCACCCCTCTCGCCGCCGCTTGAAGGGCAAGAACGGCTCCGGAAGACAATCCCCAGACGTAGGCCGTGCCGCCGGCTTCATCGATCATCGCCTGAAGATCCTCGATCTCGCGCTCGATCGCATAGGGCATCGTGTCACCGCTGTCCCCGCGTCCGCGCCGGTCGTAGTTGTACACCGTGAAGCGCTCCGACAAAAGGTTCGCCAGTTGCACCTGCCCCGGGAATTTCCGGTAGCTGAACGCTCCCGCTACGAGAATGAGCGCCGGGCCTTGGCCGACCTGATCGTAGGCAATCTTGGTGCCGTCTTTGGAAGTTACTGTGTTCATTTTGTATATCTCCTTTTCGCTATGTTCATGATGGATGGGCTGTGGCGGAATGCTGCAATTTCCGCGCCTTTATAAAGACGACGAACAGCTTAAGACAAAATCGACACTGTCGATAAAAAAAATTAGAAAAATAGGATTAGGTCTCCATTAACAGTCCTTACTTATTCTATAAAAGGAAAGATAGCGAAGGAAGAACCCCTCGCTAAGAAGAACCCTTTCTAATCTCATTTAAAACGCTACCGATTATCGTCTGCTTACTAAGGTGAATAAGCGTCTCTTTTATACAACCTTGTTTTAACTATTGAAGTCTTATATATGGACATACCAATGAGGAGAGTGATGGCAGATGAAAAATGGATATCATTTTCCGATCTTGCTGATGTTGTTCATACTGGCCGGAATGTTCCTTTTATCTGGATGCACCGAAGATAATAACTTGTCCTCGCCTTCAACCAAAGAGATACAACTGCAACAGCGAATCGCTGAGTTGGAGAAGCAGCTGGCAGAAAAGCAGGTGGATGAGGGGCCTAAATCTGCAGAGGGTTATTCGGAGGAAATGGAAAGAAATAAGCAGTTGCTTGCATGGTATGAAGACACTCTTACCAAACTTACCCGTACACCGAAACCGGAATATGAAATTATAAATTCAATGGGAACCGAAACGGTTGTGTTCGCAAAAAATGCGCCGAGCGATTATGGAGCCCGGGGTATATTCCTTATCCGGCTGGCACTTGAATTTCCTGAAGGCGAAGAGGTCGCTTTTTGGCGTGATCTAAACGCAGCAAAAGAATATGCAACTAACGGAACTGCTAACGAGGGTGAGAAACAAAAGCATATGCTTGGCCAAATCAGTCAGATAAATGGAGAGTACGTCTTAGAGCAATTCGGAAGCACCTCCGGACCGGCACGTATACGGTTTGGTAAATTTAAAAATTAACGGAGTAACAGCGAGCCGCCGATTCTATCCGGACAATTCGCACTGCTAACACAAGTTGGACAGGCACATACATCTATCATACTCGCCGAATCCCATTTTTTGCTGGAGTAGTCTTATCTATTTCCTATGCTTCACAACTTCTTCGCCAGTAATTGCGTTTATATATTACTTCGGGGTAGAAGGGAGGAAATCATGTTCATTAGAGGAGTTCTCATCTCATTCGTTACCACTACGATATTGTATTTTCTATTACCAATCATTTACATCGATCCTGTTCGCTGGATGAATTATTCTAATTCAGTTTCTGAATGGCATATCCAATACATGCTAAGAATGACGGTTGCCATGATTGTCAGCATCCCTGTGGGGGGATCTTTTGGATGGAAACGGAAAATGAAAAAGTTGTGGTTCATCGGTTATTTGTTAGGTGTAATCCTCACGCCGGCCCTTATAGGATTTTGCTATATGGTGTATTTTTACTTTGCCATCGCTCCTTAATAGTAAAGAGTGAAGTACTTCATCTTACGAGAAGATCTTCGCTCTTTAAAAAAACGTTAAAACGCAAAAACAAAACAGCCCGGAAGCATAAGCTCCCGGGCTGCCTTGTCTGCAGTTACCTTTACTTAACCAGCTTGGATAAAACCTGAATCGCTTCCGCACGGGTCAGCTGCCCTTGCGGGACGAACTGCCCGCCGTCGCGGCCGCTCAGAAGGCCCAGCGCTGCTGCGTGCCCAACCGCGTCCCGAGCCCATTCGCTCATCTGGTCCGCATCGGCAAACGAAGTCCCGGCGGACGCGCCGGTAAGCTTGCCGGATTGGTACTCGTAAGCGCGAACGAGGATGACGGCCATCTCCTCCCGGGAGATCGTCCGGTCCGGGGCGAACGTCCCGTCGTCGTAGCCTCCGATCAGACCGGCCTTGACCGCCGCCTGAACGGCGTCTTCGTACCAGCTGTCCGCCGCTACGTCACCGAAGGAAGCGGCGCCCGGCGATGCCGGCAGCTTCAAGCTTCGCGCGATCAAGGCGATGAACTCGGCCCGCGTCACGTCGGCATCCGGAGCGAACCGGTCGTCGCTCACTCCTTCGGCGATCAGCTTCGACGCCATCGTTTGAATCACTTTCAACGCCCAGTGAGTACCGGCCACGTCGGTGAACGTCTTGTTCAACTCCAGCGCGATATACTGCCCCGGTTTGGTTACATTCGCAGTCAACATGCCATCCACTAGCTGTCCGCCGACATACTCCAGCTTGCCTTCCTCGGACAGGCGATACAGATGCGTCAGCTCCGGCCGTCCGTCGCCTGGGACGTTAACGGACACGACGATCGGCTCGGCGAAATGCTCCAGCCGGATCGTTCCTTGGCTTGTAGCCGCTGTAACCTGCACATCCATCCATGCCGATCGTGCCGTTACTTGCGCATGACGCTGTTCGCCAATCTGCCGAACCATCTGCGATGTTTGCGACTCGTCCGCTTTGGCCAGCGATACGTTCACGGACTGTATCCCGCCCTGCGACGAACCGGCCTTCTGCTGCAACTCCGCGAACAGTTGCGAAGGCAGCGACAGACTCGCGTGGGGAGCGGCGATCGTCAGAAGTCCTTGCTCTTTAAGCAGCTCGGCCACGTTAGCCGGCAATTGCACCAGCTCCGTCTTCTCCAGCACGTTCACCTGCAGAGAGCCGTTGCTTTGCGGGATCAGATCGCCGCTGCCGACAACCCGCGTCTTCTCTCCGTCACCTCCAGGGGAAGGCTGTTGTCCCCCTCCGATCGGCGCGCCAGGTCCGGCCGGCGGTGTCTCCGGTTCATTCGGCTCCTCCGTCGGAGGCGTCGTGCCGTCATCCTTCTGCTCCCACACGATCCGGTACACCCGTGTCGATTTCCCATCATTACCGACGACCGTTATTTTCGCTTCCTCCCCGCTTTCTTCCACCTGAACGGCTGCCCCCGGCTGAGTCGCCGTCGCTTGAACCGTACCCTTGGAAGCGGCAGGAAGCTTGTAAGTTGCGATTCCCGGGGAGAACCCTGGGACACCCGAACCTTTTACGGTAAGCGAGGACAATGTTGCATCGGTTTGCGGTACGGCGATCCGCGCCAGGTCCGTTCCCGCATCCGGCGCATAATAGATGCTGCCGTCCACCCCGATCGACATGCTGTTCAAGAAGTCGTTCACAATAATTTTGTACTGCAGCGTCTCGGGATCGATCACAATGATCTTACGCGCCAAAGTCGTGTACAGCATGCCGTCCGGCGCCCAGCGCAGATGATAGGGCAGCCATTTGCTCGTGTTGTAGGAGCTCGGGCGGATCATTTTGCTCTTCACAATCTGCTTGGTCGTCACGTCCATCGCGAAGATCGTACCGTCCACGACTCCCCACAACAGACCGTCCGGACCGAACGAAATCTCGCCGATCATCTTCGGCGTCTCATCGATGCCCGGGATGTCGAGTGCGAACTCGTCGATCTTCTGCCCTTTTTCCACGTCCCAGACGAACAGTTTCGCTTCCGGCTCGGACGGATCGATGCCCAGCCCGCCCCAGACCGACGTCCCGCCATACAGCAGACCGTCCTTGTACGCCAGTCCGATAATGCTCTGGTTGCGGACGACTTGATCGTGATCGTACTGGGTCCACTTGTCCGCCTTCTCATCGTAGATCGCGAGCGCGCCGCCCAGATAGCCGTAATCCGGCACCGTGCCCACGAACAGCTTGTTATCCCCTGACGTGATCGCGAACGGCCGGTCCTGATGCGCGATCTTGTACTCGTAGTTCGGATTCTGGTTCATCACAAAAGGCTTCGTCGGGTCATAGCTGTACATCACCGCCGATACATACGTGCCGTAAAACACCCGCTCGCCGAGAAACCCGATCCCCTCCGGCTGTGCGAAGGCCGAGACGTTCAAGTCGATCTGCTTCGTAAACGGATTGTAGATGCTCATCCCACGCTGGTAACCGCCGAAATAGAGACGGCCGTCGAAGCCTACCTCGAACGCCTGAATCCGCACCGGCTGCGGATCGATCTCCAGACTAACGAACGTTACGCTGCCATCGCTTGGATCGTACCACATATACTCGCCGTATTGGGTGACGATCGCCAGTACCGTTTGCCCCGCTTTGGCCCCGCTCGTCAGCTTGATCCAGGTCATATCCTTGACGCGTGTCGTATCCGGCAGCGGGTAGGACAGCTCGATCCGCGTGGATTCGTACGTCGTCAAGTCGAACCGGTACAGGTTCGTCAAATATTTGTAGTACATGTACTTCGGATTGGCCGGGTCCGGCTCGGAGATCATGTTGCTGTATTGGAAATTCGCGAGGACCCCGCCTGTGTTCTTATTCAGCACGACCATATTGATCGTACTGACCGATACGAACAGCAGATCCCCGATCACGAACACGTCCGCGACCGGACCGCCGGGACCGCCCGAATGACCCGGAATCGGAACCGCTTCTTGCGCGCCGGTATGACGGTTCACTTTCAGCAGCTCGATCGTCGTCCCGAGGCCCGCATACACATAGTCGCCGTCCACCGCGATCCCGCGCACGTACTGCTGCCCTTGCTTCAGAATGCCATAGTTGCGGAACGTCTTGTTCGTGATGTCGTATTCGAACAGCTTGCCGCTGGACGTGCTGTTGTACGTGCCGCCGTAGATTTTGTCGTCGATCGCCTCGAGATCCCATACCCAGCCGTCGGCCGTGTTGTAGCCGAGGTTCTCGAGCTTTTTCTCCGCAGGCAAGTACCGGTACAGCATCCCGTCCTTCGTCCCTGCAAAGTAGACGTTTTGGTCCGAGCCGACCGTCATCGCCCAAGTCGCTTCCGTATTCGGGATGACCTGGCTGAACTTCCGCTTGCCCGTCTCCGCATCGACCACGTAGAACGTACCCGGCAAGCCGTTGGTTACGAAATAAATCTCATTCTCGCCAAGCGCATTCGTCTGGATGGCGCCCGCTTGCCCCAGGTTCACGTTGACCATCGGCCCGATCGCCTCGGGAGCCAGGTACTCGCGATCCAGCGGAACTTCCGGCGGCGCCGCCGTTACGCTGATGTCGTCCATATAAGCCTCCGTTTCACTCGGCTCGCCGGAATACAGCGCGATCCGGGCAAACGCCGCTCCCGCCGGAACCGTCGTATACAGCCGCATCGCCGACCATTTGTTCGTCCCCAGCGTTACCGAGCCGAACAACCCTTCATCCGTGCGGAGATGAGTCCCGTCAGAAGAATAGTAGTAGATTTGCGGAACAATGTTGTGCGTCTGACGAATGACATACACATTCGTATGAATCGTCAGGCTGCTGCCCGCATTCACCTTGAATCGGTCGCTCATGATACGGAACCCTTCCGTCGCCGAGCTGTCTTTGAAATACAAGCTGTTCGCGCCGTCCAGCACCGGAGATTGCGCCAATTGGGCGGTCCCGCTGCCGAGCACGATTTCCCAGTTCGGGATGTTGCCGCCGGCCAGCGGCGATTCGAAGCTCGGATTAGGCAGCGTATCGGCTACTACGGGCGCGGTGCCTGCACGCTCGATCTGAACGTCGACGTCGTCCACATAAGCGACCGTCTGCGTCGTCCTGCCGCCGCTAAGCGCCACCACGACATGCGCCGCGCCTTCTTTCACCGTATACTCGCCTTTTACCTGCACCCATCTGCCCGTCCCGATCACAGCCGCCGTCGTAGGGACGCGCAAGTACGAGTCGGTTACGCCGGTCGTCGTCATCTGGGCGTTGTAGCCCGTGAACTCCAGCCCGAAGTTCAAGCTGATGTCCACTCCGTATACGTATGCGGTCACCGTCACCTTGTCGCCCTTCGACACCGCGATCGGATCGCTGGATACCGTTAACGAAGCGTTCGTATCCTTGTTGCGGAAATACAAGCTGGACGCGCCCGACCGGACGACCGTCTGGTTCAAATTCACATACGTGTCCTGGACGTTCGCCGCCGTCGTCACTTTCCAGCCCGGCAGCGTCCCGTCCGGATTAGCCGCCCGCTCGAAGCCCGGGTTCAGCAAATACGGATGATCCGGTCCAGGCCCTGGCCCAGGTCCGGGTCCCGGGGCGTTCGCACGAACGACCGATACCGCCACATCGTCGACATACGCGACCGTCTGCGTCGTTCTGCCGCCGCTAAGCGCCGCGACGACAAAAGCCGCGCCTTCCTGTACCTCATACTCCGCGCTGATCTGCACCCATTTCCCTTTACCGATCACAGCCGCCGTCGTAGGAACCCGCAAGTACGAGCCGGTTACGCCGGTCGTCGTCATCTGGGCGTTGTAGCCCGTGAACTCCAGCCCGAAGTTCAAGCTGATGTCCACCCCGTACACGTAAGCGGTTACCGTCACCTTATCGCCCTTGGATACCGCGATCGGATCGCTGGATACCGTTAACGAAGCGTTCGTATCCTTGTTGCGGAAATACAAGCTGGCCTGGCCCGAGCGAACCGTGTCCGTGCTCAGGTCCACCAGCGTATCCTGCACCGTCGCGGCCGTCGTCACCTTCCAGCCGGGAAGCGTACCGTCGCCATTGCGGCCCAGCTCGAAGCCGGGGTTGAGCAGCTGCACCGGCTCTGCAGTTGCAGCACTGGCTTTTCCTGTCCATGGAGAAACTGGGAACGCTCCCAAAACAATCGATAAAGAGAGAAACACCATAAATAATTGCTTGTACACTCGCTTGCTCATACCATCACTCCCGTAGCCTGAATGGGTTTATCGCGGCAGATCTCCGTACTCTTGAGAACGCTTGCGTAAAACACCCTGCTCTGTTGCTCTGCTGCACTTCCATCCTCTCGAGCGGATAGCTCGTGATTGGATCCATCGATCGAACGAAACCGTTTGACGCTCCTCCCTATGTACTGTATCATATCTGTATCATATGTAAGTGATTTTATGACAGGACCCGGTGCTTGTCAACTGGCAGTTTCGTTCGGTATGATCGGAGGACGAGACCAGATTTTCCCGGAAATGAGGTTCCCCAGTGTCAAGCAAACCTAGCCGATCGACCTTTCGGGATCGATTGAAAGACATGGTAGATAGCCTGCGGCAGCAGATCGAGAGCGGACAGCTGGAGCCGGACGCCTACCTCCCGGCGATCCCGCAGCTCAGCAAGCAATACCAGCTTAGTGTCAATTCGGTGCAAAAAGGGCTGGAGCAGCTCGTTCAGGACGGGTTGGTCGAACGGATTCCGCGGGTCGGGATTCGGGTGAGAGCGTTCCCCGGCGGGCAGCAGCCGGTTACTTTATCCGTCGGGTATTATCCTTCGATGGCAACCGATATGGATCTCCCTGCGTTGATCGGACAGTTCGAAGTCAACCATCCGCACATTCAGGTACGGCTCATCCCGCTGCAATTTTACGATTATCTCGAGGTCGCGACCTATTATCTGGAGAACAACATCGTCGACGTGATCGCGATGAACTATATCAACTTCGGCCAGTTGGCCGAGAAGCTTGCCCCTATCGGCAGCTACTTGTTGCCGCTGCGTCCGGCGAAAGGGATCTACGACTATTTGACCCCTCCTTTTACCTACGAAGGGGAGCTGTACGTGCAGCCCGTCATCTTCTCACCGGTAGTGATGGCTTACAACAAGCGGCATCTCGCGGAGCTCGACTGGACCGCACCTCCCCGGGAATGGACGTGGAATCGGTTCATGGAGCTGCTCGATCGGTTGGAGCAGGGCGACAGCGGCAAGCTCGGCTTTTACTTCTACCCGGTGACGGACAACCGCTGGCCGGTCTTCATGCTGCAAAGCGGCCTGACGTTCGGGGAGCTGGACCCCCGGCACCGGGAGGAACAGACGGCCCGGCTGATGGACAGCATCCAGAGCTGCTACGACCTGGTCCACCGCCAGCGCCTGTTCTCGCTCTTGCTGTCCGAGCACGACATCCACGTCGAGCGCCTGTTCGCCGAGCAGAAAATATCGGTTATCATGACCACCTACTTTAACCTGAACAAGCTGCGCGGCACATCGGTCGAATTCGATCTCGCCCCGCTGCCTTACGTGAACGCGCCGAAGACGCTGCTGCTCTCGATCGGCTTTGCCATTAACCGGCACACCCCGAACCCGGAAGCGGCCGAGCTGTTCATCCGGCACCTGACCTCAGAGGCCACCCAGCGCTACATGCGCACCCGCACCTACAGCATCCCGGCCCTGCGGCAAGCGGCCGAGCAGCAAGAGGACGGACAGCAAGGTAACGATCAGCAAGGCGACGAGCAGCAGGACAACGAACAGCAAGAGAACGAGGCTGGCGGAGCCGGCATCTACCGCCCGGACAATTACAGGCTCTTCAAGGAGCTCGAGCCGAGCTACAGCCTGCTCACCGACCTGCACATGAGCCAGGAGCAGAAGAGCCGCCTGCAGTCGATCTTGGCTTCTTATTTGATGGGGATCGAGACGCGGGAATCGACAGAAAAGCGGGTTGGGGAGTTTTTGGAGTTGTTGGGCGGGTAGGGATCGGAATCAAAATGATTAAGCTTCGTAAATTCCAATCACGCTCTGCCGCTTCGCAGCGTCCGCCGGGCTGGGTCTCTATTCTCGGAGACGATTACGGCTGGGGAAATGTCGTTGAAGAAGCGGAGAACGTCTCCTCGCTGACAGACTCGCCCGTGCTGTCCGTCGGCTACTTCGACGACGATGTGCTGGAGCTCACCGTAGCGGTAAACGGCGAAACTATTGCTACCCATGTAGCCGGACCCGGCCTCGACGTATACGAACTGGATGCCGGGACGGCCGATGCCGAAACGCTCATCCGTTCGCTCCAGTTGACGGCCGATGTCGCGAAGTTGAGGGAGATTTTAGCCGATCCTTCTATTGAGGACACGGTTATGCGGCTGCCGGAACGCACTCCACATATGTCGAGTAGACAGTGTGAGAACACGTGATGCGCCGACCTATTCAAAGGCTGCAACCGCATGAACCAACGCTGTCCACTGAGTCTATAACGTCTCGGTACTGAGCGTAAATCCTTCGATTACGGCATCTTCGTCGATCTCAATCAGGATGCATCGTTTCCCTTGATAATTCACCTGTCTCACATACTTTAGATCCTGCGGGCTGACCGAAATCGAGGCGACCTTGGTATCGATCTTAATCGATTTTGAAGTGAATTTCGGCATCACGCTGCTTGCCTTCATTTCATAGTTCCGATCGTCGACGATCGCTTGAAACGCGCGTTCCACTTTTTCCGTCGTCACGTTCTCTATGCCGCTTACGGTCAGCACACGTTCCACCTCTTTATAATCCAGCCTCGGAGGTTCTTCCTCATCTTCGTTGGTTTCGATGACCTGGTGGATCTCCTCGTACACCTGTGCGAGAGTGGCTACGTCGAGTTGTTCGCCCGCCACTTCCTTCACGATGTCTTCGAAAATAGCCCTCTCTTCCATGGCCGTCATGGATCTTTCGGCATTTAAGACCTGTTCGATGAAGTGCTGATCCGGATAATTCGATTTTGCCGTACAATACAGAATGCGGTTCACATCGGAATAGTTATCCGTCACGCTAGGATAAAAGAACCCGTGCTCCGGCGAACTTAACTTGATAATCGGATCTACGATGACATTGTACTTAAATTCCTTCTCCACATAATCGAACAAGAGGGTTTTCTTTTGCTTCTCCGTGGAATTCACGCTGCATAGAATGAACGGATTCGCGAACAGTTCGTCCTTCCCGGTCTCTTCGGCTTCTTCATTTCTGCCCTTGGTCGGCCGGAAATACTGTCCATGAACGAACGTGACTACTGTATCCTGTTCATACTTGGCATCCACCAACATTTTATCCACCAACAGCAGCATCAGGTCCTTCCATTCTTCGGGATCGCCTGTCACCAAACCTTGGTGAAGCAGCACTCGCGTTGGATCCTCTGCTTCCTCCTGAAACTTCAACTCGAACAATTTCTGATCCAATTCTCCGGTCAGCAGTTTTTTGAAATTCCCCATATACAGCTCTTGCTTCTCTCGATCCACCAGAGCAAACGCCTGGCGCTCCCAATGATAGACCTCGTTGCTATCCTTCATAATATACACGTTGAGAATGTTGTTAATAGTCATCATCTCGTGATCCAGCTTAAATTGCTTGCGTATATGAGCGATTTCTTTCTTTATCATGATTCGCTAGACAACTCCTACGAGTAAATTGGTTTTATCAGTATAAACGATATAACAGCCCTTCGCTAGGAGGGCTGTTAATGTTACTTCTCTTCAGTTCCGTTCCAAACCAACACCGCCACACACTCCACATGTGTGGTTTGCTCAATATAGATAACATATTAGGGGGCAGCTTACGCCCCCAGCAATAACGGATTTTTGAAATATAATGGATCGTAATACTGCCGTCCACCGCAATTTCAATCCGTTCGATCAATCGTTGAAAGAGTTCACGAAGCATTGCCTCGTCTGTGACAATATACCCCGCCTGTCTGCAGTCGCCTAGAGCAACTCCGGCGGTTTAAAAATAAAGGGGCCACTTTATACATTGCTCTTATCTTGAAATATTTTTTTATCAAAAAATAAAAGGATGGTGAAGAGAATGATGCCTAACAACAATATCGATGCTGACGTAATAAACGTAATCATTGTAAACGTGTTCTCCATCTTATAGTACAGAAGCATACTGAGCGGCATAAGTCCGCCACCAATCAGACTGGACCAAGCATGTAATTTAGCTGTTTTTTTCATGCCGATCTCTTTAAATACATAATAGAAAATACCGTATGCAAAAAGAGTTAACCAGCCGACAACTAGAATATGGGCATGACCCGGAACCAGTGTATAGTCTTTTCTCCCCGCTATATCCGATCCGAGCATTGCGCCAATCAAAGCATATACTGCCGAAATGCGAATTAACCATTTACTGTAAAACAACATGTTGTTCTCGCTCCTTTTCAAAGTTCATTCCTTAGGCAATGTAATCAGTACACAAGTTCCAACGTCAAGCTCACTTGACACTTGAATGCTCCCCTCATGTAATTCAATAATTTGTTTAACAATCGTCAAACCAAGACCTGTGCCTTCTTCCGTTCTAGAAGTATCTGCTCGGTAGAAACGATCGAACACATGTGGAAGCTCATCTTCTCTAATACCTATCCCGGTATCTTTGAATTGAATGGTCACGTAAGGACCGCAATCTTCATTCTCGATTTGTATGGAACCATTCGGTTTATTATATTTTAATGCATTAGTAAATAAGTTATCCCATACCGTCTCTAATAAGCTCTTATCACCCTGATAAAGTACAGGAGATATTTTGTAGTAAAGCTCAATCCCTCTTTCTTGGATCCTCCATAGATATTTCTGTGACAAGCTTTTGAGCTGCACATCCAACGAGAAGGACTCCCGCTTCAATCTACGGTTGGACTGATCTAATGAAGTAAGAAGCAACAGCTGTTTCGTTAAAATCGATAGTCGTTTGGCTTCTGTTTGGATGACCAAAGAATAAGCTGATCTTTCTTCTTCTGTAATCGTCTGAGCCCTTAATAAATCCGCATAACCTTGGATGTTGAGAAGAGGAGACTGAAAATCGTGCGACACATTGCTAATGAACTCTTTACGTGACTGATCGTTCTCCTGTAATTGCTTCGTCATTTCATTAAAGCTCTCGGCAAGCTGTCCAATCTCGTCTCTTCGATCAATCTCAAGCATATGATTGTATTTTTCCTGCGAAATTTGCTTCGTCGCTTCCGTGAGCTGCGTAATCGGGCGAATAAGCCGCTTGGCTACGATGAGCATCGTAAGAAGACTAATGACAGCCATCGATACAATCATTCCAGCAAAAATGATATGCACTTCTGTAACCAGCAGATCAATATTCGGTCGCAGGAATAATCCAAAGTTCTCGCCTTCGTATTTAAACGGCAGACCCACTGTGTTTTCAAGCTCATTAGCAAACATTCCGCTCATAAAGATGTAGCTTGAGAAGTCTCTCATTCCGTGATAGATGTTCCCATTAAATACAGATAACTTCGTTGATTCCAGTAAATCTTTTACTTCAAACTCACTCCCAAAAAAATGGGAATAGCCCGATTCGCTTGCAACGTAGAACTGATAGCCGACCTGACCAAGCGAAGATAAATAATGCTCCATATTAACATTTTCATTCGTTTCAATAAACCTAGTAATTTCTTGAGCAATTGCTACATGCTTCTGATCATTGAGCTCCTCAGTAACCTGATAATAGTACGTATTCGCCAAGAAGAAGGCGACAATCGTACTCAACAATATAATGAAAATAGTGGTGACGAAAAATTGCCGATAAAGTGTTTTCACGAATTATGAACCTCTAGCTTATAGCCAACACCACGAGTCGTTCTGATTTCGATGTTAGCACGAAGATGAGTTAGACGTTCGCGAACTCGCATCATATGAGTATTCAACGTATGATCATCACCTTCATAGTCATGCCCCCAAATTTGCTCCATAATCGTGCTCCGCTCAACGACATGATTCGAACGACTTGCCAATAAAGCGAGTAATTCAAATTCCTTTAACGGCATGATAACGGAACGCTCACCCGTCGACACTTCAAATATTTTACGGTTAATGGTTACGTTACCTATTTGAATGATCGATTGATATTCCTTTTCATACCTTCTTAATATGACTGCGATGCGGAATAGTAATTCCTTCGGTTCGAACGGTTTCACCACATAATCTTCCGATCCCGCTAGGAATCCTTTTGTTTTGTCCTCTAGTTCGCCTCTTGCTGTTAGGAGGAGAACAGGAATACCGTAGTCTTGACTTAAGATTTTAGTTAATTCGATGCCATCCATACCGGGCATCATAACGTCAACGACTGCCAAATCAGGTACTTCCTTCTCCAGAATATCTAATGCTTCTGCTGCGTTATTTGCTTTTAGCACTAAGTATCCTTGGCGTGCTAGATGAATGCTTACAAGTTCTAAGATGTTTTTGTCGTCATCAATTACAATGATTCTCAGCTGAATCCCCCCATGCAGAGGCTGTATACATAGTCTGCATTTGTCAGATTACTTATCCTAATCCTTCTCGAAGAATAAGATTACCGCTGGTAACAGCATACCACGAACTAAGAAGGTATCCATCAGAATACCGATGGCAACGATGAACCCGAAGACGAACAAATCTGCGATGGGCATCGTCATTAATGCTGCGAACGTTGACGCTAATATTAAACCAGCCGATGAAATGACACCACCCGTGTTACGAATTGCAACTTCTAATGATTCCTTCACTTTACGTACTTTACGTTCCTCTAAGAATCGTGACACTAGAATAATATTATAGTCGATGCCAAGAGCGACTAAGAAAATAAAGGCATACACAGGAACACGCGTACTTACCGCATCGTACCCGAATAATACATCAATTAGGAATATACCGAGTCCTAATGCAGATACGAATGAAATCAGAATCGTAGCCATCATGTAAGCTGACATTCTAACCGATTTGGTCAATACGAACAATAATACGAGTATTAGTAACGTTTCAAGTACAACGATCAACCATATATCGCGGTTATTTACACCACGTTCATCAACTAATTTCGGTGTAACACCACCATAATGAATTTCTCCAGATATGTTAACATCCGCTAACAAGTCTTCGCTACCATTAATTAGCTCTTTGATCAAATCGATCGCTTCTACTGAATAAGGATTAAAATCAAGCGTCATGCTATATTTTAGAGCGGTACTATCCTCAGTTACACCAATCAGTCTAACAGACGCAACGTTATCCTCATCAATCAATCTCGAACTAAGCGCTTTGATTTGATCTTCTGATATTGCTTTATCGCTTGTTACCAAGATCGAAGTCGGTGCTAATTCCCCTTTTTTATATTGGGCTTCAACAATTTCATATCCTTCACGAGATGGTAAGTCTTTCGGGAATGATTTCACTGTATCGAACTCATAATTTAAGTTAAATACATTCAGTGCTGTCACAAGCATAATAATCCCAACAAGTCCACCTGATAATCCTGGCTTGTTTACTACAAACTTAGCCACAGGGCCCCAGAAACCATGCTTCGCTTCTTTGGATATACCGAACTTAGGTACCTTTGGCCAAAATGCTTTGCGACCGAATAATGTGAATAATGCTGGTAATAGTGTGATCGATGCTAACATTATAATTGCCATCGTTGTACCGAAAATAGGTGCAAAATTCTGGTAATCACGGAAACTTGCAAAGAATAAAACAAGCATGGCTGCGAATATAGTACCGCCTGCAAGGAATACTGGCTTACCTGTAGCACGCATAGCATGCTTCATAGCATCGTACTTGCTTTCGTGATGATTCAACTCCTCACGGAAGCGCGAGAATACGAATAGGGAATAGTCAATAACGGCTGCGAACAGCAGAATACTCATAATCGAGGTTGTCGAGTTATTAATTTCTAACCCCCCTGCCCCCATTAAGCCAATGACCTGGTTTGTAACTTGGTATACAATCGCTGTTGCTAATAATGGAATGAGCGCTAATAAAGGTGAACGGTAAATAACGATTAGAAGCAATAAAATAATTCCGATCGTTGCCATTATTAACACAAAATCCGCTTGCTCAAAGAGCTTTAACGTATCGCCCACAATACCAGCAGGTCCTGTTATTCGAAATAGGGTATCAGTAAATCCTTGCGCGGCTTGGTTTCCGATCTCTGCAACTTTATCAACGGTTTCGCCGATCTGACGACTGTCAGCAGCGGCGTCTAATGTCATCGGAATAATCATTGTTGATTGGTCTTCTGATTTAAAAGATTCTAACGCTTGAAGCGGCAGATTGGCAATATTAATGATTTTGTCTATGCCCTCCACATCAGCAGCTAGAATCGCATCCATTATTTCTGCTACTTCGTCCACATTTATTTCCCCGTTTTCATTATGAAAGACGAGAATCCCAGGTGTACCCTGATCGTTTGGAAAAAACTGTTCGAGCTTTTCGTTAGCAATGATGGATTGTGCTTCGTTAGGTAATGACTGAAAGTTCGTCACTTTGTAGTCACTTAATTTGGGTCCAGCACTTAAACCAATCATGAGGACAAGCCAAACGATAATTGTAATCCACATGCCCCTCTTTGTCGAAACCCAATCTGTTATTGACTTTAATAGAGTATTCATTATTCCTCCTTGATTTCGGAATCATCTATACGAATGAACCTTATAGTCTACGTATTGCATTATATTCTTTTCATATAAACTCAAAATAAACTTTTTGAAATATACTAAGTTGAAGCTGTTACGAATTCTAAAAAAACCTGCATGCGCCGCCCCACGAATCCGGTTGTATCGAAGACCCATATCTTGAACCACAACTTTACTTAACGGTTAAGACATCAACAGCCGTGGTTAACATCCACGGCTGTTGTAATAATTCTATTCACCAACTAAGTGATAAACTAATGGACATCTCCACTCTCCACCTTTACCACTATTTTGTAATACGGTTCAACGCTTTATTAGCTTGAGCAATACTGTCACATCTCATCTATTCTTTCAGCACTATCAATATTAGACACTCCACATGACTTGTATGCGGGAACAGTCCCGAAGCCATAAGCTCCGAGCTCCCTTGCCTATAGTCACCTTTATTTCACCAGCTTAGATAATACTTGAATCGCTTCCGCACGGGTCAACTGCCCTGGCGGTACGAATAACCCGCCGTCGCGGCCGTTCAGAAGGCCAAGGGCTGCCGCGAGCTTGATTGCGTCCCGCGCCCAGCCGCTCATCTGCCCGCATCGGCGAAAGGAGCCCGCCTGCACACTTTGGTGTAGGGTGAAGGTCCCGTCGCCTTAGCCGCTAAAACCAATAAATCATTACGACCTTCGCGATGGTGTCTCTTATCAATCACCGTACTTAATCTTAGCTTAGTATTGTATTGTATTGTAAAAAGCTTAGAGTGAGTATTTGTATTAGTTGCCCGCAGGATTGTTTAGTTATATAAAGTAATAAAAGACGACAGCGACTCTCTTACTCGTTTTCTTCGGCTACGGCTGCATCAAGCGCCGCCTGCTCCCGCAACTGCATGCGCTCAAGCGCCTCCTCCACCGTGCTCTTCCCATCCAGCACACTGTCGAATTCCTCCAGTATGATTGACGGCATCACACGGGTAAACGCCTCAGGCAAACCCAAAAAATCAAACAGCGGGTCTTTCTTTACACTCGGCCCAGGACTCGCAATTCGGTAAAACAGACCGACATCGTGTCCGGCGATTTCGGGAGCATATTCCTGCCGTGCGGGAAGCATTCCGTTCCGCATACCCGACTCGGTACGTGCAAGTTCATCGCTGTTCAAGTATTGGATCACACGCCAGGCGTTGTCCTTATGGTCGGCTTTCGCGGAAATGGCAAAGATCTCATTGGAACTAAACAGGTTGGCTTCCGTTATATAGTTTCTAGCGTCTTCTTGTCCCCGCTTTCCACACCGCATTAGATATCAAATCCCATCAGAATGAAGTCGCTTCACTCTGACGGGATTTGATTGTGTATCCCACTATGAAATCAGTCGATCCAATCAAGCTTTTGCATCATCCTTATGAACACAACCGCCGCTTGAGCGCGTGTCGATATCCCTTTCGGACTGAACGTATCCTGGTCTGTGCCTGTCATGATTTCAAGCTCGACCATCAAGCGAACTTCATCCAGATAGGACGCGTTCACGTCTCCGATATCCTTGTAGCCGTCAAGCGTTACGTTTTCCTTCGTCATCGGCACGTTCTTAAGCTTGATCACGGCCGCCAACATGCTCGCCATTTCTTCGCGAGTCAGCGGCTGATCGGGCATGAAGTGATTTCCGTTCACAAAGTCCAACAGTCCAAGCTCCTTAGCTGTAACGATCACGTTGAAATACCACGAATCAGGCTTTACATCGTCATATGACGCTGTTCTGGCATTAGAAGCTTTGTGTCCCAGCACCCGGACTAACATCGCGGTAAATTCTGCTCTGGTTACGGTTTCGTCAGGTTGATACAAGCCTTCGCCAACGCCTTCAACTAGTCCTTTCGCCGCAGCCAGCTCTACGAATGCTTGGCTCCAATGTTCAAGCGTATCGGTAAAACTCACCGGATTTTGTGCCACGACGTACACGCTGTTGGAATAAGAGCTGATCGTCACGTACCATGCGCCATCAATCAACACTTTCTTCGCGGGAACAAACTCAAATTTCTTCGTCGCTTCGTTATAGCGGAACGCGCCCCATTGCTCCGGCATGCTGGTCATGCTTTTCGGCATAGGAATTACGATTGGAAGCGACTTGCTGAACAGATTGGAAGTTCCGACGGATTGTCTATTCTTGGTATTTATGATCTCCATGTTAAAATCTACAATCGGTCCCACCACTTGGCCCCGGAGCAAACCGTCTGCCGATGCTTTCTGGATATCCTTGTCATCGGATTTATTAGTTAGGATGACCTTGAAGCTGATATCACCGGCATTGAGATCGTTCTTGGCTAGCAGATCCTTCAGCCCAGGAAGAAGCGACGCCAGATTGACCGGCACTTGATAGCTGCCATAAGGGGTCTTTATCTCGATGAAAAAGTTTGCATTAGTCCCTTCGATGCCGGATAAAATGTTGGCCGGAATGCTGACGTATGCCGTACCGTCTTTTGGCGTAACTTCCAACGTGACGAACGGCTTCGTCATGTCGATACGATCCAGTTCAAGAGATGTACCGTTGAGGTCTATAACAGGCTTCATATCCGCCACATACGACAGCGATCCTGTTGAAGCCGATTCTGTTGAAGCTACTTGCAGACGAAAGCGGTTCGACACCGCATTCGCCGTATTGCCTGCTCCATCCTGCGCACGGATGTGCAAATACCAGTTCCCTTCGACTCCGTTCTTCGACAGCGTATCTCCGCTTGCAAACGATGTCCAGCCCGCTGCCGGAGTCGCGGTGTCCGTCGTCCACGCGTATTGCAGCGATGAAGCGTCTACTCCGCTTCCCGCATCCGTCACCGCTACCGTTGTCGAACCCGACTGCGACCAGCTTTCGTTTCCGTTCGTTCCGAAGCTGACGGAAGGCGCGGTCAAGTCAATGTTTACCGCCAGCGTGGCGGTAAATGTATTCCCCGCCGTATCCACGACTTGGAACACCATGGTATGTTGTCCTTCCTGTGTGAACGTGAGCGGAGCTTGATTGACGTAATTTTGCCACGGTCCTCCGTCCAATGTGTAGGTCAGGCTTGCGATTCCGCTCAAACCCGCTTGCGCATAGACGCTTACCGTAACACTCTTGCTGCTCCACGCTCCGCTCGTATAAGGACTACCGCCTGATGTTGTCATTGTGGGCGTAAGCATCAATCCGCTTGTGCTGATTTTCACCGTTCTGTACAAAACAGCTTCGTTCCCCGCCGCATCGACAGCTTTGAATGTCAGCGAATGAATGCCGTCCTGCAGCGTAATAGGAACCGTATAGGCTATCCATGTGGTTCCCCCATTCATCGAATAGACATTCGATACGACGCTGTTGGCATCCGTTGCGGTTACGCGGATCGTGACTTCCTGATTGGACCAGGCATTATCCGGATAGGCGCTCATATCAGCATTCGTCATCGAGATGTTGATCGCCGGCTCCGTATTGTCCAGGCGGAAGCGGCTCGACACCACGTTGGCCGTATTGCCCGCAGCATCCAGAGCCTTAATGTGCAAATACCAATCGCCGTCGGCTCCGTTCTTCGACAGCGTATCTCCGCTTGCAAACGATGTCCAGCCCGCTGCCGGAATCGCGGTGTCCGTCGTCCACGCGTATTGCAGCGTTGAAGTGTCTACTCCGCTTCCCGCGTCGGTCACCGTCACCATTGTCGACGCCGACTGCGACAAGCTTTCGTTTCCGTTCGTTCCGAAGCTGACGGTGGGCGCGGTCAAGTCCATGTTTACCGCCAGCGTGGCGGTAAATGTATTCCCCGCCGTATCCACGACTTGGAACACCATGGTATGTTGTCCTTCCTGAGTGAGCGTGAGCGGGTCTTGATTGACGTAATTTTGCGAAGCTCCTCCGTCCAACGTGTAGGTAAGGCTTGCGATTCCGCTCAAACCCGCTTGCGCATAGACGCTTACCGTAACACTCGTGCCGCTCCACTCTCCGCTCGTATAAGGACTGCCGCCTGATGTTGTCATTGTGGGCGTAAGCATCAATCCGCTTGTGCTGATTTTCACCGTTCTGTGCAGAACGGCTTCGTTCCCCGCCGCATCGACAGCTTTGAATGTCAGCGAATGAACGCCCTCCTGCAGCGTAATAGGAACCGTATAGGCTATCCATGTGGTTCCCCCATTCATCGAATAGACATTCGATACGACGCTGTTGGCATCCGTTGCGGTTACGCGGATCGTGACTTCCTGATTGGACCAGGTATTATCCGAATAGGTGCTAAAGTCAGCATTCGTCATTGAGATGTTGATCGCCGGTGCCGTATTGTCCAGGCGGAAGCGGCCCGACACCACGTTGGCCGTATTGCCCGCAGCATCCTGAGCCTTAATGTGCAAATACCAATCGCCGTCGGCTCCGTTCTTCGAAAGAGCACCTCCGTTTGCAAACGTCGCCCAGTCCGCTGTCGGAGTCACGGTGCTTTGCGTCCACGCGTATTGCAGCGAGGAGGCATTGACTCCGCTTCCCGCGTCGGTCACCGTCACCGTTGTCGATGCCGACTGCGACCAGCTTTCATTTCCGTTCGTACCGTAGCTGATCGTCGGCAACGTATTGTCAAGGCGGAAGCGGTCCGACGCTACGTTGGTCGTATTGCCCGCAGCATCCAGAGCTTTAATATGCAAATACCAATCGCCGTCGGCTCCGTTCTTCGATAGCGTACCTCCGCTTGCAAACGATGTCCAGCCCGTTGACGGAGTCACGGTGCTTTGCGTCCACGCGTATTGCAGCGATGAGGATTTGACTCCGCTTTCCGCGTCGGTCACCGTCACCGTTGTCGATGCCGACTGCGACCAGATTGCATTGCCGTTCGCACCGAACTGTATGACCGGAGGTGTAGAATCCCTCAACACGGTAATCGTATACGTCTTGGCTGGTTTGAAATAAGGCTCGACACGAACGGGTATGACCGTCGTATCTTCTGAGATGCTGACCGTAGCAGCGCTACCGCTTGCTTGCGGCTGATTATTGACATATAACGCAGCATAATTCGTGTCTGCCAGCTCCGCCGTTACGTTCACGCTCGATACCGACGGGCCGATATAAGAATAGGTATAAGACGTGACGGTAGGTGAAAATGATTTATCAAATGGACCCTCCTGCAGCGATAGATCATTCAGGTTATCGTTGCCCGGCACGGTCGATAGACCCCATGCGACGACGGTGCCGTCCGATTTCAGCGCCAGCGAATTGGTTCCTCCAGCGGCGATCAATATCACATCTTTCAGACCCGTTGGAACAGTCGATTTATCATCGCTATTATTTCCCCATGCGACGACCGTGCCGTCCAATTTCAAGGCTAGCGAATGTTCCGCTCCAGCAGCGATCGACACCACCCCGTTTAGCCCACCCGGCACAGTCGATTGACCTACATCATTATCTCCCCAGGCGACGACGGTGCCGTCCGATTTCAGCGCCAGCGAATTGTACACTCCCGAGATCGACACCACATCTTTCAGACCCGCTGGAACAGTCGATTGACCATAATCATTATTTCCCCAGGCGACGACCGTGCCGTCCGATTTCAGCGCCAGCGAATGGTACGCTCCCGCGGCAATCGACACCACCCCATTAAGCCCACCCGGCACAGTCGATTGACCAGAAATAATATCTTCTCCCCAGGCGACGACGGTGCCGTCCGATTTCAGCGCCAGCGAATGGAGGCCTCCCGCAGCAATCGACACCACCCCGTTTAGCCCACCCGGCACGTTCGTTTGACCGTCACCATTTCCTCCCCAGGCGACGACGGTGCCGTCCGATTTCAGCGCCAGCGAATGTTCATATCCAGCGGCGATCGATATCACATCTTTCAGACCCGCTGGAACAGTCGATTGACCAGAACCATTATATCCCCATGCGACGACGGTGCCGTCCGATTTCAGCGCCAGTGAATGATTCCACCCAGCAGCGACTCTAGTCCCTTTGACAGGTGAAGCAATACCCGTCGGCACGGTCGCTTGACCTTTATCATTACTTCCCCAGGCGACGACCGTGCCGTCCGATTTCAGCGCCAGCGAATAGGACCATCCAGCAGCAATTTTCTCCACTTGGCTTCCGGCCCTCGTTTGTGCCGCATCCGCCGTTGGAGTACCAAATGGCAACGTCACACTAAGCAATAACACAAAAAATAAAAATAAAACAACATAGCGCGTTTTTTGCCATTTTACAGTCAACATGATCTTCACCTCCCATTTATTTGAATAATCGCCGTTTTTTAATATACAAATTCAGAAAAGAAACTTCATTTCGCAACAGTGCATAAACTTATCGAAGTTAGTAGAGATACGATGTTCCTCCGCATATGCGTCTAAAGAATCACCCCGAAACATACAAGATTCGTCAAAATTCTCCCCTATCTTATCACAGCAGATTAGCCTATCTATGAAACATAAAGAAAACTTTAAGTTCGTGTACGCAACACACCTCTGCGCCGGTAACGATCCGCGTGCCCAGATGAAACCAACGCGACACATCATTCGGAAAAGTGCTATCCAAGTACATCGTGATGATATAACCACCGACTGCAAAGAATCAGGTACTCGAACTTGAACTGCAATCCCCATGGAAAAGCCGGCCATATTTGTGTAATCATGAGCTCGCCGACCAGCAAGGCAACCTTTGATCTGAACGGTGGTACCTTGACGGAAGAGGTTAAGTCCTATCAGAAGAGATCTACCGGTATGAGGCCCAATTTACCCATCCTATGTTAAATAACTATGAAGGCTATGAGGTTATCGGTTGGGAAGCGATAAATGGAGGTCCGGAATTAAGTTACGGAGGCTCAGCTGCAATGCCTGCACACAACGTAATCTATAAAGTTATTCTTGGTGCAGAATCTGGCGGCGGAGGTTTCCCAGGCTGGCCTTGGTGATGAATAGTTTCAATCTCTACGCCGCTATTTTTTCATGAATTCTTTAATCAGGGTGGTACGCTAAGTTCGCGCTTGCAACGCACTTCTGGCAACCAGCATATATCCGGCTCCCCGAATCGTAATGACTCTCTCCGGATTGGCAGGGTCAGCCTCGATTTTTTTGCGCAAATTACTGATGTGTACGGCGACCGTTCTCGTATCCTCCAGACTCTCCGT
>NZ_JACXJA010000012.1 GCF_014705615.1 Paenibacillus oceani
CGGACTGAACGGCTTGGTCACATAATCGTCGCCGCCATAGGATAACGCGCTGATTTTCACCTCGTCTTCCTCACGGCTGCTCAGAAACACGATCGGCGCATTCGTGTAGGTACGTGCGTTCATGCACCAATCCATACCGTTTTCATTAGCCAGCATGATATCCAGTACAATCAAATCCGGCTCGAAAGACTCAAGCAGCTTCATGGCTTCTGTCCCGCTATGACTGTAGGAGGATAGGAAACCCTCCCGCTCGCAATACGCCTGAACAATCTCGCATATATGGGGGTCATCATCGATGATCATGATTTTGTGCGCGTCCACCACGCCGTCACCTTCCTCTATTTACAATACAAGGAAGCGATACATAGAAGATCGACCCCGTCTTGCCGTCGCTCTCCGCTCGAACCGCCCCTCCATGCGCTTGTACGATTTCCCTGCAAATCGCCAGCCCGAGCCCGCTGCCCTGCACAGCTACCGCCTGAGTCGGTTTCACTACCAACTACATGGACAAACCCGCCTGAATAGATTTTTATCTACTCAAGCGGGTTTTGAACCATTATATCCTTTATTTGTAAATTGTTGTTCATTGCCTGTATCTAGTTAACTAGTTAATAAAGCAAATTCACGACCCACCCGCTTGCCTGTGTCGGCATAGCCATTTGCATCAGTTGCAGTAACCTTCTTGCTGTCCGATGATTCCGCCGTCCTTGCTTGTAAAGATGAATGATCCTTCTGCATTAATTTTTGCGCCGATGCTTGTATATCCCTCGCAGATTTCAAAAAATCCACAATCCCGGTCGCTGCTGTCTTGATATATTGCTCATAAGGCTTGCTCCTAGTGGATCAATTAAATTTGCTATGGTTTCATCATCGTAATTTACGGGGTGCGTATCCTTCTGACCTTAGTGAGGCATACTTGCTCGATCGCACGAACTCGCGATGGGCTTCCTGAATCGCGTTCGCGCGCATCAGCAGCTCCTCGGAACCACCATGCTTCAGTTGTCCGGCAATCTGCATCAGCTTGAACGTGTTGTAATAGTTCGCATCCGCTTTGCTACGGCTATGCTGCAATGCATCCTCATACGCTTGGCGTTCCATCGAGAGGCTTATTGCTTGATCATGTAGATGGGGATCATGTCGCTGCAAGTAGTCCATTTCGTCGGTGTGTAGCTTCTTGCCCAGCATGAGTATATTTCGAATAGACGCCAAACGCGACTGATCCTTCGTCGCACGTGCGTCCTTGCATTGCTGCATCGCTTTGAAATAATCACTGACCGGCTGCACGGATTTTACATTCACGCCATTCCCCCCTAATTACAAATGTCGTCACATGCAACGATGCCTTGGTCCAAGTATCTGGTTGTATATACCACTCCCATGACAGCTAGCTGTTCTTCGTCAAAAACCCAAAATAGTACTTCTAATTTATCATAGTAGATTGCTCTATATAGGAAACATAAAGAAATCTTTAAGTTCGCACTGACACATTTTTGTTCTTTCCGCTGGCTTTGCTCATGCATTGGGCAAATCGTTTGTTGAACTGGCGGCGACGAAGGGACTTGTCGAAGGCGTTGGGGACGGACGGTTTGCACCCGACAAAACCGTTACGAGAGCGGAGTTCACCGCCATGCTCGTCCGGGCGCTCGGACGCGGCCTATCGATCGGCAGTGCAGTGTCTTATGTCGATGTGAAGTCGGGAGCGTGGTACTACGAGGAGGTAGCGACAGCAAGGGAGCTTGGACTGCTGGACTTCGTAAGCGGTACAAGCTTCAATCCAGAACAACCTCTGACCCGTGAAGAAATGGCAAATATGCTGGCGGCGGTCGTAAAACTTGAGGAGCTGCCGCTTACCAAGGATTTTGTAAGCTTGGATGGCTACAAGGACATCGCCCAGGCGGATTCCGCCTACTTGGAAGACGTTCGCCTGATGGTTAAGCTTCACATTATGACAGGCACGGGCGAGAACGAGGTCAGTCTGAAAGGTGAAACAACACGCGCGCAGGCCGCTGTTGTATGGATTCGGACGCTGCAAGTGTTTGATAGGATAGACGGATACAAGGAGTAATGATCAGATCAAATCCCGCTTGAGTCCATTCAAGCGGGATTTTTTTAGCTTGGTGATTTCCCGAACCTTAACGCTAAGTTCGCGCTTGCAACGCAGTTCTAGCAACCAGCATATATCCGGCCCCTCGAATCGTAATGATTCTCTCCGGATTGGCAGGGTCAGCCTCGATTTTTTTGCGCAAATTACTGATGTGTACGGCGACCGTTCTCGTATCCTCCAGACTCTCCGTTCCCCAGATGAGCTGAAACAACGCATCGCTACTAACGACACGATTCACGTTTTGTGCCATATAGGACAGTAGACTAAACTCTTTTTTCGATAAAAAGATGGGTTCACTACCCGTGTTGACGGACTGTGCGTAGAAATCCAGCGTCAAACCCGGTAACTCCAGCAGTTGTTCCCTTCTGCCTGTCGACACTCTGCGAAGATGAGCCTTGATCTTGGCCATGAGGACTCCTGGACTGAACGGCTTGGTCACATAATCGTCGCCGCCATAGGATAATGCGCTGATCTTCACCTCGTCTTCCTCACGGCTGCTCAGAAACACGATCGGCGCATTCGTGTAGCTACGTGCGTTCATGCACCAATCAATGCCATTTTCATTAGCCAGCATGATATCCAGTACAATCAAATCCGGCTCGAAAGACTCAAGCAGCTTCATGGCTTCTGTCCCGCTATGACTGTAGGAGGATAGGAAACCCTCCCGCTCGCAATACGCCTGAACTATCTCACATATATGAGGATCATCATCGACGATCATGATTTTGTGCGTGTCCACCACACCGTCACCTTCCTTCATTTACAATACAAGGAAGCGATACATAGAAGATCGACCCCGTCTTGCCGTCGCTCTCCGCTCGAACCGTCCCTCCATGCGCTTGTACGATTTCCCTGCAAATCGCCAGCCCGAGCCCGCTGCCCTCGATCCCCGTCTTCGCGTCCGGCCGATCATACCTGTAATTGCGATTGAAGATTTGCTCGAGCTGATCCGGAGGAATACCCGTGCCAGAATCTTGTACGGTAATGATCGCATAGCGGGCAGGATTCGCCTCGTCCACAGCTAGCGCAATACGCACCACCCCGCCTCTGGAGGTGAACTTCATCGCGTTTGACACGAGATTGAACAACGCCTGCTCTAATCTTTGCGCATCCATCTCGACAACAGGCAAGTTCGATCGTTGATCTTCCCCATCTCCGATATCCAGTATGAAATCCAGCCCCGCGTCACGCACAACCAGCTCATATTGTTCAAAAAAAACACCCAAGAAGTGAACCACATGAACCGGCTCCATTCGGTACGAGACTTGTCCCGTCTCCAAATGCGACAAGAAGGACAGCTCCTCGATCATGCGGTTAATCCTTATCGTATTATCCCGGATATACTTCAGGTACTGTTCATTACGTTCCGGCTTGACCCTGTCCTGCACAGCTTCTACATAACCAAGCATGCTGGTCAGCGGCGTACGCAGATCATGCGTAATATAGGCAAGAAGCTTTTTTCTCCCATGCTCGGAGTGAAGCAACCGGTCATACGAAGTGCGGAGATCATCATGAGCTGCGGATAAGGCCTGTGTGCGTTCCTGCACGGTCCGTTCCAAATTCATATTCATTTCGGTCAGCTTGTTGTTAGCATCTTGCAGCTCACGTGATATCCTCTCTTCGTTCGATGCCGCTCTCGTAAATCTGGAAGAAAGCAGCATCATCTGTGCAATCGTAAACACCAACAGACCAAGCGGAGATGTATTTCCGATTCGTGACCATTCGTTGTAATATAAAAAATCGTTGATGACCGTCACTAAAGCAACCACCGACACCAGCAGGAAGATCAGCGCTCCCTCCATACGCCGAACAGCCGCTTGGACCAGCCCAACCATCAGATACATCATATGGAGAACAACGACCACACCGATTATCGGTAATAATTTGGTATATATAAGCGCAGGAGCCACCGCAACTACTAGACAGAGTGCGCCGGTTGCGATCCGGGTGCCCAGGCGAAACCATCGCGACACATAATTTGGAAAGATGCATTCCGAGTACATCGTGATGATGTATCCACTGCTGCATAGAATCAGGTACTCGATCTTGAACTGCAATTCCCACGGAAAAGTCGGCCACCATTGTGTGAGCAATAGCTCGCCGACCAGCAAGGATCGGATACCAAGCGACATGGTGAACAGACCAAAATACAATGGAGCCCTGTCTTTGCGTCGCAGGACGAACAACAGCAGGTGATACAGGCCAATCACCAGCAGGCTTGCGGTGATGAACATTTCAGCGGCGATTCTCAGATTTGTCCGGACCGTTAACACATCACTGCCGCCCAACTCGATATACTTGGTGATGCCGCCTCGCTTATGATGGAAGTTGGCTACTTGCATAACCAGCTCCACTCTGTCATTCTCGGGCTGGAAGAACACCAGCTTCGTTGACAATTGCGGCGTCACGCTGCTCTTGTCCTGACCAACCGCACCAACTTCTGCCAGAAGTTCACCATTCACCCATAATTTATACGCATGAAAGATGCTAGGCAGCCGCAGAGCAAGCCGCTCATTTCGATCCTGCTCGCTAAGCTCGATAACCACCCGAAAGGTTGCAAAGCCTGTACCGTCCAGCTGCTGACCATCTAGCCGATAGCCTAGCCAAGAGCCCGGGATGCTGATCCAGCGGTCATGATTTCCGTCCCTTGCGAAGCGATTCTGTATGTCCTCAGGCGACAGCAGTTCTTGCCAGTAGAACGCCCACTCCCCTTTTATCTTTAGCGGATTCTCACTGACATGAACTTGCGTTACATCCAGAATGCCTTCTTCACTTTGGAACTTAGGGGAATCCGGTACAGAGATGACGGCATAGCTTACAGCCAAACCAAGAACAACGGCAGCAGCTATATGAAGCAAGATCGTACGAGAACCGAATCGGAGAATACCCCTCATTAGAAACCCAACCCCAATCTACAAGAGCGCAATAAGAAAGTTAATTATCTAAATCATATCATCATTAAAGGAAAATGTGCCCTACAATTATCTACGAGGCGGTGAACACATACACTGGTAAACGCCTCAGGCAAAGCCAAAAAATCAAACAGCGGGTCTCTCTTTACACTCGGCCCAGGACTCGCAATTCGGTAAAACAGACCGACATCGTGTCCGGCGATTTCCGGAGCATATTCCTGCCGTGCAGGAAGCATTCCGTTCCGTATACCCGATTCGGTACGGGCAAGTTCATCGCTGTTCAAGTATTGGATAACACGCCAGGCGTTGTCCTTATGGTCGGCTTTCGCGGAAATGGCAAAGATCTCATTGGAACTAAACAGGTTCGCCGTGGCTTCTTCAGATGGATTAATGAAAAACTGAAAAGCGTCAATATGATCATTGACCTCCCTCAGATGCAGATGTATCCGGCAAACTCCAAATAGCACCTAAAGGGGACATGCGCATCGCACGTCCCCAATTCGTCCCCAAACACCTTTTCTACTCACTCAAACCCCGTATACGCTAGCCTTCCGATGTTGGAAGGGAACCCTTGTTAGTAAAAATATCCTTTTAAAAAAATTATATTAAACCTGAATTTCGAAAGTAGAACTCTATGAAAACGTAAAAAGTGCCCCAAATCTTTGGTAGAATGGTGTTTACCAGAACACATCACCCAAAGAGAGGAGCACCTTGTAGGTGAAGTCTACCACATCCGTCAGCAAAATCAAGAGCGAATTTTCGTTGCAAAACGCCACAAGCTTCGGCGGCATTAAAATCTTTCTGGCCTATCTCGAAAAAATCAAACTCGTGCAAGCCATGCGCGGCCTCTCCGGGGGCAAAGCGCACAACGCGATCTTTCCCGTCCATCGCATTCTGATCTATCTCCTGGTCGGCTGGATGCTCGGCTGCCAGCGCATTTTTCATTTCCGTACGTTGCAGCACGACGCCCTGCTGCTTCGGTTTCTGGGCGGTCGCTGCCCGCATCACAGCTTGTTGTACAAGGAATTGGTTCGGCTCGGGCGGTCGTGTCCACAGCTTCCGACCGAACTGCGGCAGTTGAATCAGGAGATCATCCAGCCTTGCTTGCCGTGCGACCTCATTCTCGATCTGGATTCCACCGTGGAAACCGTATATGGCGATCAGGACGGCGCCGAAAAAGGAACAAATCCACACAAGCCCGGGCGAAAGAGCTATCATCCGTTGCTGGCTTTTGAAGGACAAACCCGTTTGAATGTGAATGCCGTTCTCCGGTCCGGCAATACGCACTCCTCTACCAAGGCCGTCGACTTCCTGCAACAGACTTTTGCCCTGCTCGGCGACCGAAAGGTCAAGTACGCTCGATTTGACAAAGGCTTCGGCGGTGAAGACTTCTACAGCTTGTGGGAGAGCAAAGGCATCGGCTATGTCGGTAAACTGAAGTGGACACAGCGACTGGCCAAGGAAGTCCAGGCTTGCCGCTATTGGACGCGCTATGTCGACGAAGACTGGATCATCGAAGGCATCACCTTGATCTACAAAGCGACCTCCTGGAAAAAAGCGCGCCGAGTAGCGATAATCCGCAAGGCGCACGTATTCGAAGACGGTCAGGGCCGCATCGTGTTCGATACCGACTGGCAGTACGAAGCGATCGTGACGACCCTGGCCTGGGAGCCAATCGATTGTTGGCGGTTCTACAACCAACGCTGCTGCATGGAGAACTACATCAAGGAAGCCAAAAAAGGATTTTCCATCGATCGCATTGCCACCGGCGATTTTCAAGCGAATGAATTGGATCTGCTCATCAAGCTGCTCGCTTACAATCTATTCGAACGCTTCAAACGCGATTGCTGTGAACCGGTGCATCAACGCTATACGATTGCCCGATTCCGTCAGGAATTCTTTCATTGCGCGGCGATCCTCATTCGACACAGCCGTTCCGTGGTACTCAAGCTGATCCAAGACTTCGCCGGACGCTACGTCTGGAAGCGGATCGAAACCCGAGTGGCCCAGTTGGAATGAGTTCTTCCACAACTTAACATGGAAAAGTCTAAAGCCTCTTTCGTGGGGAGGGGGAAGAACTGCCTGTATTCAGCAGAAGGACTCCATTCCGCGGGGAAATCCCCTTCTTTTTACATCGTTTGAACTGGCTCTCTCTTTCACGAACCTTGATTCTATGGGCTTTCGAAATTCAGGTTAAATTACTGTTGTACACTTAAACCACCAAAATATTGAATGAATATCCAATTCCGTAAAGGTTATCTTAGCCGATCAACCTCTAGGGATCGATTGAAGGATATGGCGGTCAGCCTACGGCGATCGAGAACGGACAGCTGGAGCCGTACGCCTACCTCCCGGCGATCCCGCAGCTAAAGCAGTACCAGCTCATCCGCTTCGTTCAGCACGATCCCTCAAAGGCTCGGACGACTTGCCAGCGCAAGGTTGCAACGTCCACGACGGCTGCGCAGTCTGCTCGATAATAGCAATTACCCAAATATCAGCAGATCGCAACGGTTGTTAGACAGAACGAACAAAACCATAATTTTATGTGTAATTGTGAATGCTTATTTCACTTACGTAAGTTTGATATCTCGTCTTTGAGTAATTGAATCATTTCCTGCTGATTTTTAATCATTTCTTCCATTTTAGCTAAAGTACGTTTGTGAAAACGCAAAGCAGAAAATAAAAAGAAGATTAGTGGAGGATATAGGAAAAAAATAAAATAATCTAGCATTATTGCCTCCTTTTTCCTGAAAAGGTATTGACCATACTTGGATAGTAGTCTATTGTTTAAGTGAAGTCAATAAAAAGGAGGAAATTGGTAATGAATCCAAAAAAGTTGTTGTCGCTATCTTTTTTAGTGTGTTTGATGGTATTTTTGTCAACATCGGTGTATGCCCAACAAGTTGATGTTCCCAAGGCTCTCGAGCAATCGGAAAGATCAAAAGCCTTTGCTTACCTCAATAGTGAAATAAACAAAGAAAATGAAAAAAGAGCAGGGAAAATTGTTCTAAATCAAGCGAAAACCGAAACGTATTCCTATACACATGAGGATGGAAGTGTAACGTCGGTTAACCTGAACTCAATTACGGTAAGAAAACAAGATGAAGATAAAGTGAGAGTCAATTCAGACGGCACATATAGTCTTTTAGCTCCGTTGACAGAGAATACCACGGATGCTTCGTTGCTCGCTATTGAAGATGTGATAACTTATCAGAATGGTTCAACATCCGGAAATAGATCAAATTTAATATACTATGCTCAAACCGTTTATGGGAAATGGGAGTACCAACGCAATACAACTACTGGCTTCGGAGTCACGGGTAGTATGAAAACTCCAAGTCATACAGCTCCAGTTTCAGTAAGTTGTGCCCCGTCCTGCACCGCAGGAACTCCTGCTCCTTTTACACTTTTGGTTGAACCATCGAAAAGTGCAGGACATGTTGGTGGTAATACACAGCTTACGTTTCTAGCCGGCGGTGGTGGAACACTATCTTTTATAACTAGAATCATCATGGATGTGAATGGAAATTATAATATCCTTAGTTCATAAGATATAAAAGTCGAAGGCGTCCAGTGGGCGCCTTTTCCTTATGCAGAAGTATTTTGCAGAGCCAGTATTTCAGTTGACAAAGGTTGTCTATTTTCGGCACACCATGCCTTCATCGTCATGCCACTCTCTTTATATACGAACTTACGATTCCTGTCTGCGCTGCGACTTTCAGTGTAGGATCTTCGCAGCACCTGAAGCGCTTCTTGACAACAGCATTGTCCCTCCATCACTTCGGCACCCGCCTCGTCCATCCAAGAGCCAACGTCAGCGCGTTTTATACACCCAAACCGGGAATTCCGGTCGCTGATCCGATCGATTGAGGCAAAAGCCGCAAATCAGTCGTCCATTCTTGCTTTTACAGCATGGATTTGCTGTTTATCATTTCCAGAAACTCCCACGCTTCGCGGATGGCGACGATCCTGGGTATATTGAATGTGGAAGAACTATCAGGGAACTCCAGATGAACAGGCTCTGTGACAACGTCCCACGCCAGATTAGTACCGGGCTGGAGCAAGCGATTCAAGAAACTAGAGGACTGGAGCGTCATTGCCACTTGCTTTTGCAAAAACAAATCTTTACGTCTCGGTTGGTCTTCCCACAAAACCGTTCTGCGTTTGAAACGATCCAAAACCATCCCATACATGCCGCCAACTTGCCGATTCCAGCGTAAACGTCTTGGAAACCGGGTCAAGCATCTGCAATTGGTTGGTACGCCCCATCAAATCGATCAAGGTTCGATCCGTCAGAAACGGGAATACGTTTTAAGGCTCCCTTGTCATACCCAATTGAAGTTTAAACGAAGATAGAATTATGGTTCCAATTTGCAAGCCTTCTACCATTTGTTCATAACATAACTCACTTGCACCACCGACACCATACATTCTTTTGGCAGTCCCATTTATCATATCGAGGTATAACCCAATGTCGGCCACTAAATCCGAATCTCAAGTCTAAGTTTCATTTTCGAATTCCTGTAAAATATTCCTCAATAACTTCAATTTCTCGTTTACTGGTATGAAAAACGTAAAATTCACGCTCAGGGTTTTCCTTATGGTGGAGCTTATAACCTACCCAAGCATTCATCGGGTTATCATATTCTTCTACAACTGTCATTTCTTCAATCGTACGCAAGCGATTCTTGGATACCGCTTTAATTGCTTCTACTAAAACAAATCGACTGGGGGAATGGCTACAAATTTCAGACCATTTCATAGTACATATCCCCTTCCAACAATAGTTTTATTTTGTATAACATACATTTATCTGAATAGCCCTATCTTTTGCTTTCTTCCACCACAGCTTCATCAAGCGCCGCCTGCTCCCGCAGCTGCATGCGCTCGAGTGCCTCCTCCACCGTGCTCTTCCCATCCAGCACACTGTCGAATTCCTCCAGTATGATGGAGGCCATTACTTTGGTAAACGCCTCTGGCAAAGCCAAATAATCAAATAGCGGGTCTCTCTTTACACTCGGCCCAGGACTCGCAATTCGGTAAAACAGACCGACATCGTGTCCGGCGATTTCCGGAGCATAATCCTGCCGTGCGGGAAGCATTCCGTTCCGCATACCCGACTCGGCACGTGCAAGTTCATCGCTGTTCAAGTATTGGATCACACGCCATGCGTTTTCCTTATGGTCGGCTTTCGCGGAAATGGCAAAGATCTCATCGGAACTAAACAGGCTCGCCGTGGCTTCTTCGGATGGGTTATACGCAACCGCTCCCGTTATCCCCCAACGAAATGGAGGCGGATTGTTGATCCATTCGCTAACCGTCTGAAAGTTGCCGTCTTTTAACGCAGCCTTCCCTCTCGCAAACAGGTTCGCTTCCGTCATATAGTTTCTAGCGCCTTCTTGTGCCCGCTTTCCACCTAGGGCCCCGCTGGATATAGCGTCCGTTACCAGTTGAATGGCATTTCTCCAGCCCGTTGTATTCAATGTCACTTGCCGCGTCTCCACATGAACAAAGCTGAGTCCGCCACTGGACGCGATCGTTTGAACGAAATGAAAAGGATGCATGTTATTCAGAGCCTCATAACCATAGATCCGTTCACCAGCGAGGGCGGTTCGGTTAAAATGGTCCATCAGCTTGTACAACTGCTCCCAACTCATCGAACCTGTCGGTTCCGCTAAGCCATAACGCTCAAACAACTCTTTATTGTATACCAGCACATTGCTCGTAAAACTGCGAGTCAACCCATACAGCCCCACGTCGTTTGTCGCCGACTTCAAATAGGTCACGACCACCGGAGAGATCGAGTCCAGATCAAATCCGCTTCGCTTGATGTGTGTTGACAGATCTAGCAGGAGCTTATTAGAAGCCAAGAAATCATAATCACTCGGATTTAGAATAAGTAAATCAGGTCGCTCCGTTTCCACAAACCGCGAGTAATCCTTGACATTCGCCCACGCGCTTGACTCCGGCACTACAATCTCAACATCCAGATTCGGAAATTTGGCTGCGAAGGTATCGCCGTATAAACGATAAAAGCTTTGTTCCGAACCAAACATAACTTTCAGAGTAGGATCTTCGTTTTCTTTCGCATCTTGAAAGCATCCTGTCGCTAACAGACTTACACCAAGGGTACACAAGGCCATCCCTATTTTCTTCATGGGTTAGACTCCTATTCACTCTTGCATTCCTTTGTTATCGCTGTTTACGCGCATACTCCTCATTTACCTTGCGCTGCAGCACCTGAAGCGCTTCTTGCAACGGCATGGTCCCCTCCATCACTTCGGCAGCCGCCTCGTCCATCAGTTGAATAACCATTCGTTTGAGCTCACCGGATACCGTATCAAGCGGATCAACGACCGGAGTTCCCGGTTTGAGTGTATAGAACACGCCGACGTTGGCCTGGGTACCCGAAGCTTTTACCCGGTTCAACAAAAGTTCCTTCTGAGGCAAAAGCCGCAAATCAGTCGTCCATACTTGCTTCTGCAGCATGGCTTTGCTGTACAGCATTTTCAGAAACTCCCACGCTTCTCGCTGGTTAGGTGATTGTGCGCGGATGGCGACGATCCTGGGTATATCGAAAGTTGAGGAAATATCAGGGAACTCCGGATGAACAGGCTCTGTAACCACATCCCATGCCAGATTAGTGCCGGGCTGGAGCAAGCGATTCAGGAAACCGGAGGATTGGAGCGTCATGGCCACTTGCTTTTGCAAAAACAAATCTTTACGGCCCGGTTGGTCTTCCCATAAAACCGTCCTGCGTTTGAAGCGATCCAAAACCAATTCCCATACATGCTGCCAACTTGCCGATTCCAGCGTAAACGCCTTGCGAACCGGGTCTAGCATCTGCAATTGGTTGGTACGCCCCATCAAGTCGATTAAAGTTCCCGGTGAAGAAGGATAGGACACGCTCAGTCCATACAATGGCCGGCCCTCCCCATCCGTCGCCGGGAAACGAGCAGCTAACTGAAGGATATCTTCCCAGCTCATCCGATCCGTCGGGAACGGGATTCCATACGCTTCGAACAGCTCCGTATTGTAGTACAAGGCCATCCGGTCCACTTCCAGAGGAAGACCATACAGATGCCCCCCGCTTCGTTGACGCAAATCGGTAAGGATGGCGGAATCGATTCCCTCCAGATCCAAGCGATCTTGAGCCATCCAGCCATCCAACATAGCGAGACGCCCGTCCAGCGAAGCCTGCTCATACGATTTCGCGTTCATCCATAGAAGATCCACCTGCTCCTCTTCAAGCATGCGGGCGGCACCTTCCGGCTCCAAGATCGACAGCAGATTCTCCCCCGGGGCCGCAGTAACCACCTCGAAAGAGATGTTCGGATAGCGCAGCGAGAAGGCCTTCCCATAATTGCTCATAAACCCATCCGCATGTTCATAAGCGACCTTTAGCCGAACAGAGCGGTTCTCATCGATCCCCTCATCAACCTTCTGCTTCGGACTGCCCATCATGTAGTAGATAAACAAGACAATGGCTATCGACAAAATGGTGAACACGGTTCCACCAACGAGCCTATTTTTCTTTAACTTTTGATTTGGCATTGTATTCTCCTAGATAAGGTACGTTTTCACTTAACTTGTTTTATTCGACAATTGTAATAAATTACCTTTGAATTGAAAGAGAAATGCAAAGGCAGCTAACAACACGAAAAAGCCCACCAGAAGCATTTCCCTCTAGCAGGCTTGGAGAGTTATAGGTTAGCAAGCTGATTTTGTGGTTATTCATGGAGGCTGTTTCAATTCGATGTCTTCCGACCGACAGTTAGCCCCAGTTTCGCTCCGCGCGAGTTAAGTTACTCCATCTCAATCTAATTCACGTTGTCCTTGGTCTTCTTCTCCATGCGCTCACGGATCCGCTTAATCTCCGCTCGCCGCTCCGGTGAGAACTTACTTTCATCCACAAGCCCCAGCCGGATCTTCTTCCGGAAACGGACCTCCAGGACCGTGCACAGAACGAACAGCAAGACAAACGATCCAATAAACCAACCAATCGACGCTTCTGTAGGGATGACCATGCTCACGGCTCCTTTACTCGTAGTTGTTTATCAGCCAAGAAAAGGCTAACTTAGCTTTTAGTGGCCTTCGGCCATCCGATGAACCAAAGAAACCGCTACATAAATATGATCGTCCTGCACGACCAACTGCTTTTGCACCGTCTGATAGGAGACACCTTGTATAGACACGGCATCGACCACTTCCAGGGCGAAGAGCAGTTGATTGATACTGGGGACGTTGGTTTCCCAAGTCGAATTGTCGGGGAGTTGCCATTGTATGTTCATGGGGTTGATAGTTCCTTTCAAAATTAGTAACTGCATTATTCATTATCATATGCTTAACCAGTATAAATAAAGAAAATATTGGAATTAATATTAATATACTACTTAAAAGAAGCTTTTTCAATGATTTTTAATTACTATATAACCCTAATATTTACTGACAAACTTCCCTAATCTTTAATAGAGGTGGTAACATGTCAGACTTACGCAAATTAGTCGGGGAACGAATCAGAGCCATTAGAAAAGCCAGAGGTCTTACGCAGCAGCAACTTGCAGAACGTTCTAACTTAGACGATGCCTATATTGGGTCAATGGAGCGAGGAGAACGTAACTTTTCTGTAGATACATTAGAGAAGGTTATTAGTGCCCTTGAAATTCAGCCAATGGAATTATTTTATTTCGAGGGTAGCTTGAACGAGACAGCTGCGGCACAACGAAAAGCCATTGATGAACTAACTGCTGTCATCAATAGCTTATCTGTCGATCAAATCGAATCTTTTATGAGGGTTAACAAAGAGCTAGCGAGAGTATTTTTATAGGATAATTCTACAAATAATGAGATAAGGCACACTGTGCAAGCATTGAAAAGCTATTTTTTTGTATGCTCACTCAAATGGAGTTACATAGAAATCAGCTGGCCGATAAACTCAAATTTCACATGGATAGATCGTAAGCAATGAGCGAGGTACAATAGAACCCGACTTTGCTACGTTGATTAAAATAGCGGACTTTTTCCAGATTTCAACGGATCATTTACTGGGTAGGAGTTCGGAGAGGGTTATTAATAGAGAAGATGCTAAAGAAACTCAGCAATAATGTGGCATGCTTTGGTTCAAAAAAGAAATATTGAGTGATAACGAGGCAGTGTACCTTTTCGGCAGTACTTTGAAGGTTTATTTCTATCCAAATAAGAATTATTCACTTCGCCATACATTAACATCTCAAACTCTGTATAGTTACAGATTAAGAAGGGCGCAGGATTATTCCTGTTCCCTTCCTTTTATGCTGCTAGACTATATTTACCGTATGCGGGAATATGGGTATTGTTTATGTAGTTCAGTAAAATTAGCTCTTCCTTTGTAAAATAAGTAGTTTTAAAATCGTATATTGTTCAATTTTGCTCAATATGGGGACATGAACAGAGTTTTTGTCCCCTCGTCGTCCCCATGCAGTAGCTCATGAGATGTTGTCACTAGCGAAGAAAGCAGGCGTGGAATGGGTTCTTCTGCCTTAATCAGCGCAAATAAAAAATGAGTGGTCCTTTTTTTGGCCCTCTGGCATCAAATATGTCCTATAGAAGTCGAGGATAGTCTTCTTTATAAAATAAATTTAGTAATTAGGAAAGAGTATTCCTTCTCAAAAATAATCGATATAATGGAAAAGTATTTCAAAAATATAAAATGAGGGGAAAATTCATGTCAGTTGCAATAGGGATACGGGTAGCACCAAAAGTTATTTATTACACAATTATAGAAGGTTTACCTGATGATAATTTCGAAGTAAAAGCTATTGATAAAATAAAGATTCCAGAAGCTTTGGATGATCCACGAAAACTATCCTATCTAAGAACTACTTTATTATCCATAATCATGGAATTCGATATAACTATAGCCGGAGTTAGAATTGCCGAAGGAACAGCTCAATCTGTAAGTAACTTTAGGATTTATTTAGAGGGAGTAATTCAGGAACTCTTTGCTAACAGTTCCGTCGAGAAATATTTTCTTGCCACAAAAACGAAATTGGCGAGATGTTTAGGCCAATCAACACAAATCATTACTGGCTATATAGATGGACAAAACGATTTTGTCGGCATCCCTGATATTGCTAGATCTCACTCCGAAAAACGGGAAAGCATCTTAACAGCCCTAGCATCGTTAGAACAATAGGAGGAGAAACTAATGCTTACAGATTTAAAAGTAACTGAACTATCCTTTAAATTGATCGAAAATATTGGAGCAGAAGGACTTAATTCGAATACTTTTATTGCTCAAGACCTTCAGTTAGATGCAACACTTGTTATTAAACAAGTTGAAAAGCAGAGGATCCCAGCTGATTCAACTTATTTTAACGAAGCCAGATTACTTTATCTTTCGAAACATCCAAATGTTATGGAAATACAGTATGGAAGTCAAGATGATAAATACATATACCTTGCTATGCCATATTTGAAGAATGGGTCCCTCAATGCACTTATAGATCGAAAATTCTTAAGTGTCCGTGAAATTGTCCAATATGGTTTAGATTTTTTAAGTGCAATACACTATATCCACACAAAAGGATTAATACATTTTGATATTAAACCCAGCAATATTATCATAAACGATGCTGGAAAAGCCGTATTAACTGATTTCGGTTTGGCAAAACTAACCGATAGCTATGGTTTTGCTAAAACATCACTTGTTTACCCTACACACTTAACACCTGAGTTATTTATGGCAGGTTCTTATACATCACAATACGACATTTTCCAAGCAGGCTTAACTTTGTATAGAATGTGCAACGGGAATAAGGAATTTGTGGAGAAGTTCAAAAGTGGAGTCACTCCTGAAGAAGTGTTAGCTGGCACTTTTCCGGATCGCAATAAATATTTGCCACATATACCAAACTCATTAAGAAAAATAATAAAGAATGCATTAAAAATTAATCCAGATGATCGATATAAGGCCATACTTCATATGATGAATGATTTGAGTGATGTTTGTGAAAATCTAGATTGGTTATATGAAATCGACCTCGGTACTAACATTCAGAAATGGACAGAGGATAATGAAAATAGCGTTCGCTCACTTAATCTTTATGAATTAAATGGGGAATGGAAAACCGAAGGCTATAAGTTTACAAAATCGTCCGGTAATACTAATAGGATAAACAAATGGTTTTCCACTAGTCGTACTCTAGAAGAAGCATATACAAAAATCGAAACAATATTATACGAACGCTAGTTCCTATTGCTTTTTTGTGTTATAATTTATTTAAGGGAGGTTGACGACATGAAAAAATTTCAAGGAAAAAGAAATTTGACACGTGACCGACTAGCCAATCCCTTTCTTGATCAGAATATCGACGACAGATATACAAATGCAAAGGTTGTTGATATGCGTGGCAATTTCGTTCAGAAAAAAAATAAAGATGGTTACGTATCTATACTACCGATCGATCCCACTAAGCGATACTAATATCTATTCTTGACTTGACCGAAGGATGTGCTGCTAATTTACACATCCTTTTTTTCGTTCGACCTATAGCAAAAAAGCCCGATACAATTCGAGACCTTTAGTACAGGGCATATTTTGACTAAAAATAAAAAATAAAGATCAGGGAACACAAAAAGACGTGGAACTCTACGCCTTATTAAATATTACTTTCGATTGCTTTGCTAAAAGGTAACGACTTAATATATCTCTCCATGTACTCCCAATCTGGAATAACCGCCTACGGGGCCATATACGTAAAGTAACCACTTGGCAAATCCGTTAAGCGTTCTTATGTTGATTCGCCACCATCTGGATGACGCGCCGACCGATTATACAGGCGATATTCCAACAACCAGGGCAGCTGTTTTTGAATCTATTGTCAATCTTTCAAATTCCTAAACCAGTAATGTCATGGTCAGTACATCAAGCATTACTAATTCATTTGTTAGCGCAATAATTTCCTGCATTCCTATGACCGAAAGTGAACTAGAAGAATGTCTAAAAATACTCGAGCTTGAAGCTAAAGACTTACGATGTGCTTACTGTGGTGATAAGTCAACTGAACGGGATCACCTACGCCCATTGGTGAAGAATAAAAAAACCTATTTATCAGAATATATAATTTAGTCCCCTCATCTGGAAAATGTAATCAATCCAAAGGAAATAAACACTGGAAAGAATGGATTACTAGTGACGCCTAATTATCTCCAAAAAGTCGAAACATACAAGATCTTTATAGAAAAGTAAAAAGACTAGTGGAACCTATTTATTTTGAGGAGCTAGTTGTTATGGCAAGAACATTGGAAAAACTTTATGACTTAATGAAACACAGTCAAGTCACCTCTACAAAGGTGCAACAATGGATAGTAAAGAATTATCAAGTTTCCCAAAAAGGGTGATTACGATAAGGTGGTCATGGTCCTAGCCCTCCAAGAACTCCTTCTCCCCCATCATAACAGCTGGACCGGAAGGAGCTATCGGATAATACGAACCAACAATTACCAATTGATATGAAACTAGTAAAGAAGCACGCCTACTTGCTGGTAAAGCTAGTCGAATTATTGCACCGTAACCCAGTTCACGCTTTACGTCGTCCCCACGGCGTCCCCATGGGATCATTAATGCTCTGAAAAACCCTTATACACCAGTCTTTAATTACTTTATCGATGAATTGCCTCTGTTCTTTATCGGTTTCATTCTTTATCCCATTCCTGACTTTCCCCCATAGCATGGATAGATCATGATCCATTTTAGTGTTGGTTATAGGTAACTCCTTTTCAACATTGTGCCGCCAACCTAAATTGACAATATCTTGACCGACCGACACGGGACTTGTTTTTAAATATCTTCTTACTCATTGGGTAGTTCACTCCTTGTTGACTTATTGATTAGCCTTTCTTACCTCTGGCACAAAATCGTTTCGGCACCATCTGACGAAATTGGAGGAATGGGTAGTGTACGTCTTTGCGGTCGTGTCCTTCAGAATACCGACTTTTAGCTTCTCAGTTACCTATTGCTCTTAGGCTTGATACAGTAGCTCCAATTGCTTGATGAAATCTTGGGTGGCTCTCATAATTTGTTCACGACTCCACTTCCGATAGTTAGTTTAAGTCTGTTTACTTAATTGGTAGCTTTTGCATACGTAATTGGAGTGTTGTGATCGGAGTGCTGTGGGCAGGTAGATTTAGATAGTTAAGGGGCTGCCTCAAAATTCATTTTGCAATTTTTTGAGCCCCACTTAGAACCGATTTTTCTCGAGAAAAGGACCTCAGCCTCCACTTTACTGTGGAATTTGAGGTCCTTTTGTTTGGAAATTGGGACGTCCCCATGTCATACGAACACTTTTGAGACAGCCCCTTTGTATCAGTATCAGCCTTCCGGCAATAACAACATGACATTCAAATCGAAGTCAATGAGGCCTGTAAAATCAATGGTTCCTCCTTGATCAAAGATTAATGCTATTGCCTTAAATGAAACACCATCTTTATCAAAGATGGCACTTGCGATACTGACCTCGCAAGCATCATCTCCGACGGCTGCTCTATAAGCCGTCTCAATGTGTGATTTTAATACGTCCTCAGCTGCATATTGCGCGTTTTTACTGATCATTTTGAAGTCCATTTCCTTGCTCCAATCTTACGATCTTTACGCCATCTTTCAACATAGGTGTACGTTCTCAAGACCGTCTACAACACTCTGACTTGCGTGTTCGCTTACAATTACTTGCAACAATCTATTCTTTTAATACCAGAAGATAATGCCTGAAAGACTTTATTCACTGCCTGTAATTCCTCATTCTCCGAATCCTCCTCGGAATCTTCAGGGAACCGAGTTTGACTCGGCTGATCAAACTTGGCACAGGGATCTCTTGGCTATAAAAAAGTTCATGTAGTTGGCATTGAGAAGCTTCAATACCTTCAACTGCTTTCCCATTGCTTACAATTAATCAATGTGGCTCTATGAAATCGATCGAATTTATAACATCATCAATACCGCGAGCCACAACGTACTTGGCAGGAGCTTCCCCTACAGAAAGCGATTTGAAATGCTCTTTACCACAAGCGATCTTAGCCCCTTCACGATCTCTCAGATCATCGGCAAATAGACTGCTCTTCGTTTCAACTACAAAGTACAACAATTCAGCTCCATCCTTCTTAATAAGCACTGCCCAGTCAGGGTTGTAGCCTCCAAGTGGGGTCGGCACGACAAACCACCCAGGCAGTTTCGCATACAACTTGACGGAGCTATTCTTCTCAAGTTGGTCTGCAAAATGTAGTTCAGTGTCCGAATCATAAACCACATGCTCATAGACCGATTTCACGGTATCGTTAAGCATATTTTTCAAATACCCTGTCAGTTCTTCCTGTTCAATTAGCTCTTGCGCATAATAGTATTCTTCACCTAATCGCTGATACTTGATGCCATCCACTAGCGCTAAGCGTTTATGGCGGTTAATTGTTTCAGAAACCAGCTCGATGTATTGCTGCGGATTACGCTTAAAGTCGTCTAGCCTCTGACTTTCTGATAGTATACGCTGAATGCTACGTCTGGTAAGCTGCGTTCGATCTTGCAAGTCAGTAAGCAAGTCCGGTAGCGCAATATCGGACTCCTCTAATACTACGGTTGCTGCGCCAGTTCTCTCAGTTGCTTCTACACCTACCTTACCGATGACGATATTAGCCTTTCGCCATTGAAGACGCGTCTTGGAAATTGGCGGCATACTTTGAACTGCGCGTATACATTCTTGAATTAGCTTTTCATTATCAAAATTTACACGGTAGGTGGTCTTGTACTTAATGCGATCCCACAGTGCCTTGAACTCAACGCTTTGCAAGACAGCTTGCCTAGCACGAACTTGTTTACGTTCATCAGCGTTTTTTATTTCTAGGCGCCCTGAGAGCTTGCGCAATATCTCTGTAACTTGGCTGCTTAGTGGTTCAAACTCTGTAGGCAGGATAAGCGTCCCTTCCTTGAGCGCTTTTTTAAGCTTGTCCTGAATCTTTCCTTGCGCATTAATGTAGTCATGAGTCTTTAGATGCTCCCACAAAATCTTGGAACGCTCAAATCCTAGTGGTGTCTTCTCCCCATCAGGTTGGGTCACAGAAATCGCCGAAAATTGATGTTCCTCCACGATGCCAAACCGGATACCAGTGTCTGCTTCGATCTCTTTTTGCAGATTCTCCGCGAAGTCCTTATAGCTCTCTGTTGCAATAACCGTCAGGGTATTCGTATCGAATCCACGCACCCTCACTCCGTTCTGATTGACGGCTAACCGTAGTCCGCGACCAATCGTCTGCCGCCGCTCACGCTCTGTCTGGATTTCCCTAAGCGTACAAATCTGAAACACATTCGGGTTATCCCAGCCTTCCCGAAGAGCGGAATGTGAGAAAATAAATTTAAGTGGTGTCTCGAAGCTTAGAAGCTTCTCCTTTTCCTTCATGATCAGGTTATAAGCACGCTCAGCATTATCACGATTGGCTTGGTTATTCTCGGCTGTGTCCGACCAGCCGCCCTTTTTATCAATAGAGAAATATCCATCGTGAACCTGCGCAGTGTCGCGGCTCAGGTCTACCTCCTGAAACAATGTATGATAATCAGGATGATTAGCGAGCCTTCGATACTCTTCTTCGAATATTCGAGCATAATCACCTTTCATTGGGTTGCCGTTATCATCATATTTGCGGTACTTGTCCACTGCGTCGATGAAGAATAATGAGAGTACTTTGATGCCTTGTGGTCTAAGACGTATCTCCTTATCAAGATGTTCCTTTATGGTACGACGAATCATCTGACGTTGTACTGCCAGTGTATCTACACTCCCCCAGGCTTCCCCGAGTTTGAGATAGCGCTCGTCACCTGGCACACGTAGCTCGACTAACTCATTGCCTTTCCCCACGCGAATCTCACCAATACGACACCCTTGATAAATCGCTCTCCTAGTGGTTTGCTCGAGATCATCCCCGTCCTGCACGGTTACTTCGCGACGCTGTACACCACTGGCAGTGTCCACATCTAATTCTACCCTGGCATTAATGATGCCACGCTTGTTAACTACTGATAATAACCGTACATACGGCTTGTTATTCGCCTCCTCAATCGTTGCTGAGGCTACTTCGATTTGTTTAACCAGCCTTTTCTCATAAGCATCAACCGCATCAAGACGGTATACCATATGGTGTTTGTCCACATGAGTAGCCGAATAGCGAAGGGTACAAAGTGGATTCATTGCCCCGAGTGCTTCTTTGCCCCGTCCCTCTAAACCTCCATCTACGCTTTGTGGTTCATCTACAATAATAATAGGACGAGTCGCTTTAATCAGATCTATCGGCTTCTCTCCACCGGTCTTTTCAGAATCTTTGTATAGGTTGTTGACCTCTTTTTTATTAATAGCCCCAACTGTCACTATCATAATCTGAATATGCGGGCTAGTCGCGAAGTTACGCACTTGGCCAAGCTTTGCGGAGTCATATATAAAATATTCAAATGGTGTGTTTGCATACAATCCACGGAAATGATCCTCAGTGAGCTGAAGGGATTTGTACACTCCTTCCTTAATTGCCACTGACGGTACGACAATGACAAACTTAGTAAAGCCGTATCGTTTGTTTAGCTCAAATATCGTGCGTAAATACGCATAGGTTTTTCCGGTTCCTGTTTCCATCTCCACAGAGAAATCACCAGAGGTGAGCGTTGCAGAGGGAGGCAGCCCGTTCTTTAGTTGAATGTCATTAAGATTCCTTATGATTTCATCGTCCAGAAGGCTCAACCGGTTACCAATACCAAGATCATTCTCTTCGAAAGCAAAGGATAGCTGATCATCTAACACGGCGTTGGTTACGGTGAACTCAGTACGGCAAATCTCCTGCCCACGAAACAGGTCACAGACCGAATCAATAGCCGCTAGCTGATAATCAAGGTTGGATTCAAACTGTAGTTTCACAATCAGCCCCCCTTATAGACTTCGCACTTTGTCCAGCCCATTTTGCTGGAGAATGGCGGCAAGATTGGTTTTGGTAACATCGTCGGCAAAAGCGCTATCACGGAATACACAAGTAACCTTCCCGGCTGGGATCAGTTCTCTGTACCATTTAACGATGCCCGTCGCCAGTGGCTCAGCTTCTTCTTGTGATATATGCATGTCTAGGCAAACTAGGAGCACACCCGCACCTATTGCATGTACTAACTTCCCAGCGATTCTACGAGTTTCAATGGGTACACAGAGATCTAAGCCAAGCTTTAACAGCACTTCGTAAAGGATATCATTTTCATTACGATCCGAACGAATATGTTCAAGATGGTCAAGCAATGTCTTTCCAAGGTTCTCTGTATCTGGCTCCCAGGTACGGATATTCGAGGAATCCAGCTTGAAGACACGGAATCCCAAATCCCCAGTGAACTCTGGCTTTTCGGCTTTAATTTCACTTGCTGCACGCCTCAAACGTTCTTTAGTTAACTCAGCTATTGTACGAGGCATAACAAGTTTATCACAGAAATTGGCTGATGCTTTCTGCTCTTTCTTTAACGGATTAAGCGGCTCTGGTAATTGAACCAGAATAAATCGCCTGTTACCCATGTCTGCAGCATTTAGTTCCATCACAGAATGGCCTGTGGTGCCACTGCCTGCGAAGAAATCCATTACAATTGCGTCATTATCAGCATTTGATGTGTAATCAAATAACTTGGCCAACTCCACGTGATCCTTTGGATTGTTGAATATCTTGGCACCCATCAGTTTCCTAAGGTGCTTTACTGCAACCTGTGATTGCTTATAGAAATAGCTACCTCTAACCTGCGTAGCAAATTCCTCATCACCGCCGCTTACTTCCTCCTCCTCGTCCAATTCCATCTCATCGAGCCCTTCAATTGAAATCGGTTTGATATGCGCCTTACGGAACGGTGGCTCGGTATGATCCTGACGAAATTCTACAAGACCAAGTTTGATTTGCCTTTGCATTTCTTCCAGGGAAGAATAAATCCAACCACGCTCAGGAACTTTGCATGGTAACTTCGTTACAGGATGTATTAAGTCGTAACGAGGGCCTCCACCACCCGGCCAAGAAATATCACGATCGCGCCATGGACCGTTTTCATCAATCCTTTTATAGCGGCTCCATTTCTTAGAGGGATGGGTGTTAGGTAGATCTGAATACCATTCTTGCAAATCTGATTCAATAGATCGATCATCTGCTCCATGAACTGCACGAAGTTCGATGTATTTTTCCCAGATCTCCCGAGCACCTGGCTTTTCCTCTCTCCAGACAGTTTTCAATTCTCGAAGATAGGTAAGGGATTTCGCAAATACAAGCATATACTCATGACCAATTGAAAAAAACTTAGCATCATTTTTTCGACCCTTTTCCCATATCAAACACGCCACAAGATTTTCTTCACCGAACACTTCATTACATATATGCCGCATATTGTTTATTTCTTTGTCATCCAGGCTTATCAGTATTAATCCGTCTTCCCGCAGTAAGTTGCGCGCTAACTTTATCCTCGGATATATCATATTAAGCCAATCTGTATGAAACCGACCTGAGGCCTCCGAATTGGAGCTAATTTTCTTCCCCTCACTGTCTAATTGACCTGTTATTTCTTGATAATTCTTAATATTGTCTCGGAAGTCATCAGGATAAACAAAATCCTTACCGGTATTGTACGGTGGGTCGATATATATGAGCTTCACCTTATTTGCATAGCTTTTCTGCAAGAGCTTCAAGACCTCTAAATTGTCACCTTCAATTAATAAGTTTTTTGTATTCTCCCAATCCACACTATCTTCTGGGCATGGGCGAAGCGTTCCAGCACTTGGAGTGAGCGCTAGTTGTCGGGCTTGACGTTTACCATGCCAATTCAAGCCGTATTTCTCTTCTCGTTCCTCTACCTCACCCGACAATAATTGTTTCAAAACTTCGAAATTAATCTTCCCTTCAATGAATGCCTCCGGGAACAATTCTTTCAATCGTCCAATATTTTCAGAAACGATATCGATAGACTTCGTCTCAGAATCATCTGTAGTAAATTTGTTCATTGGGAATCCTCCGTTAAATGTTTGCTTTGACTACATCAAGCTTAATTTCAAGGCGCTTTATCTCCATGTTTATCTCTACGAGACGACTAACTTGCTGCTCACGTATGGCCTGTGAACGAAGCGTCTCAATATGGTGTGTCAATTGTATATACTGTACTAATGATTCACGACGGATAATGGCTCGTTCTGTTGTTGTCGCCTGAGTAAATTCTCCTGTTAGGAGAGCGGCCTGCCAAGCAACGAGGGAGTCAATCCAGTTCTGATACAAGACCATTAAGTTTGATCGGCGCTGATTCGACAATGAAAGTCCATCCAGAAAACGTTTCTCTATCTCCATTGTCGCCTTTGAATGACTTCCTAAATCAATTTCTACAATTTCACCTTCCAGAACTACTTTACTCTTCTCATTTTGAGCCCAACGTTTGTGAGCAAGCGAAATCTTTATATCTCGCTCTTGTACAAGCAGTAGCCACACAGGATAAGGTATTGCACGATGCACAAGCTCAGCGATACGCCTAGCATTAGCCCCTGAACGCAAGGTTACGTTAAGAATAGCGATCTCAAGATATTCCCGCATTTCGTCTCGATATTCTGGCACTCCTACTGTGGACGGTTTAATCGTAGCCAACCAATATATCTCTTCGATCCCCTCATTGATCTGGCGTTTATCAGCAGTAGTTTTCGCACCATTTTCAATGAAGATCTTCTTCGGAACACGCTGATTTACACTTGTACTATTAGGCAGTCCAATTGCAGATAATAAGTTTGAGACATTCATGACTAATCCCCCGGTAACACTACTAGAAATGCCACTACTTCAAAATCATTAATTCCAGCGAACTCACCTTTGATAGCGTGGGTACCACCAGGTGAAAATAGGCTAGCTACAGCTCGCTCCTCACTCTTGCCGACAATGGATGCCACCGCCGCTGATAACATACGTTGAGCATGTCGCATATCCTCACCAAATCGTGTTGCTTTATCGAAACGAGCATAGGCCTCTGCGTCCGGAAGATCACGTCCTATGCATTGGCGTTTAATCTGATCGAGGATCCTCTTGACTTGCGTGTGCGGTAAAAGAACTGGTCCTTCATCACCTACATAAACTAAATAGTGCGGTGATAGTGGGTAGCCGGGGTCGATAATCTCTGAAGCTGCACCTTCTGCACGTAAGCAAAAAACAATACCAGGTGGAATCTCCACCTCAATTGATGTAGTGATAGCACAGGTCCCTAGTGGCAACGATTCGAGCTTGCCAGGATGCATCTTTATATACTGTGCCAGATCAATGCGGAATCCCATGAGTGTGAGATCGGTTATGGAAACTCCCGACGAGAGGTCTTCTAAATCTATTACCGCGTCTTGCAACTTAAGTAATTGTTTGCGTCTATATTCCAGGTCATTCATTTGATTGCCAGACTGCTGTTCAATTAGGTTTTCCTCGCCGGTGGCAGAAATGTCGAGTAGAACCATACGGCCACTAACGCGTTGCTCAAGATTGATATATTCCTCCAACTCCATGTTAGGCCAAAAATTAACTAGCTGTATTTGTTCATTAGGTGAGCCAAGTCGGTCAATACGCCCAAAACGCTGGATGATGCGTACTGGATTCCAGTGGATGTCATAGTTTATTAACCAATCACAATCTTGAAGGTTTTGACCTTCGGAAATACAGTCTGTGGCGATTAATAGATCGATCTCACCCTCGTTATTAAGTTCATCTGGACGCTCTTTCGAGCGTGGGGAGAACGCAGCCAGAATTGTAGCCAAATCTTTACGCATTCCAGGTAAAGTAACCTGATTACCGCCAGATCCCGTTACGAGAGCAGCATTTATGCCAAGTGCACCTTTTGCCCATCCCCCCAATTGCTCATAAAGATACTTGGCAGTATCTGCGAAGGCCGTAAACACTATCACTTTACGATTACCGGAGTTGAGAGGATTATTGTACTTGTGTATAATGACCTCCCTTAGAGCAACCAGCTTTGCATCACGAGTGGAATCAACCTGTCTTGCGGCTGAGAGCAATGTTGCTAATCTATTCCGATCCTCAATTAGATCTTGTTTCCATCTTATAAGGTCAACATCCCCAAGTAGCACCTTTACTTTCCGTCCTACCAACAGGCTCTCGAAAGCAGGATCATCAATGTCCACATCGGTGATGTCTAACTCTTCAATTTCTTCTGTGTGTGCCTCTACCCTGGTTAATGTTGTTTCAACGTCGTTAAGCTGCCTCTGAATAGTCAAAGCAAATGAAGATACGGAGCTTTCCATTCGTTTGAGCAAGTTAACACGTAACAGGTGGATCAGATTTTCCTCTCGGTCTACCTGACGAAATAAGCCTTCGCCACCACGGATTCTAGTGCTGTACTTGGCATCATAAGCTGCCTGTTTATTTGCTAATATATAGCGCAAAGGTGCATAAGAGGCCAAGTTAAGCTTTCGAATTTCTTGATTGATTTCTCGTATGGATTGGAATTGGCCAGCACTGTCTACATCGGGCTTAATATTAATGGGCTTCAGACGCGACGGAAAGCGACCTGTTTCAGCAATTCCGTAATACTTTTCAATATGCTTTCGTGAGCGGGCGATAGTTAGATGATCCAATAATGTAAAATAGTCAAAACCTAGCATTTCAATTAGTCGTGACGGTGTTTTCTCATCCTCATCCAGTTCCAACCAACGGTTGAACTGCTTTTGTGCTAATCGCGTAGTATTGTCGATGCTCGTAATACCATGTTCAAAAAGGGCAGCATCGTCCCCTTCAGTAGCGAATACAATCTGATTGCGCAGATCCGCTAATCTATTGTTAACGGGTGTAGCCGATAGCATTAACACCCGTGTTTTGACCCCTTCTTTAATGATCTTGCGCATCAATCGATCGTACCGAGTCTCTCCACCTTGGCGCGGAGTTTGCTTATTACGAAAGTTATGAGATTCATCGATGACTACAAGATCATAGTTCCCCCAATTCACATGAGACAAGTCAATATCCCCTGTCATACCCCCCTCACGAGACAGGTCTGTGTGATTAAGTACATCATAATTGAAGCGATCCGCAGCAAGGATATTGCGTCGATCGTTAGACTTGTACAATGTCCAGTTATCACGCAGACGTTTCGGACAGAGTACCAGAACACGATCGTTCCGTAATTCGTGATATTTTATTATGGCAAGAGCTTCAAATGTCTTACCAAGGCCTACACTATCCGCAATAATACATCCGCCAAATCGATTAAGCTTGTCGATAGCTCCGATTACACCATCAAGCTGGAATTTATAGAGCCTACTCCAAATGACTGTATTTCGGATTCCAGTAGCTGATTTAATGATACGCTCCTCATCCATCTCCTCCCCATTATCCCGAAAAAGATGATAGAGAATCAACGTGTAAATGGTGTAAGGGTCATTTGGGGCTGCAATAGATTGCAACGCTGTAATTATTCCTGCCAAGGCTTCTGGTTGAGCTTGCAGAGCCTCCCACTGCCTATCGAACCACTGGGTAAGCAAATTACTTTCTTCTGCATTCTCTGATACTTGGACGAGGCTAAGCGGGTTCCCTGGTGTTATACCAAGTCCATCAGTACTAAATGCTAATGAGCCTAGTAATGCTTGTCTAGGGCACCCTTCTGCATCACGAATAACAATTGTTCCTTGCGGTATACCACTAGTTGCACAACGCAATTCAGCTTTTTTTTGAATCCACTCCACACAACGAGTTGCCAACCACCGGTTTTGCAATTTATTACGCATAGCACGGTCATTTTCCGTGCCCAATAAAGCTAATTCAGCCCCATCTGCCGGCAAAAGAGAACGGACTCTACGTATCTTTGAAACTTCCTCAAGAAGCTCCGAGAATGCGAACAATGAGAAATATGGGGTCATGATGTCGATCTGGTTGCCCTCTCTGATCCATGGGCGAAGAAGATCAACAACACGTTCAGTTCCCGTATTACGAATAATCTTCATAAATTGAAGCTCCCTTTTCTCTTCTGATTTCAACTATACTCTATTGATTTCGACACAAAAAAACCACTCCCTTCTCTATTCCAAGGTAGTTATGATTCCCAAGTAGGAAGTAACTTTCATTATCAGATAGTCCTCTTAACGTTATTTGAATAATTTTGCGGAATTTAAAGATATTCAAAGATTCAATGGATGCTTTGGTGTATCTATTTCGCCAAGCACCAGTACATACTGTAACCAACTTTAGCCTGATTGGATGGAATACCGGCTTCGGACTTACAATTATTACATCACCTTCAATCAGCGCGGACGAGGTTTCGTAATAAGAATTAATCTGGAAGACCATCGGGAAAATATGTTTGGTCTGTATACTTGGATAAGAATCACAACGAATAAGCGATCGCGTGAAGGCAGCTTATCGCAATAGCGCCGGAAAAGGAATTTTACGCGGTTCAATCCCACCAAATGGGTATGAAGTTGTTGACAAAAAGCTAATTGTCCGAAATGATCATATACCAGTATCGTTAAGAGGATATTCAAAGAATATTTATCTGGAACTGGAGTCGACATCATTTCGAAATATCTTTATTCTGAAGGCCAGCCTAGTCCGGCTCAGATCGCCTGTAAGAGTAATGGTTTAGATAAATGGCACGGGACAACAATTCTTAAGTTCTTGCGTAACCCCAATTATGTCGGCGACTTGGTACACGGTAGAGAAACGCGCAAGAGTGTAACAAGCAAACGTAGAGACGTCATTTCTGCCGATAAGTGGATTGTTGTCAGTGATGTTCATGAGCCGATAGTATCCAGAGATGACTTCAACGAAGTGCAATCATTATTAGCACAAAGAAAAAGAGATAGCACAGCTCCAAAAAAACATCTATTACCAATGTCGCATATTGTGCCGATTGCGGCGCTGGTATGTGGTACAAAGCGAATATAAATGATGTATTTGCGATTCTCACGGCCGATATTGTAAAAGATTTGTAAATCAAATCACAAGGTCAGGAGAGCTTTTCTTTGCGAGATCATCGCGAGCGACATAGCCAACAAAGCTAAGGTGTTCGGACATGAAATCCGATCATTAATTGATTCCAAGTTGTCTAAGCTTCAAAGCAAAGTCAAAACAAATTGGATTCATTTCAAAATTCAATCCGCAAAGCAAATGAAAAAAGAAGCGGCTGCTTGACTTGCTAATCAATGAGACGATAGATGAAGAGACATGTCAAAAAAGCTACTTGATCTTCAAGCTGAAATACGACCTTGAAGTCTAAGCAAGCTGAACTTGAATCTTCGATGCAAAAAGAAGACTTAACGGCATCGATCACTTATATGAAGGAGCAGATCCGCATCTTCATGGAATCTGTTCCCTAACTCCTGAGATATTGCACCGCCTGGTAAAACGTATAGAAATTCGAGCTGAAGCACCGGATCATTTACTAAAATTTCTCGGTGCCATCAGCTATTTTTTAATTGCGACATGCACTCAATGTGCACCGTATACGGAAACATATCTACGATGTTTCAGCCCCCTCCAAACCGCAACTCCCCAACCTCACCAGCCCGATCAAAAACATACTTAGCAGCATACATAACCCGCTGAACCCCCGTCCCACCAGGCAAGATCGGCCTAGCGCGCTTCTCCCACTCCTCCACGGTGAACACCACATACAATTCATCCGATGCTCCGAGCCCCGATGGAATCTCCGTAATCTCTTTACGCTGCACGACTTTCCAGTTCGCTACCTTGCCATATACACGGATACCCGCATCATCCCGGCCAAATAACTGGATCGACTGATAAAGCGCCACGTATTCAATCTCTGTCAAAACTTTGTGATCCGTAATATTCTTCAGCGGTGTGTGATAAAACTTATGCTCTAGTGCGGCTGCTAGCTGCTCCTTTTGACTGAGCGCCCCGATCAGTACATTTTTACCGGAAAGCTTGTTCTTGTAATATTCCTTCGTTCCACGAGGACGGGTCGAGCGCTCGTAGGCTTTCTCTGGGCTGTCGAGGATGATTTCGTCCAGAAATTTCTCCATCAAGCTGGTTGAGTTCGGCAAAAAGGGGAACGCTCCCACATTAATTTGCTCAATGCTTCGATAGAAGCGATGCTCCTGGAATCGCTCCTCGTCATGATACGGGAATAGCACATAAGCTCCGAACATGCTTCGTTCCAATTCCTTCTCCTTATCGTCTAAGTAGACGATCGCGTCCCGGTAACGATGCATCGTGTTAATGTCGTCTTCCTCCGGCCCAGGCATCTTGTAGTCCCGATGGTAGGGCGTGCCTTCATAGGCTGGGTTCAAACGGTATTTGGCATCGAAAATGTATTTGTATTCGACTGAAGTGTTGTTCTTCTTCAGCGTTAAGACGTTATCTGGCTTCTGCGGAAGCGTCGGTGTCTTGTCTCCCTGGGGTAGCGAGTTGTAGTACAAGGTGAAGATTTCACCATTCCTCGGGTTCCGGTACACCATCTTGGCTTTCTGCGTTCGGTCTAAAGTGACGAATAAGCCGTTCCGATTGACGCGGATGATGTCTTGCTTGAGCAGCTCATAATTTTTACTAAGCAAGTGATGGATCTTGAGGAAGCACCAATACTCGTAAAGCAGCGCCAGATCCTTCATCGACAGGCGGAACAGATCGCTTTGGATCGAGAGTCCTTTCATGAGCATGAGGTAGTACCGATACACTTCGCGGTAGCCGACCGCCATCTGCAGCACCAGTGTTATGGACATTTGACGTATCTCGCCGACCGCCAGAAAATCGTATTTCAGCAACCGTTGGAGGTGGGTCTGCATCAGGTTCATTTTGCGCTCTAGCTGCGGGTCTTGTTGTCTTCCCTTCTGAGCTAAACGAAACTTCAGATCCTTTAGCTTCTGCTGGATGCGCAGCAACACCCAACGGATGAAACGGTTCTCGGCCGTGTCGTAATCGACATGTCGTTTCGTCTCCAAGACGTGACTTGGGGTATACCGCTGTCCCCCCCTCGGGATCAAGCCATTCTTCGAATCCTCCACAAGAAGGTGAGGCCGTTTTGCTAGAAACGTTAGGTTCTCTTTCCCCGCTTTGCGAACCTTTGCCGCTTCTACGATTCGATTCCCCACCTGCAGCTTGGAGTGCGGCGACTGGCGGATGCGCTCGACGGCTTGGACCAATTGATTGAACACGTGCTGGAGGATCGTGAAAAACTCAGTCAAGCTTTGGTGTTGTGTGTCCTTTAATCCTGTTAAATGATACGTTTTGCGCATGAAATCAAAGGACAAGTTATAGATTTGCTCGTTCACATCGTTCAAGATCATCTGGTAATCCCGCTTATAATCCATCTTCGATGGGAAGATTTCAAGCTGTAGCCGGAAGGCTGCCTCCCCGTTATATCGGAGCTCCAGTTCCGTATGGCCGACTTCGTTCTGGAAGTTCACGATTCCGGACAGGATCATTTTGCCTAGCGGCTTAATGGCATTCCTTATATGCATGTTGTCGTGATGGAAGATGAGCTGCATTTCCTGCTTTTTCTCAATCACCAGTTCATAGGACTGTGTCTCGTAAAAGATCGGCTGGGCCGGGCTATCTACTGTCCAAGGCATCAACTCCCGGCGCTCCGGCGAGAAAATAGAGATGGACTCGATCGTCACAGAAGGGCCCAGCGACGTAGCTTGAAAATGCGCCACTGTCCATTCCTCGCCAGTCTGCCTATGCAACTGCAGCGTCTCCACCGTCGGATGAAACGGCTTGCCCTGGATATACAAATTAAAGAGGTTCGTCTCCACCCGAAGCAGCTCGGTCTGTTGGTTAGGATAGCCAGTATGAGGTGAAGCCATCTTCATCTAACCTCCGTAGCATAAAGGCGATTTTCCTTGCACTTTGCGGGTATTTTGCACCGTCTATCGCGGATCGGGGCGTATATAGCTCGGACGCATCGTCCAACAGTTCTTGGACCGCTATGCGTCGACCCAATGCCTCTTTCATCAGTTGAAGCAGTACTTTCTTCACCGCCGTGCTACTCCCTTGCACCCGGGGCAGGATCTTCTGAAGCAACTGCTGATCGAACGCCGCATCCGGCTCTAGGAGCTGAAAGCGCTCATTATATAGCATATAGAAGCAAACCGCGTCACGTATCCGAAACCCTACATGAGCATGAATATCCTCTAATATGCCATTGATCTTCACCAGCTTCTCGGTCGTCCCTTCGACCAACTCCCGGTTGTCCCGATACATATCTACGAGCTGTAAGTACTCGGAACGCAAGAAAGAGTTTGGAACAGGTGTGATCGCGGGGGCGGAATCCTCTTCTTCGTCCCCCGGGTATTGCCCAAGGTTAATATAGTTAAATTCAATCGTATTGGCTCGATCCAGTACCTTCTTGCTAAACGGATGCGTGGTCTCGTCCATATTGACTGTGCCTATCAAATACACATTGTCTGGTACATGCAGATCACCGTAAGCTCGCTGGTCTTCTTCGCTAGTGAGAGACTGACGATGAATCAGCGGTGCTGTCACGATGCGTTCCCCTTGCCACTCCTGCGTTTCCAGCACGCTGAGCAGATCGCTGAAATAGTGCTCGACTCGGGCTAGGTTCATCTCATCCAGACAAATGAAATATGGCTTGTTCCGATTGGCTAGCCGAGTCGCTTCGGCGAGCACCTCCGTAAGCTTGCCAGGGCGGAACTGATTGGACAAATCCTTGTAGCCGAGCAGATCGGAAGGATCGCTCCAATCCGGTCGTACCGGGATCAGCGTAAATTGCTGGTTGGAGCTAGTCGCTCCTAGCGCTTCGGCAAATAGCTTGACCAGCTTCGTCTTCCCTGTACCGGATACTCCAGCAAGGATGACGAACGGTTTTGTTTTCAACGACAGATAAAGGTTCTCAATCAGATGATCCGGGTACATGAAGCCTTTCCGCTTAATGAACGCTTGGATCGCTTGAAGCTGCTCCGGTACGGATAAGGGTTCCACTTGCGGTTGCTCCTCATAGTTGATATATGAAAAAGAGTCTCCGTTCTTATCGACGTAACGCAACTCTCCCAGCCAGTTCAACATAAAGATAGCTCGATTCCTTTGCGTTACTTCTCCCCAACTGTCCCCCATCCCTAACAGCTGCATAAAAGGAGCAATAAATTGCTCTAGCGTAAATGTCTGCAATTCTTGAACTAACCCAATAGTCTGCCTCAGGACTCCAATAAGAGATGTAGACTTTTGATCCTTCTCGATAATACTTCTTAATAGTTGGACCTGAAGATCATTGATACGCCATATCGTAGAATCATTTTGAAAACAATGACCGTACTGCAAGCCTAGATCCGTTAGAGAAAACACATTGTTTTCAATAGTAAGAAGTTTAAGCTCTTGCAAGGCCCGCCCAATATGCCGAACTCGTTCCAACGGATGTTTCACCTGCTCACCGGAGATGAGTACCGACGATGGATTGGAGGAAAGAGTCTGTACAGGTACTTCGGACGGATGATTTTGATAGAGGTAATACAAGATGCCTTGTCCCAGATACAGATGTGCGATCGTAAAAGGGAAGTTTCCTCGCTCAACCTCATCTTGTTGCATGGTTGAAAACTCCACGTATTTTTTATAATTCTCCATCACATTACGAAGGTCGGCCAATAACTGCTCCTCGCTTGGAAGACTGTCCTTGTCGTAACGGTAGTAAGCTACGGTCGAGACCTGGTAGTCTTGCCCGAGACCGGAGGCGGTTAGTTGGATGTTTTGGTCTTTATGCATCTCTTCCAGGGGGACTAGGCTCTGGATTTGCTCTGCTTTTTGCCGGAGGTACTTGTAGCCCTCGGTCTTGCCCAGTTCTTTGGTCGGTACGGTGACCCCTTGGTGAAAAGCGAGATATACCGCACTCATATCGTGGGCAAACAGGTAGACAATGTACTCTCCTCGCTGGGTCGTCTCGGTGATCCGCCGATCCATGATGGCCACCCACGGTACGGTTGCCCAGTTTCCCATACCAACCGAGCCTTGGATACGAAGATTTTGGTCGATAAACGGAAGTCTATGAATTTCCTGTGGTATCGTATTGCGAACCAAGGTGCCTAACGGGTGACTGGTAAAAGGCTCTCGCTTCGCGGCAACATAATCCGACATGACCTTGGCCAGATGTTCCCGGAGGGAGGTGGTGATTGGCTGCTGATTTTGATAGTAGGATTCCAGCTCCCGATTGGCGTATTCCCGCAGTTGCTGGACTAGAGACTCCGACCATATCGCTTGAAGCTCGTCGGTGAAACGCAACGTTTGTTTGCCAGAGTCGTGAACGAGGATGGCCTTTAAAGCTTTGATCGGTGTTTGGAGGAGCCCGTTGATTTGAAAGCCCTGGACTTGGCTCCAGCGCTGGCCTACACTTTCAGGCGGGGCATCGACAGGTTGCCCTTGCGACTCTCGGGATTGAAGCAGTTTTAAGAAACGTACCCGCACTAAGTTTACGGGCACTTCCTGTTTCTTCTGCTCTTCCATGATGTCGAGTATCGCGAGGGTGAGGACCATTTTATATGATTTCTGCTTATGGGCGAATATGCCCGTTAATGAAGAAGGAAGAGTCGTCATTTCGATCACCCGGTTCGTCTTGATGGGACTTTCGACGTACTCCTACATGGTTCGACGTTTACCAATGGATTCCTTCTTTGGAAGGAGGATTGATAAAAAACGAACTCGGTTTTCCGAAGTTCGTCAATTTTTCTGTATGTAACGTGCCGATACTCATTCAATCCCTGCTTATTCCAGATCACTAGGTTCTTTCAATTCGGTATCAAAAAAAACGTCGAATGGATAGAATTCAAGTTACTTCTACTAATATTTGGAATAGTATCTAAGACTTATTGAATATTATGGGAAATTTTATTATTATTTGAATATCGGATTGGGGGTGAGAAGTTAAAAAAGTGACGGACACATTTGGTTCATTAATTCGAGGAGGAAATTCGTGAAAATGGAGGAACATTAGTCAATTTACATTATTTACGTAATACAAATTTTCCTAAAAGAAAGGTGTGTTCTGTTTGAAAAAGAAAAGTAAATCAATTCTTACTACCCTTGCAGTTGCTACGCTAATCATGGTTCCACTTTTTAATGCTCATGCAGCTAGTGGTAAAGCTAGTCAAGTTTTCATACACGAAGGTAAAGAATATCGGGCAATTCCTTCTGAACAGACAGTTCCAGATAACAATGCCATTGAACAACAATATGATCAACTGCAAATTATTGAGGAGATGAAAATAATTGATGACCGAGAAAACCTCAAAAAAACAGTAAATAATCTTTTCCCGGAAATGTATGGGGGAATTTACACCGATGATTCAGGTAACAACGTCATTTTACTAACTGACCATAATCCAGAAATAGAGAAGAAACTCAAAGAGAGCAGTTCACGGGCTGATAAGGTCAGAATTCAGACTGTAAGCCACACTGAAAAACAGCTAAATGATGCACATAACAAACTGTATACGATGACTGACATGGGAATTGTATTATTAGCAACGGATACCAAGCTTAATAAAGTTAAAGTATATATTTCAGCAAATGAACTTGAAAAAAATAAAGAAAAAATTATAGAGAGTGTTGATGAGAGTCTAATTCATTGGGAAGTCGGTGAATTTAAATATGTCAAAGAAACTGCGTATTTGTATCCAGGTGAGGAAATTAACTTCACCGAGGGGTCGGAACCTTTAACCTGCAGCGTAGGTTTTAATGCTTCAACAAGTAATAATAGCAAAGTAACTGTTACCGCTGGTCACTGTGGCAACAATACATACTACGATTTGTCAGATCAAACTGGGTCTATTGGTACGATGAGCAATGCAACATTTGGTTTCGGTTTCAACTATGATGCAGGTTTTATTGTATTAAATAGTTCTGCACTAACCAGCCCTTATCTGAGTGGCAACACATTAACAATAGGTACATTCGATTGGAACGGCTCAGGACAAGCCCAAGGTACTACCGTCTATCTACATGCTAGAAGTGGAGGTGGAACAAGTTTAGGCTCTAGCACTATTCAGAATAGCAGTATCTCTGTTCCAGGCGAAGAAACAGATCTGGTCTTGACTAGCCACGTTGGCAACGTTGAAGGAGATAGCGGAGGACTTTGGTATCGAATTATTAATAAGGATGGAAAAAACTATGCGGTAATTGAAGGAATTCATACGGGCACGGTGAGAGACCAAAACAATGGTCAAATTGTTGGCGCTTCTTTCAGCAAATTTGCCAATGTATATAATGGATTGGGGTTAAATGGAGTTTTTGTCGATCCTAACTACTAAATACTAACATCTGCATCCCTTTGATAGAAAATGCTAGAAGAAGAAGTTTCTGCCTGGGTATATATTAATTCCAGTAGACGACTGGGGAATGTACATCTTACTTGAGAAGAGAAAACCGCTGGAAATCACTCCAGCGGTAATCTTTTAACATACGCTATATTCCTCTTGTATATAATTCCATCAATTAAATTTATCTTTTTCAGCCCACCGATTTCTATCATTTCGTCAGTAGCATAAACTCGCATGGCTTATTCTTCTTATTATATATAGAGCTTATTCGAAATCGTTTGATTCTTTCATCGTTGATGTTCATAACAATAAACCCGATTCTGAAACCGTTCCGGTCGCCCCAGACAATAGTTCCGAACCTTCTCGCTAACCCCTTTACCACACTGGGCACAACGATAAGTATCTGCCTCAGGCGAGGACACTTCAGAGGTCGCCGCCACTTCCCCCTGCAGCGCTTTCTTTTTCGCTCTCGCCCTCCAAAGAACCCAAGTTACCCGAATCACCAATAGCGCAATAGCAACACCTATGGCCGCATTAAGGTAAGGAACATCAACTTTAAATTTAAAATACTGGGTTTCTAGCACCCATAGAAACGCCTTTATTCCTGCCATTAACCCAAGTGCACTTACCAAGAACATAGAGATAGACTGCTTTTGTCTCCGTGCCATTCAATTATCCTCCCGACCTTGACGTACTTGACCGTGTCCGCATTTTGCCACCCCGCTCCTTTTTCCACTTCTTCAACTTATCTTCAAGAATCAGACCATTAATCAGCTTAATATTAAGCCGTTCCGCCGCCTCACGGGCCGCCTTTGTAAAGTTGCTTGTGGTTACGATCCAGGCGTCGTAGCATCCATGCACCTGCTTGCCAGCTTTCAGCCGGAGGACGATATCATTGCCGACATCCTGCTTCCATCGCTTGCACTGGACAGCTATCTTGTAGCCTTCCTTCCCTTTCAGGACCAGATCCACCTCATGGTCCCCGGAACCGCCGATACGTTCAACCTGATACCCTTGCTCCCGATAGTACAGCTCCATCAGCTTCTCAAAGTCCGTTCCCGATAATGTCCGCACATCGGCCTCTAGCAGCTCTTGCTCTGTCATTATCTTTGGCTTGCCTGTGCTTTCCTTTGACGCTTTTTGCACTGTCGCTTTCGTCGTTTTGGCTGGAGCGCTGCTTTTTTGCCCCTTTTTGTCGTTTCTTCTTTTACGGACCCACATCGTTCCTAGTATTTCCGCCACAATAACACTGCCAAATAAAATAACAAAGAAGAGCCACCAGATCTGTTTCAGCTCTGTAAAGAAGAAAAGAGAAAGTCCTGACAAAATAAAAATCCCTCTGAAAAAATAAGCGACTTGTCTTCCTTCTGCCGTGTACGTTCTAGCCATTATGCTCCCCCCATCCTCTTGCGTTCCATAGGCGCATTGGTCTTCTCCTCGTCTACTTCGTCCAAATAACGCGTGTACTTGGAGTCACCGCTATACGATAAAAACAGCCATTCCAGCGCCCTCGTCATCCCGATGTAGAACAGCGACACTTCACGTTCTTCCATTTCCTCGAGCGGATGCGGCATGCTCTCTATATTTACTAGGAAGACGGCGCGGAAATCGAGCCCTTTCGCACTATCAATCGTAGAGATTTTGATAGACTCGTCACTGCGGTCGAAGCTTCGTTTGGTTTCAAAGTTTTCGGTTACCCAGGTATAGGATAACTGTCGGCTTTCAAGTCCTTTGCGAATAATGTCTATGTACGAGGTATCGAACCGGCTTTTCACACGGTATAAAACGGCAATTTCGGACAGCGGAATGCGATGCTCCGCTTGAAGCCGGAAAATCTGCTCAGCAACGAAAGCCATTTCTTCCTCCAGGCCGGAACATCTTCGGATAACGGGATGCGGCCCTTTTCTTTTCGTGCTTTGAGGCGGAATAATATCAATTCCTTCGAACGAGCCTTGCTTTACTTTATCTTGCAGCTCGGAATGCTTCCGGTAGAAGTCCCAGGCAAATTGAACAATCTGGGCCGTATTCCGGTAGTTGATGCTCATAATCTTGGATCGTCCGCGGAAGTCGAGCCCGGTGTCTTGCATGAGACTGGCTTTTCGTTTAAAAATCGATTGAGCGCGATCCTCTACGAGCAAGAGCGACTGCGTATCCGGATTCAGGCAATAACTGAGCAGCTTAAGCCACTCCGGCTCGAAATCCTGACCTTCGTCTATTAATATGGCGTCATAATGAGGCACGATCGCTTCCTTGGCCTCCAGCTTATCAAGTAAAGCCGGGATGTCCTGATCCTTCATACCAATCGAATGGCGCAGCCACTCATGGAAGTTATAAATCTCCACGTTGCCAGTGGGGCACATTTTCTGTTGTTCCGTATCTTGAATAAGATCGAATAAATCTTCCGGCTCTTCCATCATCCGAATAATCATCTGCTTCAAACTTCTCGACAACGGTATACCGTAACAAAGGACGAGTATGCGCCACTCCGGGTGGGATCGCGCCAGCATCTTGGCACGACTGGCCAGAACCAAAGTTTTCCCGCTGCCCGCTACTCCGCGTATGAGACGGTGCTTATCTCCCAATTGCTTAGCCAAGTTCTCTTGATGAAGATCCATTGTCTTGATGTTGTGCATGGAGAGAAGAAGCTGATCCTGGACGAGTACCGGCGCCCGGAACTCCGCACTAATTCGAACTTCAGGGAACAGATGAAAGCGGATCGCACTAATATCCTGATCGGAGAGCGTATACTTCCGCTGACTCCACACGGTAAACATACCTTGAATCTTCTCCAGTAAAATATCAGCGGTAAAACTATCGTCTTCGGGATCGATTTCATCCCTGCAAAGCACAAACTGCGGCTCGATAATATGATATAAGTTATGGCGGACGAAGTCTTCCTGCTTTAATCGCGTAAATACGGTGCCGAATCCGTACGGAAATTTCAGATTCCCTTGATAGGGACCGTCATGTAAAATCAGCTGCTTGTCCTTCTTTAATTGATCCGCGATCCTGCGGACATTATCACGGGCTTGTTTAAACGGATTTTTTACCGTTTCCAGTTGACCCGCTGCCGTATGCAGGACCCATTCGTCTTTGTTCAGCGCATGAAGCGTATTGCGTGTGTAATCCTTGACTTCCAGCACAACCAGTCCTAAATCCGGCCCTATCACAACGAAATCGGGCCTGCGTCCGTGAATTTCCGGCTCGTAGTAAACAACGTAGTCGTCCGGCAAATGATCCCGTAGCGTGTGGAAGAGCAGCCGCTCCCCGGTTGTCGCCAGGCGCGGGATGCTTTCCGGCACCATATAAGCCATAGTCCATCTCTCCTGGTTCTATTTTCCTACTCCCTCATTATACTTCCAATCCCTTCCGTTAGACATAGGAATTTGACAAATTTCGATAGATTATGCAAAACAAAAAAAGACCAGCCCTACCTAGAGCCAGTCTCAATGCTTCTGTTATTATAGTACACGTCGTGGTTCTCCGCGGTATTTTTGCCTCCACACTAGCCGCTGTCGGGAGAACTTTCTCTCCGAGACGTTGTGCGTGGTTTTCCACGCCTTTCTTCTTCGGATATCCGTATAAATGAAAGCAGCCAAAGGAAAAGACACTAGTTACTCCCGCTTTTCTGCACCGCTTAATAAAGGAACACGAAACACGTATGGCTCAAGCGCTTCTCCCCGGAAATAGGTACCCCATTCATCCTGTCTTTCCATTACTCTGCGCTGAGGGATTATAACGAGTTCCTCCGGCGTTTCCTTTGGCGTGCGTAAATGTTCGTCTGTAAACCGATATTTCTTTCGATCACCTTCAACCGCTTCGCCTTCGCCGCCAACAAAGCCCATCCCCATAATATAGCCCTTTTCATCCTGCACTTGAATACTGCTGATAGCAGACGGGTCAGTAAACGAGTAATTCTCGGGCACGGTCATTTCGTAGTCGATCGTCGTACTGAGCGGTGTCATCACAACGCGTGCTACGTTGATGATAATCCCGTTTACCTCATGAGAGATCCCAGGTTCAAAGGTTCGGGTCGCCTGATCCGAAAGTTCACGGGACACCGGCAGCTCGAGGGACCAATTTCCTTGGATGTCTCCAACCCGACTTACCTTAATCGTTAACCGAAATTGCTCAGGCAGCAGGCCACCCGGCCCCTCCTCATATCCATAGTTACTGTGATAATAAATAATCCCCCCGTACCGGCCATCCTGGAGATCCTGAAATTCGCCTCCGGAGTGAAAGGCCAGTTTTTTTCCGTCGATAAACAATTGAACGTCGTTCGTGTTCAACATGGATCTAGAAGCCGCATCTTTTGTAAACGACTGCACCATATCGAAAACAAGTTCGCCTTGATCCGCATATATGTTTTCCACACTGAGTTTGATGCCTTGTTGAAGCGACTCTTGTCCGACAGGGGTGCTTAAACCCTTTTCCACGACCTGCTGAAACCCCTCTATTCGCAACAGATTGACTACATAAGCCAACACTTTGGATGATAAAGGGAGCATCAACGTTGCGAAACAAATGAACAGCAACATGCAAGTCATGACCATCCGTTTTGGGTAACGTCTCCCTACAGGTGCTAGGGTTCGCGGCTTTTCCTCCAATACGAGCCTGTGTCGGTTCAATCTACCGGCACTTTGTTTCAAAAGCTCATCAAGCTGGTTACTCATGACCATCCTCTCCTTCCAGCATGACCTTCAACTGTTCCTTAGCCCGGCGGAGACGCGATTTAACGGCTTCATGGCTTATTTTCAACACAGCGGAAATGTCCTGCAAAGTCATATCCTGATAGTAGTGAAGCACAATCATCTCGCGGTACTTAACAGGCAGCCGCATCACCTTGTCAAGAACTCCGGTATCATCCAGTTTGGAATACTCATCCTTTGTTGCTGCCAATACGGATTTCATCCGATCGTGCTCCCAGAGCACAATTCTTCGCCAAAAGGCAGACCTGAGCATGCTTTTGCAGCGGTTAACTGTACATACTTTGAGCCATTTGCGCAGAGCAGACTGATCCTTATCGGGATCGACTTTATGATAAGCCGTCACAAAAATCTCCTGAACACAGTCTTGCGCAAGCTGGTAATCATTTAAATAAGACATAGCCAGGTGAAGCAGCTCGCTTTGATACTCCGATATTAAATGCTCGATCAAGGCATCGCCTCCGCGCTCTGCGGATTTCATTTTTGCATCTATGGCCAGCTTGGAATGGAACATCCCCTCACCTCCCTATCTAATACGCTTTAAGTACGGCAAAAGGGGTCATTTGGGAACTAAATTTTTGAGATCGATCGCTATTCGATACTACCAGAATCTTGAAACTTCGAGCGAAATGCAGCAGCAGCATCCCGAACATGTTCTGACAAAACAAAAGCCAACTCACATAACACGGAGTTGGCCTGAATTTCTAACCTTATTTATTCAGTTCTTATTTTCCAAAATCAATCCTTATAAGGATCAAACTCATCCGCCCCCGCCATACAAACCCCGATCGGCTTCAACACATGCAGCACCTCAACCGTCTCCGAGTGCGCATCCAGCACTTCTTGTAGCTTGCGATACACAAACGGGCTTTCGTCCGTTCCGGCGCCGCGGAGCTCGACGCCGAAAGTCCTCACGGCTTCCTGCATCTGCTTGGCGGTAATTAACCCCCCGCTCCGCGTACGCGTCTTCCAGTTCATTTTGCCGGCGGCTTGGGTGCGGCTCATGATGCGTCCGGCTCCGTGGACGGTGCTGTAGTAGGCGTCGCGGTTCTCCGCCGTATCTTTGCCTCTCACGATGACGGAGATGTCGCCCATGCTGCCCCCGATAAAACCGATCTGGCCCGGCGCGGATGGGGTCGCTCCTTTTCGGACGACGATGACCTCTTTGCCGCCATGCGTCTCTTTCCACGCGTAGTTGTGGTGGTTATGCACTTCGAGGTCCGCTTCCGCTCCCAGGATGGACAACACTTGCTGGATCACATAATCGCGTCCGGCGTAGGCATAACGGCCGGCGAGATTCATGGCGCGGTAGTACATGTCGCCGAGCTCGCTGCTCAGATCGAACAGGATCGGAGGCTGCTCCATCTTCTCGCCCGGGGCGTTCGCCAGGAAGGCCCGGTTCGCCTGCAGGTTCATGAAGCCGCTGGCCGTCTTGTGCCCGAAGCCGCGGCTTCCGAAATGGTTGCCGATCCACAGCCGCCCCGTCTCCGCTTCCACGAACAGATCGACGAAATGGTTGCCGCTGCCGACGGTGCCGAGCTGGTCGCGGGCCAGTGCTTTCAATTTATCGTGCTCCTGGGTGCCGATCGTCTTGTAGACCTCCCAGTCCGGATCGTCAAACAGCTCATGATCGACTTTCTGGTTATTCACACGGCCCACTCCGAACGAGATTCTCCGCCCGATTTCGTCCATGATCGCCGGAAGTCTCGGCAGCACCTCGTCCGCCTGCAAATTCGTCCGTACCGCCTTGTTCCCGCATCCGATATCGTAGCCTACGCCGGATGGAGAGATTTGCCCGTCGTACACGACGACGCCGCCGATCGGCTGGCTGTATCCTTTGTGATGGTCGGCCATCAGCAGCGTTTGGACGACGCTGCCGTTCTCCGCGCATGTGATTGCTTGCGACAGCGCACCTTCGTCGGGCTTCCCCCAGACGCGCACGCCTTGTATCGTTTGATAAGCCACTCTCGTTCAACTCCAGTAAGCAGCCACAGACCGAGCGTCTATGGCCGGATTTTTCCCTTATTATAAAGCGTTCAAGTCCATTCCGGCTACCCGCTCCGTCATCGAGCGATATCCTTGCACCGACTGCGCGATATAGCTAAGCACGGTGTCGCTCCAGCCGTAGATGTAGAAGGACCTCGGATCTTGATCCGGAACCATCGCATGCCGGTAAGGAGCCAGATCGACGATGAATGCTTTCGTTTCGCGATTCACCTTCGAACGGTATCGCTTCAGCTGCTGGTAGAACGGGCTGCCGCTGTTTTGCTGCTCATCGGTGATGATGATGATCTGGTCCACGACTTTCCGTTCCTCGATCAGCTTGCGTACCGGGGCTCCCGTATCGGTTCCTCCGACGGCGCGGATTCGCTCCGCTTGGGTGAGGATGCTGTCGTGACGGGAAGGCTTCGCATCGTAGACGTTCGTATCGAACAGCCAGAACAGCGAGCTTCCTTGTGTCTTTTTATATAACGCCAGCGCAAAGACGGCACCGGTCTCCAAATACGAGCCGTTCATCGAACCGGATATATCGAGGAAGATCGCCGTACGTTCCCCGAGCTCGGGCAGGTTGTCGAACGTAAGCTCCACCGCTTCCCGCAAAGCGTCGCGAAGCTCCGGATGATCGACCTGACGAAATGCCGTCGCCAGACGGAACGGCAAGATTTTCGCCTTGCGCAGCGCCTGCTGGTCGGTCATCCGGTTCACGACGTACTCCAGGTTCCGCTTCTCCTCCAGCACTCCGGCTCTATGCAAAGCGTTCATATGACGAAGCAGCGCAAACGTCGGCATCTGGACCAACAGCGCTTCCCAGACCGCCTTCGATGGTTTGATCGCCCCGGTAACGGTCTCGTACGGCAGCTTGCCGCGTTCGATGCAGGCAATTCGCTCCTCCTCAGTTTGCGCCGCCTTCAACTGCTCCAGAGCTTCCACCTGCGGCAGCAAAGCCAGATTCGCCTCCTGTCCCCGCAAATAGCGGAACAGCGCTTGCTGCTTGAGCTCCTCCGGCTTCGGGTGCGCCGTAGCGATCGCATCGCCCAGACTGTAGCCGCGTCCGCGCCCGTTGTATTTGACGGCCCAATATTCGGACACCCCGGAAAGGAACCGGTTCACCTGACGTTTGACGGCACGCCCTCCCTCCCCGCGCCCCAGTCCCTTCAGGATCGTCAGGAAGTCCGACAGATCGGAAGGAATCCGCACGACCTGCAGGAAGATTAACGCGAACAGATCCGGACGGTAGATCGACAGAATCGCCAGCCCAAACAGCGGCTGCAGTCTCATCAAGCCTTCTCCCCGGGCAAACACGATCGCCTTCGCCATAAAGTCCGGCCGGGCGGCCGCCATCTCGTGATGGAGCTGGGCCGCTTCGTCCATCAGCTCGTGTTGACTCGCATAAAACGTATGGCTCATCGTATTCGTCAGAAGCGTCTGCACATATTGCTCCTCGGCAGAGCGCGTATAGGCCGGATAATGGTCTTTGTTGAACACCTTCGCTCCTTGGGAACCACCAAAAAGCTTTTTCGCGATACTCATGTTTTGTAAACCTCCTTAACGAACACCGGCGAGGAAAAGGCGGGATAGGTTTGCTGCAGGAGTCGAACCTGCCGTACTGCTCCGGGTATTTACTTTGGTCGATTAGCTCGAAGTAACCCATCCCTGCGCCTCGAAGATTCCGTTTCGGCTTTCGCCGGTTGGCGTCGGCCTTCTGGTACCATCATCGCTTATTTGGGGGCACGCGAACATGGCGGAAGTATTACGACGGGCATATTTTTTCCTGCCCGAACAGAGCAGAAAGCGACTGCCTGATGGCAGCCGCTTAGGTGGATGGGGTTATTCACGAAATCCCCCAACAATTACTTGGGCTTTCCAGCCTGTTTGTATGATCCAATTTCCTTAACGACAAGAATCGTTTCCATGATGGTATACAAGTCATGATGGCCGAAATTCGGGAATCTGCGCTCGTTGTACATCCCGATCGGGTTGTGGTGCATATGATCGGGTTCCGTGACCGTCTGGTGCTGTTTCTGCTCATGCGGCTCGTTGTGCCACTTTCACAAATTACCCCGTTGATATTCCCAGCATAACTTATGCAGTTCAAGTCAGTAACTGGTAATCATAGTCATGCACTTTTCCGAAACACCACCATAATCGCCGAGAATACCTTTTCATAGGGTATATCTACAAGATTATAGGTGATTATCCAATGTCAGCGTTGCAAAAACCGAGATTCAAAGAATTGAATCACAGTGAATGCGCCGGAGCTCGACTTCTCTCTGCTGCTTACTCAATCCGGCATTATGAAGCGCAATGGCACTCCTTCATGGTTACTTTGCTTCCTCTATGTTGTCGGTCTCGTTTCCAATTGCTCCTCCGTCGTTCAGATGGCGCAGTTGGCCGACAAAGACGCTTTGCTGAAGGCGATGTTCCAGCCTTGGAAACTTGCACAGTACACCTTAAGCCGCTTTTTTACGAAGGGCTTTGCATGGACGACGTTTGCCCAAAAACGTGTCGAGCGCTTGCAGCAAGATCCTTTGACTGTGCTTGCCGGTGGGGATGTCGTGAATCTCGATGACACCCACAGCGCACATCCTTTTGCCAAACGGCTTCCGTTTCTGAGCTGGCTCTATGACCACTCCACCAAAGCCTATGTTTGGGCAACGAATCTAGTGGTCCTGCAGGCCGTTCTGAAAAGTGGATTGGAGTATCCGTTGTTGTACCGGATCTGGCACAAGCCCGAAACGAAAGGAGAAGGTCTAACTAAAATCGATCTAGCCAAGCAAATGCTGCTCATGCTGCGT
>NZ_JACXJA010000013.1 GCF_014705615.1 Paenibacillus oceani
GATTCCGGGCATCTACATAACCAGAGAGAAGCCGTGAATTGGAGTGATCTGTCAAGGCGGTCCCCTTGCGCAAAGAAGCTTCCCGCCCCACGTTTAAGTGGTTCAGGAAGCTTCCGGATGTTTTGCTTATGGAACTCGGTTGAATTGGACGCGTTCATCGAACATGCTCATGAGATTCCATGCCATGGCTGCGGATTGCGCCCGTGACATCGGGGCTTGCGGATCAAACGATCCATCCGGATATCCGCTGACGATCCCCCTGTCATAAAGCCGCGAAACCGCCTCTGCGGCCCAACCGGAGATGCCCGCCGCATCCGTAAAGACAGACGCCGCATTGCTGCCCCCCTCACGAACAGCGGAATCATCGTGCGTACGATCGGCCTTGCTGCGGCTTAACCGCTCCATCGCCCGATCGACGAGAACTGCCGCTTCTTCACGCGTAACCGGATCGTCCGGCCTTAACCGGCGATCGGCGCCGAACAGCAGTCCGTTGCTAACCGCTTTATCGAGCGTCTCTTTGTACCAAGCACCGCCCGGCACATCGCCGAAGCCGGCGCTCTGCCGCGAATCGAACGACAGCCGTTCGCCCGCTGCCCATTCCAGCAGCCGGATGATAAACGCCGTCATCTCCGCACGGGTGACGCTGCGCTCCGGATCGAACTGCTGCCCGCCAACCCCACCGGCCAAATGCCGGGCGGCCAATGCCTCGACTTGCCTGCGCGCCCAATGCCCCGCCATATCGGTAAACGCCGGCATATAGGCCATGACGGTGTAGATGCCCGGAGCCTCAAGCCGAACGCTTAGCCGCTCCGATGCCGCATTCCAGAAGCCGCCAACGTATTCCCAACCGGACGGATCGCGTCGGCTTTGCTTGTAAACCCCCAGCTTCGTCGGGTCGAGCAGGCCGTTCTTCAGCCGGTCCTTCCAATCGCCCGCCGGTTTAAACTCCGCATCGAACCGGATCCGTCCATCCTTCTTTGCCGGCGGCTCGAAGGCGAACACATACACGATGCCGGCAGGCACATACTTCGAATCGCCCGGCCACGCTCCTTCTTCGCTGCGTCTAACAGCCATTCCGCCTTCGGTTTGTTCCGACACATCGATCCGGTCGGCCGGCCGGATCGACAACTCGCCGCCGAACAGCTCCGTCGCTTCCCGGCCGCCCCATTCGCTCCACGGAATTACAGCTTTATTCGGATCTCCGGCTTGATCGCCGTTATCCGATCCAGAATTCGGATTGGCCGGCGGTATATACCCGCCGCCTGGCGCGCCGCCCGGTGAACCGTCGCCGGGTGAAGCGTCATCAGAAGCCGACGTTCTCCCGGAAAGTTCCACATATCGCGACGCATTGCCAGTCCGGTCAAATGCCGCCAGTTCAATGACGTATGAAGTGTCCGGCGTTAAATCCGGTATCGTATAGTGTTGCTGTCCTCTCGCCACCGTGACACTGCCTAGCGGTTCCGCCGACCCTGCCGCATACCAGGCCAACTCCACGGCGGTGAAATCGGCATCGGACGGATCGGTCCAGTTCACTTTCAAGCTTCGGGTGCCGGCCTCTACGCTCACCCGACGGACCGCTCCCGGCTCCGTCCGGTCAACAGCCGGTGCAGCGGCCAAAGGAACAGCCGCAGCGGTCGCGGCAGCAGATGCATGGCCCGACTTGTCGAAGGCAACGACTTCAATCTCATAAGAAACATCGGCTGTCAAATGATCAATCGTCAGCCATTGGACGCCTGCTGCAACCTCGGCTTCCTGATAGCCGCCGACTCCGGCCGCCTTCCAGCGCACAACGACATGTTCGAGATCATCATCGGCCGGATCGCGCCACACTACCTGAAGCATGCCGTCGCCAGGTATGACCGCAAGCTGTTCAGCTTGCCCCGGAGCAGTCATATCCGCTGCAGTCACCGTTGCGCTCAAGGTGGTATCCTCTACAAGCGGGAGCCCGTTATAGCCCATCGCCAGATGCGACACCGTGACCCGGATCGAAGCGCCCACAGCCAACCGCTGCGTCGGCACGAACTTCACCGTCTTCGCCACCTGCTTGCCTTGGTAGTCCACAGCGCTCATCGACTGCAAAGTCCCTTCGACAGCCGTACCGTCGGCCAGTTGCACGCTTACCGTATCGGCCGTAAGACTGCCAGGCTCCATATAACGGCTGAAGCGCAGCGCCGCAGACTGCCCCCCATCCTCCGAAACAACCGAGACGAATTGAGGCGGATCGGTCGATACCATCGGGATATTCACATCATAGTGAGGAGGCAGCACGATCCGTTCATCGCTGTACGCGGTCACATATCCTTCCTTTTCGTACCGGACCTTCCACTTGCCCTCCGGCACATCCCAGCCGTATTTGCCGTCAGCGTCCGAGAATAAAGGGTTGCTTTGTAAATACTCTTCCGCCTGCCACGTATTCCATTGTCCCTCCGCTTCATTCCACTGCAAGGCGGTCGCTCTCACGCCTTCAATGCGCTCGGCAGGATGGACCTCATATACGTAGCCGCTAGGGTCGAAGATATATTTCGGATTGGCGAGCATCGAACCCAGTTGTTGCTCGAATCTTCGCTTATTCCGGTTCCTAAACTCATCCTCATCAAATTCACATTCGATTTTCATATTTCCCATCACGCTCTTGATTTGCCGAGCCACTTCATTGTCCAGTACGGCGCCGAACAATTGCGAGTTCACAAAAATCAAGGAGGACAGCACCCATCCCGGGGGACCCAGAGCGGCGCCGACGAAGCCGGTGCCTGCCATCATCCACTTGCCTACCTCGGCCAGCATGGCGTTCTCCATAACCTCCTCAATCTTGCGGTGATTTTCCAACGCCTTCTCCATGCTGCAATTATCATAGCATTCATCAATTAACGCCTGCAGATCGTCGAGCGTACTTCGGAAGCCCTTGGAACCGAGCATATTCAGTCCCAAATCCGTGCCGTCCAATACAATTTCGAAGGACGATTTGGCAATCTGCGTGTTTAGAGCGGCAATCCGTACCTTTCCTTTCTTTGACGATGCCGCCACAGCATCCCCGTCATACGGGTTATAACCCGTAATGCGAAGCGTTGCGTGAACGTTGTTTCCTCCAGTTGCAACCCACTTCAAGAGCTTCAATCTGGAATCCCGATGCCCTGTAGGCGCACTTGGGAATGGTGTTCCGCTGCCTGCATGTTTGCTGATGGACGCATCATATCCGTATATGACAGCCCCGTCGCTTCCAATGCTGGATTTCCCTTGTATGTTGTAATCTACATTCCGCTGGGCCGTCATGGTCGCCTTCAACGAAGAACCCGCTCCGAATTCAGGCGTATTGAGCCGCAGACTCCATTTCTCCGTATTGCCCTCCTTCTCGGTTTCCAATGCGCCTGCAGACGGCAGTGAAATTTCCTGCCACCAATGAGGCAAGCTTGCCCGGATCTGCTCTTCAGTTGCGGGCAGCGACTTCAACTGGACAGAAGGAGTATCGTCATACTGGATATAAACCGGATGGTAGGCATTGTATAATTCAATTTCCGATCCGCTGTACAAGGTTGCCGTATACACGCCATCGCTGTCCAGTGAAGCCGGCAGCTCGGTTGGACCAACCAGAAAGCGGATATTGGACACAGCATGCGGGTTGTTGAACCGCGCGCGATAAACGATCGACCCCGGTTCCAACAGAAATGGAAAGCCGGCAATGCCCAAAGAAGGATTATAAGTATAAGCGGTTGTAATTCTTCCAGGATATATACCTTGCATGGAAAACTCGATAATAGCAGGAGCGCGATCGCTATAGAACACTTGCTGTTCCGGTGCATAATACGTCTTTCCCTCATGTTCGGCCAAAGCGGATATCGCATAGCTATGGCTGGACGATACGATTGGCAATTCAGCCGGCATGGACCAATGCCCGGATTGGGGCGCTGTCGCTTGGCCAACCAATACTTGATCCGCATATACCTTGACCACGCTGCCTGCAATCGCTCGCCCTGAAACGAACGTTTGCAGACTGCTTATTTGTTCGGGAGCATTCAGCTGGATCGCGGAGACATCCACCATTGCGCTGCCCAACCCCAATTCATCCCGGACGCCGTCTGCATCCACGGTTATTTTACCGTCAAACACAGCCAAAGCACTGCTATAGTCAGCCGGTATTCTCACGGACATTTGAACTTGCACGGCCTCTTCGGCACCCAGTGCATCTACGAGTTTTACGGAAGCCGTTCGGCCGTTCTGCCTCCAGAATTCCGGTCCGATCGGCTTGTTATTCAACAGGATGCTATCCGCTAAGATTCTCGCTCCTTCCGGCAACGAAACGAACAATTGAACATCGGTTTGACTTGAACCCGATCCATTTCGATATGCGGCATGCAACTGAACCGATTGTCCAACGACAATAGAATCTTGATCCGTATCGAACGCCGCCTGCACATCACCAGGAACATCGGATGGAAGCTGCAACAACCCCAGATCCACCGTATCCCCCGCTCTTACCGCGAATAGTTTCTCGACAACCTCACTTCTGCCAAATTCACCCTTATATACCCTTAAGGAGTAAGTCCCGGCATTGGGCACCGACTCTATAATCGGCACATCATCGACGAATTTTACTTTATCGTAGTAAAACTGGTCCACACCGCTGATCACCCCTACGAAAGTGCCTGAGGCCTCCGCGATCGCCGCGATCACTGTGCCTCCCAACTGGAGGAGTTTGAATTTCCCCTCCACGTCCCGCTCCGATAAGGTGTACGTCTGGCAAGTTCGCAGTAGCGACAGCCGCGACCCATCCACACATAACGTGATCGAATCTCCGCGGACGCCTTCAGGCGTGAATGGAAATTGTTCCACACGCGTTGCTTTGCCGGTCGCATCTCTCAACTCGATTGACAATTTTTTGTAGTCCGGGTGATCTGGGCTGATCTGTCTTTCCTTTTCCCCGGGATACTGCGCAGTGATTTGTATATCAATACTGCCTACTGCAGCGGTTTGAGCTTGCAAATGGTGTGTCAATTGCTCTCCCGTCGCAATGACGGAAGAAGCCTGAACGGCATGGCTGCGATGCGGCAGCACGGAACCCTCGACCTGCGCCTGCCCGTTGAATAGAGACACCCTGTATAGGCCCGCTGCATCCGTCGTTGCGCGAATGGTACGGAATTGATCCGTCTTGACAGGGTCCTGCTGTGTGAATACCAAAGTCATACCGGCAACCGGCTGGCCTTGCTCGTCACTGACTATGCCGGACACCTCGGTGGTCGCCCTTGTCTGCAGCTGCATGCGCTCTTCATGCAGCCCTGCCCCAATTGCAATCGTTAAGCTTCCATCAGGCTGAATATATTCGCTTGGCGCTTGCGAAACGGCCATTGTTATGGTGTCGCCTTGCGCGAAACGGTTCCCTAGATAGACCATACCGTCTTTGTCCGTTCGCTGACTGATCTCTGACTGTGCCAACTTTGCCGTAACGACTGCCCCCGGTATCGGAGCTCCATGCTCATCGGTCACCTTCACCTGCAGTGTCGACATTCCCACCCCGTCGATCGTCTCCCGATGCGTCAGAGAGCCCTTTACCGCAATAGGGCTCATTTGCCGCAATATGCGCCCTGAATATCGCTCCGTCACATAGATTGTATAATCGTCGGCCGGAATTTGCTCGGGGAAGATGTATACGCCGGGTGCGGCAACGGGAAGAACGCCATAGGAATTTCCGTTCGATCCCGCCAACTTCACGATTAGCGATTGAACCGCTTCACCGCCCGGCTGCACCTCGATCTCCAGCTTGCCGCCGACCGGCAAGCCTACCGTGGCACTCATCGTTAATGCATCCGCAGGATCGGCTCCATGCTGCAGCACAGCCATCAGTTCGTTCACGCGCGCAATCCCCAGATTCTCGGCCAACTTCCATTCCCCCGTATAGGTACCCGGGACCGCTTCGACCAGCGGTACAACGGCCTGCATCGCGGCCGGCTGCGCCAGCAGCTGCCCCCCTGCATTGTACCAGCTGTCATAGTGAACGCGTGCCTCCGCTTGCGCACCCGATGCGCCCTGCATCGATATGCGCATCGTCTCGCCCGGTCTCAGTGCCTTGACCTCTCCCCCGAACTGCGGCGCCTCCCATTGCAGCTCGGGCGCCTTGGCCGTACGTTCCGTCGCCGACAGCGGGGTACCGCTCGCTCCGAACTGATCAACGGCCACTACAGACAGCGTATACAGCGTAGCCGCCTCAAGTCCGGCAAACGTATACGCATATGTAGCCGACGTAACCGCAGCCGCCTGCTGGCCGTTCAGCGATACGCGGTATTCGCCGATTTTGTCCGAAGCGGCAGGCCAGCCGACGGTTATCGCGTTATGCTTCACCTCATACACCGCAAGCACGACCTGCTGCGGCCATACCGGCGGCAAGCCGTCATGATCGGGCGGCGCATCCGGCAGCTTGAACGATCCCGTCAGCTTGGCGATTTCGTTTTCGCCGGCATCGAACGCTTGCACATCCGCCGTATATGCCCCGCCCGGCGTCAAGCCCGCAATAGTCGCCTCCGGAGCCGCCATCGCCGCCCCGCTTACGATCGCGTCGGCCACGTAATCGCCATTGCCGTCGCGAATGATGACGATGTAAAAATTGACCGCCCCGGTATACGGCTTCCACTGCAGCTTAACGCCGCCCTCATCCGCGAACGTCGTCGTCAAATCGCCATACGTTTGCCACGGCGGCCCTGCATTCCATTGATTCAGCACGAACGTTTTCTCCAACTGGCCGATATATACATCCCCCGGGGCATACGCTTCGACTATCAACAAATACGTTTCCGACTCGTCTAGACCGTATACGGTTCGCTCTGTGTCGGCGGACGTTTTGTACCATGCCGGGAAGGCACCCCGCACGCCTCCCGCATAAAGCAGAGCATTGTAATATTGAACCGTCCGATTCGACGGCGGCGTCCAACCGATGGTCAGCGGATCTTGACCCGCGTATTGAAGCGTCAAATCCGCTTCATCGGCCCACGTCCCCCCTCCTTCCGCATAAGCGTACCCGTCTCCCGATCCCGGAAGGAGGAACACCTGTACCAACATCGCCGCGATCATAAGCAGGGTGACACGCTTTCGCATCCTCGTCGTGATCAACACCATCAACTCCCGCCTTTCCTTCATTAATAGAAGCCCCTTTCGACTCGAATTGGCCATAAGAACAAAAAAAAGCTCGCGCATCGTTCGCGCGGGCTGCTCGGGCCAATTTGACCATATCATGGAGCTATTTTGCATGAATATAATCATTTGAAATGATTATTTTGCTTCCTGTATTGCCCCGGCGTCAAGCCGGTCACCCTTTTGAAAACACGGATAAAGTTCTGTGAATTATTGTAACGCACCCGTTCGGCGATTTCCGCCACCTTCAGCTCGGTTTCGCCGAGCATCTGCTTCGCCCGCTCTATCCGGTACGAAATCATGTAGTCCGTAAAGGTCAATCCGACTTCATGCTTAAACTGCTGGCTGAGCTGCATATCCGACAATCCGAACCGTTCGGCGACGAGACCAAGCGACAAATCCTGATCGTAATGCCGGTGAATGTAATCCAGGACGGGAGCGATCCCTTGCGTCTCCCGTTCTTCCGGAGGCTTGCGGCCCGCAACGATCCGCCTCAAGACCGCCGGGAACAGCTCGCTTTTGAACCATATCTCGATTTCTTCCGCGCTTTTCATTCCGTAAAGCTTCGTATATCCGTTATACGGCAGCAGCGAAAGCTGCGTTCGCATCCCAAGATCCGATAACGTCTGATAAGCAGCCGTGAGCAGCATTGCATACGACTGCAGCATTTGGTCGTACGTGAGCGTCTCGTTGCCGATCAGATCGGACGTAAAACCGTATAGTGCGGCTTGCGCTTTCTCCGCGTCCCCCAGCTTCAAACCGGCCATCACCGCTTTCTCCTGCTCCAAGGGGTAAATCGTCTCAACCGAATGAGCGCGTATCGATTCCAGCGTATATACGCGGCCCCCGCCAGCCGCCAGCCGATGCTGTACGGCCTGCTTCCCCTCTTCGAACGAGATATGAACCTCCGCGGCACTCGCACATGTCTCGCCGACCCCTATCGTCACGACTTGGCCCAACTTGCGATCGATCTGCTCCAGCAACTGCTCTGCCGTTCTTATCGTCTCCTGCCGGACCGAAGCCTGCTCCTCCGACTCGTGTACGAATACGCCGGCAATTCGATCGGGAGCGATTCGTATGAGATGCCCCCGGATACTCCCTTCTGCCATGCGCTGCGCTTCCCCGATGATCCGCTCCAGCCATTCCCTCGCATCCGTGTCGGAATAACGGCGGGAATCGTTCCATTCCATACAGATCGCCGTATAGCCGGACCGTTCGACGGAGACCCCCATTTCCTCCAACTGTTTGATATCCTCCGGCGACAAAGGCTCCGTAAGCCATTTTCGGACAAAATGTGTCCTCAGCTCCGGAAGCGACTTCTGAACTTGACGCTGCAGCTTGTCGTTTCTCGACTGCATCGACTCCAGCAAAGCGCGGACTTTTACGTACAAGGTTGAGGCCAACAGGAGCGAAGCGGCTAGCGCAATGCCGATCAGAACCAGACATACAGCGAGAACCGCCCTCTTGATGTTCCGAATATGTCCCGTCAATTCCTCGTAAGGAACGATGGACACATACTGCCACCCGTTGAGGGGAGATTGCAGCCCGTGAACGAGCATGTCCCGGCCGTCCAGTTCAAGCCTCGATACGTTGCCGGATGTTCCGTTATTGTTCTGGCTTAGCAGATGCCTGACCTTGTCCGTCTGATTGCCACCGAGCAGCTTGCGCGCGTTAGGATCCGCATACAAGTGCCCGGAAGACGTCACAAACAGCATGCCGCCCGTCTCTCCGAACTCCATATGGCGAAAAACGTCCAGCAGCACTTCCTCGCGAATGGTGACGATGAAATAACCGAGCGGCTGCTCGAAGGCAGCCGGGATACGGCGAACCCATGCAATACCGTCCGGCGCTCCTTCCGAATCCGATACATCGGTTACATGGGTTGCGACCCGGTCATGCCAAAATACCGGCCTGCCGTTATCGTGTAACGCCTGCAGCAGCCCTTCGTTCAGCACCTTCCCCGGATCGCGCTCTACGCCGCCCGCCGTTACGACTGCCTGCGGCTTGACCATGTACAAATAAACTACCTCGGCCTGATCGATTAACGTTTCCATGGAAGCAAGCACCGTCATTACTTGACTTAGCTCGAATTCATTTCCCGTCAGACGGCCTTCATGAAGAAAAACTTGAAGGCCGTCGTCCAGCAGTTGCTGGACGGCAATACGATCGACATCCTCGATCATGCTTTCGATCCGTTCCTGTACGTGCTTCATCGTCGCCCGATTCGTTTTCGCAACTTCCTCCATCAGACTGCTCTCCGCGATCGAATAGGTCAGCGCCCCTACGGCCGCAACGGGAATGATAGAGATAAGCGCCGCCGCAATCCATATTTTCAGCCGGATCGAAGCTGTTCTCCCCCTGTACAAAAAACGCCCCATCATCGATTCGTTTCCTTCTTCCGAGAACGATACCACTCATTCACCTCGGCGGTAGCCCTCTCTCCGCCCTTATCCAGCCATTCCCGGCGAAACTCCTCGAAGGCCCCTTTCGATAAAACACCCCGGACATAGTCGGTGTCGAAGCTTCGAATTTTTTCCGTATAAATCGAACCTATCGTCAATTGAACCGGAGCAACATACCCCAGCGCGGGATTGCTCACTCCTTGGTCCCGCACGAGATCAAGCATCTCCTTTTGCCGGGCCTGGACTTGCTCCGGAGCGTCATAGGAGACATACACATAAGGATCGTATGCATTCATCGAGAACAAAGAATCGACGCCCTCCGAAGCGATCTTGCCGCGGTCCAGCAAGACCCCTTCATTTGCATCGACGATATGGTGCACCCCCTCCAGTCCGTACAATTTGACGTACGTCCCTTCGTCGCCCGCCTGCCAATCCAGAAACTCGACGATCCGCTTTACTTTCTCTTCCGGTACGGACTTGGGGATTAAGAACATACCGTAAAATCCGATCTTCTCCTCGAACCCGAATGCTCCCGTCGGCCCGATCGGCGGGCCGGCCATCACCAGCTCCGTATTCGGATCATTAGCGGACAGCTCTTCATGAAACCAGGCGTAGTTCGTAATCGGAGCAATGATGATTCCCGTTTTCCCCTCTACAAACCGTTCCCACACTTGCGTTGGCTTCAAGACGGAAAAGTCCGGATCGATGCCTCCCGCTTGGTACAACCGCCGCAGCCAATCGAGATACGCTTGTTGTCCCGGCGAAATTCGGCTTGCCATCAACAGACCGTCTTCCATGACGCGCCAGCCATTGCCCGTATCGAAGGCGTATTTCAACTCATGAAGGTAGTCGAGCCCTTTGCCTGCGGCAAAACCGTACGTATCGTTTTTGCCGTTGCCGTCCGGGTCGTTCTTCGTGAACAGAACCGCCGTGCGGTAATAATCGTCGATCGTCTTCGGCATAGGCAACTGCAGACGGTCCAGCCAGTCCTTGCGGATCATGACGGCTCGGTCGACCCTCGCCCTCGGCCGGGGGATGCCGTAAAGTTTGCCGTCCATTTTCGCGTTATTCCATATTTCCTGCGGCAGCTTCCGCAAGTTCGGCGCTTGCTCGATATACGGATCGAGCTCGTGAAACATCCCGCTATGAATGAGACCAAGCAAATCGGATGAAGGAAACGACGTCCAGACGAGGGCATCCGGCGTTTTCCCCGACAAGACGGCCGTCTTCAACTTGGCCTGATAACTGTTGATCGGAATCGCCATCGGCTTGTAGTCCATATTGAACATCCGCTCGATGTACTTCCATACCTCCGACTTTAACGGTTTATTGCCATACAACGGGTACATGATGCTAATCGCCATGCGCTCGTCTTGCCGGTCCGAGAGGTTCGTTTCTCCCGCTTCGTTTCCGCTGCAGCCTCCAAGCGCAAAAGCAATCCATGCCGCGATCAGTACTACCAACAGCGGCTTATACCTCGTTCGAAAAGTCTCCGCTATACGTTCACCCATTTCAGATAACCTCTCCTCGAGTGTGAACCCTAATCTTATTTTGGAATATTATAGCATGAATTGCTCGTTAAAGGGCCTTTGCGGCAAAACTACATGCAATAGGTTGCAACACCTTGCCCGGGCAGTGGTTCGTCTCCGACGGCATATTTGTTCCATGCGCTAGGCACCTCTGCGTATGTAGCGGAAAGCTCCGATCCCACTTCCTTAAAGTCTCCGTTGTTCAGAAGACTTCCCACTGTCCCGACAGCTTGATGACATCCTCGTGGATTGGAGCAGCCGGTTTTGGAAACCATAGAAGTCAACCTGGTATAGATTTCGTTTGTCTACAACCGCTTTTCCCATCTCGGGTAATGGGTATCTTCTCTTTCGGTAGCTTTCCGGGAGTGATCCCGTTGGACTTCTTCTATTTGCAGGAAAAGAAAAAAGCCGCTCGATAGCGACTTATGGTAAAATATAGGTTGTACAACTGAACTTGGGCGGCGCGTATTCCTCCGGAAAGGGGGAATGCGTATGAATTTTTCGTTGCATGAAGTGATTTTGCCCTTCGATGTTCCTTCTCGCGCTTCTGACCTACCTGAAACGAAAATAACCCGCCCAGGTTAGAGCCACGGGTAACGGGTTATTTCCTACAAGTATTACATACTCAGGAGGAACCCCGCCCAAGTGTTTGTACAGGGAGTCGGCGGCAACCGGCTCCTGTTTTCTATTCTAAGCATATCATCCTGGAAATATGCTGGCAAGCCACATATTAAGCTTATATATTCAAGTAGAGTACCCGCCGGAAGATTCAGAGAAGTTCACCGGCCTAGCCGTGCTTTCCCAGTACTTACCCGCGCAGGTCATCGAATCCTCCCGCCATACAGTCCCTGACCAGCTCGTCGACAAATGCTTCTTGATGCACCTTGCTGCCCATCCGCCGCATATGGCCGCAAAGCTGCGAATCCCAGCCGATCTCCGTACTCTCCAGCTTCATCAGCTCGCTGTCGTCAAATCTCGGTCCAGGGATCGCATTCGCCGCCGCTTGATAGGTGGCGCTATCGAAACGCCAGGGGACGAATCGGCCGGGGAACAGCCGTGCCATCGTCTCTCCCATCGCCAAACCTTTCAAATCGAAATCCCCGGAATACACGATCTTGCACTCTTCTCCCGATGCTTGCAGGATGAGCTGAATCCACCGGATCGCCGCCGCGCTGGCCGGACCGCTCGTACAGATCAGTGCCGGAGGATCGCCGGCGGCAGGAACAGGCTCGCGTATCGAATCCAGGATCGTAGAGAACACCGCCGGATTCTCTACCACATAGATGTGGGAGCACCGTGAAAGGTGACCGGCCGCCTCCACTTGCCGAAGCGTCCAGACCGCAGGTGAAGCCGGGAGGCCGGGTTTCGGCACATACCAGTGAACGATGGACGAAATATCGTCATCGAGAATGCCGAAGCTGCGATACAGCTCCCGGAGCCGCAGCGTATCCGAACCATCCTCTTCCTCCATCCGTTCTTCCGCCGTTTCCTCCGTCTCCTCCGCTCCCGATTGCTGCGCTCGCAATACGGAAATAAGCAGCCTGCCGGCTGGCCGGTTCGCATCCAGCGCATGAGCGTCCCCGCTGCAGCGCGCCGCCAGGACAGGAAGACGGACTGCCGCCTTCTCTACCTTGTGCGCACGGTCCCCGGCAAACAGCAGATTCAACGCCCGAACGACAATATGCAGCGAAGCCGAGGCGAGATCAGCATCGGTCTTGTACAGATCCCGGACCATACGAACGCCAGCGCCGAAGCCTTCTTCAAGTTGCGACAACCACTCGCAGCCGACAGAGGATTTCGTATCGCCCGTCAAATCCCGGACCCCGCGAACGAAACGGGTCCATTCCGTATCGTGAATATGCCGCTTCTCCTGCTTGGACAGCAGCGGCTTGCCCTCCAGGAGAGTGTGCAGCTCCACAATCCCTGTGGCGAAGGCCGACTCGCGCAGTTCCCGCTCGAACAGGCTCAGAGGAATCTCCGCCCGGTCGCCTAATCGCAAGTCCCAACCGAAGAACGCATTCAGCGCCTCGCATTCCTCGTCCGATACCTCGGGCACCATCGCTTTACCCCCGATTCTTCCCAGGCTTTCGTATTTCCTCCAGACCGCCTCCAGCATCCTTCGATAGGCCCGCCGGTTGAAAAACGCCATCGTCTTGCGGGCAATCCCGGCATCTGTCGTGATCGTCATGAGGCGCTGTCATCATCCTTCACATATTCTTTGATCCGGCCGTTCCACCGGTAGCGGAACAAGGTGACGAAGTCCACATCCTTCGGACGATAGATTTCATAGATCGCCAATCGGGGGACGGTATCGTAACAGCCCCACAACACCTGCGACGTCATCATGTAATCGAAGCCCATCTCCGTAAGCAGCTGGAACATGTCGCGCATATTCTCCTCGTCCACACCCGCGAACGCCTCGTCCAGCGAGATCAGTCGCGGGGCCTCGGCCCGCGCGTCGGAGTATCTCGACCATGTCGCCGCGAACAACGGGATGTACATAGCCATCGCCTTCTCCCCGCCGCTCAGCACATTAAACCTCGAGTCCGTCAGCGGCCGGTAAGCAGTCTGCTCGCCCTTCCGGTATTTCAATTCGAACTGGAACCAGTTGCGGTAGTCGAGCACCTCGTACAGATGTTTGCGCAGCGACTCCTTCTCGCTTTGCGCACTTTGCTTGGCGTATCCGATCTGTGAACGGAAGTGCCGGATCATCGCGTCGATTTCGTCCTCGCGCAGCCGGTGCGAATCCCGCTTGAGAAGCTCGACCAAGGCGGACGTGTCCATCTGCTGTTCGTTCTGGGCCGCCCGCGGCTCCCAATCCAGCTTAAGACGCAAACCGCTGGACGTATTGCGCTCCTCCATCAGACGGTTCATCCGCTTTACCCAAGACTCGGCGCGGTGTATGCGCTGACGGATCGCCTTGCCGACGCTGCGGAGAATGATCTCTTCGTACAGCTCACGGTCTTTCTCGCTGAGCAGAGCGCTTTGCTCGAACTCATCCCGCTTCAATTCTTCGGCGAGTCGAAGAGGAGGCTGGGGATTGGAGCGGTCCCGTTTGGACGTAATGACGATTCTCCCCGTATCTTCTTCAATGTCCGATTCCAGCACATAGTCGGTTAAAATGCTGCGTACCTCGTTGTAATGCTCCAGAAGCGTATTTTTGACCGTATCGGCATTTTTCCCTTCAAAAAACCCGTCATAGCGCTGCTTGATTTCTGCGGACAGCCGGACCGCAGCCTGGCGCTCGCCGTCCGGAACGTAAGCCTCCCGCCATTCCTCGACCAGATTGCGGCGCATCTCCCTGTGCCAATAGGCGACAGCTTGCTCCAGTTGACGTTCGAGCCCCTCTTCCCGTTCCCGGTACAGTTGCAAGCTCGCATCGGCTCTCGCGGCTGCGTCCTTCGCCTGCTCCAGCCTGTCGCTAGCAACTTTCCTCGCCTTGCCGTTCCGCTCCCGTTCCGCCTTCAGCGACTCGATCCGGGCGACGAGATCGTTCAGCCCCAGCTCATCCATCAATTGGCGCAGCGTATCCGCTTTTTTGCGCAGCGTCCGGCTGTTTTCATCGAGCTCATCCAGCAAAATCTCGTCATCCTCGATCGCTTCGTCCGTGGACAGCTTCTCTTCCTGCAAACGCGCAATCCGTTCCGCCGTTTCCGTGCTTCGTCTCCACGCCGAGTGCAGCTCGCCGATTCCGCTCTCGTAATCCCGCGCCAACGCCGCGGCTTCCTGCAGCTCCTTCTCCCGCTTCAGCCGCGTCCAGCCGGCGGTCAACTCATGCAATTGCCGCTGAATGTCGCGCCATTGCAGCGACTTTTCTTTAAATCGCTCCAGCACCCGGTTCTCTTGCTTCAAAGCGGCTTCGAGCCGGTATGTGGCTTCCAGCAGCGATTGCAAGCCGGTCTCCAGCTCCCCGCACGCAGGGAACGACGCTCCTTCAGTCTGCACCGCCGCATCTTGCTCCTGAATGTCCGCGATCGCACGGTCCAGCTCCTCCATGTCAAGAAGCACCGCATCCAGCTCTTGCCGGAGCCGGGCGATCTCTAGCAGCCTGGTCTGTCTGCGCGTCTCCTTGCCGATATATTCTGCACGCGTTTTGCCGTCTGCCGCTCCCATCAGCGGGCCGAGCCGGAATGTCCCGGCCCCGGATAAGGCCCCATCCTTCGCTTCGCTGCCGCTCAGATCGCCGTCCTCTATCCAGCGAAACGTCCGCAGGACGGCGTCGATCGCTTCTGCGTTCAGACCGCACTGCTCCGATGGCGACGGCCGGAGAATATCGGCGAGTGTATAACCGAGCTCTACAGGCTGCGGCACGATCCACATCTCTTCCTGCCCGTCCGCAAGCGTGCCTACACGCCCGTCCGGCGATATCCAGGCGTCGAGCAGCCCGGCGAGCTCCAGCGCCTCCTCGATCCGCGCCATGCGCCGCTCATCCATGCCGTCCCGGAAATCGCACACTTCGTACAGAGGAGCCCCATCACCGGCTTCCCGCATCAGACGGTGTCTGGCGCGCGCCTCGCTCCGCTGCGGCTCCGGCTCGCGGCTCGCTTCCCAGGTCCGGATCTCTTCCGCAATATGCGCCTGCTTCCCCGCAAGCTCCTTCCGTTTATACTGAAGCTGCATCCGTTCGCCCGCGAGCTGCTCCCGCCTCGCAGCAAGAGAGAGGAGCATCGGGGCCCGAACCGCCTCAAGCGATCTCGACTCCGGTCCATATGCGGTTACCGCTTCGAACGTCTCCCGAACGCGCTCCTGATCGAAGGGCAGCTCGACAAGTCCCGCTCGCCAGGATACAATCGCTTCGCGAAGCGATTCCTTGCCCGCATCCAGCCTTCTCGCGGCATCTCCGCGTTCCCGCTCGCGCTCGTCGCGCTCCCTGCGAACCTCGCCGAGTTCATGCTCCAGCTCCTGCACGAGCCGGGCCGCCTCTCGTTCCTCACGCGATTGGCCCAGAGCCGCCTCCAGCCGTTCGCGATGTCCGCGCAGATCCCTTCGCCACGGCTCTCTCCAGCTGTCGTCGCCGGGCTCGTCCGATTCCCAGTATCGATGGTAGACCGGATGTTCGGCAAACTCGATATCCTGCGCAATCGATTCGAGATCCTGAAGCGCCTCTTGCTGCTCCGATCGATACGCGCGCCGCTTGAACTCCGCATTTTCCAGCTCCCGCTCCACCGCAGTTAACTTGGCGCGAAGCTTCCCGATCCGATCCCGGGCCAGCTCCAGATGCTTGAGCGTATCCTCCAAAGAGGACGTTGCCGCTTCCAGCTCGCGCTGCTTGCCGATCGCTTCATGCTTCTCGAGCACGTCCAGTTCGGCCGTCGCTTGCCGGATCGCGGATTCCGCCTGCGCGATGTCAGCCTCGGCCGCCCCCTTCGCCTCCTCCGCCTGCGCCAGCGATGCTTCGAATTCCGCAGCCCGGCGGCGCAGCTCGCTATGCTCGGCATTCCGTTCCAGGACCAGCACCGACTGATTGTACAGCGTCCGCCTGTTATAGCGGTCATAGGACTCTTGAAGCTTGTTCATCTCCTTCATATGGAGACGAAGCTCGTCCAGCCGGTCCGCGATCTGATCCATGTCCTCCAGCACTTCCGACAGCGGCCGCAGATCATCCTCCTGCAGCGGCGGCAGCGAGCCGTGAAGAATGTCGTAGATCGCCGTAGGTTTGAAGTCTTTGGACAGCTTCGGACTGCGCAGTTGGATCATCAGGTGCAGCAGATCCTGGTACGCTTCGGCATCGGCGAAGCCGAACAGATGCTTGTTAACCATATCCCGGTACGACGATTGGTCCTGAACGACCTGCCCGCCGGACCCGATCGCCTTCTCCAGCTCCTGTCTGCCAAGCGGGATGCGCGTATGATGCTCCAGCCAGTGATGGCGGTCATACAGCCAAAAATCGTTGCCGATCGTCCGCCCGTCGTCCAGCAGGAAGCCCCAGAACTGAACCTGGGCCGCCCCCCGGCGGGCCCGCAGCCCGATGCCGATCGTTTTCGTCAAGCCGCGGTCCGGATTTACGAACTCCATCCACAAGTACCCGGTCACATCGGTTTTGCCGCTGTCCGCCTCGCCGAGCAAATAAAACTCGATTCTCCGGTCTCGCGAGCCGAACGGGTCGAGCCGGTGCGGGCGCTTGTCACCGTCAAGCACGAGCGGGAGAAAGCTTTGCATCGTAACCGATTTGCCTGAGCCGTTAGCCCCGCGAAGAATAAGGCGGCCTTCCTCCAGCTCGAATATTTCCTCGTCGTAATACCAGAAGTTGAGAATACCGACCCGGCCCATACGCCAGCGGCCGGCCGATTCGTTTTCACCCGCGATATGAATTGCCACGTACGTTAGCACCTCATCTTTCCTGTCTGAATTCGACTACACATCCGCCATGTCGTACATCCCGTTCCATCGGGACACTACCGGTGATATCAGGAAATGGCCTGCATCCTCCCACTCTCCCAGCCGCCACTGTTCCATATGCGCGAAGACCAGCTCCGCCAGTTGGGCGGAGGACGACGTCCGAAACTCTTTGCTCCAATAGTCCTGATGGCGTTCTTGCAAGCGCAGCAGGATGCCCTCCAGCTCCGAGCGTTCCAGGCGAATCGATCCGTCCGCTTCCGCGTATCGCCCCGAACCTTCCAGGCCGAGCTGTCTGCGCAACTCGCCGGCGATCAGCAGCACCAGGTCGGAGACGCCGGAAAGCGTCGGGAACAAGACCGCTTCGCTCGTCGGCTCCGGATAGAAGAACAGCAGGCCTTCCCTGTACCTCCGTCCTTCCAGACCGAGCATGCGCTGCAAATGATCCATGATCGATCTTCGCTGCGTCAACACATAAGGCAGCGATTCCGCGTCCCAATGACGATCCAGCACGACCGGCTCGAGCAGAAAACGGCGATAGACGCGGTGCCGTCTGCGGATATTATCGCCATCCGGCGTATTGGCGTACAGAATCGGCTCGCTGAGCTCCTCCATCCGGCTGTAGGTCGTCAGATCCTGGGGAAATCGGCGCAGTACGTAGCGGGAATGCGGCGAACATTCGTACAGCACATTTCTGCTCTCGCTTTGCGCCCAGTCCCCCTCGTCGCCGTCTACCGCAATCAGCACGCCGAGCGAGCTCAGCTTCTTCAGAGCCCGGGCCATGGACAGCCTGTGATGGTAATGCCGCCAATCCGCCTCCAGACCGACAGCCGCCAGCTGCTCTCTTACTTCCTCGACGACGTCGGAGAGCAGAAACTGATCCATCTCCGTTTTGCCTTCCAGGAACCATAAGGCATAAGTGAAAAAAACATAGTCCCGGATCTCGCGAAACTCCTCGAAGCCCATCCAGGGGTGCGCCACGACCGGCGTCCGCTCCAGCTTGGCCAAGCTTCGCGTCATCAGCAGCGGAAAACCGGCCTGATCCATAAACCAGTCCCGCAGCTCTTCGTAGTGGTCCTTGATGGAGAAATACAGCTCCTGATCGTCCTCCTTCAAGATCCACGGCCGGTTCAGTAGCGCATGAACACAAGCCTGCTTCCGCTCCGCGATTTGCGCCGAAGTCGCCTCCGAACGAATCGACCGCCTGGCCCGTCCGATTGCGGACCCGCCATTGTTACTCATTCGGAAGCCCCCCTTCTCCCGCTGCCGCGACTTCTCTGACCGCATCCGTCAACGCAAACGCCAGCTCGTAATCGGGAAGATGAAGCTCCCCGTCCTCCGACACCAGCACAGTCCGTTCCGGGGTGTCGCTGTTCAGCATCGCAATTCTGACACCTTCCGGCGTTACAAAGGCATGCTTCGGCGCCGAGCTGCAGCGGCCGATCCATTGCAGCAGCCGAAGGCGCGTTTTGGGCGGAACGGTCCCGAGCTCGGAGATTCGCAGGCGGCCTCTTCCGATGAGACCGCTGATTTCCTCCCATTCCTCCGCCTGACGCTGCAGGAACGACTCCCGCTCCCTCCGCTTCCGTTCTTCGTTCTCGCGAACCGGCTCCGTATCCTGCTTGCCGGTTCGTTTGCGGCCGCGCGGACGAAGCATCTGGATCGTCGGCACTTCATCCCACATCGACTGATCCGCGCGGTCGGAATGGCGCAGATCCTCACCCTGAAGATGACGGGACCGGAACAAGCCGAAGGCGAGCCCCGCCAGCCTGTGCGCATCGTCCAGGTTGTCCAGCCGCGCGAACCAGCCTGCCAGATGTTCCAGCTCCTTCTTCCGGCTTACACCCGACCGTTTCCGCTCCTGCATCCGAATGACGCTTCTCACAATCCGTGCGATCGCTTCCTTCGTGGCCCTCTCCAGCAAGGTCAGCTCGGAAGGCGAATTGCCCTCTCCCAGAAACCAGCGCCGCAAATTGTTCCAGCCCTGATGCAGTTCCTGAAGCAGCGTTTCCTTGGAAGGCATCTCCTCCAGCCGCGGCTTGGCAAGCTCCGCCTCCGCCACCTGCTCCAGAAACAGGTCGCGCACGCCTTCGGAAATGTTCTCCAGATTGCCTTCGATTTTGTACGCGCTTCGCTGCAGCGCCTGAATAAAGTTTTGCAAGTAATTGGTCAGCCGGTCCTTGAACACGAGAAAAGATTCCGCCACCATCATCTCTTCCGCTTTGGCGGTTTGCAGACTGGCGATGTAGTCGGCCGCATTTTCATGAAGCCGCTTGAATGCATCGTACAGTGTCGTCCATAACTCCAGCGCAGCCTCGGGCGAAGTTTCCACAGCCAATCTCCGAATCTCGAACAGCTTCTCCGCGATGGAATCGAACAAGGTAGACTCCAGCGAGCCGCCATAGCCGGTCACTCTCTCCAGCGTTTCCAGCAGTCTCTCGATCTCGATCGAGTAGGGACGAAGCAGGTACTGCATCTTTTTCTTCATATATTCCTCAAGCGTCGACGCGCGTCCCCCATCATGCCGCGAGGCCAGATTGCCCCATTCCGCGAGCTGTTCCAGATCGGCCAGGCATTGCTCGATCGTGTAGTCCGGAAGCACTCCCCACTTGACGACTTCCGTCCATACTTCCTCCGGCTTCATCCAATACTTGAGCCTTTTGTACTCTTGATAGAAAAAACGCATAATCGCGCGATAACGGACTACATTCTCGGCATTCACATACTTCAGCTCGGGCACGCTTCGCAGCGATTGAAGAGATACTCCCAAATCCGACATCATCTGCCCTCCTATCCCTGACAACTTCTTTCAGCCGGTATTCCCCATGATTCGCAAACTAACCCGGATAGTGAGGCTGTCGATTCATTGAGTAGAAGTGTTAACAGGCCGTTCCAAGTGAAAAGTTACCTTCTTCTGCTCAAACAGGTTGTCCGGAATCCCTTGATTGAATAAGGATGGTAAGGTAGGGATTCCAGACAAAACTCGCCAGAAGGTAATCTTTTCCCTTTCCACTTGGTTGTCCACGATGAATCGACAGCCTCATATTCGGCCTAGGGCCTTCCCGTGTATTAATTGTACGGCAACTGAAACTTGTCGAACAACATGTAAAAACCGGTCTGCCGCCTCCGAACACAGCTTCCAAGACGGTTTGGCACCGCAAAACAACGGTGTTCACCATCCCGATCCCACTTTCGCTTATTTATTTCGACACGTTATTCCATTTTTCCTATACAACGATGACATCGTTCACATTCATGTCATAGCAATGTCAAGACTCCTTTGTCATGGTCAAAGCTAACCAGGACTCCGGTTAAAAAGAAAAAAAGCCGCTATTGAGCGACTTATGGTAAAATATAGGTTGTACAACTGAACTTGGGCGGTTCGTATTCCTCCGGAAAGGGGGAATGCGTATGAACTTTTCGTTGCATGAAGTGATTTTGCCCTTCGATGTTTCTTCTCGCGCTTCTGACCTACCTAAAACGAAAATAACCCGCCCAGGTTAGCGCCAAGGGATAACGGGTTATTTCCAAGCAAGCATTTACTCAGGAGGAACCCCGCCCAAGTGTTTGTACAGGGAGTCGGTGGCGACCGACTCCTGCTTTCTATTCTAAGCATATCACTCTGGAAATATGCTGGCAAGCCACATATTACATTTCGCAGCTTCACTCATGCCGCTCCACTCTCTCATAGAAATAAAGCTGCGTGTAATAATCCAACTTACCGTTCTCGATGACGAACTCCTCATAACATCCGCCAACCGGTTTGTACTCGTGATGCTGCTTTAGCCAGTTCATAAACGAATTCCAATCCTTCTCCAGAAAATGATGGATTCCGGGAGCTACCGCATAGGTTCCGCCCGTGTAGGCTTTTACCTGCACTTGATCGGAATGTGCTGACACCGCTTCTTGTCTAGGAATTTTATAAAACACTTCACAAAACGATTCGTGCTCCTCTGTCTCCCCATACTTCACTCCGAGCCGGAACGACGAGTCGTTCGCCAAACCGCTTTTCTCCACCCAATTGATTAGCACATCAAAAGCTTCCACTTTCAGTTTGGACAAATCGTTGCCGACCGCCCGGTAGAACGCCGCTTGAAAAGGTTCCACATGCTCGATCGTATGATGGGAAGGCGGTTTGATCGGTACATAGACGTCCATCTCCGGCGGTGTCAAACTACAACGTTTGTCATAGTACTCGATAACGGAATAGGGAGAGTCTTGCAGGTGTGCCGTTTGATAGCTGGTAGTCTTGAACCACTCTCCGTATAAGTAATCCAAGGTACGGCCCAAAGTTTCCGCCGGCGGACCGACATGCGTAGCTTTGGCGTAAGTGAGAGCAGGCACTTTTCTCCCTACGGCTCCCACAGGAATATAGTCAAGCTCCTCTACTTCGAAACCGACAAAATAAATAAACTTCCCATCCGAATCAAACACGGAAAGCGCATATTCCGCATCGTCCTCCGGTCTCACCCGGTTTGTGATAGTTCCAAAAAGACGCTTATAGCTTTGAAAATAAAGCTCCCATACCTGTGCGATTGTCGCTTCTCCTTCTTCAGGACCGATCCGCTTCTCTACGCCAAGGAAGCACATGGAAGCCCTCTCCACAATTTGCACGTCTACCATCGCTTCTTCTCCCTTCGCTTGTTTGCCTATAACTGCTTTTCCCATCTCGGGTAACGGGTATCTTCTCTTTCGGTAGATTTCGGGAGTGATGCCGTAGACTCGTTTGAATGCACGACTGAACACGTCATGCGATTCAAAGCCGTACCGGCAAGAAATATCGATGATCTTATCCTTACAGGTGATCATCCTCTTGGCCGCATAGTGGAGTTTTCGCCTTCGGACATAATTCATCGGCGTGTACCCGGTATGGTGAGTGAATAGCTTAAAAAAATGAGATTTCGAGAAACACCCAATCTCGGCAAGACGATCACTGTCGAAGGCTTCCTCGATATGATGATCAATATAGTCCAAAACGTCTTGAATACCGGAGTACTTTTCCAACCGCCATTCACCTCCTGACTTCCACTATAGCACCCCGGATAAATTTTACTCGACGATTATTCCTATTTTTCAATCCCAGACTTCTCAGTTTGGTAGGAAAAAGAAAAAAGCCGCTCGAGAGCGACTTTAAATTGTCGTACGGACTTCTTGGTTTGATACCCGTCTATCTACTATCCTCACAACCTAGGATCCACAGGCTCCGACTCCAAAGCAAGCGTTGCCAGTACGCATTCGTGAACGCGCTCCACCGGCTCCTTGCGAATAAACCTCTCGACCCCTTCGACACTTAGCGCAAATTCCATAATCGCATGCCGCTCTTTTTTACCGGTCTTCCTCATTTTCAGCCGCTTCAGATTATCCGGCTCGAGGTAATCCATACCATATATGATATGAAGATACGGGCGCCCTCTTACTTTGATCGCCGGTTGAAGGACTCGGTTCTGATTTCTCGTTATAAAATGCTCCGGCTTGACGACGATGCCTTCGTGCCCCTCCTCGGTCATCTCTTCCCACCAGCGGATCGCCTCCGCCTCGCTGGCTTCATCCGTGATGACGCGATAGTCGGTTTCCATGAATAGAAGGGAGAGGCTCGCCAGCTCGCGATTATGCTCCATATGCCATACATGCGGCTGCTCGAAAAAGGTTTCCCCGCTATGCGCCAGCGCATGGAACGGAGCGATCCGGATTCCCTCCAAGCCGTCCACATCCCAGCAATAGTGTTGAAAAGCACGCTGGAACACGCGAGCATTCGCCAGCTTCCCTTCCATCTCGCGAACCCAGTCCCCAACTTTACGCCCGGCTGCTTCAGCTTGGCGCAGCTTCTCCATCAGCTTCGTCCGATCCAGGATCGCTGTCTCGGCTACATGAGCGTATTGGGAAGCGATCAGCTCACGGGCTTTCAAGTTCCAGGGTACGATCTCTGCGTCCAGCAGAAGCAGATCGGTCCGATGCCGTTCGAAATATCTCGCCTGGTGCAAATCCGCGTGGAGCCTGTGGAGCACTTGCTTTTCCATATCCGGATTAAAAAAAGCTCGACCCGTGCGCGTATATATCGTCCCAAGCGTCGGGCGTCCTACATAGTCAGCTGCGATGTTCTCATCCTTGAATATCAGCAATACTGCTCTGCTGCCCATATGCTTTTTCTCCGCTACCATCGTGGTAACACCCTGCGATCGGTAAAAAGCAAAAGCATCACGAGGGTGTTCCAGGTAAGCATCCTCGGACGAGACTCCTGGCGGCGGGCTCATCGTAGGCGGGATATAGACGAGTTCCTCGATCGGGATCGTAAAGTGCGACACCGTATCGATCGCCGCTTTTACAAACTGCCCGCGGACCGCGACTTCCCCGTAAACGTCCGTCAGGACGGAGTACCCTTCCGTAAACTTGCGAATGTTCGGCGGAGCGAACCGCTTCTTCTCCCAAGCCAGAAGTGGACTGTCCGGATCTCTGGCATAGTCGCGGGCCGCCTGGACGCTGACGAATTGTTTCTCCGGATAGCGGTACGCGGTTAACTGTCCACCGAATACGACTCCTTGGTCGATATTGACGGTATTGCGAACGACCGTCGGCTGCGGCCTCGGATCGTGGCCCCAGACGATCAACTCGCCGGATTCGTGATCGACATACCAGTCTTTACGCACCGGTTTACCCTTCTCGTCGACGCCGTCGGTATCGCCATACCGGCAAAAATCCTGAATCCGCTTGGACTGCTTCCCGATAAAATTGTCGCGGATACCGGCATGAGCTACGACGACCTGGCGAACCCCGTTCCGGCAAAAGACGAGATGCGACGGTGCGTCCAGCAAAAACCGCTTCAGCTCGCCCCTAAGCTGCTCCGCGGCAGCTTCTCCCGCTTCCTGCGCGTACCTCGCCAACTCCTCGGCCAGCAGCTCGTCTCCATGAGCGAGCGTTACATTTCGGCCTTCGAGATAGCGGGCAATTTTCCACCCGTGATTGCTGTCGACCATATGGGCCAAGCCTGATTCGACGTGTCGCATCCAGAACCGCATCGCCGCCAAAGACTCGGGCCCGCGGCTCATCACGTCGCCTACGGAGACGAGTTTCCTCCCGTCTGGATGACGGTATATTCCCGTTTCGTCAGGCACATAGCCGAGCCGGGCCAACAGCTCGATCATCTCTCGGTAACAGCCGTGGATGTCTCCGATGATGTCGATCCCGTTCCCGACGTCTGCCATGAGCGGATTCTCCCGGCGGCCGAAGCCGAGCCGGGCCAGTTGAGAGTCTTTCACGATATAGCAGGAGTCAAAGCCTTCGTCTTTTATTCCGCGAAGCGTTCTTTTAAACGACTGCAGCTGCTGCTTCACTCTTTGCCGTCCGCGCGGAAAGTCTCTTCCCTCATCTCGCTGCAGCAGCACTTCCTCGGGAACGTCCAGCGCCAGAGCCATAATCGGGACGTGAGATCGTCCGGCCAGATCGATGTATCCTTTGCGGTCCTCCGGATACAGATGCGTCGCATCGACTACCGTCAATTTCCCGAGCCGGCAGCGCATGTCAAGGATCGTCTCCATCGCCGCGAACGCCCGCTCCGAAATCATCTGATAGTCCCGGTATAATACATCCGCCTCCTGCTTCGGCCTGTTCCGCCAATCGATAAACTCCGTATCCCCGATGAGCATCCGGAATTGGTCCGAAGAGATCACTTCGGTCTCCAACAGAACTCCTTCGTCCGCCAGCTTGCGGAGAAGCGTCGTCTTGCCGCTGCCCGACGGACCGACCAGCAGAACGATTCCCGCATGGGGAAACCGGATCGTCCGTCCCGCTTCTTGTATTTGGTCTGTCACCACCGATTCGCCTCCTTCCTGAGTGTACATACGGCCATTTGCGTAGGCTGGCCGAAACCCTCGGCTTCTTCCCCGATCCCTTTCCAATCCACTGTATACCTATCCGAAGCCCAGCTATCGCACCAGTCGCGGAACTCCTCACGGGTCCATTCGAACCGGTGGTCGTTATGCCGCATCGCCTCGTCTTCCATCTCGTACACGCGATTGTACTCCTTATTCGGCGTCGTAACGATCAGCACTTCCGGCCTGTATTCATGAACGATCGTGTCCATGACACGGGCGAGCCGGTGTTCGTCGATATGCTCGATAACCTCGCATAAGATCATGACGTTATGACCACGGAGCGATTCATCGAAATAAAAGAGCGATCCGGATACCGGCGTAGGAACGGCCGCGCCTTGCCGCCCCTCCATCTTGGCAAACCGGTCGATCGCCCGCAGTTGGGCGACAGCGGAAGGTTCAACAGCCAGAACGCGCTCCACTCCGTCGATCCAACCGAGTTTGGCCGCCAATTTGCCTTCGCCGCTTCCGAAGTCGACGATCGACGTTTTGTCAGCAAGCGCCTCGACGGTCTCGATAATCGCCTGGTATCGCAGCTCGTTTAAGCGGATTTTGGGCTGAGGCGCATCTTGTTCTCCATCGTCCGCAGCGGCAGGTGCTGCTGTGCTCTCTTCGTCCTCAGGCGCTAAGTCCGCTTCTGGTTCCACGTCCGCACTTACGCCTGCTTCCTTTTCTGTCCCTACGCTTCCTACTGTTCCCGCTACCTCCTCGTTATACCGCCCAATCAGATCGCCGAACCGCAGCGTCCGCTTCAAGATCAGATCCCGGAGAGGATGATCCTCCAGCCACCCTTCCCCATACCGCCTTATTTTGTCGAGCTCATCCTCGCCGATAAAGTAGTGCTTATAATCGTCCAGCACCGGGATGAGGACGAACAGCTGGCGCAGCGCATTCTGCAGCGTCTGTTGACCGCTAAATGTCAAATACCGGGCCGTACTGCGGCTTTTCAGCTCGAAGGAATAGGGCAACTCTCCCCGCTCGACCCGAAGTTCATAACCGAGAGCCGTAAACAGCTGCTCCACGATCCCGTCCGGCAAATTCGAGGCTACCGGCCCGAAGGACAGCTCCAACTGGAACGGATGCCCGACCCAAGGGAGATAAGCCTCCTTCGGCTTGCCGTTCAGCGCCGTTCCCAATGCCGAACGGATGTAGGAGCAAAACAAGCTGCTGACCGCGAATTCTCTGTCATTGATATACTGCGTGATGTCGTAGTTATCCGGGCTTCCTTTTACAAGTTCGATCGGATCGGGCGTTGCATAAAGGACAACTTCGGTTTCTTCTTCCGTACATTTCGTATACACGAGACGGACCCGCGCACCCTTTTCTTCCCGGTCGTATTCATTACTCGGATTTTTTGCCAGCAGGTGGGAGATCATCCCCGCTCCTTCCCCCAGCGCTCGAATCACCATTTGCACCGCATTCACTCCTCTACATTCTCAAAAATCCCTTTCTACTTTAAAAGCTTGGCGATCCGCTCCCGAACCGAGGCTTCTGACCGGCCCAATACTGTTCGTCGTCCGGCAGCTTGTAAGCTGCGAGCCGCCCTTGTTCGACCAGACCGCGGCGGATCGTCTCCAGAATGGACGTTTTGCCCGCCCAAGAGTACTGCATACTTTTACTAAACCGTTGCAGCCTCCTCTTCCTTCTCACCTGCTCACCTTCTCACCTGTCTCCCCATACTTCCCGCAATGCCTGCCGGAACAACTCGTCAAGCTGCCTGTCGTGCTCCCCCTCGGCTGATTTCATCGCTGCGGCCGTCTGCTCGAAGTAGCTGATTTTTTCGTTCAAATAGTCGTGGATCGGGTTCACCCTAGGCTCGTAGTCCAGCTCTTCTCCCGCCTTCTTGCGGACGAGCAGCGTCCGGATCGCCTCCCTCAGCTCGCAACCTTCCGGCACCAGCGCCTCTACGAGCGGGTCGAACTCCATCGGCGGCATAGTTCCGTATCGCTCGATCCAACCGCAGGCAAGCACCGGCCTCAGCACATAAAAGTACTTCTTGATCCTCACCTGCTCGCCTTGCAAATACTCCCGAAAGTTCCCCTTCGCCATATTCAAGTAATGGTACGTGCACGATTTGGGGGAAAAGGTTAACGGCGATAAGCTTCGGATCTGCTCCGCCACCGTATACGCTTCGAGATACCGGATCGGGGACTGCAGCCATTCCAGCAGCGGCGGATTCGACTTGCGGAACAACACCAGCGCTTTGCGGAGATCCCAGCCGCTTATATCCAGCAGATCGCTCACCGGGCGTTCGATGACGTCCCTTTTGTCGAAGATCGATAGGTACCCGTCCACCGGCCTTATGTATAGAAAACGCACGTCATAGTCGCTGTCCTTGGACGGGAACCCCCATGCCCGGCTCCCCGACTCGCAGGCGTATAGGATGCGGATGTTCTCCTGTTGTTCGATCTGGCGAAGCTCCTCTTGAATGACTCGTTGATACTCGGACATGGCAGTCCCTCCTTACCAAAATAAATGCAAAAAGCCACGGACTCAAATGTCCATGGCCGAACAGATACAAAATGAACTTACCCCAACCGGACCCAAGCGGTACGATTGGAATAATCTTTCACCTGAATACAGACCGGCAGGTCCGTTGAGAGGGGATGAGCCTATTCGATTGGCTGACAAACTGATGTTCATTCTTCTTATCGCGAATCGCATTCGGTGAGTAAGTTAGCTGATCGAACATGCCGCCCGGACCTCCTTCTGAGATAGATAATGGCAATCATATGCCGGAAACCAATTTATGTCAATAGAAAATTAAGCCGTAGTTCTCTTCCTTCGGACGAATCTTGGAGTAGAAGCCCTTCCGAATTTGGAAATTCGAAGCGCAAGCCTGCCCCATATAACCGCCGCAGATCCAATTAAGGGTCTTTGGCAGCTTTTATTTCTTGACAAAACCTTCTATTTCAATTTCCCGCCGTATGCGCGGACAGCCCGGAGTGATGCCGCAATTTCAACCCAAGAACGGGCCTGGCTCCCATTGGGTCACCCCTCACCGCCCCCTCTTCTATCCGGCTAAATTCACATATGCGCCGATATGCATTTCCAGTCTATTCCTCGTCGTGATAGAATAGGCTATGTGCTTATTCATCCGTTCTGCAGCACCGATATGGACAAAGGAAGTGATCCCGTGCCGGAACCTTCTATTCAGCGCGAAACGCCGAGAAGAATGCAAACCTACGTCAAAACCAAACCTCCGAAGCAACGGCTGCCGTTGCCCGGGATTCCCGGTCAAGGCGAGCTGCTTCTATTGTTTATAGCATTAAGCTATGTAATATTGGGTTTTCTGAAGTCTACGAAGGTGGTGGAGATCGAGCCGCCGGTGATCGCCAGCTTCCTGCTGGCCGGCCTGTTCTTCGCCTTATCCGATCTGGTTCGCATCGGATTCCGTTCCGGACCGCTGATCAAATGGTTGTGCGTCTTCATCTATGTCGTCGCTTTAGCCGGATGCGCCCTGTGCATGATCGTGGTGCCGATCGCCTACAAGGATGTCGGCTGGCTGAATGCTGCCGTTGTGCCGCTGGGCGATCTGTCCGTTCTATCCGGCATGGGGATCATCATCGCGGTACTCGTGCTCAACAATATATGGATACGCCGCATCTGGGCCGATTCGGAGAAAACTCTGGAGAAAGCTAGGGAGAACGCTCGGGATAAAACTTTGGATCAAGCCTCGGATCAAATTAGGGACGCCTCCTTCGAAGAAAACCTTGCACCAAGCTCCAGAGGTCGGGGTGGGAGGAGATAACAGGAGACGGTCGTCGCGGTAACGGGAAGCCAAGCAGCTTCGCCCCCCGCATATCCAGCCGCGTCCACGATCTTCGAAGCTCCGCCTTGTAACGCAGCGGAAGGAGGCTGTCGATTCATTGTGTAGAAGTGATAGCAGGCCCGTTCCAAGTGAAAATTTACCTTCTTCTGCTCAAACAGGTTGTCCGGAATCCCATGATTGAATAAGGATTGTAAGGTAGGGGATTCCAGACAAAACTCGCCAGAAGGTAATCTTTTCCCTCTCCACTTGGTTATCCACAATGAATCGACAGCCTCAGCCGATCGCCTGCGCCGGGCTCACCTTGCCCGACCCAATCGGAACCATCGATCCCTTCTGCCAAAAACGTCGGCCCCCTTATCCGTATAAGGACCGACGTTTCGTGTATTGCCGCCAAAAACAGCTCCGGCGAGGTGGCAAACGGCCCCATATGCTCCCCTAGAAAAGCCGACAACGCTTCCGATATGCCGAGCTCTTTGGCAGCCACTTAAGAGAAAGCTGTCGGTATGGCTTGAATCTGGTGCCATTGTTTTCGCAAGCCTTTAACCTCGGCTTCATTCTAATTGGAATGGTTAGAAATTTGCAGCAAAGCCATACTATTCTCAAACGGATCAAGCGGAAAACCCGGTGACCGATCCTTGCTTATGCTTTTCCTTGGCATTGCGATCCTTGCCCGTTCCGGAATCATCATCATTTCGATCTTCATCCATCCCATATTCGAACAATTCCAAAAAAATAATTCTTTACAGTTAGCTAGACAACACGTTATAATGGAGTATAACTCAATAATTGTAGTCGCCGAGTTTTCTTCTAAGAAGAAAAACGGGGGAACCAATGTACATGGGGTGAATCGGCCGTACCGTTACGCGCCGAAGGGCGATTTCTCACCGCCCGAATCCGTCAGCTAACCTCGTAGGCGAATGTGGGGAGGATAGATTTGTTTTCGAACACAAGGTCTAGCCTTGTGTTTTTTGCGCTCTCACTAGGCAAAAAAGCGGAAAACTAACGAAAAACATCTATATGTATTCCTTCCCCTGTCAACTGTGCTGTCATGTCGGTTTGAGCTGCTTCACTTTTGATTCTGAGAGGAGGATTTACAATGAAAGAAAAGTTGGTGAACCTATTCGACAAGTTGGATGAACGCGACCAGAAGGCGGCCTTCGAGTTCATTCAAGCACTGGCCCGCCGGAAAAACCAATCCGCTGCAGAAGAGGACGTGTCGCAATTATTCGGCAAAAATTTCTTCGTACTGCCCGATTAAATGAAAAGGGAGCATAGCCCGGCAAGCGAACCGCCTGCTGAAGCTATGCTCCTTCGTTTTTGACGCAATTGCGGCAGGACTGCTCCGTGTTGTCCCCGCCCTCTTCCGCTCCACCAACTGCATAGAACTGCTTTTTCTAGACAAAAAGACCTCAGCCTCCACTTTACAGTGGAATTTGAGGTCTTTGTTGCGGAAGCTGGGACGTTCTCGGTCTTGCCTACAACGTTGAGGTCAGCCCCGCCGGTTCATTTCACCACCTGGACGATCAGCTTCGCGCTGGACACCACTCCCGATGCGTTCGCCAGCTCCGCCCGGTATTCGTACACGCCCGGCGGCTTGCCCTGGACCGTCGTGACGGCCCGCTGCGCTTGCGGCGTACGGACAGCCAGCGTCTGCGTATCGATCACAGCTCCATTCTCGTACAGCCGGTACGTCGAACCGTTCGTCCCCCACCACAGGTTCATCTCGATCTGATATTGGCCGTCGCCGTCCCAGTTGTTGTGGGAGAGGACCGGCTGGGAGGGAGCCGCTTGCGAGACGACCACGGTCAACACGTCGCTTCGCGTCGTTCCGTAAGCGTTGCTGAGCTCCGCGTAATACCGGTACGTGCCGTTGTCCCTGTAAGTGACGTTCGTGACGGTCGATTGGGCGTTCGGTCCGCGGTCGATCAAGCTTTGCGCGTCGAGCAGCACATCGTTTTCATACAGCTTGTAGGCGGTCCCATTATGGCCCCACCACATGTTCATCGTCACCGTATACGTGCCGTCCCGTATGCCCGTATCATGCCCGTTGTCGTCGGACAACACCGGCTTGCCCGGCGCTCCGGTGCTGCTTGCAACGATGTTCGCTACAGTGGCGGTGGCGCTTCCGGAGCGGCCCGCCCCGTCGGTAAATTCAAACGTAAAGCTGCCGTTCTCCGTAAACGTGTAGCGGTCCGAACCGCCGTTATTCGTAATCGTCACCGGTTTGTTCGGCGTCAGCACCGCCGTCACCGCCTCTCGGGTCGGGACGGTGCTGCTGTAGGCGAGCGTCGCCGTCGGCGGCGATTGGTCGATGCCGATCACAAGCTGCTTCGCCGTCTCCACATTGCCCGCCCGGTCCACCGAGCGGTATTCCAGCGCATGGACTCCGTCCGTCTGCAAATAAACCGAGCCGGTCACCGTCGTCCAGGCGCCCCCGTTCAGCCGGTATTCCGTCCGGTCGACGCCCGAGAGCAGGTCATACACGTCAAACGTCACCGTTACGTCGCGGTTGTTGAACGTCCCCGGCCCGGTCACGCCGTCAGCCGTCGCCTTCGTAACCGGCGGCACCATATCCGCAGCGCCCATGTACGTCAGTGTGTAAGCGTCCGCCGGCCCGGCAAAGTACAGGACGCCCCCTTCCTCGCTTACCTCGCCGAAGAACTCTCCGCTTGCGCCGGAGATTTTCCACGTACCGCCGGCGAGGTCCGTCACGACGTATTGCCGCTCTCCTCCTCCGTAGACGGCGAACGATACGGTTCCCTGCTCACGCACGCCGGCTTTGCTGAACAACACGGCGTAGTCGGCGATCGCCGCCCCGACCAGCTTCTCCGAGTCGATCGCTCCCGTCTGCAGCGGAGCCGTGCCGTCATTGTCCATCACCTGCAGCACGTTCAGGAAGCGGTCCGTCTCGCTTGGAACAGCAGGCGACACTTGAATCCGCCAAGCTCCCGCCTCAATCGTATGTTTGTCCGGCGCGCTCCGCGTAGCTTGCGGGTAATTCGCGCCGAACACGTCGAATTCGTGTCCCGGTCCGCCGACCTTCTCAATCACCGCCCCGCCGGGACCCGGCAGAAGCGTCTCATTGACCAGCTTCCCTTCGTATCCGCCTTCGCTGCGCACGATTGTCGTCGTGCTGCCGTTCACCTGCGGCTCCTCCATACTATGCAAGAGCCAGTACTTTTTGAAATTCGGGTCGGACGCCTTCACTTTGTCGTACACGATCATCGCGGCCGGGTGATCCGCATCCTTCAGGTTCAGGAACACGAAGGAACGCTCGTGCTGCTTCACTTTGTCGCTGTAGGCGGCGGTCAGATCGCCTTTGATATAGCTGAAATTCGGCGATTGCAAGTCCGGGCCGAACTGGTGCCCGAGGACCGGACTGACGTAATTGTTTTTGCCAAGCAAATCCGCGATCCCGGTCGCACTGGGGATATATCGCTGCCCGCCGTCGTTCGCCCAATCGCCGAACTGCGGATCGGCCGGGTCGTAGACGAGCATCGCGTTATGGGCGATCGTCCGCTTGTAGTAATGCCTGTCGTGCTCGCTGCCGTACTGGCCGTTCGTTCCCCCGTACAGGCCGGAATCGATCGCCAGAGCGCCTTTGTAGTACAGCTGGAAGCTGCCCGAATCGAAATGCTGATGGTTGCCGAACTGGTAGCTGCCGATCTTCATCTCCGCGACGACGTCGGCAGAACGTCCTCCCGTCCCGTCTGCGTCCCATCCGGTTCGTGCGATCATCGAGCCGTAAGGGAAACCGAAGTAGCGGGTAAGTGGCAGTTCTCCGGCCGGCTGAGCAGGCAAATCAGGCTCGACGAACAAGATCTCCGTCAACACATCCGCTCCCGGCGTATATTGCCGCATAAATTCGTCCTGCAAATACGGGTCCTTGTAATACGAAGCGGCGAGCATCAGCGCAGGCGTATATTTCCAATATACCCCTGGGGCGTTATTATGCCCGGTCCCCGTATCTCCGTCTACGAGCATTTGCCCGTCCGGACGGCGCGAATAGATCCCGCGATAGATCACCTCGCCCTGCTCGGGAACGAAAACGCTGCCGTGTCCCATCCGGTCGAACAGCCACTGCGCCCACAATTCCGGAGTATACCGGACGCCGAAGCCGTAGGAAGCGCCTTGATGGTGCATGCCGGACAAATACCAGAAGTTGCGCGCCGGCACATATTCCTCGAAAAACCGTTTGGCGGACAAATCGTACATCTCCGGGTCCTCGTCGTAAATCGCCGCGCCTGCGGTCAGAAAATCTTTCATCAGCTGATTTTCCGAATAGTGCCCGTTAATCGCGCCGTACCGGATATTCGGATACCCGATCGACATCTGGCCCGCAAGCCGCTTCAGCCCGGCTATGATCGCCGTCTTGTCCTCCGGCTCCAGCAGCGGATAACACCAATCGTAGACGAGCGCCGCCGCGAACATCGTATCGCCGATCGGCCGGAACGTATCCAGTCCGCCGTAGACAGCGGTGTCCATAAAGTTTTGGATCGCCTCTACCGCCAGACGTCCGCTCGCGGCATCTCCCTGCAGCAAATATTTCATCGCATTAAATTCGATCGCCTGCTTCGTGCGGGCGGAGTAGTTGATCCCTCCAGGCGGGGGCGGATCAAGCCAGCCCGGCGGTTTGCCCAAACCGAGCTCAATGAGCTTCCAGCTCTGTCCGTCTGCGGAGACGTAAATATCGAAATAGGAAGAGCGCGTATTGCCGCTGTACCAGGCGATATCGACCTCGCTGACCGATTGCACGGAACCGAGATCGTACACGATCCATTCCGCGGCCCCTTCGGCCGACCAGCGAGACTCGGCGTCCAGGTTGCCGTCGATCGTATTGTTGCCGTCGTACTGGCGGTCCTGGCTGCTCCAGGCCGCGCTTTGCACCGGAAGCTTCACTTTCCCGCCGGCCGTATCCTGCGTATAAATCTCCGTCTCGGTGATCGAGTTCCATTGATTGACGGAGTTACCCCGGCCGAACAGCTTCACATAGCGGGCCTGCTCGGCGGACGGGAACGGATATGTCTCGAAATCGAGCGTGGCTCCGCTGCTTTTCCCGGTATATACCGGGATGTAGCTGCCTTGGAGCAGCTTCGTCCAGATCGGCTGGAAGTGCGGCGTGGCGATTTTGGCCTGCAGCTGCGTCACCAGCTCCGGGGTTACGTATAACCGCGGGTGGGCCGCCGGCGGCTTCGGCATGCTCTCCGTCGTGACGTCGATCTTCACCGGCATTTGCAGGTCGACCGAGGTGTAAGAGCTGCCGTTCACCGTTACGGGAAACGTCGTCGTGTAATAACCCGGCTTCAGGGCGCGGGCCACGTACCGTCCGTTCACGACCTGACGGTCGAGCGTAAAGGTTCCGTCCGCCGCCGATACCGCTGCGCCAAGCGATGTTGTATAGCCGGTATCGTTATCGTCGTACAGCGAGACGGTCGCACCGGCCAGCGGTGTCGTCTCAGCCGGCACGCGGACTTTGCCGCCCACCGTGTAACGCTCCGCAGCGTTATCTTTGGCGATCGCCAGATCGGCGCTTACCGGGCTTGTGCCTACCTGCACGGCGACCGTACCGGCAACGAAGCCGTCCTTAGACACGCTCACGACATAGCTGCCGTCCTGGACTCCTTTGCCAAACGTATATTTGCCTGCGGCGTTCGTCACCGCTTTATCGATCGGCTCCAGTAAGCCCGTATCGGCCGCCGGATACAGGTAGGCGTTCGCCCACGGCACCGGAGCTGCGTCCGCCGCATCCGTCACTGTGCCCTGAAGCATCGTCTTGTCCGATAGGCTGACATCGTCGAAATACATTACCCCCACGCTAGCCGAGGAGGAGTACACGATGATGCTCGCCTTCGTGGCGCCCGGCGGCGCGACCATCGAGACAGTCAACGGCTGCCACAACCCTTGGGTGACGCCCTGCCCTTTGCTTACCTGGTCGAGCTGAACGTCGGCCGCATTGTAGTAACGCAAATAGAGGGCCGCCGAGCCACTGTCCACCCTCACCCGCGCCTCCGCGGTATAGCTTTTGCCCGGGACGACGGGAAACTTGTCGCTATCCATGCCCAGCGAGCTCGTGGCGCTATTGTCGTCGAGCTTCAGGCTGTAGGAACCGGAAAATTTCGGATCGGTCACAGCCGCCATCCGTTGGGCGCTGCCAAAGGCGGCGTTCCAATTCTGAAGTCCCGACTCGAAGCCGCCGTTGGCGATCAGACTGACCCTATTTAAGGTAACCGTGTCAAAATAAACTCGGCCGACGTTCGCCATGCCGGTAGCCAGCACGACGGCGACCTCCGTCGCCCCAGCCGGAGGCACTGCGGATATCGCAACGTCGGTCCAGGAGCCGAGCGGAGACGATTTCACCGACGAGACGCTGTGGATCATCGCCCCGGCCGCATCGTAGAAATAGAAATAGATCATGCCGTGTCCGCTGATGATATTCACTTTGGCGGACGCCATATATTGCTTGCCCGGCACGACCGGATGACGGCCGCTGATGACCGCGTACCCAGAGGTGCTCTCCTTGTCATCGATCCGCAGACTGAAACCTCCGGACTGGTAATGCTCGCTTGTGACGGCCATATTGGCGGCATTGCCGAGCAGGCGGGTCCAGCCTACCATTCCGGATTCGAACCCGCCGTTCAATAAAGCCAGCGCTTCGGCCTTCGCCTGCTGCGATAGCGGCGGCAGCATCCCGAGGCACAGCAGCAGCACCAACAGCCATACCGTAGCTTTCTTCTTCATCACTTGATCTCCTCTCGATCTCGATTGATCCGATTCGGACGAGCTGATCTTGGATGCGCTTGCTTCCCGGTGCGGAGCTCCCTTCTTTGTCGCCCACTGTCGGCGATTCCTGCCTTTCTTGAAGCGCCCTTCTTCTTTTCCCGCAGATCCGCGAGCCGATCTTCACCTCCTTGTATACGAAGCCTGATCTATTAAGGAGGAAAACAAGCCGTACCCTTCCCGGCCTGCTCTCGCGCGCCTTCCTCCCGACGTATCCTTGAACGGTAACGGTATCCGTCATAACGGCACAAGCAAAGGGACTGTACCAGTCCCCCGCCCGTCTGCGCCCCAATTCCATATCGTGCTGGTATCGACCTATCCGGTTCCTGGCGTTACGGCTGCTTCTGGCTCTTCAGCTTTGCGATCTCTGCTTTCAGCCGCTCATCGAGCTCGCGAAGCGCCGTATTCATATCGGCTCCGCTGCCCGCGACTTTCTGGAACGTCTCGGCCATCCAGTTTTGCTGCGTAATTCCCGGGATGTCGATCAGATCGGCTTTCCGCTTCGGCGTAAACGTAACCGGCTGATACACGTTGATCGCATTCATATTTTTCTTGCTGTAGACCGGATGCCCTTTGCCAAGCTCATCCATCACTTCCTTCTTGGTCAGTGTCGTCGGCAGTCCTTTCCTGGAGTCTGACAACTGCATCTCGTCCGACAGCATCGCTGTAATAATCTCGAACGCTTCGTCCTTGTGCTTGGTCGCATTCGTAATCGACCAATACGCCGGACCGCGCTGCGGCATCAGCTTCGGCGCCCCCGTCTGCAGGGGGTAGGAGACGATATCCCAGTTTATTTCCGGCGGGATCGTCAAGTAGACGCTGTGCTGGTTGAGCATCATCGCCACGTTCCCTTTGCCGAACACCGTATTTTCCGCGGCAGCCGTCTTCTCAATCGGATTGTTCGGAATCTCGTAAAACCGCTTGAAGTTCGTAAACATCTTCTGCCATATTTCCGTATCCGAGAGCTGATCGGCATTCGGATCCAGAATCGGATGGGAGAACGGATTGTCCCTCAGCATCGCCATCGTATTGGCGCTGAATCCGCGATATATGGTGCCTCCGTCCGTCCGCGACATTTTTTTTGCGAGCTCGTATACTTCATCCCAGGTCATGCCATCCTTCGGATAAGGAACGCCGAACTTGTCGAACAGATCCTTGTTGTAATAAAGCGCTTGCGGAAAATAAGGCGGAACCGGCAATCCGTAAATCGCTCCCGTTTGACCGACGGTCACAATTTCATCGATAAACACTTTGTTGAACCGGTTCAAATCGTACTTGTTTTTCTTGATCAATTCGCTCAGATCGTACCCGATCTTGTAATCCAGGTAACCGCTGTACAATGTCGGGATGTCGGTCCGGATAATATCCGGTATTTTGTTCTGGGCGACCAGGTCGGCGATGGACGAGCCTTTCGCGCTCTGGATATATTCGATCGTGACATGCGGGAATTTCTCCTTCAGCATCCCTCTAAACCGGTCGTCGAACTCCGCTGGCGTCACTCCATTGGTAAATATCGTTAACGTAATCGGCTTTTTCGATTTCACTTCGGCTGGCTGCCCGGCTTGGCCGTCCGCTCCCGTACCACTCCCCGCCTGGTTGCCGCACGCCGACACCAGCACAGCCCCGATCAGTGCAAGCGTAATCCCCGTACGTTGAATAGATTTCCTCATGTTTGCGTCGTCCCCCTGTTATTGGTTTAGTAATAAATTGAATATTCAGATAATTATGTCGATTGTATGGCCCTTACGTGTCAACCATCGTTTTTTGATTCGAGTTTTGCATAAGACAGCGCTTACAATAGGCTGCAAAGCAGCGGTTCTCTTCTGTCCTGTCTCTCGCGCCGACCCCGCACCGGAGAAAGAGGCTCGCCGCTGCGCCGCCCTCCCCGATCCCGCCATAACTGCCGGTTCACATCAGTTGTTCCTCCAGCCGGGTGCAAAACTGTTCCTCATCATCGAAGCCGGCCATATGCATCCGCATTTCCCATACCAGCTTCTTCATATCGGCCTCGCTAATTTGCAAATCATCGCAAGTGCGCAGTGTCGGGAAAATTTCCCGGAACATCGAGAACCGGGACGATCGCGACAACGTTTCCTCCCCGACCCACTCCGCCGCGGGCTTCAGCGCAGGCAGCGAATACGTGTTGCGGCGAATCGCAAGCTGCGTCTCATAAGACGTCAGGAACTCGACCAGCGTTCGGGCGGCTTCCTGCACTTCGGTGTTCCGGTTGATGCCAAGACCGATATGGACAAGCAGCGTCTTCGGATCGCCCATATGCGGAATCGGCGACAGCTCGAACGGAATCTCCGCATCTTTAAACGAATTAAGCCGGAAATACGTCGTCAAGATGATCGACGCCTTATTCTGCATGAACAGCTGCTCCGTCTCGATATCGCTCCGGATGCTGCCGTCGAACAGAATCGGAAACTTCTCCTTCAATGTACGCGCCAGTCTGAGCAGCTCACTCATCTTGCTCCTGTCGATCCGCCTCTTCCCGCCGCCATCCCGATCGAACGTGAGGCTGTGCTGCAGAAACAGCAGCGGGAAACGGTTAATGGAATAAAACAAGTACGCCAGACTGACCCGCTCCTTCGGAATTTCCAGTCTTGCCGCCAGGTCGAGCATATGCCGCCAGGTCCAACTGCTGTCCGGCTCCGGCACTTGTTTGTCCAGGAAGTGTTCACGGTTATAGCACATCACCACCGGCGAGAATATAAACGGCTGTAACAGCAGCTCCCCTTCCGCCCGAAACGCTTCGGTCAAAAACGGATAAACATCCGGATTCGCCTCCAGCCGCTGGAGACGGCCGAGATTGCCCGTCTCCCTCAGTTCGCGGAATAACGTCTGGTTAATCGTCACAACATCAAGCATCCCGTTATCCATATATTGCGTTATGATGTCGAGCGAATTTGTCGGAAGCACCACCTCCTGCACGTTAATGTGCGGATACAACGTCCGGAAGCGCGCCAGCAGCTCCGGCAGTCCGGTCTCGCCGGGGATCGTGTTCTGATAACACAGCTTTACCGTGACGTTCCCGGCAAGTGCAGGGGCGATCACTTTATTGCCGACCCGCGGTATTTTCTCGATCAAACCTTCGGCTACGAGCACCTCCAAGCCTTTGCGCACCGACTGGTTGCTTAACCGGTACTCGGCGGCCATATCTTTCTCCGGGGGCAAAAACTCCCCGTCGGCTCTTTTGCCGCTTCGAATCTCGCTTCGTAAAAGACCGACCATCTCATCCAACCGCGATTGAAACGTTAATCGGCTGGGACGTTTCCTCATTATAATTCCCCACCATTCCGACTAGCCGGCTGCCGGCCCCATACGGGCGTCCGTGCTCCGCTCGGCCTATTCCCTGTACAAATTGACATCCTTCACGAATTCAACTTTAAATTGATCGTAATGTACATCTTATTTGATGTCAATCAGCAGTCGGACAGGCTCAGCTTGCTTCGTTGCTGCTTCGTTTGCTGCTGTCGTCTTGGTTAACCGCGCCGATTTGCTCACCTTCCGCGCTTGATGTCGGGACAAGATGCTCTTGGGTGTTGATAATCTTGACGGATAGGAAGTCGGAATACGCCTATGCGGTGATGAGCGGGGAAACGTCAGGGATCAGCATACAAATTACATTTTATACTGTAATGCGTTACAAATTATTCATTACTGGCGCTATTGAAATTTAATAACTTTCCATATGTAATTTGTAAGAGGTTTGTTAATTCGAATCATACAGCTATTTTTAAGGTCAGTCAATATATTTTCGATAAAAACAACTGTTTCCCCACCTAAAAGTTGGATTATCCTCCTTCTTGATGTATAAAACTATAAATTATATGAACATCAGAACATCGACTTTTATAGAAAACAAAACAACAATAACAATGATTTACAAATCACAAAAAGTCAATTCTTCTGCAATATCCATCCGAAACCCACAATTCTGATGTATATTTCTTTACTTATCAACTCGGTCGATAGCCACCCCACTTCCTGAAAGCGGCAGCCCGGGTATCCCGAAGCAGGAACCGGCAGCTTGGTATCGAAGAATGTATATCCCGTCCAGGGAATGCAAAGCAACCCCACAATCCGGCCCAGGCGGCTAGGAAAGGAGATGCACGATGACTATTACGATCCGCGAACTACAGGCTGGTGATCCGGACGACTGGCTTCGTCTGGACGATAGCTTTATCGTCGATTCCACCCTCGTCCTCTCCCTTACAGACGGACGAATCGGATACGAGATTGCAGAAGTGCCCGCCTATACGAAACGTTACTCGGACGAACCGTCGCCGTCAGACGAAGAGACCGACTTCTCGGCGTACATCGGCAACCCGGATCAAATCGTTTATTTGGCATACGTGGGAGCGCGCGCAGCAGGCCGGATCATACTGAGACGCAATTGGAACCGCTGCGCCTATATTGAAGACATTCAGGTCGACCGCCTTTACCGCAGACACGGCATCGGCCGCAGGCTGATCGAACAGGCCAAGCGCTGGGCGGCCACAGGCGGGATGCCCGGTCTTATGCTGGAGACGCAAAGCAACAATGTGCGGGCATGCCACTTTTATGAGAGCTGCGGCTTCGAAATCGGCGGTTTCGATACACGACTGTACCAAGGCGTCCGTAAACAAACGAACGAAATTGCATTGTTCTGGTATTTGATGTTCGACTGTTCTGGCATCTGAGTGTTCGACTGATCCGGTATCTGATATTCGATTGCTGTGGTATCTGAGTTCGACTGATCCGGTTTTCGGTGTTCAACTGCTAAGGATCATGTAACCGAAGCTTTTGCCACGACGAATGCTCGGCTATGCGCAAGCTGTGGCTTCTCTTGCGAACAGAAAGTGTTCCGATCTCCAGAACACGCGTACATACTGGCTGCTCTCAAGCGAAAAAGAGTCTTTTGCCCCCTCTATTTTCGGCATATGTAGAAGACAGAAGCGAATAAAGGCGGTTTGCACCCCTATTTCGACCATTCGACTGAGGAAGCACCTTTTTGTGGATTATAGCAGCTTCAAACCACTCTTATTCCCTCATATAAGCTAGTTTCGGACCAATTAAGAGGTACAAACCGCTCCTATTCATCGGCACAAGCAGCCAGAGCTCGGTCCCGGACCGAAACCGAACCGGAGGAGGAGGAAGCTTCTATGTTATTTTTCGATTTGGACGAAGCCGGCTTCAGTCCTACCAGCTTCTCATAAACTGCAAAATACGGCGGATGGTATTCGTCGCAAGTGTGGAAGATGACTCGGCCGCCGCGCTCGAAGCAGTTCGGGCGGATAAACACCGTATCCGAATCGATGACCAGATAAAACTCCTGCTCGCACAGCCGGTCGCCGCTCAGCTTGATAAACTGCTGGAGCAGCCAGCCCGACCGGTCAATGCCGTTCACCGTATAACCGATCTCTTCCTTCGTAATCGGCAGGAGCGCCGACTCTTCGACGTACGTGCACCCGTTCCGTTCGCAATACGCCCGAATCTCGGGATCGGTCGGCGCGACGATATAGACACGCCCGATCGGATGCCGGATGTTGGCTCTGGCGCCGGACACGACATAGGGCAATACTTCCAGATCTTTTCTTACCGTCGGTATGACGATATCAATTTTTGTGCCGCTAGAAGCGGTAGGCGAGGGCAGCAAGGCGAAACCTCCTCCATCGAATGCCAGTTGCCCGGATCGAATCAGCGTGACGCTGGGTTGTCATAAATTAAAGAAATGTTTGTTTTGCACCAGTCCCTGGAACTGGAAATACGCGGTCATCATCGTCCGCGAGGGATGATTCATTTGAAGGATAGCGTCTACTTCGCCCGACTTGACTGCATGTACGAACGACTGCACCTTCCCCGCCAGACCGGAATCGTGATAAGCCTGTACGTGTATCCGGCAATACGGCGCCACCTCGGTCTTCATAATCCGGCACTGATATTCTCCGCCGATCACCAGTACCCGGGGCATACCGCTGCCGCGAACCAGATCCGACTCGCACATTCGGCGGACACAGCAGCGGAGCCTCTCGGTAAACGCGTTTCGCTTGTTGTGATTCGACAGCGAGCTGGCATGAATCCGGTATTCGTACAACACCCGGTCCACCTTCCCGATCGGACCTAGCCGGAACAGCTTCAGCCACAAATCGTAATCGTAGACGATCTTGTAACCGGGATCGTAACCTCCGGCTTGAATAAACTTCGCCCGCGAAATCCATGCGGTGCCGTGGCAAAACGGACATACCGAATAACGATCGCGACGCAGCGCACTTTCGCCTTGGTTCAGCGCCTGCTCGCGCTCCCGCAGCAAGGCCGGGGAGACGTCGGCGTCGCCGAAGCACGATATTTGCGCACCGGCCACGATCAGCTCTGGACGGGCCCGAACATATTCGGCCTGCACCTGAAACCGGTCGGGCATACTGCGGTCGTCCGCATCGTGGATGGCGATCCAGTCCCCGGTCGACTGCCAGACGCCGATATTCAGAGACATCGCGGCGCCGCAATTGTACGGCAGCAGCACTCTCCTCAGCCTCGGGTCCGAAATGGAGCGAAGGATGTCTCTCGTCCGGTCGACAGAACCGTCATCGATTACGATCAGCTCAAAATCCGTATACGTTTGCGCCAGTATGCTGCCGATCGCTTCCTCTACGTATCGCTCGCCGTTGTACACGGCCATCACTACCGATAGCTTCAAGCCCCCGCCTCCTTCGATATGGCCGATCGCCCCGATGGAGCTCACCTGCTTCTTTACGATTATTAGTATGAAAGAGAAAGAGGAAAAGACAGGGCGAAAAAGCCTCCGCTTTTCGGCGGGAGCCGGGGAGACTTTGTTTGTTCGTCCTAATGGGACGGAACGGCGGTAAAGGATCGTTATTATTCAAACTGCCCCTTCTACGAATCGGTATCGGTTCTTTATAATAGGGGGAATCTGATAGAGGAAAGGAGAGACGATCGCGATGCCTCCAGAACGTCCCTGCACCATCCTGGTGACAGGCATTATGGCCAGCGGGAAGTCGACTGTCGCCCAATTGCTCGCCGAACGGCTCGACAACTCCGTCCATATCCGGGGAGATTTATTCCGGAGAATGATCGTAAATAACCGCAAAGAAATAACTCCGGACTCCGGGCAGGACGAGATGGAGCAGTTGCGGCTGAGATACCGCCTGGCGGCCCAGACCGCGGACACTTACCGGGAAGCCGGATTCAACGCCGTTGTACAGGATGTCGTGGTCGGCCGCGTGCTTGACGATTTTATTTCCTATGTCCGCCACCGCCCGCTCTATGTGGTCGTGCTGTGTCCGAGCCCGGCTGCCGTCGCCTCAAGAGAAGCCGCCCGTTCCAAAAAAGGATACGGCGAATGGACGGTGGAAGCGCTGGACGCCGTGCTGCGCAACGAAACGCCGCGGATCGGCATGTGGCTCGACTCGTCCGATCTGACGGCCGAGGAGACAGCCGCAAGTATCGTAAAGCGCATTTGGCGGGAAGGGTTAATTTCAGACCGTTAAAGGTTCGCAGGGTAAAGGAAAAAAAGCGCTCCAGAGGAAGCGGAAGGACCGCAGCTCTGCAGCGCTTTATTGGTAACCGTTGCACGTATCGATTCGCAGCTCCGCGTTCGTCTATCGCCCATCAAGCGGAAAGCTTCGTCTCCGCCGGACGAATGAATTTGGCGATTACGCCGTGCTTGGGCGAACAGAGGAAGCTGAAGGCAAACAGGAGGCCCGTCGAGAACGCCATCGATCCGGAGATCGACGTATCCAGCCAAGTCGCGATATAATAGCCGGTTATGGCCGAGATGACGCCGAACAACCCGCTGAGAATCAGCATAACCGACAACCGGTCGGTCCATAGGTATGCCGCCGCCGCAGGCGTAATCAGCATGGCGACCACCATGATCGCGCCTACCGCGTCGAAGGCGGCAACGGTCGTCACCGAGACGAGCGACATGAACACGTAATGCATCAGCACGGCCGGTATTCCCAGACTTGCGGCGAGCGCGGGATCGAAGGACGTAATTTTCCACTCTTTATAAAACGCAAGTATCGCCACCAGCACAACAATCAATACAATCGACAGGATGAATACCGCTTCCGGTATTTCCCCGATCAGAGGCAGTTCGATTTTTTCCCACGGAATAAACGTAATCTCACCCATCAGCGTATGCTTGACGTCGAGGTGCGCGTTCCCGACCTTCGTAGCGATCAGGACGACGCCGATCGCAAACAGGGTGGTGAATACGACTCCGATCGAAGCTTCCTGCTGGACGCCGCGCGCATGAAACCATTGCACGAGCACAGAGGTCAGCAGTCCGGCTGCAATCGCCCCGATCAGCATATGGATGCCGCTCAGTTCCCGGGTGACCAGGAATGCCGTAACGATGCCAAGCAAGACCGTATGGCTGATCGCATCCGCCATCATCGCCATCCGGCGCAGGACGAGCAGGACGCCGATAAATCCGCAGGACAGTCCGACCAGCGATGCAGTTAATAGAATCCAGCCTGCGTAGCTCATTTGGTCACCCCCCCGTCCAGTACTGTCTGACCCGCCATCGGTTGCAGCAAACGTTTCTTCTGCGCGCGCTGCTGCAAGTACGTCACGATCAGTCCCTTGCGCAGTCCGAACGCCAACGAAAAGACGAACAGGGTCGAAGCGGCTATGACGATGAACGGACCTGTCGGCCAGCCTTTGCCTGCGGCGCTGATCAGCGTGCCCGTCATTCCGGCTCCTCCGCCGAACAGACCGGAGAGGACCACCATCCATTTAAAGGAATTCGTCCAATACCTGGCGCTAACGGCCGGTATAATGAGCAGAGCCGCCATGAGGATGACGCCTACCGCCTGAATGCCGATGACAATGACCAGCACCAGAACCGCCATATAGATGCTGTTCATCAAGCGGCTGGACAAGCCGAGTCCTTTGGCAAAGGCGGCATCGAACAGAAACAGCTTCCACTCCTTGTAGCCGATCACGGCGACCAGCATCACGAGCAGCGCCAGCACCGACATCGTCACTACGTCCTTACTGACCATCGATGCCGCCTGGCCGAAAATAAAGCTGTCCAGTCCGCTCTGGCTGCCCCCCGCCGTCCGGTTGACGAACGTCAGCAGCATAATGCCGAGTCCGAAAAACACGGATAAGATAATGCCCATCGCCGCATCCTCCTTCACGCGCGAGGATGAGCGGATCCAATGAATCAGCAGGGCCCCGAGCAAGGCGCTGACCGCGGCTCCGGCGATCATGACCGACAAATTTTTGGAGCCCATAATGGCGAATCCGACAATCACTCCGGGCAGCGCCGCGTGAGACAACGCATCGCTCATCAGGCTTTGCCGCTTCCAATAGGAGAAGCAGCCGATGATCCCGGCTGCCGTGCCCAATATTAATGTACTTAATAACACCCACTGCGCATTGTGCGACAACATCGTGATCATCCGAACTTCTCCCCCATCCATCGAAGCGTGCCGCCGTAGGTACGGTAAATGTTTTCTTTGGTAAAGGTATCCTGCGTCGCGCCGTGGGCGACGACGGTCCGGTTCAACAGCAGCACGTGATCGAAGTAGTCTTCCACCGTCTGCAGGTCGTGATGGACGACCATAACGGTTCTTCCCTTGCTCTTCAGCTTCTTCAGCGTATCCATGATGGCGCGTTCCGTCGCTGCGTCGACGCCGGCCAGCGGCTCGTCGAGGAAGTAAAGCTCCGCGTCCTGCACGAGCGCGCGGGCGAGAAACACCCGCTGCTGCTGCCCGCCGGACAACTGGCTGATCTGCCGTCCGGCATAAGCTTCCATCCCCATCTCGGCCAGCGCATTCAACGCCAGCTCCCTGTGCGTGCGTCTCGGCCATTTTAGCCAGCCGATCTGCCCGTACAGTCCCATCATGACGACATCCAGCGCATTGGTCGGGAAATCCCAGTCTACCGAACCGCGCTGCGGAACGTAGCCGATCCGGGACTTCGCTTTGCTGTAGGTCGTTCCGAAAAAGGAGACCGATCCGGAAAGTCTGGGGTGCAGCTCCAGCATCACCTTGAGCAGCGTCGACTTCCCCGCTCCGTTAGGGCCTACGATACTGGTCATCGTCCCCGGCAGCACTTGAAACCGCACCTGGTCGAGCACCTGATTTTTGCGATACGAGGCAGACAAGCCGTTTACGTTCAGTACCGGAGTCATCTCACTCACCCTTTCCGCTTAACGCTTTATAGATCGTATCGACGTTGTGACGGTACATGCCGATATACGTGCCTTCCTTCGTCCCCGCATCGCCCATGGCGTCGGAGAACAGCTCTCCTCCCAGCTTCACGTCAAGCCCTTGCTTCTTGGCGCCTTCGATTACAGCCTTAATGGATGCAGGGTTGATGCTGCTTTCCACGAATACGGCAGGAACTTTGTGCTTGACCAAAATTTTGATCGTATCCTCGATGTCGGTCAGGCCGATTTCCGCTTCCGTGCTCAAGCCTTGCAGACCGACGACCTGGATGCCCTGCATGCGGCCGAAGTAGCCGAACGCGTCGTGCGCCGTTACGAGCACCCGTTTTTCTTTCGGGATTTGCGTCAGTTTCTCCTTGGCTTCCTTCTTCAGATCGTCCAGCTGCTGGAAATACTTCGTTTTGTTCGCTTCGAAATAATCGGCGTTTTCCTTCGATGCCTTCTTCAGCTCTTCGGTCGCGGCTCCGATCGCCTGCTTCCACAGATCGATGTCGAACCAGATATGCGGGTCGGTCGCGCCTGCCTCGTCCTTCAGCAGCTTCTCCTTCGGGAGCGTCTCGCCGATCGCGAGCACCGGCTTTTTCTTGCCGATCTCGGCGAACACTTTCACCATATTCGCCTCCAGATGCAAACCGCTATAGAAAATGATGTCGCCGCTCTCCAGCTTCTTAATATCTCCTTGCGTGGCCGTGTACAGATGCGGGTCGACTCCGGGACCCATTAAGCTCTGGACGTTGACCTTGTCGCCGCCGATAACGGAGATCGGCTCGGCGATCTGGGCAATCGTCGCAATGACGTTAAGCTTGCCTGCGACGGTTGATCCGCCCGGCTGGCCTGCCGTATGTTTCGAATCGGATGCGCACGCCGTTACGACCACAGATAAAGCCAGCAACAATCCGATCCCCCATAATTTCGATGTCTTCAGCATAGTTCTCACCACTTTCTTGTTCCTCCTTTATTTGCCGTCAGGCATGAATATGTAACTTGTACCCCGACAAATATTTTTCCCTAGGGCAAAATTTATTGTTATATACAAATTAATTGTCCACGAGCAATTTGTCAATACTTTTTGCAAACATTCCGATAAACCAAAAAGTGAAAATTGCTTGGAACGACGGGAACTTCCGCATTTGCCTAAGGGAAACATAGTTTACCCGCCCAAAAATTATTTTTCCGGGCTTTATCGCACAGCGGTTCCGCTGCCGGAGGGACGAGACGTGTTCAGGTCGCGGAAGGAATGAATCGGGGAAATGCAACCCGGCGGCGGCTCACTCACCCGCTATTCCGATCGGGCAAGACTGCAGCCCGGACGTCCCAATAAGACGCTCCACGGTGACGCCGACGACCGCTTTTCTGCGCGCGGTTAAAAAAGTTGGCATAGGGAAACACTAAGGCCATCATATGCTGCTGCGGAGGATCGGATGATATACTTGTACAGCGCCGGGCTTTTATTCACTGGATTAACCGTCATTAACGCGATCTTCTCTTATCAGAGCAAGCAGATCGATCCTCACTTCTGGAGTACGTTCAAGTTTCAGACCCTGATGCTCCCCTTGTTTCTACTCGCCAACCTGTGCATCGGGTACGGGGTCCGGTTCGGGTACAAAGCGACTCACCAGCTCAGTTATGTGCTTGTGGCGGCCAAGTGTATGGAGATTCTGATTTCCTTGCTGATGGGGTATTGGTTCTTCAAGGAGACTACCAGTTGGAAAACATGGGCCGGCCTGGGTCTGATTGCGGCGGGCGTCGTTCTGGTCAAGCAGAAGTAGAATTGGGACCGGGTCGGGAGGATTGAGGATTGAAGACTGGGGAATGAAGACGGACCGCCGCGTGCACGGAATTTCCGCATACAAGGCAAGGGTCACTATCAGGTTACGTTCGGCAACTGCGGCTGCCGATGGACGGTTTTCTCAACGGCACAAAGCCCAAGCACCCTTCCGGTGCTTGGACTTTGTGAATAACAGCCGAACCGCCAGCCACCCGCAAAACACGCAGCCGCCCTAACGCGTTCGTTTCTAATCGGGGTGCTCTTGCGGGGGCTCTTGCAGCAGGACGCCCTCATACTTTCCGGCTTTCAAACCGTGAGATTCGCCACTCCGGCCTCGTCGTGACCGCCCCCGCTGCCGCCCAACCGGTCCAGCAGCTGCTCCAGCCGCGCAGCCACCCCTTCCTCGGTCTCCAGCCCCGACCAGTACAGCTTCGCTTCCGCATACACCGCATCCAGCTCCTTGATCGACATATTCAAGGCGCCGAACGTCCGGAACGCCGGAATAATATCGCGATACATATGGAAGCGCGACGGCCGGTACATCGACTCCTTGCCCGTCCATTCCGCCGCCGGCTTGAGACTCGGGATGCTTAACGTTTTCTGCCGGATCATCAGCTGCGCTTCGTACGAGACCAGGAAATCGACGAACAGCTTGGCGCTGTCCTTCACTTTGGAGGAGGCGTTGACCGCCAGCCCGATCGTCATCAGCAGCGTCTTCGGGTCGTTCAGATACGGCAGCGGCGCCACGTCGTACTCCAGCCCTTCCGGCCGCTCGTGATGATTCAAGCTCAGATAAGTCGTCATAATCATCGATACTTTGCCCCGGAAAAACAAATCCTCCGCATCGGCGTCCCTCTCCGACAGAAACAACGGAAACCCCTTCTGCATATGAATCAGCTTGCGGCAAGCCCTCAAGCTGTCGAGCAGCTGCGTGCCGCCGATGGAGAACCGGTTCCGCTCGTCGCGGTCGAAGCGAATGCCGCTCTGCAGCAGAAATACCGGCCACCGGTTGCTCGACGGGAAGTGAAAATAAAAGCCCAGTCTCTCGTTCTCCACCGCCAGCTTCGACGCCTGTTCGAACAACACGTCCCAGCGCCAGCCGCTGTCCGGCTCCAGCACGCCTTTCTCGCGGAAATGATCCTTGTTGTAGCACAGGATGAGCGGCGTAAACAGAAACGGCTGCCCCTTGAGCTGCCCGTCGTCCGTAGTCATGATGTCAGTCAGAAACGGATAAATATTCGGATTCGGCTCCAGCGCCTCCAAATAGTCAAGACCGTCGTTGCGCTTGAAGTCATCATATCCGTTGTAGTTCATCGTGAACACGTCGACCGCTTCCTCTTCGATCAGCTGCTTGACCGTACGGAACGTATTGATCGCCCCGCTATAGGTGACGAATTCTACGCGAATGCCGGGATGACGCTTGTGGAATTCGGCAACCAGCGTCTTCATTGCAGCTTCCTTAGGCAGCGAAGTATGGCAGGCAAACTTCAGCACCACCGTCTCGCTCCGGGCGTACCGCGCCACCTTGTTGCCCACCCGCGGAATTTTCTCGATCAGCCGCTCGGCGACCAGCACTTCCAGCCCCTGACGCACCGACTTGTTGCTGAGCCGGTGCTGCTTGGCATACGCTTTTTCCGATGGAAGGAAATCTCCTTCCCGCAATACTCCTTGTACAATATCGCTGCGAATCTCGTCGACCAGTTTTTCCAGTCGGGCGTGAAACGTTTTACGGCTCGGTTTCTCGTTCATGTTAATCCCGCCATCACTGTTCGTTAGTTTTCTTATCTCTTCAATATAACATAAGGATACACCGGCCGTTAACGAAGAAATGGGAATGAAAAACGCTTGACCGCCCGTTCCCGCGCCGGCACACAGGTGCAGGCGCGCATAAACGGACGAATCAAGCGGCAATCTAAAAAAGAATCCGGAAAAGAATCCGGTCAGCGCCGGTAACGGTACACGTCTCCGTTCTCCAGCACGACCCATGGTTTAGGCTGCGCCTCTCCCGCCCGGATGGCCGCGACGGGATGCTTGAACCGGGTCTTCTTGGCGATCTCGCCCTGGTCGGACAACTGAACCAACAAACCGCGGTCCACAGCCGCCCAATACTCGGTTACGCCGCCGCTGCTCCAGCCGTCCACATGCTGCACCCGGTCTTCCAGCGCCTTGCGGAACCGGACCGTGCCGTCTGGATTCAGCGCGTAGAACTGGAAGCCGTCCGAGCCGGCCAAAATCTCAGGCACTCCGTCCCCGTTGTAATCGCCATGGCGGATCGCATTCACTTCACCGCCGACGTTCCGCTGCCACAGCTCCTGCAGCTTCCCGCTATACCCGGCCAGACGTACTTCATTTTGCTTCGTTCCCATCAGGAAAGCGGGCAACCCTCCGCTGCCGCCCTGCTCCAATACGTCCGCCACCTTCCAGCCCGGACCGCCGCCGCTGCCGCCGCGGGTAACGACGCGTTCGTTCCAGTACGCGTAATACGCATATTCCAGTGCGTAGACGCCCTCCTCCTTGCCATCGCCGTCAAAGTCAGCAAACGCCATATCTTCGATTCCGTAATAATACAACAAGTCCTCGTATTGAAGCGTTCCGTTCGCATCCAATCCGTAAATGTACCGGTACTGCGTGCCTACCATCACCCAAGGAGGTTGATCAGCTCCGTTCACATGCGCGACCCGGACGTTCGTGACGCCGAGCAGATTCCCCTTGCGTTCGCGCTGTGCGGCTCCGCTCGGGAATACGTAGCTCCACAGCTCCTGGCCCTGCGCATTCAGCGCATGCACGTGCCAGTTCTCCGTGGCGACGAATACAACCGGCTGCCCGTTCAACTGCTGGATCGTCACTTCGTTGACGCGCCCGGCGGCCGCGAAGCTCCACATCACCTGACCGGCATCGTCGATCGCCCTCACCGCGCCCTGAATACCTCCGAGCACCAGCTCCTCCTTGCCGTCTCCGTTCAGTTCGCCCCATGCGCTGTCCGTCACTTGTTCGGGGAACCGGTGTACCCGCTGCCAGTCGGCCAGCCCTTCCGGATGATCCGGTCTCGGCTTTTTCCACTCCCGCGGGTTTTCCCGATCCTTCACCTCCCGCTCCAGCCGCTGCAGCATCTGCTTCGACCAGACCGCCGTACCGGAATCAAGCGCTTCCTCCCGGACCGGTTCGCCCTGGGCATCGTAGACGACCCGGTCTTTGCGCAGCGAATGCGTCGTCCACTCTCCGCTGGCGGTATCCATCGAGAACATAACGGGCTGTGCGAACGCCAGCGTCTGCGAGCCGATCCGGATCTGGGTCGCCTCGGCCGCCAGCAGCTTTCCTTCGCCGATCAGATGGAACTTCCCGTCCGAAGCGAAATCGCTGCTCGTCAGCGCTGATTGGACGGCCAGCCATTGCTCTCCCTGCTGACGGATTTCCAGCGTCGTTTCGTTCAGCCGCCGCGTCTGAAGTGCGGGACCGCTTTTACGGCTGGACAGTACATTGATAAAGCCGGTCTTCTCACCCGCCTCATACCCGCGCTCCTCAAACACTTCGCTGAGCACCGTTTCCTGATCGGCATACGGATACGGGTAATCGGACTTCCAATATTTGCGGAAATGACCGTACCGGTCCTGCGTGCGCAGATCCGAAGCGTCCAGACTGTCGATCGACATCGTCACGCCCTGCTGCTCCGCTTCGAAGCGGTCGCCGCCGCGAATATTCGGCGTCCCCAGTGTCTGCCACAGATTTTTCAGAACGTAGTCGCCGGCTTCGTTTACCGTGACATCGTCGTAAATCACATAAAAGCTGCCGTTCGGACTTACAACCGAGCGCTGCCAGTCCGTTCCGTTGTAATTCGGCACGATGCTGCGGCTAAGTCCGATGCCGTCAATGTCCGCCGACCACTGCAGCTCGGCAAGCGGCGGCTTCTTCCGCTGCTCCCCGTCCTTCGTGACGACAAGCCCGGTATGATGCTCCGGCGTATTCTCGATATAATCCCGGTCGGTCAGGAACAGCCTGCCGTTCGCCGTATAATTGAGAATCGCGTTGCCGTCCTGATGGCCGTGCGCTCCGGCCGAGAAGCCGTCCAGAATCAGATAGCTGTCATCCAGCCCGAACCCTTCGCGGAACGTCAGCTTATGGAACGTATCCTCCAGCGCCACGTCAAGCGGCGCCTGCTCCTTCTCCCTCAAGTCGTCATAGATGCCCGGCTCGATGGAGGACGCCTGCACCCTCGGGTATGTTCCTTCCGGCGGACCGGCCGACTCGTCCGGCTTCACCGCCATATACCGGTGGATCGGATAGTCCAGATCGCCCATCCGCTGATCCGGGAACGGTCCGGTTCTCGCCCGCTCCAGCAGAAACCGGTAAAGCGGATCGCCGTACAGCCACGTCGCGGCGTTCATCACTTGGGAGTGTCCCCACGAGAACCCGCTGCTGCTGTAGCCGAACGGATACGTGTCCCCGCCGCCGGCCATCACGCCCAAATTATCGATCATCAGCGCATTCAGATCGGCGCTCGGACGCAGGCTCCGCTGCATGAAATCCAGATTTCCCGTCGCCATCGCGTAATCGATATTCGTCATCGGCACGTGCATCAGGTAATCCGAGCCTTCGTCCAGGCTTATGTACGACGTATTTCCCGTGAAGATCCGTTCGCCCAGCTGCCTCCATCCCGAAGCTTCGGCCAAGCTGTAATAACGGAGGAAATAATCGCTCCCCGCGATCAGCGACAAGGCCGGGAAAATCTGATGGTTCCAGCGCGGACCGCTGGCCGCGGCTCCTGTCACGTAGCCGTCTCTCGCATTGGCCTCGAACGTCAGGTACAGCGCGGAGACGATCTGCTTGCGCTCGAGCGGCGTGAACAGCGGCGACGCCTCCATGATGGTCCAGTTCTGAATGAACGTGTCGCCGTCCGTCCACATGTTCGATCTTTCGTTCAGCTGCGCCTTCGCCTCCGCCGGATGCCGGTTCAGGAAAGACGCATACCCTTTGAGCAGCTTGCGGTACACTTCGCCGAAGCCCGGATTGCCGGTCAACTGGTAGTTTTCGCCGTAGATTTTGATCGCCGACAGTACGGAATGCAAAGCTTTGGCATCCGTCTCGTTGTTCGCCGTCGGCTTCAGCTTCGACAGGCGCGTCCCCGCAGCGGCCAGCGCCGACTGAATATCGGCGGGGCTTGGGTCGCCGTCATATTGCAGATAGGAAGCCGCCTGATCGGACAGCTTCGCTTCCACCAGCCAAGGGAGCTCCGCGGTCGTCTGCTGACCGATAATCTCCAGCAGCCGGTCGACGCCAAGCGCCGCTCCCGCCGTATCTCCCGCTCCGACGATAATCGTATTGCCGCCGAGACCGAACGGGTCGATCACCGTCAGCAGCTGATACCCGCCGTCCCCGGGATAGACGGCGTCGGCATACGACGCGCGCATCCCGTACAGCCGGGCAAGCAGGTCGTTATTGCCGAGAGAGCCGAGCAGCAGCGTATTGCCGGTCCAGCCGTCGCGGAACCGATCGCGGTCCGGCGCCGCCATAACGGCCTGAATGCCCCATCTCGTCTGGAGCGCCGTGGCGATCCGCTCGCCGAGCGCCCGCCATTCCTGACCGGCCGGCACGACGATCTTCAGCCCGTGCAGATCCGTCGTCCGCTGCAGAGGACGCAGCGGCAAATCTTTGTACGGCGGCACATCGTTCGGATCAAGCACATTCACGTCCAGCATCGCCTGCGCACCTCCGTATACAGCGGCTATCACGGTCGCCCCCGGCGATACGCCGGTCACGATACCGCCGCTTGCCGTCGCAATTCCGGGATTTGCAGACGTATAGTTCACCGTCCCACCATCCATTACGCGTACATCTCCATTCGTATAACTGCCCAGCATATGCACCTTCTTCGTCTGCCCCGCCACCACCTGCACGGACTCCGGATCGGCCCGAAGACCGATCAGGCTGCCGGGATCGGCAAGCGCGGCATCGCGTATCCGGACGTTATCGACATAAAACGTGCCGAGACCTGTCGAGATCGTCGCAAACCGGAACACGTTCACCATCGAGGCCGTCGTATCCCGAAAGCCGGTATCCTGGCGGAACATCAGCAAGCCATTTTCACTTTGCACCGTGATCGTCTTTTTGCCTGCCGCCGCGTCAAAGTCGACCCGGAACCGGTACCATTTCCCCGGTTCGTACGTCTCGCTCGAATAAGACCGGGTCGCCCCGTCATAATATTCGATCGTCCGGTTCGCCAGCAGCCCGATCCACTCGACCGGCTTCGTCCCTTGCGGGCCCGCGCTTTCCAGCAGCATGACCAGCCGGTCGGCGGTGTCCGCCTTCACCCACCACTCGACGCTGCCGCGTTCGATCGGATCGAACGACACCCGCGCTCCCATCGCCTTCGTCTTGTCGTTATCGGCGATCTTCATCGTCTTGGCGCCACTGACCGCATACACCTGATCGGTCACCGTCACCTCCGGCCCGGCATTCGTCCAGCCGTGCTGTCCGTTCAAGGGGCCTACTGCGAAATTTTCAAAATCGTAAAACAGCTCGCCTGCCGCTCCTGCTCCCCGGACCTCCGCCGGACCGAGTCCGATACCGGCGCCGAAGCCGCCGAATACGACGGCGACCGCAAGCAGAATGCTTAGTGCCGCCTTCGCCGTCCGCAAACGTACGCCGCGCTGTCCTGTGCTTCCCATCCTTTTCCCCTCCGATCACTTGGAAAGCCGCTTCTCCCCTTCGCGGGGGCGAAGCTCCTTAAGCGGTCCACGCCTGGATCAGCACGGCCGCATCCGCGCTTAAACGTTCCGATGCCGCCGCCGATATGAGCCCCTGCTGCAAAACAGCCGGGTCCTGAATATGGCTGACGAAGTCCTGCATGTAGGCAGCCGCCTGCCCCGCCGCCCCTTGCCCCAGCAAGATGCCGATAATATTCAGACGGTACTTCAGCTCGGCGGCGAACGTGCTGTTCATGCCGCCCGCGGCTTGATAGGAATCGACCGCGGCCCGCATCGAGTCCAGGCTTACTTCCTCCTCTTCCTGCGGCAGCGTATACTTCCACAGATTCGCATCGTTCGCCATATACAAATTGCCCAGATGGTCCTGCGTCAAATAATTGCCCGCGCCGGTTTTGATCCGGAAAAACTCCATCGTGTCCGGCTTGATCATAAACAGCGTCTTTTGCCGGTTCGTCCCGTACACATTGCCGTCCTTGCCGACCTCCAGGAATGCGTCGACCCATACCGTGCCGGTGCCGTACCGTCCGAGTCTCGCCGCTTTGTAGACAATTTGCTGCGTATCCGGATCGAACTTGAAGATCGTATCCTCCGCCACGCCCCAGATCAGGCCGTCCGGGCCGTCCAGCAAGCCGCTCACGACTTTGCGGCCGGGGACCGGTACGATCTCGAATACTTTGCTGTTCGTCGCCGTATCGAATACGAACAGCTTGCCTTCCGTCTCCGACGGCCCACTCGTGCCAAGACCGCCGTAAATCGTCGTTCCGCCGTAGATGAGGCCGTCCCGGTGCGCCAAGGAAACGACCCCCTGGTCGTGCACGATATCTTTGTGCACCTGCACTTGCCGGGTCGGCACGTCATATACCGTCAGCGCCCCACTCAGCGAACCGTAATCGGGGACGGAGCCGACATACAGCTTGGAGAGCGAGTCGACGCCGACCATCGCGAACGGACGGTCCTGGCCGTGGCTGACCAGCTCGGCTACCCTTCGCGGATTCGCGGACGTCCACGGTGCGGTCGGATCATATTCGTGCACCCTCGCATTCCCGTACGTGCCGATATACAGCTTGTTGTTGACGCTCGCCACCGATTCGACCTGGCCGAACTGCTGCACGTCCGTGAACGTGCCGTCCGCCGGACGATAGGATGTAAAGCCGGTAGCCCCCAAGTAACCGCCGATGTATATATTGCCGTCATAGCCGGTATGCAAACTTTGAATCAGAATCGGGGAGCCGTAATTGTCGACTTTTAGAGTAGACAGATTGCCGGTTTGCTTGTTGTTGAAAAAGATCTGGCCTTTCTCGCTAAAACCGACAAACGTATACCCCGGCCACTGCGGATCGTTCAGCTGCAGAAATTTGCCGTCGAAAAAGTTGAACGCTCTCGCGTTCGGGTCCGCAAACTCTACAGCAAACGTTTTGGTCACCACGTTATACGAGCGCAATACGTAGCCACCGAAATAAATATTCTGATCGTCGCCCGGCATAACCGCCAGCGTCCTCGATCCCATGCCGAGACCGTTCGGGTCGTAATATTCGACCGTCTCCGTGGCGACATCCACGATCAGCAGGTGATCCGGCTTGTTCAGCCTGACGAACAGCTTGCCGAGCGCATAACCCATATTGGTAGCAAAATCGTAGTTTGTGTAAGCGGCGGGAAGGAGGGTCTGCAAAATTTCTTCGTGAGTCCCGGTGGCCAGATCGATCTTGACGATCCCCGCCGTCACCCCTCCGACGCCTGCATACACGACGTTGTTGTCGCCGTCGTAAGCGATGGAGCGGACGTATTTCTCCGTCGGATGTACCCGGCCGAGATCGTTTACCTGATTGGTCGCCGGGTCGTACTCGAACACGTGCGCATTCGGATACGTGCCGGCATAGATTTTACCGTCCGCACCGGCCACCAGCGCCCAGATGTGCGTCTCCGCGCCCAGCCGTCCCAGATCGACGATACTGTCGCTGCCCGGCGTGTATTGATACAGATGGCCGTCATAATGAGTGCCCGCATAGATTTTACCGTCGCTTGCCGCCTTGACGCCCCACGCTCCGGTGACGCCGGGCATCGGGATCGTCTTGATCACATCAGCAGAGAGCAGGTCGACTACGGCAAATACCGTGCTGTCGTTGGCGCCCTTCACCACCGTATACGCGACATCCTTGCCCTGCTCCCGTCCGATCGCGGCGTCCTGATTAATGAAATTCATAATCGGCTGTCCCAGAGACTCGAACGTACCGATCGGATTCACTTCCACCTTCACATCGTCGATATGACCCGCCCCCTGTCCTGTCGTTGAAGAATACAGCAGCACCGAAGCCGTCACCGCATCCGCCGGAGCGATGCCGGATACGCCGCCCTTCACCCATTCCCCTGCGGAGAGATCCACTCCGGCCGAAGTGTTCGCCACCCGGGTTCCGGCTTCATTAAAAAACTGCAAATAGATGGACAGCGCCCCGCGCTCCACCTGAAACATAGCCGACGCCGAATAAGCGGTCCCCGGGACGATCGCGAACTTGTCGCTCTCCACCCCAAGCGCCGCCGTAGGAGACAAGTCATCCAGATGAAGACTGAAGCTCCCGCTATACTTGGACGTACTCGTAATCCCGTACGTAGCCGCAGCCACGCCGTTGCCGTACGTTTGCCTCCAGCCCGGAATCACGCCTCCGGGAGCTTGCTGCTCGAACCCTGCGTTCACAATCGCTATCGCCGGAGAGCTGGCCAATCCGGCCTTGCCCGGCACCATAACCGAGATGAGGCACAGCAGCATGGCCAGACAGCAGATGAGGCCGTTTTTAGCCCCGTTTCGAACGTACATAAGCGAATCCCCACTTTCCTGATTAAGTTCCGGGATGCGATTCGTCGATGTCGTCATGGTGTTGGCAGCTTTCACATGCGGACAAGCCTAGCCGGCACCCGTCAGCCCCGTTGGTCGAAAAGCCGCACGTGTCATCCTTTTCGTTCAGGACTGGACGGCACCTCAGACAAACTTGTTGGTAACGGGCATCACCCCTTTCCGTTAATAAAAGACCGCCGCTTTCCCCTGCGGTAGACGGCGGCCTCCCTCTTCTGTTACGCCAGCGTGCTCATCTGCTCTTCGCGAACCTCGCCTTCGAGCGGCGTGCCGGCCAGCAGCCGCTTCAATTCGTCGATCGCAAATTGGCCGACCCGCTTCACCCCGTTATTGACCGCTCCCGCGATATGCGGCGTCAAGATGCAATTCGGCAAGCTCCGCAGCGGATGGTCCGGCGCAGGCGGCTCCGGGTCGGTGACGTCGAGGCAGGCGAACAGCCGCCCCTTGCGGAGCTCCTCGACCAGCGCTTCCTCGTCCACGATGGAGCCCCGGGCCGTATTGATCAGGATCGCGTCGTCCTTCATGACGGCCAGCCGCTCGCGGTTGATCATCTTGTACGTCGCCGGAAGGGACGGGGCGTGAATGGAGACGACGTCGCTTGCGGCCAGCACGACTTCCAGCTCGGCCTTTTGCGCTCCCATAGCCGCCGCCTGCTCGGCCGTCATCACCGGATCGTAGATCATGATATGGACGTCGAAATTGCGCAGCAGACGGATATAGTGGCCGCCCGCTTTGCCGCCGCCGATGACGCCGATCGTCACCTGGTACAGCTCGCGCACTTTATCTCTGCCCGAACCCCAGCCGCCCAGGCGGGTCGACTGCGACAGCCACCACATATGCTTGAGCGAAGCGATCGTGAAGCCGAGCGCCGTCTCGGCTACGCCCCTGCCAAGCGGCCCGTTGGCGCTCGACACCCGGATGCCCCGCCGCCAAACTTCCGGGGTGACGATCCCTTTCACCGTACCTGCGGCGTGGAGCACTCCTTTTAATTTCGGGGCACCTTCCAAAATATCTCCGGTCAGCGCAGGGCACCCCCACGAGGTAATCGCGATGTCGGCTCCTTCGATAACCGCCTTCATGGCAACCGGCTGCATCGGCCCTTCCTGCTCGATCCGGGCGACCTCCCCGAGCGCGCTCAACTGCTCCCAGTGTTTCTCGCCAAAAATCCGTTGCTGTATTCGAGGTTCTGCCAGTACGGCTATTCGAACTCCCATCTTCTCTCCATCTCCATCCTTGTAAGTTGTGTCCGGCGTACCCGGTCCACTAAGCTTATGCCCGTTCGTTCCTTTATTTGTTTTTCTGCTTGTCGAGCTCCGCCTTCAGCTTCTCTTCGAGCTGGCGGATCGCCGTGTTCAGGTCGACCTTGCCTTGAGCGACCTCGATGAACGTCGTGCCGACGAGGTTTTGCTGCGTCGCGCCGGGAACGTCCAGCAGATCAGCCTTACGCTTCTGCGTATAAGGTGTCGGCGGGTAATGGTTAACGGCCTTCATGTTTTTCTTGCTGTATACCGGATGTCCGGTGCCGAGCGCACCTTCGATCTCCTTGCTGTTCAGCGTAGTCGTGATGCCCCGCTTGGAATCGGCCAGTTGAATCTCGTCCGAGAGCATCGCCATAATGACCTCGAACGCTTCTTCCTTATGCTTGCTCGTCTTGGAGAGACCCAGATAGGCCGGTCCCCGCTGCGGCGCCAGCTTCGGCGCTCCTTCCATGATCGGGTACGTCACCATGTCCCAGTTCACCGACTCGGGGATCGTCAAGTAGACACTGTGTTGATTCGGCATGAGTGCGACTTTTCCTTTGGAGAAGGCGGCATTTTCATTCGTATTCGTCGCCTCGATCTTGTTGTTCGGAATTTCATAAAACCGCTTCAGATTAGTGAACAGCAGCTTCCACTTCTCCGGGTCGGCGAGCTGATCCCGGGTCGGATCGAGAATCGGCAGCGAGAACGGATTGTCGCGCAGCGTATTAACCGGATTGGAGCTGAAGCCCCGGTACTCCACGCCTCCGTCCACACGCGTCATCTTTTTGGAGATGTCATAGATCTCATCCCAGGTCATGCCGTCCTTCGGATAAGCGACGCCGAATTTATCGAACAAATCTTTGTTGTAATACAGCACCTGCGGGAAATAAGGCGGCATCGGCAGCCCGTACACCGCTTCCGAACGTCCGGCGTCGATCACTTCGTCCATAAACACTTTAACGAATCGCTGCGTATCGTACTTGTTCGTCTTGATCAGCTCGGACAAGTCGTAGCCGATCCCGAGATCGAGGTAACTCGTGCGGATACTGGGCACGTCGAACCGGATAATATCCGGGATGTCCCCCGCCGCCACCAGCTCCGGCATCGTGGTTCCTTTCCCGTTGACGATATACTCGACCGTAATGTGCGGGAACTTCTGAGCGAACATCGCCTTGAACCGCTCGTTGAATTCCGCCGCCGACACGCCGCCGCCCCATATTTTCAACGTATACGGTTCCTTCGGCTTCGGCGCCGCCGGTGCCGGATCGCCTCCTTCCTTCGTACCCTGAGCTCCACAGGCGGACACCAGAACGGACATCAGAGCAGCTATAGCGATATACCCCTTCTTTTTAACCATAGCAACCACCCTCCCCTAAACATCTTGTTTGTTGTGTTTCAATACGGCGAAAACAGCTTCTTTCGCTTCGACCCCTTACGGACAAACATCCCCCTTATCGTTCTGTAGTCCCGCCGGTCATCGTGTATTGAATCGGGTTGTGGTGTCTTTCTAGTTCCAATGTTTCTAACGTTTATTTTAGAAAGCGCTTTATTTATTGTCAACTGGTTCCTTACTTATAGCCTTATATAAAGACACTGGTTTGGAATGGGTTGCAAGCAAATCCTTATAAAATAAGGGTTTTCTTTGGTTTATCTGCAAGTTTCCGACCTTCTTCAAAAATGTCCGGTCTATAATTGTGGTTTTCTTTTTTCTTATAAAAGGGAACCAGAACGATGTGATCTATGTAAGAACTGGCAGGCATTTTTTAGGCACGGATTTACTAGGTGCGTATTGGAATTCTGTTTGGGTTTACGCTTTGGATTTACGTTTTGGGTTTACGTCTTGGATTTACGTTTTGGGTTTGCGTTTTGGGTTTGCGTTTTGGGTTTGCGTTTTGGGTTTGCGTTTTGGGTTTGCGTTTTGGGTTTGCGTTTTGGGTTTGCGTTTTGAACTATGCCTTGGACTATATCTTGAAATCGCGTCCTGGCATTATGACTTGGAACTTGTCTTGGAATCACGCCCCGGTTTGTCCGTTGCATATTACGGGACGCCTGTCCATCATCAATAAAATTCCTATTCTCCCTTAAACACCCAATATGTTTCACGTGAAATCATCCGTTTATTTATATTGACAGACAAGTTTACACCGAAATATAATATATTATATATAATCTATAAATGATAGTTGATCTCCCCATTCACGCATATAAATAAGAAAAGCAACGGGAAATGTCCGCACGGTTTTGCATCGCTCAGGAAAGGAGGAGTCTATCCGGCAACAAACGTGCCCCGTCATCCGATAATCGCAGTTTTGTTTCCGCACCGGAGAGAACCATATCCGCACCCTGGACGAAGCCCGGCCGCATGTGGGCGGTCCACCCAGAGAGAGGTAAAGTTTCGTTGTCTGCCAACATCACACTTCGCTAACAAGCAAGCGGATTAACCAAAATAATCATGAGGTGATCGAAGTGAGCAAATCGGCATTGCCTTTGTTATTTTCCGCTTTATCCGTTGTGTTGATCCTTAGCGGCTGCAGCAAATCTCCCGGCACTACCGTTCAAGAGCCCGCCACTGGAGAACCCGCGAAACCGGCCATCCAAACCGAGCCGGTGACCGTCACGATCGGAGCGAATCCGTTCTTTTTGACGGACGAGGAACTGAAGAAGTACGTAGCCGACCCCGTGAAGAAAAAATATCCGCACATTACCGTAGTCCGGTCCAACGACATGCCGAAAGGAACCCAAACGGTAGAAGAAATGGTCGTGAACAAAAACATTCCGGACATCCTCGTCGACGCACCGTATGCGCTGATGAAAATAATCGGGCTGGGCGTCACCCAAAACATGGATGACCTGATCCGCAAGCATCAATTCGATAAAAACCGCCTCCTGCCCGAACTCATCGACTCCCTGAAAACCGCCACCGGCCTTGACTACATGGTATCGCTCCCCTTTTACAACAACGCCTTCGGCTTATTTTACAATGCCGACCTATTCGACAAATTCGCCGTCAGCTACCCGACCGACAAGATGACGTGGGAAGAGATTCAGAAGAAAGCTGTACAGCTCACGAGAGAGGAAGGAGATAAGAAGTATATCGGACTGTGGGCCGGCGACGCGATGTGGGGCGGGTATCAGCTCGGATTGCCGTATTTGGACAAAGAAAAGAAAAAAGCGATGCTGGACACGGAAGATTGGCGAAGCGTGCTGGCGCTGTGGAAGAGCTTGTACGATACACAAGGAGCGCTGATGCCCCCGGCCGGTACGAACTACGAGCAGCTGTTCTTCGACGGGCAGGTAGCGATCGCCTTCGGCCATATGGGAACGCTGCAGAAGCTGCGCGAGACGAACCCGTTCAACTGGAACGTGTTCACGTACCCGTCGAACAACAAAGCACCGGGCTTCGGCCAGCGGGCGGACACCTACAACATGCTGATCACGCAGCAAAGCAAAAACAAAGACGCCTCCTTCCAGGTCATCTCCGTCGTTCTGTCGGATGAAGTGCAGCTCGAATGGTCGCGCAACGGGAAGATGTCCGTCCTGAAGGACACGAGCATTCACAACGAATTCGGCAAAGCAATCACCGCCTTCCAAAACAAAAATGTAGCCGCTCTCACCAAAGCCAAGCTGCAAGTAATCCAGCCCTTCGTCTACGACTACCCCACTCTGCCGGTCATTCGGATCAACACCGCGTTTAACGAGGTGCTGCACCAAGGCAAAGACATCAACACCGCGCTGCGCGAAGCAAACGAGCTGATGGAGCAGGATACGAAAGCATTCCTGAAGTAAATGCTGGGGGGGGGCGGTTGTTCGAGGGGAACCGGTGCAGAGGGGCGGGGAGTCGTTAGGACGCTCTTGGAGGCTACGGAGCAGGTAGTCGCTAGGACGCTCCGGGTAGCTGAGGGGAAGGTAGTCGAACGAGTGCTCTTTTGACACGAATTGGCGGGTAGTTTCTACGGGAGCTTCATGAAACTATGGGGCGGAATCGGTAGCTATGGAGCAGGAAGTCGAACGAGTGTTTCGGAGTGCTATAGGGCGCAATGGGCCATGGGACGCCGCTGGGGATGTTGGATAATCTCGCAGGATCGATTTCATTTATACCGGTCCAATGGTTGATTCCCGCTCCCCCTGTCCCCTTTTTGCTACCTTTCTGCTACCCTCCTGCCCCCCATCCTGCTCCCCCCGCCTTCCACCTCCTTCATCTTCTCAGCAAGCCGGTGGACGCGATCGTTCGAGAGGTGGCATAGCGGTCTTTAGCAGCTCTTATTTTCAACAAATCGGGTTATTCATCCAAAATAAGGGATGAACGGGACCCTTATTACAGACGGAAAACGCCATTTCGCCCTTACACCGCTGAAATAAAGGCTGCAAAAAGCTCTTATTTCTCCAAATTTGGCAGATCCGCCGATTTAAGAGCTGCTAATCGCTCTTATTTCAGGCAGATCGGATTCTACGAACTAGCTGGGGCCACGACGCCCTGACCTACTTTGGCCTGCCCTGCTCTGCTCTGTTCTGTTCTGCCCTGCTCACCATCGTCGCGGCGCGAAGCTACATATACTCATCACTTTCAGGAACAACAGCCGAACTTCACAATATGCAGCACGGCAGTCCTCTCCGGATCAGGATATTCCGCCAAACGGAGGATGCCGGAGCTCCCTCCGCTTACCACGAACAAGGCGGTGAAGCAAGGCAATGAGCCATGCCGCGGGTGAGGCGGCCCCGAACCCGCGCCGGCTGCTGCTCCCTTTACCCAAACAAGGAGGGCCAAGCATGAACCTGCAAAAAATGCCGTGGTACCAAAGCAGCTTCCGGCGCTGCCTGATCGATATGCACATTCCCGACTGGGACGAACGGTTTCTGTCGGAGCTGGACCCGCAAGCCTACGTGGACCTGATGACCCTCGCCCGTGTCGACACCGCGATGATCTATGCCGACTCCTGCCTCGGCATCTGCTACTGGCCGACTCCCATCGGCCATATGCATGGAGGCATCCGAGGCCGGGACATGCTCGGGGAGATCGTCGCAGGCTGCCGGGAGCGCGGAATCAACGCGATCGTGTATGACAACTTTTGGTCCAAGTGGGCCTACGACAACTACCCCGAATGGCGGTTCATCTCCGATGAAGGCAAAGGCACGGCCGACTATTTATGGACCAAGGGCCGCTATGGCGTCTGCTGCTTCAATACGCCCTACCGCGGGTTCATGCTGGCGCAAATCGAAGATTTGTGCGACCGCTACGCGTTTGACGGCATGTGGATCGACATGATCTTTTGGCCGTATTCGCCCTGTCACTGCCCCGGCTGCAAGCGACGATACCGCGAAGAAACCGGAGCCGAGCTGCCGCTCAAGGCCGACTGGGCCGATCCGGGCTGGGTCCGATTCCAGCGTACCCGGGAAGCCTGGCTGGCGGAATTCATCGGCGAACTGGCCGCCGTCGTAAGGCGTAAGCGTCCCGGCGCTTCCTTCGGCCATCAATTTTCGGCATGGTCGACCGGCTGGCGGACCGGGATGACCAACGCCGCTTTCCGCAACAGCGATTACGCCAGCGGGGATTTTTACGGGGATGCGCTGCATCAGTCGTTTACTTGCAAAGCTTTGTACGAGTTAAGCGAGAATAAGCCGTTCGAATTTATGACCTCCCGCTGTCCCGATCTGAGCGATCATACGACGACCAAGCCCGCCGAGCTGCTGCGCGCGCAGATGTTTTCCGCCTTGGCGCATCAAGGCGCCTTCCTGTTCATCGACGCCATAGACCCGTCCGGGACACTGGACCGCCGCGTATACGAAATGATGGGCCGCTTGTACAAGGAACTCGAACCGTTCGAGCCGTTCCTCGATCACAACGCCGAATTCTGCTATGACGCAGCCATCTATATGAATTTCGAATCCGCGATCGAGCCGTACGACGGCGAGGATTCCTACATGAACAGAGCTACCAGTGCGGCAAAATCCCTAAGCGACGCTAATATCCCTTACGGCGTACTCACGAAAAAAAATTTGCGGCAGTTGGCGCAATGCCAAATTGTCATCCTGCCGAACGTGCTGATGCTCGATCAGGAGGAAACGGAAGCGTTCACCCGGTATGTGCAGAACGGAGGAAGTCTCTACGCCAGCAAACGAACGTCGCTGATGGACAAAGACGGCGTCCGGTTGGGAAATTTTCAGCTGTCCGAGCTGTTCGGCGTATCCTGGAAGGGCGAAACGGAAGAAACGGTCACGTATATCGCCCCTTCCCCGGACAGCACCTGCAGCTTGCAGCCGTTCAACGCCGCCTATCCCGCCATGCTGAGAGGAACGCAGCTACTCGTCGAGCCATCGAAGGACACCCGGCTGGAAGCGACCATCACCCTACCCTACGTCGATCCGCAAAGAGTCGACGCGTTCGCTTCGGCCATCAGCAATCCGCCGGGGAAACCGACGTCCTGGCCGGCGATTACGCGCCGCCGCTACGGGCAAGGTCAAGTCGTGTACGCAGCGGGGGACATCGAAAGCTCGCCGCACCAAGGCCAGCGCGAGCTATTCGCCAGCTTGATCCGTTCTCTACGCTCGAAGCCTTTCCACTATGAATCGGATGCGCCCAAGTGTGTCGAGATCACCCTCTTTCACGATGCGCACCTAAACCGGTACCGCCTTCACCTGCTTAACTTTCAGCAGCAATTGCCCAACATTCCCGTCCATGGGATCGGCATCCAACTGCATATCGGCGCCAAACGTCCGCTTCGTCTCCGAACCGTACCCGACGGACAACCGATCGGTTTCACTGCCGGGGATGGCGCAGTATCCTTTACTGCGCCAAAGCTGGATACATTCCTGATGCTGCTGCTGGAATATTCCACGGAAACCGGGACAATCCCCGCGGCCATCGCCCAGTCTCATCCATCGGCTGATGCCGCTCCCTAGCAAGCCGCCTCCCTTGATCACCGCCTCGGGCAAAACCTGAAACAAGCGGGCCCCCATCGGCCCGCTTCGTCTTTGACAAACTCCAGTCCGATCGTTCCGCCCGCCGTGGGATGGAACTGATACTTTCACTTTAGCCGCTCATTGCACTGTTTGTCATTTGGATAAATGCGGCAAAAATCCGATTCAGCTGTTGCCTGTGAAGTTCTACCGGAAATAAAACTTCCGCTATTTGTTTCAGGCAGCAGGAAATAAACATGTAACGGAACAATTTGTTCCGCTATTTTCGGGAAAATCGCCTATATCCCCTTACTAAGTCGAAATAACGGAAGTCATACTTCCGCTACAGCGTGAAAGTTACGTACATCGCGGAAATAACGGAAGTTTTTCTTCCGCTACCCTATGGAGTGTACGCAGGGATGTTACAAGCGGGGGCCGCTTCGCAGAATTCGGGCGAAACTTACCCTTACCCGCAATTGTATGGGGCCCCTATTTCCTCGACAAAAAACAGCAGCCCGCACCTACAAGCAGGTCCGAACTGCCGTAACCCCGCCAACCAGCAGCGCCATTCAAACGCCCAGCGGAATCGCAAACATCTCCGGTGCCGCGGAATACGAGACGATCAGCTCGTCACCCGGCATCAGGGCGTACAAGTTGTTGACCGGAAGTCCGGACGTCCCGCCGCCCACAACCGTCTGGTCGCCCCCGCGCTTGAACTGCACCAGCGTCACCGTCCCGCCTCGTACAGCCACTTGCTGCAGATGGCCTGCGCTATTCGCATACGTAAACGGCGACGCCCCGACCGTTATGCCGGTTCTCGGCTTGGGAACCGTTATAAACTGGCTCGTATCGTGGTCGAAAATATCGCGGATCGTCGAGTCCGCCCCGTTGTCGAACACCCCGCCCGCCGACGTATTCCAGTAGTTGACGGTTAATTTCTCAATCCGGGTACGGCGGGCCCCCGCATCGGTCTGAATCCGCTCATGCAGCCCCCCGCTCACCTCGGCATTCAGCGAGCCGACGGCAAAGTGCAGCTTTTTCGCCGAATAACAATTGATCAGCTTCGTAAATTCGCCCTGATCCATCAAGTCATCGGTTCCGTTGCCCTCGAAGCCGAGCCCGGTAAACGAATTAAATCTGCAGCCCGGCGCGACGACTACGCCGTGGATGCCGATCGCTTCCGAGGTGCCGCCGACAAACGTATTCTGGTCCCCGTCCGCGATGCGGATGCCGATCCCGGTCAACCCTTCGATAATCGGGTTGATGAACGTATTGCAGGTCGAGCGCAGGTTGCGCGACGGCGATTTGCTGATATGAATGCCTGTGTACGGCTTGCTCGTCATCGGCTGCTCGTTCACCGAGCAGGTGACGCTCTCGAACACGCTGGCCACCGTCCAATTCAGCTTCAGCGCCGTGCCCGTCGCCGAATTCGCCTCGCGCAGGTTCACGTTCCGGACGACCAGATGCGAAGCGTTCTCCGTAAACAATAAATCGGTGATTGCCGGGTTGCCTTCGATCGTCAAGTTCTCGACCGTTATCCCGTAGATGACCGACGGACCGAACGGGCTGCCGTCTGCGACAAAGGCCCTCCCCGATCCGGTATACTTCAGAACCGTGTCATGCTTGCCCGCTCCTCTGACCGACAAGTACGAGTAGCCCCAGTTCGGGCTGGCCGATGTGGCGCAAACGCCCTTCGGCAGTACGATCGACCGCCGACCGCTGGCAACCGCATAGGCGATCGCCTGGGTCAGCAGTACGCCGTTATCGGTCGAGCCATCCATAATGGCCCCGAACCAGGTCGGGTTGACCGGTCCTCCGGACGCCCTTAGCCAGCAGCCCAGCCCGGTCGGGCTCGTCTCGCCCGTTCCCGCCAGGAAAGCGGGCAGATTAGCCACCGTCCCGTTCCACGGAACGGTAGGGCTGATGACGACTCCGCCGTTATGGCCCGACTTGGGCTCGGACGCCTTCCACACAAACTCCCCGCCGCCGTTCACGTCCGCCGGCAAGGAAAGGGCGGAAGCCCCGCCGGGATGCGTCGCAAAAACGGACAATACCCGGACAATCTGGCCGTCGGGCAGCGAGCTCGTGTCCAGGGCGAGCAGGTCTGTCACGGAAGGAACGGCGATGACGCAATCTTCGTCGCTTTTTTTGCCTTTTGCTTCGGCGGATGGTTCGCCCGGAATTCCGGCTGCGGCCAGCGCCACACCGGCCATCCCCATCGCGGTGAGCAGCTTTCTGCGGCTTAACGGGCGCTTCGGGCTTGCCGGCGCGCCTGGCTCTTCCCTATTTAAACGATCCATATAGTTCCCTCCCGGATTATGAATCTCCCTGGGCGCTTCTCCCGTCATTACCGGCGCTGCCGTTCGCTCCCTACCCTTGCACATCCTCCAGCACAGCCATCGCGTGCAGCTCCAGCACCGGTATCGTAAATACGATGCCGTCCCCCTCTTCGTCGAAAGGAAGCGGCTCCAGCTGAGGCGCCAAATAAAGCCGCGCTGGCTTGGCCCAGATGCGCACCTTAATGTTGTGAAGCGGCCATATTTCCTCCATAAACGTTTTCGAGCCCGCCGCCTTTTCCTCGCGCACCTGTACGAGATGCACGATCCACCGCGAAGCCTGGCGCATCAGATTAACCTCCACCCCGATCGGCGCGTCGACCTCGATCAGCGGCTTCGGACGAAGCAGCTTGTAGCCGTCCATGTAGATCCGGCGCAGCCATGGAGAGCCCGTCTTCCAATACGACGCCTCGAGCGGAGCAGACAGATACAGGCATGCGCCTTTGCCGTAAGGATACAGCGTAATCGCCGGATCGTCCGTCCGGATCGCCGGATGGGCATGCTGATGATACACGTGCCGATGCGTCTTCGTCTCCATGGCGGGCTCCATATACACAGACAGCACCCTTGCCTCCGCAGACGGCCGCACCCGCAGCACCGGCGTATTCGTCCCTTTCACGAGCACCGGCATATCCGGAACGCTGGCGAACACGCCCTTATCGAAATCGGCCATATAATTAACGCTGTACCTCGACGTATCGTCGAAGTCCACGCCAAACACGTCCGACAGCCCGAAGTTCGCTTTACGCACCCCTTCTTCGGTGTAAAGAGACGTCCGGTGCGTAGCGATCAATAGGCCCCCGCCGCGGACGAACTCGCGAACCGCCTCCTCGACCTCCGGGGACACATACGCCTGGTCCGGCATCGCGAGGACGGCATATCCGCCGAGCTGCTTCACCAGATCGCGCTCCGACAACACATCGAAGTGGACGTTCCCTTCGATCAGCATCCGGTTGATCCCGTTCAGCGCGTCGTCCGCGTGATTCGGCAGCGACGTGGCTTCGAACATGCGCCGGTTGTGAACACCGTGCAGCACCGCTACGTCAGGGACGCTGGACGCTCCAATCAGCCACTCCTCCCGCTCGCGGATAAAATCGTTCGCCTCCTTGATCGCCTCTACAACCGGCGAAGGAAGCGCCCCCTTGAGCGCGCCCGACGGAAGCGGCACGTGGCCGAAGCTGATCGAGCCGCCGCCCGATACCGTAATCGCCGCTGCCGCCCTCAGCGTCGCCGCCGGGGCGAGCGTCCACTCCCCCCAGCTCCCCATCTCGCTTGGCATCATCAGCTCGAAAGGCTTGCCTTTCGTCCGCTTCCACTTGGCTAGCAGGCTGCCGTACAAATAAATCGGCGGATGAAATTCGGAGGTTAAATAATCCGCCCGCTCATCCGGCTCCATATGCGCAAACGCCAGGTCCCCGGCATGATTCCAGCCGATCTCCAGATCCGGATTCAGCTTCTTCAGCCTGCCAGTTATAAACCGCAAAAAGTCGGCGCGAATATCCCGCTGGAACTGCTGCCATCTACGCAGGTCGGCCGAGCCCGGAGGCGGCGAGACGGGCGGCGTTTGCCCATACTTCTCCACATACCATTTGCGGCAGTAGTCGCAGTGGCAGGAAGACGGCCAGACGTATGTAATATCGAAGAAAAAGCCGTCCACCGTATACCGCTCGGCAATCTCCGACAGCTGTGCGGCCACGTAATCCCGGTACGGGGAATTCAGGCAGAGCAGATCGTAGAAGCCGAATGCGTTCGTGACCGGCGCGCCGTCCTTATCCCGCTGCCGGTAGTCGGGATTGGCGCCCGCGACGTAGCTGTTCAGTCCGACATTGTAATAAGCGATCAGACGGATGCCGTTCCGGTGCGCCTCCGTCACCGCTTCCTCCAGCAGATCTTTGCCCGCCAGCTTCGCGTTTTTTTTGCCGATTCGGGTGTCGTAGTAGGAAGTTCCGAACGCGTCCTTGGTCATGAACGTCAGCGTCTGCATCCCGGCCTCGGCCATCTCCCGCATATAACGCGGAACGTCGAAGGCGATCTCCGGCACGGCCTCCCCGATATGGAAATCAAGCAGCCCTCTTCGAAGTGTTGTGCGATACAAGCTCATTATTCGTCAGCTCCTGTTTCTTTCGGATTCGTTCATTCGTCCTGATGGATCGGAACGTTGCTGCGGCACACCCGTTATTCGGACGCTTGCCGCGGCTTGGTTACGCACGGCCGACCGGGATCGTCCCGGCCCGCGCCGGGACTTCCCTCGGTAGTCGGCGGGATTAGTTTCGCTTCGCCTCCGCGACCGCCTTATCCGCTTCTTCCGCCGCTTCGCGCAGCGCCGTGTTCAGATCGACCGTCCCTTTGACGATATCGGGAATCCGCTTCGTGAGCAGCCCTTCCACGGACAGCTGGTACTTCGATTTGGCGGCGATCGGGGCCGGCTTGTTGTGGAAAATCGCCTTCCAGTTTTTATCCTTAAAGGCGGATTCCGAGGCATACGCTTTCTTGATGTTCTCGTCCTCGATTACCGGCATAATGCCCTGCTTGGAGAAGTTCATCTGCTGTTCCGCAGACACCAAATATTTGATGACCTCCATCGCCGCGTCTTTATTCGGGGAAATCGACGTGATGCCGAACACGAACGGCGCCATCTGCGACCCCACGCCGGGCTTATCCCGAAAGGTCGGAAGCGAGACGAGATCCCAATCGATTTTTTCCATGTCCTTCGGCACCGCAAACGGAAATTGCGAATGGAAGGCAAACATCGCTAGTTCCTGGCTGTTCGTCAGCTCCAGTCGGTACGGGACGGCTTTCAGCGCCGTCACACGGTCTTTGTAGCCTTGATCGGCTCCGGGGTCCAGGAAATAAGCCGAGATCATCTTTTTCCAGACGTCGGTCTGGAACGTCGCTTTGTCCGCGGCGTCCAGATAAGGCTGCGAGAGCTGGTTGTTGCCCAGCAAATGCGGAGCCGAAGCGGCGAATCCGACGTACTGCTTATCCTCTTTGCGCGTCAGCTTCTTGGCCAGTTCCAGCGTCTCGTCCCAGAACATCCCGTCCTTCGGATAAGACACCCCGAACTTGTCGAACAGCCCCTTGTTGTAATACAACACCTGCACCGTATTGGTGACCGGCAGCGCGTGCAGCTTCCCTCCTCCGGAGCTGCGGATGCCGTCGATCAGCGTTTGCTGGAACGCCCCCAGATTGACTCCGTGTTTTTTGACCAGCTCGCTCATATCGTATTGGAGACCGACCGTTTCCGACAACTGCGGGTAATAGGCGATCGACTGGTACATAATATCGATTTGCTGCTTCTGAGCCAGCAGCTCGTTCAGCGTTTTTCCTTGACTGTGCGGAATATATTTGATCGTGTAGTCGGGAAATTTTTTGCGGAGCGCGTTGCCGTACTGCCCGTTAAACATGTCTTCGTTATCTCCGGAATTGGAGTGGATGACGAGCTCGATCGGCTGTGCGGGCTTAGGCGCGGGTTGTCCTGCCGCCTCTTTGTCCGCGTTCCCTTCCGCAGTGCCACCGCCCGTACCGCTGCCGCCGCCTGTCCCGCCGCATCCGGCCACCACGGCAATCGCCGCCACCATACTGATCAAAGCCAGCTTCTTCTGAGCCATTCGTATATCCCCCTTGACGTTACTCGGTTGATGGGTTGCCGCGCTCCCGGTACCATTCGTTCACCTCGTCCGTCATCTCCCGGCCGCCGATCCCCTCCCACTGCTCGACGAACCATTCGAACGTCTCGACCGGCTGCAGCCCCAGTACGATTTTCATAAATGTCTCCGACTGCAGCTTGCCGAGCGCTTCGCTTCTTCGCTGGGTGACCGGCAGGGGGAGCGACACGAGCCGCTCGCGCTTATACAAATCTTGCTTGCGATAATACTCGGCCACCGACAACGACCCGCCTTTGCTGAACATATAGTCCCACATCCAGCCGTCGGTCTCGCCGTTTCTTCGGTACGATTCGATGCGCTGCAGCACTCCTTTATCTTCGGGAGTAAGCTTGGAGCGGTCGTTCGTCTCCATCGCCTCGATAATCCGGAGGCTTTCGTCCACATTTTTGTACTGCTTGGTCAGGGAAACCAGAGCCGTTTTCCATACCGGATTGTTCTCTCTGGATTGATTGAATTCGTAATACGCTTGCTCGGAGTTGTTCTCGTAATAAGTCTCGATCCAGAAATCGAGCAGCCGCAATATCGCCTCCGGACGCTTCACTTCCTTGCTGACGACCCAGTAACCGCTTACATCCAAAGGAACCTGCGGGCGCGCTTTCGTATCGTCGATCGATGGCAGCGGGTACGCCTTCCATTCCATAGCCGGGTCCCGTTTCTTGGCCTGATGCAGCGGATACGAACCGGCGAACGGAGAGGCGTAAAACATCCCGATCTTCCCGTCCACGACGGATTCGAATACGTTCAGCTCATCCTTGACGCCGAAGTCCGGGTCGATCTGTCCGGATGCGTATAGCTCCCGCAAACCGGCGAGCGCCCGCTTCATCTCCGGCTGCACCGTCCCGTAGGCCAGCCCCTCGCCCGCCTTGATCCATAAATTCCGGTACGCATGGAAGCCATTGAAAAAACCGGCCGCCAGGTTGAAATTCCGGTCCATCGCCAGCCCGTACGTATCGTGAATGCCATTGCCGTCCGGATCACGGGACGTAAAGGCCGCACTAATATCCATCACATCGGCGATCGATCCCGGTTCCGGCAAATTCAGCTTTCTCAGCCAATCCGTCCTGACGTGAAGCACCTGCGCGGCTTCGGAAAGCGTGCTCGTCCACGGAATGGCCATCAGCCTCCCGCCGATCGTACCCAGCCGGAGCGCATCCGGACCCCGGTCGTCCAGCAGCTTACGGGTCCGTTCGGACACATGAGCGGCGTACACATCCGTTAAATCCGCAATCAGCCCGTTCTCGGCCAACTGCTGCAGCTGGGCGGCGTTCACCCGGAACAGATCGGGGATATCCCCGGAGGCAATCATCAGATCCAGCTTCCGGTTATACTGGCTGCTGTCGTCGGACCAGAGCGTCTCGACCCGGATGCCGAGCCGCTGCTCATAGGCGCGCGTCCACGGATTGTTATTGTAGGAATCACCCGGCGCAAACCGCACCCCCGGCTCGTTGACCCGGATCGTTCGCAGCGTAATCGGAGGGTCGTACTTCATGTTATCATGGCTGTCGCCGCTCCATACCGCTTCCGTCGCCGGTAAAGCCGCAGGAGCATGGCCGTCGCCGGCACTACCGGCTGCCGACGGCATCACGTTCCGCTCCGGAACCGGCTCGCAGGCGCTTACCAGGAACGCCAGCAGCAGCAGGCGCGATACAAGCCGGATATACGGCTTGGGTACGGCACGCCCGTGTCGGAATAAGCACGACTTGGTGCGGGCGGCGGAGGTTTTTACCGTCATCCGTTTCTCGTGTGAGTCCGGGACGATATTATTGGTCATGTTGTCAGCCGTATGGATGGCCGTCAGGCCGCCCGCACAGCTGACCACATTTTCAGCGTTGCTGCTAAGCGTCTGGCCGGTTGTTGGGCCGAGTGTGCTTGTAGCTGTGCGGCTGTTGTTTACACCAGTACCTGGGTTGTCAGCCGTTCTGCTGACATAAGAGCCGTGTCTGTTTTTCCGCATCATCTGCTGTCTCCTCTTCTGTGCCCATCCCCTCCCGAAACCCGTTTGCCGGCACCTGTAGATTAGCCGATGCCGGCCGGATTCGGAAGCCGCAAGTTTCCACATTTCGCACCCGGTTTGGGAAAAGACGAACAAAAGTGAATCGGGGAATAAATAATGAATTTGAGAAGATCGTACCATAATTGATATTCAAATTATATATAATGTTTTATATAATAAGAATAACGGTTTGAATGAGAGCACTTTACCCGGGATTAAACTCGCTGCATCTGCATACAAAGCTTCGGATAGGGGGATCGGTCATGGCATCCGGCTGGAAAGCACACCGCCATTCTTTTTTTACCAAACTGCTGCTCGCCTTCCTGATCGTCGGGTCGGTTCCGTTTCTGTTCCATATGTTCGCTTCCAACATCTTCATCGGCAGCATCCGTTCGGAGATCGTTAAAAACACGGACCTGCGGATGAACTATTCCGTAGCCAAATACGAGGACCATTTCCGCAAGCTGGAGGAGGCCGTCGCCCCCTTTCTGAACAGCTCCAGGTTCGCGGCCATTACCGGCGAAGCCGACAAGTACGGGTATTTTAATGCAGTAAACGCGTTGCGCGAAGAATTCGCCAAGCTTTCCTCCGCCTCCAACAATCTGTATGTGCATAATGTGTTCATTGCGTTTCAGGACAAGGACTTGCTGATCGACAAGACCGGTCTTGTGCCGGCGAAGGACTTCTATATGCGTCAATACATGCATTCCGATTACGGCGAAGCTTTCTGGTCGGAGCCTTTCCGCGAGCCGTACCGGAGCCGCATCTTTCCTGCCGTCCGCTTCGATAAGGAGCAGTTGGACGGCTCGCATGAGCAGACGGGCTTGTATTTCCCCATCATCTTTAAACATAAGATCAACCAAACCTTCTACATCGGCGTGCTGCTGGATGCGGAGGCGCTGTCTCGAAGCTATTCGCTGTCAGGCAGCGACGTGTTCCAAATCTCCGGCCCTGACGGCCGGTTGCTTTACAGTTCCGACCGGGCCTCCGTTGTAAACGCTGCCAATGCAACCTCTCTTCCGCAAACGGGAACGGGTACGGGGACGGACGGCGGTTATTTTACCGAAAGCGGCAACTATATATTCCAAATCCATGGGCAAGCTACCGGCCTGTCGTACGTCAATTTCGTCCCTAACGAACAGATTACCGCCCAGTTGCATCGGTTGAATGCCGTATGGCTCGTGCTGCTTGTCCTGTCCGTTCTGGTGAGCTTTCTTCTCTCCGTCATTTTAAGCTTTAAGTTCAAGCAGCCGATCCAGAAGCTCGTCCATTCGCTGCAGCGAAGCAGCCCGGACATCCAGCTGCGCAGTACGATCTCCGAATTCAAGCTGATCGGCGACCGCCTTCAGGATCTGATCGCTTCCGGGAACCGGATTCGCGACGATTTGCACCAGAAGACGAAAATGCTTGAGAAATATGGCTATTTGGATCTCGTCAAGCGAATAAATGTCAACCACAAGGATGTCCGCTCGCTGGTCGATACGTCCAAGCCGTTTTATTTCATCCTGTTTCAAATCGAACGGACCCGGCGTTTCCGCGAGCTCGGCATCGGCGATCAGCAGTTGACGGGGTATATTGTGGAGTTTATTAATCTGAGCATGCAGCAGCGGTTCCCCGGGGCGATTACCGCCCAGAGCGAGAAAGATCTGCTGTTTGCGATCGTGTTCGCGGAGACGGCGGGCAGCGACGGCGAATCGACGCCGGACGTGTATGAGGAGAATTCGGGTCGGGAGACCGAAGTGGCCGGCAGCAAGCGCGACAGGGGGGACGGCGCAGACGGTTTCGGCTTATGCGTCGAGCTGATGGACCAGCTTGCCCGTATGAAGCAGGTGTTCGACCGGGATGGCGGCTTTTATTATTTAACGGTCGCCTTTAATCCGTCCTTGCGAAGCGCAAGCGAATTCACCGCCGCTTACGAGGACGGGATGGAGCTGCTGCGCCAGCGGCGGTTGGAACCGCTCACGCAGATTGTACGGGAGAAACATCCGGTGCGGGACGACCTTCATTTCAGTCCCGCCGAGGAGCGCGAGTTCGCCGCTTCGCTTCAGTCGGGTCATGCGTCCGCCGCCGTGGAGCTTGTCCGGAGAATGTTGCATCGTGTGGGCAAAGCCGACGCCACCGCGTGGCAATACCGGCAGTTCGCGCAGGAGATCGTCTCCAAGCTGCTGATGGCGCTTACCGCGCAGAGAATCGATCCGGTGGAATGGCACGGGGAAACTCCCATATACGAGTTAGCCAGAGATTTGGCAACCGCCGAAGAATATGCCGATTTTCTGGATACGTGGACCCGCCGGGCCGCAGCGCTGATCGAGGGCAAATTGTCCGAGACCGACCCGATCCTCGACTTCATCCGTCGTTACGTCGAATCCCATTATGGGGAAGATATTCAGCAGGAGACCGTCGCCGGCAAGCTGAACATCTCCGCCGGGTATATGTGCAACTACATCAAAAGCCGCAGCGGTGTCACGTTCACCGACCTGCTGAACGACGTTCGTGTCAATAAAGCGAAAGAGATGCTCGAGGCAACCGACTGCAAAATTAACGAGGTCGCCTCGCTGGTCGGCTACCAAAACGCGAACTCCTTCACCCGCATGTTCCGCAAGCTGACCGGACTTACGCCGCTCGAATACCGGCGGGAACGGCGTATGGCGGCGGAGGGGTAGCCGGGGAAAGGACGGGAGTGCCGTTTGAAGATCGCACGGATAGCCCTAAGTTAAGGTCACGAAGACGCTTAGAATCAGGATCGGGGGTTAGGCCGGGTATCCGCCTTGTTCACTCGAGCGTAAATGACGGAGGTTTGAGCTGTGGCCATTGGCTTACGGCGTATAGATTTTGCGTATATTCAGCGTAGACGCCATATCCGTATCCCCTCCGCGTTCTTTGTACACCGCCTGCTCCGCCTGCTCGGTTTGGTATCGCTCAGCCAGCTGTCGCAAGTCACCAAGACGAGGCGAGAATCCGTAAGCACACAGATCCTGCACCGGGCGCCGGATATCTTCCCGGAGAAACCATTTTTGCGATACCGCTTCACTGAGCACCTCGTGCGCATATTCATAAGTTCTGCAGTGCGCGTAGCGGAGAACCGCCATCAGCGGGTCCGCTCCCCTGTTGACCGCCTTTTTCGCTGCGGCAAACGTATCCAGCCGCCCAGACTGTTGAACGTCCCGCTCTAAAAGCTCCGCAGGGATATAGGCGATCAGCCGGACATATTTCGATAACGTCGACTCATCGTCCTCGAGCTGGTCGTCCATCAGAAATTGTGCCGTTTTCCCAAGGCCATACCGATTCGCCCAAGAGGACAGCACCGGACGCAGCGTATCTTCCTGAGCCGACTTCATCCATGCATCGAAGATGAGCTGAACGTCGCGCCGCTCGTAGCGATTTAACGCTTCGTAAGTAAACTGGTCCCGGAAATAATCCCTCAGCCGTTCCTCCAGCGACGCGGCACCGATCCAATGATAGTACGCAGTGGAAGCAAGCACCCAATTCGCATTGGCGGCGAGCAGTATTTTATAGGCATTATTCGCCCCCTCCCCTTGAAGCAGGCTGCGGAGCAGGTCCATGATCAGCGAGCGTGTCGAATGGGTCGGGTCGTCTACGGTCTCCTCGGTTCCGTACATCCGCGAGAAACGGGCCGTCAACACTTTCAACGTATCCAGGTTCGTTTCGGTCGACATGGCCGCTATGTTCCAGGACAGCTTCTGGTTCAATTCGGTAATGGAGCTTGCTCTGACCAAATTGTCGTAAGCTTTGTCGGCGAGCTTATCCGCTTTGACCACCTTGTAGAATGAATTCAACTGCAATTGAGACAGTTTCCCTTCGGGAAGGGAATACATGAAGTAGGTCCAGAAGTGCTCCGGCGAGCAGATCCGCTTGTGCAGATCTCCGAGAGCCCTTTCCTCATCGCTCATACCGGGCGGGTACATTTGCTCGACTAAAGGAACGTATCGGGCGTACTGCTCCCTCAGCTCCCCGGCGATCTTCCCCCGTTCCTGATCATCGCTTACGGTACCGAGGAAATAGCCGGAATGCTTGAGCACGTAGTCGAACAGGCCGGGTACATTGACTTTAATGATCAGCAGCCGCAGCAGGTCCATCCCGTGCACGTCCCGTTTCAACAGCGGCAAATAAATTTGCAGCATGTTGGTCAAACGCTGCAGATTGCGGGGCGAGCAGCCTGCCTGATGCAGCAGCGCTTTTACTTCGTCCGGCGCTATCTTGACCTCATTGTAGGCGAGAATCGGCTCGATGGATTTCCAGCCCAGCTTGGAAAGCCTAACCGGATCGGCGGTCGGCAGGTAGACGGGGATGTGGATAAATTTCTCCAAATATTTTTTGCCGACGTCTTCCTTGTAGTCTTTCGAGTACATCTGTGCCAGCGAATTGGTTACGATCTCCTCATCCATCGCAATTACGTAGGTCGTATTGGGAAAATCCCCGATCAGCCTGACGAGCTTAAAGACCATTTGGATTTCTTTGTTGTCGAGCCTGTCCAGATCATCGATAAAAATGACGATCAGCACCTTCATATGCGCCAGCTTCTCCACAATCTGCTGCCGCAGCTCCTCGGCGTCGTTGTACTCTTTGCTGAACTCCGGATGGATCGCGAAATCTTTCAGATTGACGATCATCCCGGGAGGTCTCAGACTGATTGGGGTTACATATTTGGCATACCGCTTCAGCGGTCCGATCAGGCCTGCCTCCGCGACCGGGCTTTGTTCCTTCAGCTTTCCGATGAGCAGATTCAAAAATTCCGGAATAATGTTAAGCTGGTCTTTGCCGGAATACCACGGCTGGAAGCGGATGATAACCGGAGGACGGAGTGTCTTCTTCGCCAAATGAGCCTCCATCATATCGAACACGGAGGTTTTGCCGGAACCCCACGGCCCATATAATCCGACGGTCAGCGCACTGCCCGCGCTGCGGCTCATGCGGCTGTAGATCGCTTCTGCGATATGCTCCGAGAACTCCTTGCGGTTCAGCTCGTCCTGTCCGTCCACCCCTAGCGACGGTCTTAGACTGAACGACGGCTCGGCATGGCCGGCCGCGGTCCCGGACAAGCCTCCCTTGCGCTCCACAACCAACGCGCCTATGGCAAACGCCAGAAACATCAAGAAACGGATAACAATCCAGCCCACGCCTATAAGACTCAGCAAATGAGTCACATCGTACAGATTGGATTGGATTGTGCCGGTAAAGCTCCGGTTGATATCGTTCCAGGCATAGTCCGCAAGCACTCCGGACGCCGCTCCGAGATAGACGAGCTGTCTTTCGGAATGAATCGGATTCGTTTTCCACCAGCCCCGTTTCGGCTTGCGAACATACACCCATACAAGGGCGGCGAGAACAAACCCGTAAACGGCAATCGCGAGCTGCAGCTCGTAACCGGTCAGCGGTTTGGTCATAAACGCGGGAGCCTGAACCCGCAAACCGAGTATCCCGGTGTAGGTGGCTGCCCCCACTGCCCCGGCCAGACCTAACCGGGCTGCGTATAGTTTGATCCGTTTCATCCATTCCTTCATTCCAATCACCTGCTATTCAAAGGTTCGTTCCAGACGGGCCGATATTAGGCCGGACGTTCATTGGACTATGTAGTGTCCTCGACGGCATCGACTCCCTCCCGCACCGCGGTACGGAGCGGTAACGGTATCAGGACAACCGTGCGCCGCTTAGTGCACGGCCCATCCAAGCCCATGATGCTCATGCCGCCATCCCTGACTTGGGCAGACCGCACCTCCGGCTTTGAAGAGTTGTGCATCGTACTGAAAGAGCACCGGGCACAACTCCAGTTTCGACTACATACCAAAACCCTTATTTCGACACATTCCAGTCCATTCCTCCTATAGACCGGGTCTTTCGATCCAGTTGAAATGCGTTCTCGGCTGATCTTGAACCGACATCACACCGGCCAGTTGCAGGAAACGGCTAATAGGTTCCCGATCACTCGGACTGCCTGGCGGGTTTAAACAAAATAGCAGTCTTTTGCTACTCTTATATTCTCATAGTTCGGCAGTTCGGACCAAATAAGAGATGTTTGGGACCGTTATTCTTAGCACATATAGCAAAAATCCGGTGATTCGCTAAAATAAGAGCTCCAAACATCTCCTATTTACGCAAATCACCGGATTTCTTCGAAAATAACGGTCGTAAACCGCTCTTATTGAGCAGCTTACGTTGCCACGGAGGGGAAATCCGGCTAATTCAGCGGGCGGCTAGGCTCGCCATGACTCGCTTAACCGTTTGCTAAGCGAGCAAGCGTGCTCTCCCGGGCGACGTGCCACGGCTATCCGCGCCTAGCGTCGGAAGGCGAGCATATCGCCGGACCAGTTACAGCCGGGCTACTTGCCCAGCTGGCAGGCGCGGGTTCGCTCCCCTTTGGCGGACTCGACCGCGGCACCTGCGCCTCGTGACGGCGGCGAGCATACCGCCATGCCCAGCTACCGCCGGACCGCTTGCCCAGCAAGCGAGCGCGGGCTCGCTCCCATCGGCGAGGCAGTCAAGGCCACGTGCGCCATGCGCCGGCAGGCGAGCCCGCCCCAAACCAGTTCCCGCCGCCCGGCCTGTTTGGCTGGCCGCTCCTGCCTCCCAACTCCCGGCTTCAGCCCCCGATCGCCCCGTACCCGCTCACTTGCCCTTCGCGCCGACGTCGGCGGCCAGCGCATGCAGGTCCTTGCCCTTCAGCGCCCCCTCGATCAGCTCGGGGAGCCGGTCGGGCGTGCAGCCGAAGCAAGGGATGCCGAAGCCGGCCAGCTTGCGCGCCACGTTCTCGTCATACGAAGGGTTGCCGTTGTCGGACAGGGCCAGCAGGCACAAGACGGTTACGCCCGCCTGCCGCAGCGATTCCATGCGCCGCAGCAGCGCCGCCTGATTGCCTCCCTCGTACAGGTCGGAGATGACGATGAACAGCGTCTTCTTCGGCTCCGTGACGAACTGCTCGCAATATTCGACCGATTTGTTAATATCGGTCCCGCCACCGAGCTGGATGCCGAACAGCATATCGACCGGGTCGTGCGCGCACTGCTCGCTCAGGTCGACAACCTCCGTATCGAACGCCACGACTCGCGTGTCGAGCGACGGAAGGCTGGCGAAGATCGAGCCGATGACCGAGGCATAGATGACCGAGTCGGCCATCGAGCCGCTCTGGTCGATATCGAGAATGACCGTCCACTCCTTGCTCCGTCTGGCCCGGTCGAAGAAATAAAACTTTTCCGGAATGAGCCTGCGGCTCTCCGTATCGTAATGCTTCAGGTTGCGCCGGATCGTCGCCTTCCAGTCCATGCTGCTGATCGACGGAAGCGGCGAATGCCTGCGGCGGTTCAGAGCGCCTGTCACAGCGCTGCGCAGCTCGCTTTCGAGCCGCTTCTTGATCTCCTCGACAACCGTCCGGACAAGCTGCCGCGCCGTATCCTTCGTCTTCTCCGGAATTCTGCCCCGCAGCGACATCAGCGTCGCAACCATGCGCAAGTCCGGCTTCACCTGGGATAACGTCTCCGGCTCGAACAGCAGCTCCTTCAGCCCTTTGCGCTCAATCGCGTCCGACTGGATGACCGACACGACGTCCGACGGGAAAAAGGTACGGATGTCGCCGAGCCATTTGGCGAGTCTGGGCGAGGAGGAGCCCAGTCCGGCGGACCTTCGCCTGGGCGGGCCGCCGCCCGAACCGTCTCCGGCCGTATCGTCGTAGATCGCCGCCAGCGCCTCGTCCATCATGCCGGCTTCCTCGTCGAGCAGCCCCGCGCCCTGTGCAAAGCCGCTAAGCTTCTCTTCGGAATCGCGTCCCAAAATAAGCCGCCAGCGCCGCAAATGCTCCAGTTCGGGCTCGCCTGTCTTCGAGGAGGAGCCGTTATCCGGTACAAGCTGTTGATCGGTCAATGGATGTTCCTCCTTTCGGTCATGTTTGATTAAGGCGGTTAACCTTCCTTATCGTGAAAAAACTCCGTAAAATCGAATTCGTTCAGCTCTTCCAGCTTCTCTCTTTCTTCCTCGCTGAGAGGTCCGAGCAGCATATTCGCCGACTGCTCGCTGCCGATTCCCCACAGCTCGCCCATCATATCGGCAACGGACGTTTTCTCCCGCGCCTCGAACAGACTGAACGCACGGCGCAGGAAGACGAGCGCCCGGCGGAACTGATCGCCGTCCAGCGACCGGATATAAGCGTCGAGCTGACGCCATAACGCTTCCCGGGACAGCAGCGCATACCGGTTGCGCATCGACAGCCCTTCGAACCAGCCCGCTCCCACGTCCGCCGGGATGCCCGGAGACAGCCGGCGCGACACTTCCCGCGCCACCCGCTCGTCTTCCGTCTCTCCCCGCTCCAGCAGAATGGCAAAAGCAAGTCCAGACAGCTTCGCGTTCCGGTCGTCCCGCTCCGCCAGCATCTGGAGCTGGCGAAGCCAGGCGCCGTCGTCGACAAGCTCGTGAAACTCCTGCGACACCCGGTGCAACTCGCCCATCGCAGCCGCAATCTCGCCGGCCGCTTCGTCGCTGCAAGACGCCGCATCGACGAGCAGCAGCGACGCGCGCAGAAACAGCTGCTGCAACAGCGGCTCCAGAGATGCCGTATCCATCCGGCGAATATCGCCATAGCCCAGCAGCACCGACAGCTCGCGCGCCGCGCCCGCGAGGTGCGGCACGCTGCCCCCGTCCACGGCGAGCCGCTGCAGCGTCGACCGGGCGTCGTCCATCGCCTCGGGCAGACCGCATTCGCACGCCTCTCTGACGATGCGGGACGCTTCACGGATGTCGGTGCAGCTCTCCAGACGTTCGCGGATGACGTAAGCCGCCGCCCATTCCACCGTTTCGCCCTTCAGCGTCGATTCGACCATCCGGATCTCCGCTTCCGGAGTCCACTGCAGCACCCAATGCTCCGCCCAGGTCGCCCCGTCCTGACGAACGTTATGTTTCCGGGCGAAGCCGATCTCCAGCAGCCGGAGCCGGTGCAGGAAAACCGAACGGGCCAAATCGATAAAAGCGGCCTCCTCCGATTTGACGCGGCGGTTCTCGCGCAGATCTAGCTCGAGGTCGGCCGCTACGGCCGATTTGTATTTGTCCAGCTTCAGCTTTTTCAAATACCGGTTGAAGTCGTCCTGAATCGGCGTCTGGCTGACGCCTTCCGGCAGCGAGCCGATCGCGGTGCCTACGTCCGTCCGGGCCAAAGCTTCGGCCACAGCCGACGGCTCCCCGAACCCGAGACAGACGATCGCCGCGTCGCGCAAATCTTTCCAGACCGGCAGACGCCCGCCCCTCATCGAGGCAAGCGATTCGGCCAGCCGGACCCCTTCGATGACCGAAGCCGTCGAACGGAACGTGCCTTCCCCGCGCATGGAAGCGGCCACCTTCGACATGTACAGCGAAGGCAGCTTGGCCGCATCGCCCTGTCTCAAGCAGTCCCACATCAATCCGAAGTAAGCCGGAGCCGGGTTGCCCGCCCCGTAGCCGGAATGGGTGGACAGCTTGTACGACGAATACGGCATCAACGTCATTTTCGTCGCCGCCTTGGGCAGCGCCTTCAGCTCCTTGTCGGTCATCGCCGGCAGCGATAGATCGAGCGCGGACGCATGGTACGCCCCAGTCACGACAACGATGCGTCCTGCTTCGTATCCGGCCTTGAGCGCCTCGGCGATGCGGCGGCGCATATACGATTCGCGGATCGCATTGTAAGCCGCTTCCCGCGGATCGGCGATACGCTCCTCCGCCTCCATCAGGCTGCGCATCTGCGCGGAGAACGCATAGGCCGACTGGCGGTACGTATCGGACCGGTCGCTATGCTCGAAATGACGCTCCCAGTAGCTCTCGTAATCGTGCTCCCCCGCCAGATCGGCAATCCGCTCATACAAGCCGTTCTGGCGGATGTAATAGTCCCTGCGGCGGTTATCTGCAGCCGGATCGCTCCCTTGTCCCGCCGCATGCCCGTTATCGCCCGCATCGCCTTGCGAATCATCCGCACCGGCACCAGCATGGGCACCGGCATCGACGCCGCCGTCAGCACCGGCCTCCTCACGGCCTTCGCCTGCGGCCCCATCGCCCCGCAACCCCGCAGCTTCCTCCTCCAGCGCCGCTTCCGCTGCTGCTCTCCTCGCCCGGTCATACAGCACGACGGCGGCATCCGACGGCAAGTCCATAAACTCCGCACGCGCGCCGTTCTCCGTCGCCCAGACGAACGCCTGATACTCCGGAGAATACTCCGCCAGCGGAAATACGAGCGTACGAATCGGAAGCTGGTCGGTATAAGCGAGGATCGCGATCGGAGGCACTACCCCGGCCGCTGTCACTTGGCCGATCAGGCCCGTCGCGTCGGATGGCCCTTCCACGAGGACGAGCTGCGGCCGGACCCGGTCGAGAAAAGCGCGCAGATGCAGCGCCCCTGCCGGGGATAAATGCCGGATGCCGAATACATGCACGCCCTGCCCATCCCCGCTGCCGTCTACACCGGACCCTGTCTTCCGCTCCTCTATTGCGACAGCCGCAGCTGCAACAGCCGCCTTGCCCGAATGTTCAGCACCTGCCCGCATGTCCGTCCACTCCTTTTCCCGGCTGTTCTCCGCGATCAATCGTTCAGCTCCCGGCATGCGTTGTACAGGCTGCGCCATTCCGATCCCCGCTTTTTCATGACGTTTTCGAGATACTCCTTCCAGGCGATCCGGTCTTTCTCCTCGTCCTTCACGATCGCGCCCTGCAAGCCCGCCGCCAGATCCTCGTCGGCAATAGACCCGCCGCCGAAGCTTGCCGCCAGCGCCATGCTGTTCGTTAAGAGCGAGATCGCTTCAGCTGTCGAAATGACGCCGCTCGGCGGCTTCACCTTTTCCTTGCCGTCAAGCGTCATGCCGACGCGAAGCTCGCGGAATACAGTGACGATTTTGCGGATCGCCTCTTCCTCCGGCGGCGCCGATTTCAGCTCGTAGCTCGCGGCGATCTCCCTCACCCGCTTGCGGACGATGTCCACTTCCGTCTCCAGCTCGTTCGGCGCCGGAAGGACAAGGATGTTGAACCGGCGCTTCAGCGCCGCCGACATCTCATTCACGCCGCGATCCCGCGTGTTGGCCGTAGCGATGATCGAGAAGCCGCGCGCCGCCGACACCTCGCGGGCCAGCTCCGGTATGGCGATCGATTTCTCGGACAAAATCGAGATCAGCGCATCCTGTACCTCCGAAGCGCAGCGCGATATTTCTTCAAACCGGGCGATACCGCCGGTTTCCATCGCACGATAGATCGGGCTTTTGAGCAAAGCCTGATCAGACGGTCCGTTCGCCAGCAGCATCGCATAGTTCCACGAATAGCGGACATGCTCCTCGCTCGTCCCCGCCGTTCCTTGAATCACTTTGGACGAATCGCCGTGAATGGCGGCGGTCAAATTCTCGGACAGCCACGACTTCGCCGTCCCCGGCTCGCCGATCAGCATAAGCGCCCGGTCGGTCAGCAGCGTAGCGATCGCGATCTCGACGAGTCTGCGGTTGCCGATATATTTCGGCGTAATCTGGACGCCTCCGACTTCGCCGCCCGTCAGGAACGTCAGCACCGCCTTGGGCGACAGCTGCCATCCCGCCGGCTTCGCATCCCGGTCCATCGCTTTCAGCGCCTGCAGCTCCGACTCATACAGTTTCTCAGCCGGCAATCTTAGTACATTTTGCGTTTGATCCATTCGATCCATCCCGCTCCTTTAGTGGTTTGTTCCGGTTGTTCCGGTTTGGCTCCGATCAGCTCGGCGATTTCAAGCATTTCATTTTTAACGCCTTCATAGGCGAGTCCTTCGGCATACATTCGCAGTCTGTCCGCATATTCACGCGGCAGCTGCAGGAGCAGCGCAGCTTTTTCCCGGTCGAGGTAATACAGCTGTCTCGAGGTCATCGCCTCGAACGCCTTCATCGTGAGCTCGGCCGCTTCCGCATGCCCCAGTCGGAATAAGGCCAGCAAAATGTGCACCGTCCCGTGCTTAATCAGCTTCGGTTCGGCTGCAAATTTACCGGACAAGTAAGCCTCGACTTTGTCGTCCGGCCCTTGCACCAGACGGCATACCAGCTCCGTCTCGTCCAGCTCAATGAACCGGTATATCCAGCGGCCGTCCCACTCCTTCGGGGACCGTTCCCGCTCCTCGTCGTGGTCCTCCATGATGTCGAAGCGCAAAGCGGCATTCCGCATCACCTCAAGCAATTCCTTCGCCTCGGCCTGCTTCCGGTTGCGTACGAACGGCTCGTAAGCGTCGTACCATTCGGCAGCCGTCAGGGCGCGCATAGCGGCGCGGAAACTGTACGACAGCAACCGCAGATCGCGCCGGTCGCGCAAATCGTGCAAGAACAAGTCCGTCCCGGACGTCTCCATATCGAGCAGCAGCCCGGCCGCCTGCTCACGGAGATTCGCCGCTTCCTTCGCGGGCAGCGTCGTGTCCGGCACCAGATTCATCAGAAAGGCGGCGACCGCAGGCTCCCGTTTCCCGTCGAGCGCCTGCAGCGCGTAGTGAAGCTTCTCCGCCGCAGCGGCGGCGGCTTTTTCTTTCGCCGCTTTGTCCGCGGAAGCATCCGCTTGCCCTTCCGAACGGAGCTGATCGGTAAGCGCTGCGGCATACCCGATCACCTCTGCCGTTAACCGTTCATTGCCGCACAGGCGGACCGGTTCGACGGCGATATCCTGATCTTTGCTTCGAAGCGCCTCCAGCAGCCGGGCTGCCGCATTTCCGGTTCCCAGACCGGCCAAGGCGTGCAGAGCGGCACGGCGAACCTCTTTTTTCTTATCCCGGGACTGCTCCAATAGGTACGCTTCCTGGCCGGGGTAATCGGCGAGCAGCTCGATCGCCGCGATCCGGACTTCCTGGGAGCCCTCGCTTGCAGCCCGCACGACAAGCTCTTCCGCTCCGGCGTTAGTCAGCCGGTGAATCAATTGCAGCTTGCGGGCGTCGCCCCTGCCTCCCTCCAGTTCAAGCCGGTTATCCAAGATCGGCAGCGCCGGCGTCCCGATCGCCGGAAGGACATGGGCCGCGACGAATTCGGCAATCTCGGACGAAGGGTCCTCCAAGGCGATCACCGCCGGCACATGCGTCCGCATATCTGCAAACAGCCCGGCTTCGCACGCCTGCCGGATCACCTCCAGCCGCCCCGAGCCGCGCTCGGTCAGCGCGTCGATCAGCGGCTTCAACTGGCGGAACGTTGCCGGCGTCGCCAAAGCGAACGCCCCGCTCCCCGCATCGCCGCCAAGCGGTTCGTAAGGCTCAAACTCCCGGAACCCGCCCTTCGTATCGGCATCGCCTTGCGTATACAGGATCGCGTGCAGCAGCGCGCCGAGCTCCAGCAGCTTGCCCGGCGCCCGCTCCCGGTCGGCCTCGCACAGCTGCGAGACGGCGTCGGCCACCTTCCCGAGCACCGGAGCGGTGCCGGACAGATGCCGGAGCTGCGGCACCAGCTTGGCCAGACGCAAATCCCCCGCAGCCAGGCCGCTCCCCGCTATGAACAACCGGCGCACTTCCCGGTGCAAATCGGTTAATACTAGAATGCTCAACGGTCCGTGCTCCTTTCTTCAAACTGTCATCACAAACCAGAAGCTCCCGAATCAGTAAATGAACCGCACCGTCTCCGTCCCGGTGACAAGGCAGAGCGGCTGGGCGATCAGGCTGCCGTCCAGCAAATCCTGCTCGAACATAACGAGCATCGCCTGGTCGCGGCATATGTGCTCCCCGAGCAGCGGCAGCAGTTGCATGCCGGGATGGGACAGGGAGCGGATGTCTCCGAGCGTCAGCCTTTTGCCGGCCTCGTCCTCCAGCACGTACCGCCCGCCGGCCACGCCCAGCTTGGCATAGGACAGCAGCACGACCGGACGTTTGTCGGACAGCGGATTTTTCAGTTCATTTTTAACAGCCTTAATCGTTTCCGCGAATAATCGTTTGCCATGTGAAATAACGGCGGCGCGGTCTTCCGGCGTCGTGTCCCGCATCGTCATCTCTTCCCAGCGGGCTCGGGGCGTCCACTGTCCGGGGTATACGAACAATTCCTTCGCCTTAACGACGGAAAAGCACGAATCCTCTTCCTTCATATACTTGGCCGCACGATACGGCCGATATGTCCGGACGGTGTGCAGCTCGCCCGTGTCCAGCCGAATCCACCAGCCCTCGTCCACGTATTCGCCCCGCGCCTCATTTCCATAAGAACGGAACGCCAGCTGCAGCAGCTCGACATCCGAACGGACGAGCCCGTATTCCTTCAGCTCCGCCGCCTGCCACGCATGACCGATCGACTCCTCGACTGGCGAGACAGTGTCCATCGGACCTTCCGGATTTTGCCGCTTGCCTTCGATGTAGTCCCTGCTTTTCTGGACCAGCATATGGAGCAGCGTCAGCTTGTCCATCGCCTCTGTGTACATCCGCTCCTGGTCGTCCCCGCTTTCCAGTACGAGCAGCAGCTCGCGGAAAGCGCTCTGCAGTCCCGGCACGTAGTAGTTGCCGAGCTGCTTCGCCTGGTCGTCCAGCATCTTCATCGTTTTCGCGTCCAGGGAGGCGAAGCCGGATTGGACGATCTGCCGGACCAGCTTGTCGAGCAGCTCGATCCCTTCCAGCTGGGCAGCCATCTTTTTGACGAGTGCGGACTTGTTCGTCTTACGCTTGGCGGTTGCCGTCTCGCCCCCCGCCGCCGTGGATTCGGCTACTTCCTTCTTTTTCTCCTCGCGCTGCTCGATCTTGCTCCGCTTATCCGCCACATCCTCGGGAACGTCCTCTACGTCAAAAGGTTTGCCTCCCGCATATGCGTAAAGTAGCCCAAGATTATGCTTGCACGGAAATTGCCGGCTTGGACAGCTGCAACGGAACACCGGACTTTCCGGCTTGACGAAGTCGGCCGAGCACCGGTACGGATCTTTGCCGCTTCCTTTGCACTCTCCGAACAGCAGCGTCCCGTCCTCCGACCGGCACAGCTTCGGAAAGCTGTTTTTCTTCACCAGATCGCGGCCGTTTTTGATCGCCCCTGCATTGGGAGCTATCGAATCGATATAAGCTTCGGTTATCTCTATCACACTTGTACCTCGCTGCATCTTTTATCGGGATCTGACTAAATGTTTCCACAACCGGATCGGATTTTCCTGTTTGCAACAGGGCCAGTCGGACATCCGGCAGCGAAAATGAGACTTGCGGCTCATTTTTTTCATCCGCCCTTACTTGTACGTTATCGTCTGCAGTTCCGTTACAATCCGTGTACCATCCGGGGAAAAAGCACGCTTCGGGACCAGCCCGACGTTCGCCTGGCTGCATGTGCGGCCGCTTTCCGCTTAGAGGGGGTGATCCTGGACCGATACCAGTTCGCCCAAGCTCCTGTATTTCACATACCGGCTCAGCACCGAATCGACCCGCTCCAACCGCTGCTCCACCGTTCCCTCCAGCGGGATGAACGGGACGTTCCGCTCCAGCAGATCCGCGACAATCCTCTTCTGAAACGTATGCCGGTGGACGTCGCCGGACCGGTCGGGCGTATCGTCGTACGGGATATCGTCCCCGCATACAAACACGAGATCGTACCGGGACACCGCACGTTCGGCCAGTTCCTGAAGCCGCGGCAGCGCGAAGCCGTGATAGTCCAGCGCGAACATATACGTCGTGATCGCGTTCGTATCGACGAACAAATAGTCGCGGGCTTCGGTTAACGCCGCATTCTCCCGTTCCAGATGCCCTTCGGCAATCTCGACGAGCTGCTCCGGGGTAAGACGCCGTTCGATCTGATGATTTTCCCAATATTCCCGTCCGTATTCGGGCATCCAGACGGTATTTTTCCGGGCGGCCATCACCTGGGCCGTCGTCGTTTTGCCGGTGGATGGGGCGCCTACGAACACCGCCTTCGTGACCAGATCGCGGTACACGAGCGGATCGACCAGGTGCCGATGTTCATATGGCGCTGCCCGCACCGCCGTACCGGATACCGGACACCGCCCCCGGTCCGGGTCCACCTGCCGGTTCACCGCGCCGAGCGCTTCGCTCATATGCTCCCCGTACTTTTCGCTGGAATAAAAATGCGTCACCTTGCACTCCCCTAGCAAACCCAGGATGTAACGCTCCTGCTTCCGCATAATGTCCAGCGTATAGCCGGTCTCAGCCGGGCCGTCCCACGCTTCGATCACCTCCACAGACGGATACAACGTGCGAATCCAACAGGCGCGAACCATGAGCGGGATCGGAGTCGTCTCCGGACAATCGTAGATCACGACGATGACCCGGTCTGTTTCGTGCAGCGCCGTCTCCACGAGCAACTGGTGCCCTTTATGAAACGGCGCGAATTTACCAAGCGTTAGTCCTGTCGTTTCAGACACGGATTCCGCCTCCTTCTCCTTGTGTTGGGGTTGGGGGTTGCGTTTTGCCATATAAGGCTGTGTACTCTCTTCTCCAGCCTACCAGTCCGTAGATCGCGATCCCCAGGAAAATGACGTACAGGGTGGCGACCGCGTCCAGCCCTTTGTAGGCGTACATCCCGATCGACAGCACATCGACGGCGATCCAGCCGTACCAGCTCTCCAGCACTTTCCTCGACAGCAAATATTGGGCGATCAGGCTCAGCACGGCGATGAAAGCGTCCAGATACGGGACGGCCGCATCCGTGTACCCGTCCAGCGCATATCCCCAGCCTGCGGTAGCTGCGATCAGAAATACGATCAGCACGATCGCAAGGCGGCCTGTCATTCGGGTCGTCGGCCGCACTTTGGCGTTCCCTCTGCCGCTCAGCCATACGACCCAGCCGTAGATGCTAAGAACGAAGAAGAACACTTGCAACGTCATATCCGCATACAGCTTTACATCCATGAAGATGTAGAAAAAGCAGACGACGCTCACCAGTCCCGTCGGCCAAGCCCATATATTCGCCCGCGCGGTCAGCCAGACGCTGAGTAGCCCCGTAATCGAAGCCGCCGCCTCCAAAACCGTCGAAGAGGTGTAACCGATAAGCGCCATACCGATGACGAGCCCGACAGCCTGCAATACGTTGTTCATAGTTTTGCTCATGATGAGAACTCCTTCCGGCCTGAAATTGATATTGTCGTTTTGATATTTTCATAATGACATATTAATTTCCGGCTGTCAATGGGATATTGGGAGGAGATGCAGCTGCGATTTCCGGGTCGCTAGGAACTGTCCGGGAATTGCCGGCCGTTCTTGGAGTAGGTACATGCACAGACCCTCTAACGGACACCACAGCTGCTTAGACACCAAATTAGCTCCATTTCGCTCCATAACGGACACCACAGACGCTTAGGAGCCGATTACCCTCTATTTTCGGCGTCTAATGCCACGTAAGCTGCTCTCCTGTCCGTTAGCTAGTCGACTCCCCCCATTTGCCACTCTAAGCTGCTCCCATGTCCGTTAGCCGACCGACTGCGCGCCGCTGCAACTCCCTGCTCTTCCAAAAAACGATTCGAACTGGCGAGTCCGTGCATGGACCTGTTACTATTTGCTTTCAACCTCTTCCCCCCGCCACAACACTTTGGCAATCAAAACAAAAGACGCCTCCATCCCACCTATCCGGTGGTTATGGAAGCGTCCTTGTCCATCATTCGGGACTTGTTCAACTCGCCGATCCCTTTGGGGCAGCCCCTGCCTAGCTTAATCGATCAATTTCGCAGCCTTCAGAACACGCTGCACCATCGTAGTCGTCTCGGCGCGCGTGATGTCGGCCGACGGGGTCAAGCCGGTCCCGTCCCCGGCAACCAGGCCTCCCCGAACCATCGCCGCGGCAGCTTCTTTCGCCCAATCCGCCAACTCCTGACGATCTGCAAAAGCGGCAAGCACCGCATCCGCCTGACCGGCAGAGACGCTTGTCTCCAGCCCGGCCAGCTTCATCGCCCGAGACAGAATCACGATCGCTTCTTGACGTGTGATCGACCGGTCCGGACGGAAGGTGCCGTCCTCATACCCGTCGATCAGCCCGTACTCCTTCGCCTTCGCTGCGGAGCCGGCGTACCAGTCCTTGTCGGACACATCTTGGAATGCCGCCGTTTCGCCCGTATCCGACAATCCAAGAGCCCGGACCACAATCGCGGCAAATTCGGCGCGGGTAATGACTGCATCCGGCGCAAAGCTCGAAGCGGACTTTCCGTTTACCACGAATCTGGACGCCATATCGGTAACGGCCGCTTTTGCCCAATGGCCTTCCATATCGCCGAACGTCTTCGGACTCCACACCAAGGAATACGTACTATTGGTCAAACTGTTGATTACCGCGTACGACTTGCCTTCACGGGAAGTCACGAACGTTGGCACATGGTGGGTCGTGCCATCGGCATGGAGTACTAGAGCCGTCGTAACCTTGTTCGCGTCCGCCCCTTCCGGAAGGGCGATTTCCCGCTTCACGTAGGTGCTGAACTTCTCGATCGTCAAAGTCGTCCCTTTGTAGCTGACGCTGACTGTGAAATCGACAGGGGGAGCGCTCAAGACGTAACCGCCTTTCGAAGCCGCCTCACTCATAAGCGCAGCCGCGGCCTCGCCGCTCTTCCCGATCTCGACCCGAACCTCCATATCCGCCAGCTGTACCTGGCCGACCTGCTCGGACAACCGGCCGATAAAGACCTCGGCTGCAGGAAGCGTGTAGCTGCCCAGAGGCGTCTGAATATCCAGAACCGCCTGCTTGTTCTCCATCGCTTGCACCGCTGCTCCAGACAACACCGCAGATACTATATCCTCGCCGGAGCTCACCGGAATGATTACCGTAGGTTTATCGCCCTCTCTGGCCAGTTGCGCGGTCAGCTTGTCCACATCCACCGTCACGACGAGCTTCGACTGCCCGTTCGCGCTTTCCTTAACGGCGGTCGCAATCTGCTCCTGAGGTTGTCCGTTGATGATCACCCGGAAGCCGTCCTCCTTCGGAGGCACAGAAACGACCGGTCCCGGTCCCGATCCCGTTTCCGGGGAAGCGGCGCTTTCTTCTTCCCGCGTGATTTCCACGGTATAAGTAAGCTGGGTTTGTCCGTCCTCTGCCGTCACCTTCACGTTAACCGTGTTTTTACCTACCGCGAGGCTGACAGGACCGCTTGCTTGCCCGCTGGTCAGTACGATTCCATCATTCAACTCCAACGAAGCGGAGCTCTGCTGGCTGTAGACGGTTGCCGTCACGGTTGTGCTTCGGGTATCATACCCTACACTTGCGCTGTAAGCGGCCGTGTCGGAATGGAATGCAGGAGACAGCGTAACTCCCGAGAGCGCCAGCGAGCCAAGACGTGCTTCGCTGCTAAGCAGCTCCCACTTGGCGTACAGCGTCACGTTCGCTAGGCCCATCGTCAGGGCCGAACCCGGAGCATAATCGGTTCCGCTGCCGTCGGCTGACGTATTCCAGCCCCGGAATACGGAACCTTCCTTGACCAGACTCCCTGAATTGCCGGCTACGGAAGCCGATTGCCCGTTGGAATAGGCCGATCCGTCTACCGGTTCGGTCCCTCCCGTATGACCGTTCCCGTTATAGCTCAAAGTAACCGTCGGGGCCGGCAGCGTCACCGGAACCATCGTATAGGCGGTTTTGTTGCCGCTCTGATCCTTGACCATCACATTAAAGTAATAGGTCGATCCCGGAGTAAGCCCCGTAACGGTCTTGGTCGCGATATCGGCTGCGAAGGCCCCCTCCGCGGTACCGTTCGTCTCCATATCGCTCACTGTGCTGATATTCGGGCTGTCCGAGCGGTACACCAGATACTCGAGCTTACAATCCGGAGTAATGTCATCCGTCGCCTTCGCCCAGGACAAGCCGGCACTGCTGAACGTCAACGAGGACGGGGTCAAAGTCCCGTTGGCGACAACCGGCGCGCCGGTATCGGAGCCTGGTCCTGCAGTGGACACCCGGGTTAATGCCGCTGATAATGCTGAAGGAGAAGTGAGCCATAGCTGTTGACCGTCAAACACCGTGCCGAAATAGTTTGGATTGGAGCAGCCTGAAATATCGTAGCTCTTCATTTCTCCTGTAGCTTTGTCGAGCTTCAGCATTTGTCCGCCGATGAAAGGCGTGAACCAGATGTTCTGCCCGTCGAATGCTCCGCTAAAGTACATGTTCTGAGCTTTATTAAACCCGTCAGGCCAATTATTATAACCCGTCATGGTATTCGTAGCGGGGTCCAATCGGATGATGCGGTCAGCACCAGCGGGAATCAGCCATATGTATTCACCGTCAAAGATTCCTCCGGAGAAAGAGCCTGTTGTTGTAAAATCCGCAGGCCAGTTGCTATGCGTGGTCATCGTACCGTCGGCAGGATTGATCCTGACTAGCGCATTGCCGCCGTTAGGAATCAGCCAGACGTTTTGTTCGTCGTAGACGGCTCCGAAAAATGAACCGGCGACGCCGACTGGCAAGGGGTAGCCCGTCATGGTGCCGTCGGAGACCTTTACCCGTACCACAATGCTGGAGCCGTTACCGCTGGGAGCAAGCCACAAATATTGCCCGTCAAAAGCGCCGCCCATAAAATGGCTCGGAGAAGCTCCAGCCGGCCATCCATCATATCCCGTAGCGGTACCGGTATCCTTGTCTACCTTAACCAGCTTGCCGCCCGTGTTGGGAATGAACCAGATGTTTTGCCCGTCAAATACGGTTCCGATAAATCCGCTCGTTATGCCGCTAGGCAGATTGTAAGTGGCCGAAGTCGCTGTGACGGGATCGAACCGAACGATTCTCCCCGTTAACCCCATATCCCCGAACCAAATATACCGGCCGTCAAAAGCGCCGCCGTAAGCGGTAAAGAATGCAGGCAAGTCGTCGCCGTACACCTTTGCTGTTACATTTTCCCCGAGCGGATTCGGCTCCACTCTGGCGCTTTGGCTCACCCCGTTTCCGTTAGGGATCGTACTTATGGCCCATGTATTTGGAGACCACAGCATCGTTGCAAACAGCACTGCAAGTATGAAAACGCTTATCTTTCTCTTCATTGCGGAACCGATCATTGGTTCACCTTCCTAATGACTGAGAGTATGAAGCAGGAACTAACAATTATTTTACCGGATTTTGTCGAATCGCGGAACATATTTATGCAGATTTAAACTCATTTTTATCGAACCACCCATGACTAAAGTCACGGTTGCAAAATCTGCTCATGGAGAAAAAGCCGCCGGAGAAATGACCCCGACGGTCCTTTTACGTGCAAACCCATACGTTAGAGAGCGATGGACGACTTGCGACACTTGCTAAGATCGACTAGGGAGCTGCCCCCTTCTCCACTTTGCCACAGGGAAGGGCTTAATAGAAGAAAAGCTTCTAAACGAGAAACGAAGCCTTTTCCACGATCAATGCCCTGCGTATGAGGCAGCTTTCCTTGGTTCAGAATGCCTCGGTCCGTTTTAACGCTTTAGCGAACTCACATTCTGGCGTAAAAATAGAAAAAGAACGGCCTCTGATCGAACCATTTGCTGTACCTGCTACTTTGGATCGTGCATCCTTCCGGTACGGGCGATGACGTTCATAATTCCGATTGTCCCATTTCCGCCACACGAAGAGACAGGGTGGCCATATTTAACGTGCCTGCCGTTCCGTACAAAGACTGCGCGGAAGGTGCGTAAGGCTGTTTATGTCATGGATGAATCATTGCCAAAAACTCATTACCTTCGTTGAAAAGGAATCTGGAGTCGCACAAGTGCCGAAAATTCTAGATTCGCTTAATCTACTAAAGGAGACGGCCAATATAGAGCTAAAAAAAGAAGACATCGGTCCAGGAAACTACGATGAGTCTACGTCCCTTATGCGAAGACGCTTTTCCATTTTTCTATTCGAATTACACCATCAAGCATTGATTTTGTTTTTGAGCATTATCGTTTCATTTTCAAACCAGCAGCCACCCTGCTTGATTACCAAAAACATTTGTATTTTTGTATGTCTTGATAATGGGGTAGTTTGTCAGGATATCGACTTCCTCACCGCCTCTTGCGAAAGGAGACACGTTTCCTCCCACCAAGTTGGGTTCGTTATCCGAATAGTTTGTAAAGTAGGCGGGAGCTTCTACCATGCAATTTCTAAATTTGATATTGCATCTGTTGATGCTGGGATTCGTTCCGAAATGAACCGCGCTGCCCGTGCATCTAAACCGGCATCCTTCAAAAATGGTGAACGTCGCCAAATCGAGCATCGCACCATGAGTACCCCCGAATTCACAGTCTTTAAACTCGGTATAATGAGAAAATTTAATCGAGAACCCGTTCAGAAACTTCGTATTTTTATATTTGCTAGCCCGGGTATCGGAGAGGTTGAACGTCTCGGATCTAATATCGCCGGAGTAAAACAAGGAGTCCGTCACATCCATTCTTACGAGCTCCGGCCGATACGTTCTCGATGCTTCTATCGGATCGTACAAGACGCATTTTGGAGCGATGATGTTGTGAAGATGGGAATTCAGACATAACACGTTCCGAAATGCACCGACAAATCCTGTAAACTCCAGATCGGTCTGGTGAGCGTTAGAGATGCTGAACGTATTGCAGTCATAATTTTCAACCATGAATCCTTTGGCTAAATTATTTCCTGCCAGAGTATGAAAGCCGGTATGGTTCACTCCATCCACGTTAAACTCAAAAGCTCTGTAGGAAGAGAAACTCATATCACAGTTCACGCTTTTAATATTGGAAATCTTGCTTCCGCTGCCTAGAAAAGCCAAGTTAATTGTTGTTAACAAATCGTGTCCGGTAATATTGTCAGCTGTGTTGTCATGGGAGGAATTGAAATAAACGCCTCTTGTTAACTTGGAAGGCTCGCCAAACGAGAATATGTTCAGATTGCTGGCGATATTGCCGTATGCCCCTTCCCAAATATTCACTGCGCTGTCGGCTCCTCCCCCGGTGCTGAAGACAGAGTCGGTAACGAGGCAACCCGTCGAAGCCCTTCTTATGCTTACTGAAAACCCGAGCGATCTGGCCGTACAGCCGATTACCTTACAATTGATCGAAGTATGAAAGGAGATTTGTTCTTCGCTTGTGTTGGTTTCGGCATCGATCGTTACGTCACTTACCGTCACATTCTCGCATCCGATCCCGAAAATCGCAGGCGTATGATTGCCCGATACGATATGTAAACTCTCAATCCGTATGTTTTTGGCTCCGACCAGCTTTTCCACATTTGGAGTCGTGAACCCGACAGAAGCGGCAGAACTGTTTTCGTTCGGTATGAGACCATAAGTCTTTGGAACCAGGGGACAATCAAATCCTAGGACACCATCGATGATCAACGTATTTCCGCTGATTCCCCTTATCCGATGAATCTCCGCCTTCCACAAATCGATATGCGGTCTAAGATAGTCGATACCGGAAATCGAAGTATTAGATAGCACGCGCCACATATCGGCGTAGCCATTCGATAGGTACACATAATCACCTGCGCTAAACAGGCTTGTATCCTGAACCGGGATATGCGACGCTTTTTTCAAAACCCCGCTTGTGATTTCGTTTCTGGAGTAGCCATTCGCCGTGTAATGTTCTTGTTTGAAGTAGACCAGCGGAGCAATCGAGGCAACCCACTCTCCGGTGGAGTTTTTGATGCCAAGACATAATCTGCCGTTTGCAATAAACGTTTTGGACCTGCTTCCTCGGATGGTTCTATGGCTTGGGATGATCACGTCGTTGTCGATACGATAATCATCATCCGAGCAATCGACATCAAATCCGAGATTTAGAAGTCTGTTTATATAGACCGATGCATCAGCAGTGACCCCGCCGCTCGCTCCTACAGCCTTTGGACTGACAGCCCTGGAAAGCCGGGCAACCGCTGTTTTACCGGAACCGGCATCTACGATCTCCAATCCGTTGGGAACTCCTCCGGCAACAACATCGAATATTGTGTCACCCCGATCCGATACTTTCAAGATTGTTCCGACGGGAAACATACCGCTGCCAATTTCCGCAATAGTTGTTTTTCTAGCATACAGTTTGTCGTGCGTACCGCTTCCGGTGCTTTGCTGGCTGTATCCGACGCGGTTCGCTAATAGTTCCTGCGCCACAACTGCGGCCCCGCTCATTCCGGCGACAGCGAGCAGCTTCCTTCTGCTCAGCCCGTTACTTGGTTCGCCGCGTCTCTCCGGCGCTTTTACTGACGCATGTTCTTTCTGATCCTGGATCTGATCCGTTTGCTCCTGCATGGCAAGTCCTCCTCAATGATATGGGGATATATGAAAACGATGACTTAACGAGAGAATGACAAAATTAATTGCGTATTGTAAATTGTCAACAGTTGAGTTTATAATACGGTTAGAACAGAATTGTACATAATGAGGTGAACCAAGCAAATGAAAATTGCCAACCATACGATCGCCCCTGCCGACGCCTTGATTGTTTTTTCTGGCGACTCGCATACGGCGGGTCAAGGTGCATCCGCTCTTGGCGACGACCGGGTTCCCGGACTTCCCGCCCCTGCCGGCGTAACGGACCGATTCCATCAGCGCTTTCCTTCTTCGGGCGTATGGCTCGATCAGTTTTCCAGATTTGTCCGTGACCGTACCGGCTTGAGTATGACCCAGTTCGTGAATGCGGGTAGAGGCAACCATACGATGATGGACTATATAGGCGAACCTTTTGATGCAGGGGCATGTCAAGATGGCGACAAGGACTGCACCGATCACCTTGCCGAAGTATTGCGTCTGAATCCGACACTGATTATTTTGGAGCCGATGATTATTAACGACTGGTTTCACGGCGTCCCCCTATCCGATACGAGGTCAGCCTTTACAAGGATGATCAGGCGTATTCTAGCGGCCGGTCCGGATGTGATCGTAATTGGTCCCGCTCCTGTAATTACCGAATCGACGCCTTTCGATTACAAGCAGCATCCCGAATTCCTTACAAAACCTCCATTGCCGGACAATGTGCGGGGCCAGGGCCGATACGAGGACTATTATGACATCATCCAATCCGTTTGTTTGCAGCACCAGATTTTCTTCCTTCACACCGTCGATTATTTTCAGTACCGTTTTCGCAGAGTAGACCACCGCAACTGGACAACGGGTGTGGATGCGGGACGCATCCATGTCAACCAACACGGGCATGACCTGTATTATGAAGCATTGCTGCAGACGGTATCCGATTACGGCTGAGCCGCAATCATGCTCTTATACGGCCCCCGCATCCCGCTCCTCCGAGGAGTACAGAATGCGGGGGCTCCGTCTATCGCCGTGCTGAAGAAATAAACGGAACTCCTGACGCTGTTCGGATCCAGCCTTTACTTGTTGGAAATTTCCGCTATTTTCTGTTTCGCCATCTCCTCCGCCTGACGCATTGCCGTGTTCAAATCTATTTTTCCTGTCATGACTTGGGATCCAATGTTTCCGTAAATGCTAATGACTTCCGGATCATACTTCGTCTTGGCTGGGATCGACGCAGGCTTGTTGTATAATACCGCTTTATAGTTTTTGTTCTTTAGCAGCGTCGATTGGGCCAGCAATTTCGTTGTCACGTCCGTTTTTAATACTGGGAGCAGGCCGGAATTGGCCAGGATCGTCTGGAATTCATCGGAGGTCAAATATTTAAGAACTTCCATGGCGGCATCCTTGTTTTTCGACTGATTCGTAATTCCCCAATGGATGGCGGTCATCTGCGACCCGGCATTGGTTCCCTTGAAGACGGGCAGCGAGGCCATATCCCATTCGAAAGGCTTCTCCAGGTCGAGCGATTGTGCAGTTCCGAATAAGTAAGCCGTCATCGCAATATTTTTGTTTACAATGAATGCTCTCCCGTCCAACGAATCCGCAATCTTAGTACGCACCCCTTCATCCACGGCATCAACGAAGAAGGTCCGGAAAAACTGCTCCCAGCTTTTATTCGAATTAATCGTCGGCATATTCGTCTTCATATCGACGATCGGAATCGACAGAGGATTGTTTCTCACGGTGATGAACGGGACATGTGTGAATCCGATGTACTGCGTGTCTCCCTCTACACGGGTCAGCCTCTTGGACAGCTCGAACGTTTCCTCCCACGTCATACCGTCCTTTGGATAAGAAACGCCGAACTTATCAAATATCATTTTGTTGTAAAACAGCACCAGGTTGTTGGCATAGACGGGCAAACTGTATATCTTTCCTTCCGACAGCTGCTTGATCGAATCCACGAGCGTCGGCTCGAATCGGCTCATATCCACGTTATGCTTTTTGATCAATTCGGTCATATCGTACTCCAAGCCATGCGAGAGCATCGTACTTTCGAAAGTGCCGATTGCGTGGAAGTAAATGTCAATTTTCGTTCCGGCGGCTATCAGCTCCGGTAATGTAGTCCCTTTTTGACTCGGAATGATTTTGATATTATAATTCGGGAATTTTTTCCTCAGCGGCTCTCCGTAAAATTTGTCCTCGGTCGTCAAAGCGGACGAATGGATTACAAGCTCGACCGGCTCCTTGCTCGCCTGCTCTTGCTCTTTGCCGCTTTGCGGAGCCGTATTGTCTTTTTGGCTTCCGCAAGCGGCTACCAGACTTAGAAGCGATAAATATGACAGCGTTTTCATCCAAGTTTTCAATGGAATTCCCCCTAATTGACCACGTACTGACGGGTCATCGTATAAAAACTAACCGAACAGCCGGGCTCCCTGCTTGTTTAACGACCGCTGTACGACACTTGTTTCTATCGTCCTGGGAATACTGCCGGATTGGGCGCAGAGCGCCGCTGCCGTGCCCGCCGCTTGCCCGATCGCAATCGCGATCGGCTGTACTCGGATTGCCGAATGCGCCTCGTGGGTAGCCGAGACCGGACGCCCGCCGATAAGCAAGTTATTGATTTTTAACGGGATAAGCGCCCGGAGCGGAATATCGTACCACTCCCCCGGCACAAGTTCCTGGATGATGGTTCCGCCCCCTATTGGGTTATGGATGTCAACCGGGTAAGCGCCGCGCGCAATCACGTCATCGAACTTGCAGGCCGAGAGCAGCTCGTCGGCAGTCAGAAGATGCTCTCCGATCACCCGGCGCGATTCGCGGACGCCAATTTGCGGAGCGGTCGTTTGCAGATACGATTCCTCGAAGCCGGGCACGTCCTTTTTCAGAAAAATTACGAGCTCCTGAACTTGCCTTCTCCCTTCGATCTCCGCTTCAGTCAGCTGCCACGGATCGGTTGCGTCCTTTAACAAAATGCGTGTCGTATTGAAATGGATAACGCCGGGCTGATTCGTATGAAACCACAGCACATTTTCACGCGGACAGTCGACCTCGCCGCGAGCTTTCGCCGCCAAATACAGATCGGTAATGGTCTGCCGGTCGGCCAGCCGGTCCATATCGACGTTTGCCATCCGGAAATTCAGCGTCATCGGCTGGCAGTTGCTGTCCACTTCCCGGCCTTTCTCGACGACTGCACCGGCCAAAGCCGCCAAATCCGCGTCTCCTGTCGCATCGATGTACATTCTTGCCTTCATCTCGACGAGCCCCGCCTTGTTGGCCAGCTCAATTGAACCAATATTTTGCCCGTTCGGCTCCATCTTGACGCCCGCAAGGAACGTATGATACAGCAACTCGACGCCGGCTTCCATACATAGCCGTTCAGCAACAACTTTCAGCGCTTCCGGGTCGAAAGCGTTTCTGGCTTTCGGGCTGCCGTACATCCCCATCCGGGTCATCCCATCGATCAATTCCTGCAAGATCCCGAATATGATTTGTTCGGAGCTGAGCGCTGCCGAGTAGGACATCCATGGGTTCACCATCATCGCCGTTCCCGCACCGCCGAGAAAGCCGTAGCGTTCGACCAGAAGCGTCCGGCTGCCTTCCCTTGCGGATGCAACCGCAGCCGCGATACCGCTCGGCCCCCCTCCGACTACAATAACATCGTATTCCGCCCTTTTCCCATTCATCGTTCCAAGCCCTCCGGTTTTGGTATCGTTTCACTCGTCAGTCGATAGTACTACAAAGTCCCACGGCTTTATATTCGTCAAGGTCACATAGGTTATGCCGTTGTTCCTGCGGATACACTCCTCCGGGATCAGCACCGGATTTCCTGTCAACTCCAAACGGCGCAATCGCCCAGCGGGAATACGCAGCTCCGTTTCGAACTCGCCGGTTTCGTCCAGACTGGCGTTAACGAGGAGAATCAGCGAACGTAAACGGTCGGCCGACGATTTTATATAAGGGACAACCTTCAAGCTTCTTTCCTTGACGACAATGGGTAGCGATTCCCTGCTGATCCAGTCTAGCGTGCGGATCAGTTGCAGCCGCTTCGCTCCTGAATACAAGCAGGACCATGGAGCATAGCCGTGTACGGCAACGCGTCCCCCCAGACTGTTCTCGTACAGGGTGAAGGCCGGACCCAGATTTATTCCGGTATAGCTGATAAGCTCACTCAAGACGCGTACGCCATGATCGGACAGCGGTTCGAGCACATAGCCGTTTTCGTGGAGATGCGTACTTCTGGCGACCCGTTGTTCGCCAATGTAAGGAGCGTTAAGTTCATCCGCCGTATGTTGTTCCATGACTCCGTTATTGTATTTACCGACGACGCGCACACCGCAATATTCCCCTAGGCCTTGCTCCGTCAACAGCTCCAGAGTGGGACCATCTATCAGAACGCCTTTGGAGAGCATATCCAGCAGTTCGTCCCTCGAGTATCCTTGAGCCATATCACCACTCAAAACAACACCGCACGACGATTCCGGCTTCAGGGAAAACGGAATGCCCAGCTCGTGCAATATGTATGAGGCTGTCGTACCGCTTGAGTTTTTAAACCAGCCGCTCCGGTCGACTTTCCGCCGGGCTTCGAACTTTTGAGACAAGGCGGGATACAAGCCAAGCGGTTCCAACCCCCGGGAAATTCGGTCCATCGTCTCCCAGAGCGGCTTCATATCGGTCAGCGCCTCCAGCCAATCCCCGTACTCGGCAATCGAGCCTTTCTCCGACTTCAGGATATGCCCGATAATTCCATTCACCCCGCTTGCCATTGCAACCGTGCACTCGGTCTTGATGATGCGGGCCGATTTCATATATCGCTGCTGCGGAAATGTTTCCAGCTCGTATTGCACGTCGGACACGACATCCGGGTACAATTCGCTTTGCCGGGCGCATTCGATGCTTTTGAACAACATGCCCGCTGGCGCATGATCGCTGTAGAAGCCGCCGCCGGGCCGGCCTTTGACCGCCTTCAGCGCTTTCATCCAACGATCGAAGGCGGCGCCCGAATAAGTCGTCCATTCAAGCGTCCCGGTCATCAGTCCGAGCTCGATCTCCGGATCGACACCGTGAACCGCTCGTTCGATGACGCCCAGCATCCGCTCGATGGTAGCGATGTTATGCTCTACCCATTGTTCCCGGTAAGCTCCCCCTTCCGGCGAATCGAGCAGAGCGACGAGCTCCTCGCGCGTATGTGCGCCGCCGTTCGTACGATTGAACACGTCCAGGCATGTCGGGCAAAAACAAGGATGTGTTGCGGGCCGATGATGATGGATTCGGCAATCGTCGTCCACCCAGATGAAATCGACGCCCGCTTCCGCGATTAGACGGTACTTATCCGTCAAATATGTGTAAAACGACTCATGATTCGGGCAAAACGGACTTGTCGCAACGGTACCGTCATGGCTTATCATCGGCTGGCCAAATGTGGGATACCAGTCCCACGCGTCGTTTAAGCCTCCGATCGAAACGGTATTGACTCCGACCCTGAAGCCGTCCTGCCGCAGCGTTTCCGCCCGGACCGCGAGCGTCTCGCACCACGTCCTGAACGTATCGAGCGGCGTATAGCCGCTGTATACAAATTCAAGAATTAACGCCAATTCGTCTATCGCATGCCGGTACGGCTGCAGCAACGAACGGAACTGCTCAAAATGATCGTCTTCTATAAATCTAGCCGGCCAAACCCTTAAAGAAAGCTTCATGCCTGCGTTCCCCCTCGTCGATCTTGTCCATCTCCGCCTGTCATCCGACTCTATATTGCTCCACGATCCGCTTATTCAGGGTTATTCCAAGACCCGGTCTGTCGTCCGGAAGGCTCACGTACCCGTCCTTGAATTCAATCGGCGTCTCCGACAAGTCTCTCGCCAGCGGGGAATCGGACATCGTATATTCGAGCAGGAACCCGTTCGGAATAGCGGCGGTAAAATGCGTGCTCGCGGCCAGTAGAACGCCGGTTTTAAACGCATGGGGAACGACCTTTTTGTGCCGGTCGTAAGCCATGTATGCGATCTTTTTCCCTTCGCTCAAACCGCCGCAACGGGCAAGATCCGGCTGAATGATGTCGAACTGCCCTTCGTCCAGCAGCCGCTGAAAGGCAAGCCGCCCGCTTTCCTGCTCCCCTCCGGCTATGTATAGATTCGTCCGGCGCGCCAGCTCCCGGTACCCGGCAATGTCATTGGAATGCAGCGGTTCTTCCAGCCAGTAGACGCCGTATTTCTCGTATACACTCGCCATTCTCAATGCGCCTTTTAAATCCCAGGCCAAACCGGCATCAATCATAATGTCCATCTGATCCCCTACCGCCGAGCGAATCGCCCGGACCAGCTCCTCGTCCAGCTTCGAATCGCGCCCGATCGGTCCCCAGCCGAACTTGGCCGCCAAATAGCCTTGCTTTGCATATCGTTCCGCCAGCCGCCCGGCTTCATGTGGCGTTTCGGGCATCAGAACGCTGGCATACGCTTTTATTTTCCTACGAAACGTACCACCGAGCATCTCACTGACCGGACGTCCGGAAGCCTGCCCGGCGATATCCCACAGAGCGATGTCAACTCCGCTAATCGCATGAAGCGCCGGTCCCGTTCTCCCGAAATAAATCGTACCCCGGTACATTTTGTCCCATAACCTCTCGATCTCGAACGGATTTTCCCCGATTAGCAAATGCTTCAGACCCGCTGCGATTGAATGTGATGGAGGCGCTTCCACAATCGCCTTCGCGACCGAAGGAACGGAGTCGACCTCGCCTATGCCGACAAAGCCTTCGTCTGTGTGGACCCGAATGAGCAGAGTATCCTGAGTACCATCGCAGCGCGAGGCATCCAGCTCAGGCAAGCGTAGGTAGATCGTTTCCACATCGGTAATTTTCAATGAAGTCACCCCAAGTAAAATGTGATTGATCAAAAACAAGTTTTTTCGTTATGACTGAATCGTCCGGTAGCTATTAAATCCGTTAGTTGTTTCGTTAATTGTTCGTCCTCCTTTTGAATTATCAACTTTTTGGTTGTTGATAGGTTTATAGTAAATTGACGACTGTCGGTTGTCAACAATTAATAATATTACTTGATGATACTTCATTTTTAGTTGACGGCCATGTTATAATTGTCAACAATCGATTGTTATTTATTTTTCTAATGTAAAGGAGGAAGTCTCTTGCAGGAGCATTTGATTAGACATCTTTCCCGCTCTGCTCAACGCTTTGCGGTAATGGAAGGCGTCCACGGAGGACAGATAGTCATTGTGGAGAGAGGAGGAAGAGTGTGGGCGTTAACCCCAGCCACCAGAATAGAATCAGCCTTCTGGACCAACCCAGCCGCCCTTGAACAAGATGCATGGAACATTGGAGGGGATCGCACTTGGATTAGTCCCGAGCTGGACTATTTTAACGATCGCGCTAACCGCTATCGTGTCCCCCCAGAGCTGGATCCCGGAGACTGGAGCATGACCGCAAACGCTGGAGAGCCCTTCGTAAAACTGGAGCAAGACTGTACGCTTCATCACCGTCCATCCGGCAAAGAGATTAGGATCCATCTGGAAAAACAGCTTATGACGATTCCTAATCCGTTGCTGACAAATACTTCGACTGCATATGTAGAGCTGGCCGGTATCGGCTATATCGGTTATGAGGTAAGGCAACGGATGACAGTTTCCCCTCTCCTACCCGGCGAAGGCTGCCAGCCCACTCCTTCACAGACCGCAGCCGGGTATTGCGGACTATGGAGCATCATGCAGGTACCGGCAGGAGGAACTGCTATCGTCCCGACATGGGGCAGCACAAAACCGTTGGTAATGTTCGGCAACGACAGGCAGATCGAAGTGGATGCCCATCCCAGCGGCATTTGCTTGCCATACCGCGGCTCCCATTTGTACAAGCTTTCTTTCGACGCGCTTCAGTCGACCGGACGGTTCGGCTATATTCGACGGCTTAACGAACGGGAAAGCAACTTGGTTGTCCGTCAGTTCTCGGTATATCCGGCTGACTTATACGCCGACTACCCACCTGGCGATACGAACTGTCGCGGATTGTGCACGCAATTTTTTTACGACGGTGGGCAATTGGGAGGCTTCGGGGAGTTAGAGTATCATACCCCTGCCGTTCCGATCGGCACGCATTCCTTCACCTCCGATCGGTCGCAGCTGTACTACTTCACAGGAGAAACCGGGCGAATCCATGCGCTCGCAAGCCTGATGCTCGGAATCCGCGTTTCCGTAACATGACAAACAGGCGTGCTTCCGCCGATGTTGTTCGACGGAAGCATGCCTGTTTTGAGCAAGCCGTAAACGCATGATGGGCGCTCACACTACCAACAAGATTTTCGCAATCGAGCCGGGACCGGAAATCAGCTTCTCGAAGCATGCCGTTCCCTGCTCCAGCGGATGCAGCAATGTCCAAGGAAGCAAATTAAATGTGCCGTCTGCGATACGGGATATCGCCGTCGCAAAATCTTCCTGCGAATAGGCAAATGCGCCGAACAGCTTCAGTTCCTCCCGGATGATCGTATTTACAGGCAAACTAGCGTCCGCCTCATGCAAGCCGCTGAAGACAACGCGGCCTCCTCTTCGGACCGACTCTACGCAGCGGATCCGGGTCGTCTGCGCGCCGACCGCATCCACTGCCGCGTCAAACCCTAGTTTCGGCCGGACCGTGACCACCTCCCGCTCGCTGCTTACCGCATATCCGCCCAACTCCCTGACGATCTGCAGCCGATCCGGATTCAAGTCCATCACAACGACATCCCGCAAGCCCATAGCTTTCGCTGCTGCAAGAACACATAGTCCAATCGGTCCAGCACCGATGATCAGGACTTGATCGTTTGCAGACAACTCCGCTAACCGGCATATATGAACTGCGCACGCGAACGGTTCTGTATAAGCTGCCACTTCAAACGAAACCGAGTCCGGGATTGGGTAAACATTAGCTTCGGATACGACAACGTATTCAGCAAAAGCTCCCGGTACATGCGCGCCGACTAGCTTGCGCTCGACACATAGCTGGGCGCTGCCGCCGGTGCAAGGGTCGCATCTTCCGCACGAAAGAAGCGGGTTCGCCGTTACCCTATCACCGATCCGGAACATATCCGCATGCTTGCCCAGCCCCGCGACTGTTCCGGCAAATTCATGCCCCATAATTAGTGGAGGCTTGCGCAAAGAATTGTAGCCCAAATAACCACTCAGCTCGGAACCGCATATGCCGACCCGACTAACGCGGATAAGCAGTTCCTTGTCTCCGGGTACGGGGATCGGCACCTGCCGCACATTCATAACCTTAGGGTCTTCATATACAAGCGCTCTCATCGTTTCCATCATCTGTCTTGTACACCTCATTATCCTTAGAAAGTAACAGACAAGCCGCCGTCGACCGGGATGATCGCCCCTTGGATGTAAGATGCTTGAGCGGACGCGAGAAAAGCTATAACCTCCGCAATCTCGTCCGCGCGACCCGGCCGCGCCAGCGGAATTTTTCTTTGCTCCACGTATTGGGATTGAAAGTTCTCAGTTTGCAGTTCATCGATCCCTCCGACGACGGCTAGCCCGGCGTCGACGAAACCCGGTGCGACACCATTGACGCGAATGCCGTAAGGCGATAGCTCCAGTGCGGTGCAGCGGGTCAATTGATCAAGCGCTCCTTTAGCCGCATTGTAATGACTCGATTTGTCCAGCGCGCGGCTGCTATTAATAGAAGAAACATTTACAATGGCGCCGCCGATCCCGTTTCCGTGCGCAATCATGGCGCCGGCTCCGTACCGCGTGCACAAGTATGCGCCTTCCACAATGACGTCGAATACTTTACGCCAGCGCGATGTCGTTTCGAACAAGTAACCGCTCTCATAAAAGATGGCCGCATTGTTGACGAGCACATCAATACGTCCCGTGCTTTCGATCGTTTGCTCCATGAGCAACCGTACCTCTTCCTCCCGGGTAACGTCGGTTTTGATGAACAAATGATTTCCGCCCAAATCGCTAAGCCCTTGCATCGCTTTCTCTCCTGCTGTAGGATGCGGCCCCGCTATAACTACGTGAGCTCCTTCCACGGCGAATCTCCTCGCTGTTGCATAGCCGATTCCGGTAGCTCCGCCGGTAATGATGACCGTTTTCTCCTTGAAGCGTTCCACAATGTACCGCCCTTCTTCAAGCTGCTCCTTTCCGTTATGGGAGCAAACTGCCGGCAATGTTGCGCGGATAAGCTTTGGCCCGGATAAACCCTTCCGCGTAACGTACGCCGCACTGAATACCGCGGAAGCGCGAGATGACCTCGATCATATCCAGCGCATTGGAGCCGTATTGATCTTTCAGCCAATCCCCTACCTGGCTTTCGTGCTTCTCAAGCATACTTCTCTTGGTCTTGAACGTGTCCGTAATATCTACATACTCTTCCGGCAAAAAACCGAGACCGGCCATGCTTTCGAAAAAGTAGACAACCGGAATTCGCGCCGAGGGCGGATGCCCAGTCTTAATGTTCGGTACGGTCGTCATAATCGCCACATCATTGGCGATCTGGCCCGTGATTGTATGATCCGGATTGTACAGATCGCCGGGCCAATGGGTCAATACGAGATCGGCGTTTACCCGGCGCATCGCATCGATAAAGGCGAGTCTGGTCTGCTCCGCATCGAATAAAAACTCGTCGGGGAACCCCATCCAGATTAGTTCAGCGCCAATTAAGGCGGCTGCAGCTTCGGCTTCTGCTTGACGAATTCGGGCTATTTCGCTTTTAGGCAGCGTGGGCGAACCGACTTCCCCGTTCGTGACTACCGCGATCGCCACTTTATCTCCTCTTTGTGCGAACTTGGCTAGCGTACCACCGCAGCAAATTTCAGCATCGTCCGGATGCGCACAGATTGCCAGTATATTCATCGCTTTATACCCTCTTCCTAGTGAATAAAAACTTCCATCACATCATACATTTAAAATTGTCAACAATCAACTATCAATTGATTTCTGTTGATTTTTTATTTTAGTGCGTTATACTAGAGACGAGAGAAAAATTTTGCATCACTTAGGAGAAGGTAATGAGTAAATTTCAATTTAAGAGTCAAGAAAACTTATCGCTTCGCCAAAAAGTAGCGGCCGATATACGCGAAGCGATCATCCAGGGTAGCCTAAAGCCCGGTGAAAAGCTTAAGGAGCAGGAGATTTCTGAACAGATGGGCATCAGCCGCGGCCCGATCCGTGAAGCGCTGCGGGATCTGGAAGCGATGGGGCTCGTCACTTGTCTTCCTTATAAGGAAACCGTCGTGGCTGACGTCAAGAGAGAAGAAATCGTCGATCTGCTTATCCCGATCCGCCTAAGGCTGGAACTGTACTCCATTAAATATAATCTGGATAAGTATGACGCCGTTTTCATTGATTCGTTGAACGAGACCATCGTCCGAATGGACCGGCTTGCAGCCGATAACGACATCGCTGGACTCGTGGAGGAGGATATTTTATTCCATGAACGCATTCTGTTATGGACGGAGTCCACGTATACCCAACAAATATGGTCAGGCATCGTCAACCGGCTGAGGCTGCATTTTATGAAAAATACACTTCACTTTCCTGATTTGTCCAGGGTCCCAAGCGATCATCGAACGCTCGTCGATGCCCTCGTTACGAAAGATCTTGGCGTTATTACTTCGGCCTGGGAGAAGCATATTGAAGACGACGATTGCTTGCTTTACTTGTAAAGCCGCAGACCGTTCCTGCACGTTTTTGCAAGCAGGAACGGTCCTGCTTTTCCGACAGCCGAACCGGAGGATCCAGAAGCAGCCGATCAAGCTCGGTGGAGCAGTCGATTTAATAAGAACGAGAAGCCTAGTCTATCACGTGGAAAACGGATAATTGATTCGATAAATCCCCTTTTACGGTTGGAGGGACAAGCCTGATGCAACCGGCCTTTTACAAAAACGGCTCTATTGGAACCTATAATGAAGACTGGTACGATGTAGGCTTTCATCAGAACACTACGCTCGAAATCGAAGTTGTCCTTGAAGGACGAGCCTTATTCGAATGGCCGGAGCATAAGGCGTTTATCGAAACCGGTCATGTCGTCATCATACCGCCCGGCTTATCACACCGGTTTGCAGCCGTAACGAAGGTGCGGTTCGGTGTGCTTCATCTGCAGGGAATGCCGCCTAATCTCCGGGAAGTCGCCGACAAGCTTGCGCGCGGGTATGAACAGCCGCAAATATACGCACTCTCCCGGATCGATCGCGACCGTTTCGAGAAGCTGTTCCGTGAGTGTCTGCGCGTTTTTGCTTCTCCTCTGAAAGATCCTAAGCGGATTCATGCTGTATGGGCGGAGTTGCTTCTGCTCTACTTGTACGAGCATTCTCAATCAGATTTGCAGGCGATGACGGTCACGAAGGCCGCCGACTTCCTGCGGGAAAACTTGCACGAGAACGTTCAGGTGACCGACCTAGCCGAACTAACCGGAATGACCTCAGCCGCCTTCCGCCGCACCTTCGAAAAAATGTACCGGCTGAGCCCGAAGCAGTACCAGCAGCAATGCCGGATGCAGGAAGCCAAATGGCTGCTGAGCGCGACCGACAAGGATCTGAACGAAATCGCCGAGCAGGTAGGCTTTCATCGGCTACATTCGTTCTCCCAATGGTTCAAGTGCGCGGAGGGCACCTCCCCATCCCTGTGGCGCAAACGCCAAGAATCGATACACGACCTTGAGGTCTTGACTTAACCGGGCAACTGCTAGTAGGAGTAATATAGCTCCTATTCAGAGTAGCTTTATAATCTTGGTTCATACGGTTCATATCACTATAAATAAACCGCGAAATACTTGGATTCTTAAGCGAGGTGTCCTTTTTTTCGGCTTGTTTATCCTTTGGCTCAACTGATGACCTGACTACTGGACAAAAAAACAACCATCGACGAAACGGAAGGTCATCAATGGTTGTTGGAATCCCTCATTACCTGTCGATCAGATCCGTGATCTTGAGCAGTCTTGCGATCATGGCCGTCGCTTCCGCACGGGTCATATTCGCTTCGTCCGGTGGGAGTATGGGCAACCCAGAAGTTAGCCTCTCCGGTGATAATCCATTATCTTTGTCATAATCCCCTATATTTCCAATATGGAATATTGAAGGGAATCGCGCCGCTATTCCTTCTTGCAACCGCCGATGAGTACGCCCGCTTCCTTCCATAGACTGGCGAGCTCGCCCCAGCGTCAAGCCAGCCCGAATAACCGTATCGCATTTTGCGTCGTTTGTGCCGCGATCTCCTCGAACGATCGCCCCGTACACTCCGCAAGCGTACGCACGATATGCGGGAGATAAGCCGGCTCGTTGCGGGAGCCGGCAGGCTTCGGATGCAAATCGCGCGGCGTAAGGAACGGCGCATCCGTCTCCACGAGCAGGCGGTCGGCGGGAATCCGCCCGACCAGCTCCCGCAGATGCTGGCCGCGCCGCTCGTCGCAGATCCAGCCGGTGACGCCAATGTACAACCCCATGTTGACATAGGCGTCAAGCTCGGCTCCCGTTCCGGTGAAGCAGTGGACGACGGAAGGCGGCAGCTCCTTCCCATAGCTTTGCAAAATCTGCACAAAGTCGCGGAACGCTTCCCTCTCATGCAGAAACAACGGCAGCCGCAGCTCACACGCCAGCTTCACCTGTGCGTCGAACCAGGTGCGCTGCACGTCACGCGGCGAGAAATCCCGGTTGTAGTCGAGACCACATTCGCCAATCGCAACTACGTGCGGCTGCACCGCCAATCGCCGGAGCCGGCTGATCGTGCCGGGGTTGCACCTCTTCGCGTCGTGCGGATGAACGCCGGCAGTCGAATACAGCGTTCCCGCCGGCTGTCCTCCCGCATAAGCGGCCGCCTCCTCGCTGCTTCGCACGCTCGTTCCGGTAATGATCATTCGGGTAACTCCGGCTTCAGCCGCGCGGCGCACCGCTTCCTCCCTGTCGGTATGAAACGATCGGTGCATCAGGTTAACACCGATATCTATAAGTGGAGTCATCATTACCTTCTCCTCGCTTCCGGTTTATAGATGCTGCAGCAGCCCGCCGGGACGTAGTCCGCGAGCCACACTTCGTTGCCGGCGAAATAAAAGATGACGCCCTCACCCGCCGCTTTCGCTGTATCGACTGCGACGATGGCCAATTGCCCTTTGCGTTTTCCCGCGAGCGAAGCGAATTGCAGCCCTTCCGACAAATGAACGTACTGCCTGCCCATCGGGCGGATTCCATCTTTCAGAATGACCACGGTCGCACCGCTCCCCGTTCCGTGATACAACACTGCCGGAGGCTGCCCCGCTTCATATGTAACCCGTTCGACGCTGTGGCCGTACCGGGCGCGGATGCGGTCGCCTTTGATCTCAAACCGCTGTTTATCCGAATTAGCGACCACCTGATGCAGATTTTCCATCGTCACCGACTGCCATCCCTTTAACCTCCGCAGCGCATGAAGCAGCTCCTCCACCGGTACCGAACCGTCGTGCGGGTCCAATGCAAGACCGTAAGACGCCGGATCGTGCCGGAGAATTTTGGTCATCCTTTTACTTAAACTTACCTCGTATTCTTTGCTTAACATCACGTACAATCCTTTCCAATCCTAACGTATCCGATATTACACACTTTTATTGTAAGGCCGGTGAGACACGCCACCGCCGGTTGCAATCCGGCAGCGGCCCCGCCAGCCAGCTTGGTTATGCAGGGATAAAGCCCACTTTGCCGTCCGCCGGTTCCTTCATCCAGCCTCCGGTACGGCCCTTGTTCAGATCCGCCCGCATGCTGCGCACGAGAGCCTCCAGACGGACCTCCCGCTCATAGTGCCATTGCAGCGCCGCCGATACGTACAGCTCGTTCAACTGGGCGAGCGAGAACGATTCGGTCAGCCTGGCCGCCTCCGGCAAAGCTTCGTCACCGATCAGACGCACCAGCCCCCGCTGCTTCAAATACCTTGCCCTCGCCGCCGTATCGGGAAGCGCGATCTCGTAGGCACGGTCGAACCGTCCGGCCCGGTTCATGAGCGCCGGATCGATTTTCTCCGGATAATTTGTCGTGCCGATCAGGAAGATGCCTTCCTTGGAAGTGGCTCCGTCCAGCGTGTTCAGGAAAAAGGAGCGCACATGCTCCGGCATCGAATCGATGTCCTCAATGATCAGCACCATCGGCGCCATCTTGACTGCCGATTCGAACACTTCCTGCACCGAGTCGCTGCTCGTATGCTCCGTAATTTGCCAATAAGCGGCAGGCGCTCGCACGCTTCCGGCGATCGCTTTGACCAGCGTCGTTTTACCGTTGCCCGGCTTGCCGTAGAGCAGGATACCCCGCTTATAGGGGATGTCGAACTCGCGGAAAAACCCCCGGTCCTCTGCGAAAAACTCGTCGATCGAGCGGAAAATGTCCGTTTTGAGCGATTCGTCCATAATCACTTCGTCGCGATCCACCTGACGGGTTATCGGCTCCTGGGACTGGTCGATGCCATGCCGCGTATCGCTGAACACGGTCACCCGGCTGCTGTCCCGGTCTTGGCGTCTGCGCTGCATATGGGCCAGGAACCGGTGCAAGGCAACGTCGTTCTCGGCAAACAGAACCTGATCGCAGAAAATGCCGTGGTCGCGGAACACCGGAATGTGAGCAAGCGCCACGCCCAGCTGCGGGTAAGCAAACACGTTATTGCGCTGCGACGGGTACACCCGGTAGCCGGCCGCTTCCGGCTCGGCTTTGTAAGAGAACGCACGCGACTCGATCAGATCAAAGATACGCGCCACATATTCCACTTCCGGGCAGCCGTCCTGCACATCCTCCTCAAGCAGCTCCCAGAAGTCTTCCCGGCCGTTGTCCTCGCTCACATACAGATGGAAGTCGGCTCCGTATTTCGTTTTCAACACTTCCCGAATCCGGTGTACGACCCGGGCATAATCCGCATATTCCGGCAAAGCCGCTGCGTTTCCTTCCTGGTACGAGATGACCGTGCTTGCCGTCTCATGAGACAGCCCCGCTCGTTGATTCATGATAGTTGGTATCGTCATTTATACTCCTTTTACGGTCGCGAGAGGCCTACATTTGGCCACTACGCCGGCAAGTCCGGCTCCTGCGACGCTTTCGATGATTTGATCTACATCTTTATAAGCTTGCGGCGATTCGTCGACGATCGACTCCAGCGTCCGCTGGTTGACTACGATTTCCGATTCGGTGCCTACCCCGAGCGATGCTTTAAACTCTTCTACGGAGACGAGTCTTTTGGTCGCGCTGCGTGAACGAATGCGCCCCGCTCCGTGGCAGATCGAGTAATAGTTGGCTTTCCCTCCGGCTGCGCCGACCATGATGTAGGACGACGTGCCCATCGATCCCGGGATCAATGCGGGGTGGCCGGTAGCAAGGTAAGGTGCCGGATTGTCGGGATGTTCCGCCGGAAGCGCCCGGGTAGCGCCTTTGCGGTGAATGAAGTGCGCCTCGCCGTCATGCTCTTCCTCCCATGCATAGTTGTGCATCAGGTCGTTCAAAGTCGACAGCTCTACCTTCGGGCCCATCACGTCACGGAGCGCTTCGCGGATGCCGTAAGCGATCAGATGGCGGTTGACGACCGCGTAGTTAAGCGCCGAGTACATCAGATGCACGTACGACTGGGCGGCAGGCGAGTCGAGCGGTGCGAACACGAGCTTCGGGTCGGCCGTTCCGAGTCCGAGAGCGCGCATCATCTTGGCGATCTCCGTCCCGCAGTGCTGATTGACCGCACCGCCCCAGGAACGGGAGCCGGAATGAATCATAACGACGATCTGACCGTCGAACAGTCCCCATGCTTCCGCGATCGCCCGGTTGCTCTCGTCGATCCGAATTTCCTGAATTTCGGCAAAATGATTGCCGCTGCCGAGCGTCCCGAGCTGCCGGTGCGAGCGATGCCAGACCGCTTCCGGGAACCGGTCCAGATACGCTTCGTCGAAACCGAACTTGGCGCATTCCACATGGGTAAGTGAGGTCGACTTGCGCGGCGTGTAACCGTCCGGAATGTACTTTTTCGGCAGGCCGTGCAGTCCTTTCTTCACGACATGCTCGAGCCGGATGTCCGAGAAGTACCCTCTGGCGTGCTCCTCGACTGGCAGATTCGCTTCGATCGCCTTCACCAGCTTGCGGCGAAGCTTGACCTCGCGCAGTTCCTCGGCGTGCAGGTTCGTCAGATGGACGCGCATCCCGCAGCCGATATCGCTGCCGACGATCGACGGGGACACATAACCGTCCCGCGACTTCCAGACGGCCGTAGTGCCGATGCACGTGCCTACGCCTACATGGACGTCCGGCGTATAGCTCATGTACACCCGGTTCGGAATTTGCAAATTGTTGTTCGCCATCTCGAACACCTTGTATTCCATGGCGCTGTACAGCGAGTCTCCGGCGTATACGTGCAGCGGTCCTGCGGGGAGCTCCACTTGCCGGTAATAGGGTTGGTTGTCATGTGCTGTAATGGTAAACATAAGTCGATTAGTCCTTTCAAATGAGTGTGAGTAACGAACGATCGTTATTTATAGATATGCTGTTCTGCTGTTCTGCTGTTCTGCTGTTCTGCTGTTCTGCTGTTCTGCTGCGCTAACTTCCCGCTCTTGGCTCGGTCCCGCATCCTCAAGCGGGAGTCCATTTCCGCAGCCCCCCATCCGGTTCGCTCGACTGCAACACTTCGGGAAGTTCCGCATCGTCCGCGACGCCCGAACCCGATCGCCGGAAACGCAAAAAAGCTATGGACTCCAAGCGTCCATAGCGGATCAAGCAAAGGAAACGGCCGACATACGCACAAATAAATGTGCACGAACAAGCGGCGACCGTTATCCGGTACTGCACCCGGAGAGGCCGATGAAGAATGAGCGGATATATGCGATTGTGGAATCGGAAATGAAGTGTGGCTGTTGATTCGAACGAATATCGCGGATCATTGTCTTCGACCTCCTTCCAAAATATAATTTTCATCATAACGGGGATGCCCCTAACGTGTCAATAGATTCGGCGGGAAAAAATAAATAAAATCAATCACTCCGATAGAAAATGATTATCATACTATACGATTAACCACTTTCCCCCGACACCGAATGGACGCCCCGTGAAGCCCCCCTAGAGCAGACACCGGCCCTTCCCTAAGCCAACGCCGGGTCGTTTTTATCGTATCGCGAACGGCTCACCGCCCCCCGTCATCCGTCATCCGTCATGGCACCCAGCATCCTACATCTGCCTCCAACATCCGCCCCCGGAATCCAGCACCCGGAGTTACGCTGCGTGACGGGGATCGGTCAATCAGCATCGTTCGGCGCACAAAGCTTTCCGCCCCTTAACAGGGAGCGTAAAGTTAAGAGCGATTTGCACCCTTTATTTCGATGAAAACAAGCACATACCCTAAAATAAAAGCGGTTTGCAGCCCTTATTTCTGCCGTACAGCCTCTATCCCCTGTACATGAACAAAAATAAGAAGTGCAAACCGCTTTTATATGCCGAAAACCTGCAATTTCCCTCGAAATAAGAGCTCCAGATCGCTCTTAAACTCGTGAAGCAGCCGGGGGGCCGAACCGCCTCGCTCGGGGAAGCCGCTCATTCCTGCCGGCCGCCGCAGCTCTCAAAACAAACCCGCGACCAGCTCGTAGGAACGGACGCGCGAAGCAAAGTCTGGGGTGATCGAGTTGACGATGACCTCCTCCACGCCGTAAGAGCGGCTGAATTCGAGGAGCTGCGTTTTGATTTTCTCCGGTCCGCCGACGAGCATCCTTTTGCGGTTATGACGAATCCGGATTCGCTCGAACTCCGTGTAAGGGTAAACCAGCGCCTGCTCCAGTGTAATGTCGATCCCGAATCGGCCCTGCTCCAGCAGCAGCAGCTTCAGATCGAGCGGCGCCGCGAGGCGGTCCGCCTCTTCATCCGTATCCGCGCATAAGACCATGACACAGGCGTTAGCCCGGGGTTCGGCGCCGAGCGGTCCCGGACGGAACGTCTCGTAATAATGCTGAACCGCGCTCTGCCCGCCCTCTCCGTTAATAAAATGAGCGAATGAAAAGGAAGCTCCCAGCTCGGATGCGCGGCGCGCGCTGTAATCGCTCGAACCGAGCAGCCATATTTCCGGACTCGTCTCCACGAGCGGCGTCGCCTGCAAGCCGGAGCCCGGACGAACCTCCGCCGTCCCGCGGACCGGACGCAAATAACCGCCCAGCTCCTCGAGCGCAGCCGGAAACGCCTCGGCGATTTCCGGAGGACGCCCGTACCGGAGCGCTCTAGTCGCAGCGGGCATTCCTCCCGGCGCCCGTCCGATGCCGAGATCGATCCGTCCCGGATACAGCGCTTCGAGTACGCGGAAATTTTCCGCCACTTTATACGGGCTGTAATGCGGAAGCATCACTCCGCCGGAGCCGATACGGATGCGTGACGTATGGGCGCCGATCGCCGCCAGCAGCACTTCCGGCGATGACCCCGCGAGCGAAATCGTATCGTGATGCTCGGATACCCAATACCTCGAATAACCGAGCTTCTCGGTAATCCGCGCCAGTTCCACCGTCTGCTTCATCGCTTCCACCGCATTAGAGCCCGTCAGGACAGGCGTTTGGTCCAGCACTCCCAATCGAAGCATCGCTTAATCTCCTTCCGCCTATCTTATTGTATGTTTAATATGTACAGTTTAACACATTTGTCACCCGTCCGTATACGGCCCTCTGGGCTGCTCCTGCACGCGGCAAACGGCCCCCCGCAAAGAAACAAGCCGGTAACTTTGCGCACGCAGTCCCGGCTTTTCCGTTTCCTGCTTCAGCCGCCACGATCCTACAGCTTCTCCAGCACTTTCACAGCCACCCTTACGTCAAGCTTGTGACGTCCACCCCGGTATACACCCTGAAGCGGACTAACGTCGGCGTAATCGCGTCCGGTTCCGACCCGGATATGCGAGCTGAGCGCCTCGACCTTGTTCGTCGGGTCGAGTCCGACCCAGCCGATTCCGGGAATCATCACCTCGACCCACGCATGCGTGGCGGCATCGCCGACAAAGCCCGAATCTTCGCCTATGTACAAATACCCGCTGACATACCGCGCCGGCACCCCTTGAGAGCGCAGCACCCCGATCATCACGTGGGCAAAATCCTGACACACCCCGCGCTTTAGACCGAACGCCTCATTTGCCTTCGTATGAACATTGGTCGCTTCCTTCTCGTAGGCAAACGTTGTGTGAATGTAGTCCATCAGCGTCAGCGCCAGCCGGACCGGGTTGTCCGTCTCCCCCACCTCGGCCATAATCGCGTCCACTTGCCCCTGTTCCATATACGTATACGCCGTTTCGTTCAGAAACGCCAAATAATGCTGACGAAACAAAGCCGAGCGGAAAATATCCCGCATCTCCGGGGAATGCTCCACCTTGCGAATAAACGGGCTTCGCTGTACGCTCACTTTCGACGTCGTCGACACCGATAACGTCTGGTGCTGCTCGGGTATAAAAAACGTTTCGACATGGTTGCCCCACAAATCAGTATATTCCTTGGACATCGACATCGGGCTGATCTCGGTCCGGTACGACAGCAGCTTCTGGCACACATCGGTTCTCGGTTTCAGGCGGACGTGATTCAGACTTTGGTCGACCAGGCTCTCGTAAGTAAACGTATTCGTATGCTCAATCTGGTAAATCATCGGAACGTCTCACTCCTGTACACACATCTTAGCTTCATAACGGAAACCGTCGTCCGGACGCAGCGTCCCCGTAACCAGCGCCCCAATCTCGTTGCACAGGTTCTGGAACCGGTCCAGATATCGCTCCAAATCGTGCAGCGGCCATTCATGAATGCGGCTTTCGCCGAACTGCTCGGACAATTGCTCGACTGCGGCGACAAGGGGACCGGTATACAAGGTCACGCCTTCGTCCTCCAGCCGGTACATCGCCTGCACAAAATGATCGACGCAATACCGGATGGAGCGCGGATAAGCCCGCTCGGCCATCAGAAACGCCAGCACATCCTTCGGATGCATATACGGAGGATATTGCCGCAAAAAGGCGTCGCTGCCGCCCACCAGTTCCAGAGCCGTCAGCCAGTACACATATTGACGCGCAGGAAGCTGCTCCTCCGGCTTCATCGCCTTGGCGCAGACGACATTCAGGATGCGGGCCGTCTTCTCGGCGCGTTCCAGCCATTTGCCGGTTTGCACGAACAGATAAGGCGCGCCGCGCGGCATTAACGACTCGATGACGCCTTGCGTCGTGAACGATCCTACCTTAACCGCCTGCAAAAACGGGTAATAGTCGCGCAGCTCCCCGCCCTCCTCCGACGACCTGCGGACATTCCAGTACATGTCGTTCAGCGTCTCCCACAGCTCATGCGGGATCGCATCCCTCGCCGACCGCGCATTATTGCGCGCATAGGCGATGCAACTGGCGATCGAATTCGGATTGCTCTCCGAAAACGTCAAATACCGCAAAATCTCACCCTGGACGAGCTCTGAATGTTTGTCCAGATAGTCGGCGAACGAGGCGTTGATTTCCAGCAGCTCCTCCCAATCGCCGGCCAGATTCAGCTCCGCCTCCTGCGGGACGCCCTGAGCAAGTCCATCCGCTCCCGCTCCCGAAAACGAACGGAACGGAGCCCATCTTGCGCCGCTCTCCGTTCCGTCCGCTCGATCCGCTCCGGTAGAAGCCGCTCCAGCCGTCCCCTCCCCCTCTTCCCAGGATTCGGGCATCCGGCTCAGCCTCGCGGCTATAATCCGCGCATTGTTCTCCGCCCGCTCGATATTGCGCGCCATCCAATACAACGTCTCGGCCACCCGGCTCAGCATACGCGATTTCCCCTTTCGCTGAGCACCCAGGTGTCCTTGCCGCCGCCGCCCTGCGACGAGTTGACGACAAGCGAGCCTTCCTTGAGCGCGACCCGGGACAACCCTCCGGGCAGCACATGCGTGCTCTCGCCATGCATCACGAAGACGCGAAGATCGATATGGCACGGGTACACCCTGTCGTTATGGTACGACGGCGCCCTCGACAGCTTCACGGTCGGCTGGGCGATGTACTGTCCGGGGTTTGCCCTGATTTTGATGCGGAACCGTTCGATTTCCTCCTCCGACGCATGCGGGCCAATCAGCATATCGTAGCCTCCGGAAGCGCCCACGTTTTTGACGACCAGCCGGTCGATATGCCGGAATACGTAATCCCGCTGCTCGGGATCGTCCAGCAGATAAGTCGGAACGTTCGGGATGAGCGGTTCCTCGTTCAAGTAATACCGGATCATATCCGGAACGTAGGCGTAGACGCCTTTATGATCCGCCACGCCGTTGCCGATCCCGTTCAGAATCGCCACATTCCCGCGGCGGAACGCCTCCAGCAAGCCCGGAACGCCCAGCATCGAATCCGGCCGGAACGCCAGCGGGTCCAGGAAGTCGTCGTCGATTCGCCTGTAGACGATATCGACCCGCTGCAAGCCGCGGATCGTCTTCTCGTAGACGACATGGTCCAGGACGACGAGATCGCGGCCTTCCACCAGCTCGACCCCCATCTGCTGAGCCAGAAACACATGGTCGTAGTAGGCCGAGTTGTAAGGCCCGGGTGTCAGCAGCACCGCTCTCGGACCGCTCGCGCCGTAATGGCGGAGCGGGGCATGGCTTAACATCGTCTCATGCAGGATGCCGAGCTGGCGGTCCAGCGACAGCACGCTCTGCCGGCGGAACAGCTCCGGGAACGCCTGCCTCATCACAGAGCGGTTCTGGTACACGTACGAAATCCCGGACGGATTGCGCAAATTATCTTCCAGTACGCGGTATTCGCCGCGCTCGTCGCGGATCAGATCGATGCCGGCCAGAAAGATCTGGCTGCCCTTCGGCGACCCCGCAGACAAGGCCGGACCGGAGTAATACGAAGGATTGCCGGTCACGAGCCGGGACGGGACGATTCCGTCGCGCACGATGTGCTGATCGCCGTACACGTCATCCAAAAACAGATTCAACGCAGTTACGCGCTGAATCATCCCCCGCTCGATCCGGCTCCACGGACTGGCCGGCACAATGATCGGGATCGGGTCGAATGGCATCGTACGCTCCGTTCCGGAGTTGTCGCTATATACGGTAAACGTCACGCCTTGACGTAAAAAACGAAGTTGGGCCGTCTCATGCTTCCGGCGCAGCTCGTCTGCCGACAGCCGATGCAGCGCCCGGTATACCGCTTCGTAATGAATTTTCGGAGTACCGCCGGGTTCGAGCATTTCATCATAATAGGTTCCGGTTTCATAAGGCATGAACATCATCTCGGCTCCTCTCGAAATCAGATCGGTTACACCCTTCCATTAACCGTTTCCGCCGGCGTTCAAACAAAGCGGCCCTCCCGCCGCATGAAGCCGCCCCCCTTTCCGAACCGGATCGGGCAAAGGGGTGAGCATAGAAAAAGCCCGAGGTTCTCAGGCGAGAACGCTCGGGCCGGTTCGATTTTCCTGCGCTTACGGATTCACTGCTTCACATCGCTCATCTTCAGGAACGTGTCCTCGTCCACGACTCTGCGCGCCGTGACATAACGATTCTTGTAGTAGCTGTCGCTCAGCTTGCTGATGCTGACGCCAACCTTGCTGGCCGAATGGGCGAATTCGCCGTCCCCCAAATAAATGCCGGCATGAGAGATTCCTTTGCCGTCCGTATTGAAGAACACCAGGTCGCCGATCCGGAGGTCTGCCTTGGCGACTTCCACTCCCATTTTGGCCTGGTCCCTCGAAGTACGCGACAGCTCGATGCCGTACTCGTCGAAGATGTACTGCATGAATCCCGAACAATCGAACCCTTTAATCGTAGTGCCGCCCCATTTGTAAGGGGTCCCTACGACTTCCTCCACCGCTCGATCCAGCTGCGTATCTTCGGCATAAGCCGTACCCGCCGCCGCTACGAACAGCATGGAGCTGAGCAGCATAACAGAACCAATCTTCTTCAAAACCCTGCTCCTTCCAGTGCCTGCGAGGTTAGCTCAGGGTTCGGTTGAAGGTTCCCTATGGTCACTTTGAAGCGAGACCAATTCACCCGGTATGGTTCCCCCGCTTCCCGTAAAGGAATTCGGCAATTATTGTTTAAAACGTGGCGCTTTGCTTACATTCGACTCCATTCAACCAAATCCTGCTAATTTCGCGTACGGAAAAATGACAAACCTGCAAACTCTTCAACGCTCCATTCCGGCTGCATGCACAGGTTCAACCGGTGGCGTGGCGGTATGGAGCGATACGGGTTAGCGGCAACTGCAACAGAAAAAACCGCTCCGGTTTCCCGAAACGGCTTGTCTGCTTGTCCATACTAGGCCATACCCGAATTATAGGTGAAGCGACATACAAGGAATATCCCGCAAGATCGCCTTCGAATCGGCGGAGATCCATTCGCGCTGTCCCGCTGTCGCCTTCTCCGATCCCCATATGTCGAACAAAATGAGGCACAGGTCGAGGCGCCGCTTCTCGACGAACATCGGCAGCTGCTTCAGCCAGCCGGACCCGATACGCCGCTCCCGTTCATAACCCCGGAGGAAATCGTCCAGAAACCGGCCCGCAAAGTCCGATACCAGGCCCGGATCGGTCTCGGGCTTCTCCCAGCTCGCAAACACCGACGCATAATATACCGGCATGGCGATATCCTGCAAATAATAATCGTCCCCGCAGTCGTCAAAATCAAAGGCGGTCATCCGGCCCGCTTCGTCCGCGAAAAAGTTGCCATGATGCAAATCGCGATGGCACATTCCGTACCGGCCTCCGTCCTTCGGCAGCCGTTCGACGTCTGCGGCGATCCGGGTATATACACGCGCCAGCGCCTGCTTGACCGCTTCCGGTCCCGCCTCATCGGTTCCTTCCCGGTCGCGGTCCGCAGACGGCGCCTCCTCATCGGAAGGCTCCGGATACACTTCATCGAGCGCCGATCCCAGCCGGCGGGGTATGCCTTCCGGAGGGGCATAGGTTTCGCTGTGCCGGTGCATCCGCCCGGTCAGCTGTCCCCACTGTTCGAACAGCCGCGGCCCCCACAACGGGTGATCCGCTCCGACATGCCCGCCCGGAGCTTTCTCGAATACGCCCATCAGCAGCGGCTCGGCTTCCGTCTCGGCCGCCTCCATCAAACGTCCGTTCAGCGATTCGACCGGCCTCGCCACCTGGACTCCGTAATCGGCCAGCCGGAGCATCCAGTCCAGCTCGGCCGCCACGTAGTCCGGCGTCCGCTTCGTGCTTGGGGTAATCCGCAAAATAAGCTCGCGGTCGTCCCGCTCCGTCTCGTATACCAGATTTTCAAACCCTCCGATGTGCCGGATGCGGTTCGGGTCGAACCCGTAACGTTTCGCGGCTTCATGCAGAAAAAGATTCTCGTACGATCTATAGTTTGCCGTCGTCACCATATGCCTCCCGATCTATGAACTGAACCGCCGCAGCCGGCTATGCCCGCTTATGGCGGAGTGCGCTCGCAGCCCTCAAAAATATTAGCGGCCACGGCGTCGCCGCCGTGGCCCGTCTGTTTCGGCTAAGCCGAAATCACCTTTGTAGTCAATTTGCATCACTCCTTTCTGAAGGTTAGCTTTATCATAACCGATCGTCCGGCCGTGTTCCATGGAACGTTTCGTTATAACGATTCTGTAAGGCGGCTCCGCAAGTCCTTGCCCCGCACTTACTCCCGCAAAGCGTCCCGCAACCTGCTGGACATCGTGCCAGCCTGCGCTACCCGGAGCTTGCGAACCTCCTGCTTCAGCCGTTCGTTCTCGGCGATCAGTTGCTCCGTTCGTTCCCGGTCCACCGTCTCCCGCCGCTCCGCCTCATCCACGAATTGCAGCAGCTCGCTGCCTTCGCGGCCCGCCTCCTGAAGCAACCGGCGCAAAGCCTCGCGTATCGCCTCGTAATCCGTTTCCGCTACGTTATCTTGTTTCATCGTATGATCCTCCAACCTCAGACTGTCCTCTTCCGCATATGCGACGTACCCGATCCAGCCTCCGACGCTCCCTAAGCCCGCTTCAAAACCCGCGCGCGTAAGCTTTCGGCACCGGCGCCGCCTCCTTGCCGGCCGCCGCACGGATTGCATGAACGGCCCAGTACGGATCGGACAACATCCCGCGCCCCACCCCGACCAGATCGGCATCGCCGCTGGCGACAACCGAGTCGGCCAGCGCCGGCTGATCGAGCATGCCGACCGCGATGACGGGCACGTCCAGCGCCTCCTTGTAGGCCCGCGCGAACGGAACCTGGTAACCCGGATAGTTGCCGGGCTTGCGCTTGCCTGCCGGACCTTCGCCTCCGCTCGATACATGGAAGATGTCGACTCCCGCCTCCTTGTACTTGCGCGCGATCGCGAGCGAATGCTCAAGATCGTATCCGCCGTCGATATATTCGACAGCCGATATACGGAGCAGCAGCGGCATATCCGGAGGCATCACTTCCTTGACGGCCCGGATCACCTGGACGCCGAACAGCGACAAATCCTGCCCGTATTCGTCCTCTCTGCGGTTAAGCGCCGGCGAGTGGAACTGATGGATCAAATACCCGTGAGCGCCGTGCAGTTCGATCGTATCCACGCCCGCCGCCACCGCTCTGCGCGCCGCATCGCGGAACTTGTGGGCCATCGCCCTCGTCTCCTCCGTCGTTAGCGGACGAGGCGTTTTGGAGCCCGGCCCCACCGGGATCGCGGACGGAGCGACCGGCACTTCGGCGTCCTCGGCTTTGCGGCCGGCGTGAGCGATCTGGATGCCGATCTTCGCTCCATGCGCCTGAACCGCGGACACGATGCGGGCGAAAGGAGCGATGTGGTCGTCCGACCATAAACCGAGATCATAGTCGGTAATCCGGCCGTCCGGCTCGACGTCCGTCATCTCCACGATAACCAGTCCGGCGCCGCCGACCGCCCTCGACGCATAATGGACGTAATGCCAGTCTCCCGGCTTCCCGTCCTTCGTATCAACCGAATATTGGCACATCGGAGGCATCACGATGCGGTTGCGGAGCTGCAAGCCTTTATACGTAAACGGGGTATGCAAACGGTTCATAGAGATCCCTCCAAAACATTTTTTAAGAGGTTGTTCAAAAAGTCCACTTTTGATCACGAAGCAGATACAGGAAGCCTGCTCGACATCGAATATGGAATTCAGCCGGAACTTCCGGTGCTCACGTAGCTGTCACTACGCTCCGCTCCTCATTTCCCAGCTTCATCCCATCTTCTCGGCGCTGAAAACCGGACTTTTTGAACTCGCACTTTAATCGTGTTAGCCGGTGCGCGTTATCTCACCGGAACCAATCCCTTTTATTTTACTACTAACAGGCATCCGCTACAAAAAACGGCCCGTTCCTCATTCCTCGGAGGAATGAAGCGGGCCGTATCTTGCATTTACTCCGGCAGCGAGTTCAAATATTCCCGCACCTGATCCGGAGTTTTGGCGAATTTGCTGTGCAGGTGGGCGATCTTCTGGCCGCCGCGGTAGACGAGCAGGCTTGGTATGCCGCGAACCTCGTTCTCCTCGGCGATCGGCTGAAACTTCTCGGCATCCATGCTGACCCACGTCTTATCCGAATGCTCGGCGATGATGTCTTCCAGAAACCGGTCCAAATTTTTGCAATCCGGACACCAGGTCGTATAATACTTCACTACAGTCAGCTCGTCCCGGCCCGTCAGCTCCCGAAACTGCTCGACGCTTTGAATGTTATCCATCCCAGGCTCAACCCCTCATAATAATATCGGTATCGTAAAATGCGGCCAGTCTGGCCGCTTCGTCCTCCAGCCCCGCCCGGACGGCAGGTTTCATCTTCGAAGACGAATCGAACCATTCCACCTTCAGCTCGATCTGGTTCCGGTTTTTCTCCAGCTCCCAGTTGCCGGCCATCCGTCCGTTCACGAGCACAACCGGATAGATCCAGCCCTGATTGCGATAGACGAGCGGCTTGTGCTGCTCGGCCAGCACGTAGTCCGACCGGTGCGACAAGGAAACCGTATACGGGTCGAAATGCGGCAGCAGCCGCACGGTATTGTCCGGAATCGAAGCGGCCCGGATATCTTCCACGGTCGAGCGAAGCGCCCATGCTTCCCGGCCGTCGACCGGAACGGAGACGATATCGCCCTCCAGGCTGCGGAACACTTTTTTCGCTTTGGAAGGGTCGATTCCCCACCAGCGGCCGAAATCTTCGTATAGGGCAGGGCCGAATACGGACAAATAGTGCCGTCCGGCCTCGCGCAGCAGCGCCTCCGCGGACTCGGCAGGCTCGCGCCACTTCGGCAGCCAGCTCTCCGGCCGCACGAACGTCACATTTTGCCCTTGGCTGGGCCCGAAACAGAGCAGCCCTTCGTGCGCCGCAGGCTTGAGAAGCGCTCCCCAGCCCGATAGCAGCAGCTCCCGGAGCGACTCATGACCGGTATGCGCAACAATTTCCTCCGCGAGCTGTTCCCGGGTGAGCGGCTCGCTTCCCAGCCGGCTGCGCAGGCCGTCGCTTATCGCATCCATCTGCTCCTGTGTCACCCCATGGTGCGCCAGCCAGGACGGTCTGCGGTAAAATGCGGACATGCTTTCCCGCAATCCGCTCAACGTTCCCGGCATGGCGTCAGACGGCAGCAGATGAAGCGTTCCCCGCATCGCCCATGTTTTCGCGAGCGTTTTCTCTTCCCATAAAGCGCGCTGTATATGCTCGGGTTGTATGTCGTCGGCACGCGCCCCTATCGCAAGCTCCGCCGCCGACATGACCTGGGCGTGCACACCGCCGATTTTGCGGACCGCGTCCAGCCAGTCTTCCTTGCCTTTCCGGCGAAGAAGCCCCTGCCGTTCGAACCGCCACGCGGCGACTTGCTCCCCAGTCAATCCTTTTGCGGACATATCGATTACCCCATCTTTCCGTGTACCTGCCGGCTTGGTCAAGCCGTACGCCGGAGGCTTCATTTCACTTTCGGTGCAAGTATACCACGCTTATCCGCAGCTCGACAAACTGGGCCTCCGCCCATACGGATGCCGATGCCATCCCGGCCGCCGGCCGGGAAGCGGACAAGACGCCCGGCGGCTCCGGATGCGCCTTTCGTATCGTCCTGCTCCGCCTGCTCAGTGGCTCAAATCGTCCAAATTGATCAATTTCCAGTCCGGCGTGCCGTCACGCGTCAAAAACCACGTGTCCATAAACTGGTCGTTCGGTTTGCGGATATGCTCGCGCGCCGCCCAAATCTCGCTCAGCCGGAAAGTCGGCGAGGCGTTGCGGATCAGCAGCGAGATCGGATAGGACGGATCGTACGACTGCTTCTTCGACTCCTTCCGCTTGATAAGCGCGTTGAGCTGCGCGATCAGATGAGCGAGCGACAGCGGACTGGCCGGCCCGCTAGCGCCGTTGTCCGGACGGCCCAGCAGCGCCTTCGCTTCGGCTGCGTCATAGAACAGGTGCGTAATCTCCAGACCGATCTTCGTTCCGCGGGAATCCTGCAGAATCGCGTCCGGCCGGTCGTGCTGGTACAACAGGCGCAGCTTGACGCGGTGGCGCCCGTTGTACAGGCGGATAAATTCCCGGACGGCAGCCCGCTCCAGCATTCGTTTCTCGACATTATGTCTGTTCGTCATTACGGGTCACCTCCCGTGCGCATCTTCGCTTCGTCCTTCTATACTCTAATAGTAACGTTCGATTCCCCGATGCACAACCGCAAGCGGACGCCCTGCATCAGTTGCAGCCCCCTTACGGCCTGTCCGCGAAAATATGCGCCGCATCCCTTTTCACCGGACCACTGAAAAGGTACAATGCAAGAGAAGCTTAGACCGGGACGACCTGCCCGGCCCATTTCGAAAGGAGTCCGATCCGTTATGCACTACGTCGCTCTGTTGACGATTATCGATCAAGAATTAAACGCTAAAGTCCGTCCCGCCCATCTCGACTACCTCGACAAGCTGTACAAGGAAAATAAAGTCGTCATGGCCGGTCCGTTCACGGATAAAAAGGGCGGCATGGTCATCTACTGCGCCGATTCCCCAGAAGAAGCGCAGGCTCTGGCCGAGGCCGACCCGGTCGTAGCGGAAGGCGCCCGTACGCTGGAGCTGCGCGAATGGAATGCGCTCTCTTTCCCGCTTTCCTAAGGCGGAACCTCCCTATAGAAAACGCCCGAGAAGGAGGATTTCCTGTCTCAGGCGTTTTTTAGTAGGTGCGCGGTATAGCCGGGACATCATCCGCACCTCCCGTTACGACAACGTTTCCCATCTGGCCCACAGTTCCTTCGGGTTGCGCTCGTAGATCTGGTTATCCCGGAACATGTATTGGTGCATGATGAACTCCCGGCGAATCGTCGCATAATCTTCGTGGAACCGGCCGATGTACTCGTTGATTTCTTTCTCCGTGTAGGTGTTCCCCGGCTCCAGCCCGGATACGAGATGCTCGAGCACGATCAGCTTTTTCTTCAATTGGGCGGGAATATGTTTCAGTCTGCCGTCGGCCGTAAAAAAGTTTTTCAGCACCGACTGCTGCAGACGCATCTGAGCCTCATCCACTGCATTCTCCTCCTCTCCCGCGGACTTATCGATCAGTTCGAGGACGGCCGTACTATGCGCTTGTATAAAATACCGGTTCAGCGAGAAAAAAATCGTATTTTTGTCCCGCCGTTCGTTGATCAAGCCAACCTCGCGCAGCTTCGCCGCATGATGCGTGACGGTCGCCGGCGAAATGCACAGCTTCATGGCAAGCTCCTGGCCGTTCCGCTCGCCATCCGCCAGCAGGACAAGCAGCCGGATACGCGTCGGATCGGCCAACGCTTTATGGTAATTAACGATTTTCTCTAATTGCACGGGACCCCTCCGCCCTCCATCAGCAACAATTCGACACAAATCTAATTCGCTATATATCTAATTGTATATTAATCTAATCACTTTGCATTTTCAAGCTTTTTCGCTCTTCTGGCGCTAACAAAAAAAAGACCGCCCTCTAAAGAGAGGTACAGTCTATCCTGTACACGCGAAGCGCAAGGCAGCGCATCTTACTTGCAGTCCGCCCCTTGCCCGTTCCCGGCCCCCATCAGCCAGCGGTCCAGAAAGGCGTACGCCATATGGCGGATGTCCGGCGGAAAATCATGGTCCTTCACAGTCATGACGGCCTGAAACCGGTCGTCCGCCCCGAGAAACCGATACAGCTTGTAAAGGTCCTCCATACATTCGCCGATCGCCTTCCAGTGCGGGAATATCCGGTCGCTTTGGCCGAAGTAATGAAACGAAGGCACCGGAGCCGAGAGAGCCGCAATCTCGTGAAATTCGAAAGGCATCTCGAACCGGCTTAGCGCCTCGGTTACTTTCGGCAGATGCGTATACCAGTCGCGGACGCCCCAATGTGTCGGACGATGGTCGCCGTAGAAGGGGCTGAAGCCGCAGCTGCTGACGACCGCCCGGACCCGATCGTCTAATCCGGACAGGAAATACGCGTTGTAGCCGCCGAACGAATGCCCGATCACCCCGATCCGCTCCGCGTCCACGCCGCTTAGCGAGCAGAGCAGGTCGACGCCCTGCATATGGTCAAGCACATTTTTGCCGACGGTGGACCATTCCGGATACCGCTCATAAAACGGTTTGCTGTGAAAGGAGGACAATCCTTCGTAGATCCGCTCCCCGGCCGTCAAAGCATCGGGGGCGAGCACGATGTAGCCCCTGGAGACGAGCTCCAGCCCGTATCGCCTGTTCTCCCGGCCGTCAGCCGTAGCAACGTTCGCTTTCCCGCTCTCGTGCGTCGGATGAAGCGCCAGGACGGCGGGACGCCGTCCGTCCGGGCCCGCTCCGCTCACGGAATCGTCCGGGATCAGCAGGTAGGCGGCGACCGTATCGCCCAGCGCCGTATCGTACAGGAGATGAATCCTCGTATGGCCGTTCTCCTTCGTTTCGCCAAGCGTCTTGCAGGAGACCGGGACGCGGTCCGGGACGCCGCCGATGAAGTCCAGCCACTGCCGCCGAATTCCGATCCGCTTGCGCTCCCAGTCCTGCGTATCCTCCAATCCGTCCAGCAGCTTCGGGACGCCCCCCCGGTTCAATTCGTATAAGTTGTAAGCCATCGGTGTCTCTCCTGTTTGGGTATGATTTGCCGCTGCCGGTGCTGCCGTGGCTATACCGGCGACCTCGGCGGAGCCGGCTGCGGTCATTCGCTTCGTGCCGCTACTTCGTCTTGCTTTTCTCCTTCTCCACTTCCTGCTTGAGCAGTTCATCCGTCTTACGGAGCACCGTATTTACATCCGACTTGCCTTGTGCGGCTTCAACGAATGCGTTCCGCAAAAGGGTGTCCGCAATGTTCGTGTCGAGCAGCGTTTTCCCTTTGGCGCGCGCCGGGCGAAGCGCAGCGAATTCATAATAACCGACGGCCTTCATATTTTTGCCCTTATGCACGGCGCTGTCTTGGCCGAGCGCATTCATCATGTCCTTGCTTGCGACCGTCGGCAAAAATCCGTTCCGCGCATCCTTCATCTGCACCTCGTCGCTGAGCATCTCCATAATGACCTGGAACGCTTCGTCCTTGTACTTGCTCTGCTTCGTAATGAGCAGATACCCCGGCGGAAAGATACCGATTTTTTTGGGCGCTCCGTCCATAACCGGAATCGATACCATATCCCAGTTGTTCACCTTGCTCAGATCGAGGTATGGCGAATAAATATCGGCATGGATCGCGACCGTCCCTTTCTGGAACACGTTCTGCTCTTCCGCCAGCGTCCGGGCGATCGGATTGTTCGGAATTTGGTAAAACCGCGTGTAGTTGTCAAAAATCTTTTTCCACGTATCGAAGCTGGACAGCTGGTCTTTCTCCGGGTCGAGCGTTGAAAGCGAGTATTCGTTGTAAGTCAGAAACGTGGCGACGAAGGCGGAAAATCCGCGGTAGGTAACTCCGTCCTCCACCCGTGTCATTTTGCGGGCGACTTCGTACACTTCATCCCAAGTCATGCCGTCCTTCAAATAGGGCTGGCCGAATTTGTCGAACAAATCTTTGTTATAGTAAAGCACTCTCGAGAAAAACGGCGACACGGGAAGGCCGTACAGTTCTCCGCTCTGCGATGTCAAATCTTTAAAGCCATTAATAAAAATCGGATTAAACCGGTTCAGGTCGTACTTGTACTTCGCCACCAGCTCCCGCAAGTCGTATCCGAGACCCAGATTTAAATAGTTAGTATGTACCGTGCTGGATATGTTGCGGATGATATCGGGAATTTCGCCGCGGGCGACGTATTCCTGGATCGTGTTGGCCGCACCGGTCGTTGGCAGCCAGACCACTTTGATGTGGGGATATTTTTTTTGCAGAACGTCTTTGAAACGGTTATTGAACTCTTGCTCCGATACGCCAAGTGCATGGATTTTCAGCTCGATCGGCTCAGGCGGCTTCTCCGCCTGCTTAGGGGCTTCCTTCGCGCCGGGATCGGCAACCTTCGGAGCCGTCTCTCCCCCGATGCAAGCGGTCAATGCGCCAATGAGCAGCAAACCGGCCAAGCCGGCCAACAGCCTCGTGTTAGTAACCAATAGGATCGACCTTCCTTTTCTCATGTTTGAATATCAGCCTGCAACTCAAGCACCTTTACCTTGAAGGCAATACGCGAATCGGTCTAATGTGAAACGCTTACAACACTCCTTTCCGTTTATGGATCGGAAACCTTCTGACTGAGCTTAGAAGGATAAAACAAACCTCTTTTCTAATACGTAACTGATATTTAATTTACAACAAAAACTATATTTTAGAAGTTAGTTAATGTCAATATACAAAAATAAATATTGAAAATTTGATATTAAACCGATTAAACTACGCCAAGTTTCGCATAATTGATATTTATCTGATATGTATATTTCGTTCGCCATCACTGTTATGAATTACCATTGTTTGACAAGCTACTAATGATCTACTATGATCAATAATCATAGCACTTTAAGAGGTTGATACGTATATGGTGCGACGTCCAAGCCGCAAAACGTTTCGCCCCCGTCTGGACGAAATGGTCACATCGATCCGCAACAATATCCTTACCGGCAGCCTGGAGCCGGAGCAATATTTGCCGTCGGAGAAGCAGCTTGCCGAGCAGTACGGGTTAAGCGTGCAATCGGTGCGCAAAGGACTTGATCTGCTCGTAAGCGAGCGTATGATCGTCAAAATTCCGAAGATCGGCAGCAAAGTTCTCGATCCGGCGGAAAAAGGAGCAGTCACGATCCGGTTCGGGTATTCGCCTACGATCCCGGACGATGCGGATATCCACAGGCTGATCGCCATGTTCCACCGGGAACATCCGAATATTCACGTTCAGGCCGTTCCGCTGGGAGGCCAGTTGTATGATCAATTCAAGCCGTATCTCGATAACGGGATGCTGGACGTGGTCACGATGAACTACAGCAGTTACCTGCAATTTGCCGAGCACGGCAGTCTGGACGATTTCGAGATTCTCGAACGGCAGGACGCCCTGTATCCGTTCCTCTCCGACGCTTTCGCGAAAGACGGCCAGCTGCGGGTGCAGCCTTTTACCTTCTCGCCTCTCGTCTTGTGCTACAATCGCGCCCACTTCATCCAGCAGGGGCTGCAGGAGCCGAACAGCAGTTGGAACTGGCAGAGATTGATCGAATGCGCCTCCGCCTTGGACATCCCAGGCGAGCGGGTCGGTTTTCACTGTTATTTCTCCACCCCGAACCGGGCCAGCATCATGCTGCTGCAGAAGGGGGGCTCCTTCGAACGCCGCGAAGACGGCCGGCTCAAGCTGGCGGGTACGCGCATGATGGACGCGATCCGCTACAGCCGGGAGCTGTATGAACATATTCCTTCGCTGCCGAACAGCCTGATGAACTGGGAAGCGGAGAAAGTCCAGATGCTCCGCCAAGGCAAGCTGTCGATCGCCATCCTCAGCTATTTTACGTTAAATCATCTGCGCGACGCCGAGCTGGACTATGACATCGCCCCGGTTCCGCATCTCGGGGACGCGCTTACGACGCTGATCGTCATCGGACTTGCCGTGAACCGGCATTCCAAAAACAAGGAAGCTGCGAAAAAGCTCGTCGATTTTATGATCTCTTCCGAAGCCCAGCTGGCGATCCGGCAAAATACGTGCAGCCTTCCCGCGCGGGTTACCGCTGCAGAATGGTCCGGACCCGATTCCGGCGTGATCAACCGGCCGTCGCGCTTCTCCTTGTTCCGCGAAATCATTCCGAGCTACCGGCTCTTCTCGGACCTGAACCTCCGCGAAAGCGAGATGCACGGGCTGTTCAGCGAGCTGCGCCTGTACTGGGCCGGCTTACAGGATGAAGAGACGTTGTGCAAGCGCGTGGAGGAGCTGTCGGCGAGCCCGGCTGATACGCCTCTTTCTCCGTCTCCGGTGATGCCTTAGCCCGGCTACGGATGCCGCATCGCGCTAGGGCTAGAGACTGCCTAGTACGCCGTACCCCGGAGAGGGGTTTCCCCAAAAGCGCTCGCAAAACAGGGAACGACCTCATTTCCATACGAAAGGACCCCGAACTCCACTTAACCATGGAGACTGGGGTCCTTTTTCTTGAAGAAATCGTTTCTAAGCGAGGCTTACCACATCGCAAAATGACTGGTTCTGGAGACAACCCCTCTTTTTAAAATAGGATCGAACGATTCGTTCTTCGGACACGCCCTGAAGTCCCTCCGACCTTCCCCCACATTATGGTATAATACACACATTCGAACATACATTCGCCCGAAAGGCGTGATTTTGTTATGAGTTCCCATGATGAAACCCGGGTGTGCACCGATCCGGTGTACCGGGAGTCCGTGTTCGCCCATATGGCCGATACGTTTGGCGTAACCGTCACCGGATACACCCAGACATTTCTCGGCCTGCTGAATATGAAATGGACGGTAAGCGCAGACAGCGGCCCCCTCTTCGTCAAGTGTTATCATCCGAAGCGGTACAATCTGAGCGACCCGGATCTGAATCGGCAGGTCGAGCGCTCGTTGTCGGTCCAGCACGATTTGCACCTTCGCAGCGGTATCTGCCCAGATGTGTACAGTGCAGGAGGGCGGCATCTGCAGCAATCGCCGGAAGGGTATTACTACGCCGTCATGCAGCCGGCGGAAGGCGCACCCCCGAAGGCGGGCGAAGTCGGAGCTGCGCGGATGTATCGGCTGGGTCGGGTAACCGGGCAGATGCATACGCTGTTGCAAACGCTGCCGGCGGAAGGGACGCCTTGGAAACCTTCGCCCGGCGGCATTAGCGGCAAATGGCAGGCCAACCGCGAAGCCGCCTTGGCGTCGGCTGAACCTCATCCGGCCGTGATCCGGGCGATCGAACGGCAGGGCGACATTCTGCAGACGCTAGACCCGGCTATGTTCGACGGTCTGGAGCCTGGCTGGGCGCACTCGGACTTTTGGGTCGACAACTTCCTGATCGACGCCGACGATCACGTGCAGGTTATCGATTTCGATACGGTGCAATACAGCTATCCGGAAATCGATACGGCAAGGGCGCTGCTGTCCGGCGCCTGGCACGAAGACGCGCTTCAGCGGGAAGCGGCCGCAGCTTTCCTGGCCGGCTACCGGGAACAGCACGATTTCCCCGCAGGCCGGCTGCCGGTTGCGCTGAAGCTGCTATGGTGCCGCGAAGCGCACTGGTGGCTCCGGGCTTCCATGCTGAACCATGCCAGCATACCGCCCAAACGGTTCGCCGAGGAGCTGATCTGGCTGACCGAGCAGTGGGACCGGCTGGACGAGTTGTTCGGGGATTGGTGAGGACAACAGCCTTAGGAGGCTGTATGTTAGGGTTAGGGTTAGGGGTTGGGGGGCCTTTGGGAGTGCCTTTGGGGTCGCCTTTCGAGTCGCCTTTGGGGTCGCCTTTGGAGTCGCCTTTCGAGTCGCCTTTGGGGTCGCCCCTGGAGAAACCTTCGAGTTTGACCCGCCCCCTTGCCTTCTCTCCCGCTTGTTGATACTTTACCGGAACAAATACTTCCTTTATTTCGTTATGAAGTCTGCAAACCGCCTGTTATCGGAACTTTTACTTCCGTTATTCGCGACAATGCGACCGGTTTTTACGAATTTCGCCGAAATAACGGAAACGATTGTTCCGCTAACCGGCTTGTTCAAGCGTTTCCCGCCTAATAAAGGAAGCCGGGCTTCCTCAACTTCCACTACCTAGTGGGAAAAGCGGCACTGCGCAACAAAAGAACCCCCGGAACCGCTAATCAAAGCAGCATCGGAGGTTCTTACCTCATCATTGTTCGACATGCCCGTACTCAACTCAACCTGATACGTTCCGTTATTTCGTTTTGCTCTTCTCTTCTTCCACTTCCTGCTTAAGCAGTTCGTCCGTTCTTCTCAGCACCGTATTCGCGTCGGCTTTCCCTTGAGCGGCATCGAAAAATGCGTTGCGCAAATGAGTATCCGCGACACCCGTATCGATCGCCGTTTTTCCTTTTTCGCGCGCCGGGCGGATCGGGGCAAATTCATAATGGCCGACGGCCTTCCTATTTTTGGTTTTGTACACGGCGTTGTCCTGTCCGAGCGCTGCCATCATATCCTTGTTTGCGACCGTCGGCAAAAATCCGTTTCGCGCATCCTTCATCTGCACGTCGTCGCTCAACATCTCCATCATGACCTGGAACGCTTCGTCCTTGTGCTTGCTCTGTTTCGTGATGAGCAGATACCCTGGCGGGAAGATGCCTACCTTTTTCGGCGCCCCTTCAATAATCGGGATCGACACCATATCCCAGTTCTTCACCATACTCAGATCGAGATACGGGGAGTAAATATCGGCATGCATCGCAACGGTCCCGTTTTTGAACGCGTTTTGCTCATCCGCGAGCGTAGCGGCAATGGGGTTGTTCGGAATTTGATAAAACCGGATATAGTTGTCGAAAATCTTTTTCCACGTATCAAAGCTGGACAGCTCGTCTTTGGCCGGATCGAGCGTAGAAAGCGAATACTCATTGTACGTCAGATACGTGGCGACATTGCCGGAGAATCCGCGGTAGATAACCCCGTCCTCCACCCGGCTCAGCTTACGCGCGACTTCGTACACTTCGTCCCAGGTCATGCCGTCCTTCAAGTAAGGCTGGCCGAACTTGTCGAACACGTCTTTGTTATAATAAAGCACCCTCGAGAAGAATGGCGATACCGGAAGACCGTACAACTCCCCGGTTTGCCCGGACAGCTTGATAAAGCCGTCGATAAAAATCGGATTGAAGCGGCTAAGATCGTACTTGTACTTGCTGACCATCTCCCGCAGATCGTAGGCAAGCCCCATGTTCAAATAGTTGGTATGCACCGTACTCGAAATGTTGCGGATGATATCGGGAATTTCGCCGCGGGCCACGTACTCCTGAATCGTGTTGGCCGTACCGTTCGTCGGCAGCCAGACGATTTTGATATGAGGAAACTTCTTCTGCAGCACCTCCTTGAACCGCGTATCGAACTCTTGCTCCGCAACGCCGGAAGCATGAATCTTCAACTCGATCAGCTCCGGCGGCTTCTCCGCCGGCTTCGGCGTTTCGCCGGACGCATCCGGCTGCGGTGACGCCCCCCCTCCGCTGCAAGCGGACAACAACACCGCGAGCGACATCCCGATCATACCTGTCTTCCATTTTCGTTGTGCCATCAATCGAATCGACCGTCCTTTTCTCCTGTATGTGGTATGCCATCCTCACTTAAAGATTCGGCATACTCCATATGTAACGGATCACAGACTGCCGCACCATTTCACATTTTTAAGATCCAGTACATTTTTTTGACATCCTAAAAAAACGAACTACCGGTTGAATCGTTATACTCCCCGCTCTCGAAAGTGGCGTCTTCCGCGCTACGCGCGGCCTTATCAGACAGCGCCTTGACCACGCCCCGGCTGTGAGCGAAGGGAACTCTGCTTGGCTGAAAAGTGTATATGGGTTGGACTCGTCGATAGGGGTTAGGCTCGTTGATACGGGTTGGGCTTGTCGTATATGGATTGGGCTTGTCGATACGGGTTGGGCTTGTCGTATATGGACTGGGCTTGTCGTATATGGGCCGAGCTCGTCGTGCGGGTTGGGCTCGTGGAAGAATAAGAGTCTTTGGCATCCTTTATTTCCGGCATAATAGCCAAACTGAGGCGAATAGAGGCGGTTTGCACCTCTAATTTTCAACCTATTGGCTGGGAAAGCACCATTTCGCAAAAATAACAGCTGCAAACCGCTCCTATCTCCCCGCCCGAGCCGGTTGCCGGCAAATTAGTAGAGTAAAGGGCTGGGATTACCAGCCCCTCCTCATCAAACCGTACGTGCGGTTTTCCCGCATACGGCTTTCCGATGTTCTTCACCC
>NZ_JACXJA010000014.1 GCF_014705615.1 Paenibacillus oceani
CGGGCTGTCCGCCCACGCCGCGCCTCGCGAAATCGAGTTCAAGGATAAGCTGCCGAAGACGCGCAGCGGCAAGATCATGCGCCGCGTGCTCAAGGCGTGGGAGCTTGGCCTGCCGACCGGCGACTTGTCGACGATCGAAGATTAATCGCCCGCTATTATGAATACATCAGCCCCGCTAGGCCGTACATCAGGCCGGCGGGGTTTTCTATTGGAATAGAACCGTTATAACCAAAAAGTAGCTGGAGGCGGCGAGCCGTTTCCCTTAGGATAGGAAGTCTGAGTCTATTCCATCAATACGATGAATCAGAGGAGACGTGTATGGAGCGAATTGCGGTAATATCCGATATTCACGCCAACCTGGCCGCGTTGAAGGCGGTCTGGACGGATATCAAGCGGAGGGGGATCGGACGAATTTTTTGTCTGGGCGACCTGGTGGGCAAAGGCCCGTATCCGGCTGAAGCGGTCGATGAAATACGCGAGCATTGCGAGGTCGTGCTGCAGGGCAACTGGGATCATAAAATAACGTTAACTCCGGAAAACGAAGAATGGGTCTGGCAGCTGTGGACACAACCTCTGCTTGGACAGGAGAGGCTCGATTATTTACGGAATCTTCCGTTTTGCTACGATTTTTACTGGAGCGGGCGGAAGGTCCGGCTCTTGCATGCTTCCCCGACGAGCGTGTATGACCGGGTCCGGCTGAAGACGTCGATGACGGAGAAGTTAACGTTGTTTGAAAATACGCCGCTGACGGGCGATTGGCTCGGAATCAGCGAAGAGAAGCCTGATTGCGTCGTCTACGGCGATATTCATATGGCCTATGTGATGCCGCTGGAGGACATGTTTGTCGTCAATGCGGGCAGCGTCGGTCTGCCGCTGGATGACATTCCGCTGGCCGGTTACGTCATCATGGAAGGTGCGCTGCATCAGCAATCGCCGGCGCCGTTTTCCGTGCAGATCGTTCGAGTGCCGTATGACCGCGAAGAGGTGCTGCAGGATGCAGCCGCTCGAGGAATGCCGAGGCTCGAGAAGTTTACGCGCGATATTACCCGGGCGAGGTAGCCGGATTGCTGCCGGAAAACCGCATAGATCGCATCAAAAACAGCCTTGACCGGTTGCAGGTCAAGGCTGTTGAAGTATGGTCTTATGGCTTCTTGCTTTTGAAAGGCACGCTTGCCGAAGCTTTGGATTCGCCATGCTCGTTAATGGCGACGACCCGGTACCAGCCTTCGTAGACGAGTGCGAAATAGTTCAGCTTCGGAGTTTCGGAAGACTGAATCTTTTTGAAGCTGCCGTTTTCTTTATCGCTGAAGTAGATATCGTACCGTTTGACCGCTTCCGTCTTCGGATTGGCCGACCATTCGATTTGAATCCCGGCTCCGGACTGCTGGACGGTTACGTTTTTCGGAGCTGACGGCGGTTCTTTTTTGGCAGGCTTGTCGTCTGGCTTGTTGTTTCCGTTGCTGCCGTTGTTGCCTTTACCGTCCGAGCCGTTGATGTCGCTCGGCTGACCGTTCGGCACACCGAACGGATCGAGCGGGGAGGAGATCTCTGTCGATCTTCCGTCGCTGAACACCACTTTGCTCGGCTTCGACTCTTTGCCGGCTACGTCCACGGCTGTTACGTAATAACCCACGACTTGCTGGCTGGATACCGTATCGGCAAAGATCCGGTCTTGCCCGGAAAGGACCACTTTGCCGGCTGCGCGTGCGAATTTGCCGCCGAGGGCATCCGCTTTGTACAGCCGATAACCGACGATGTCGGCGCTTCCGGCTTCCTGGAACGTAATCTCGTTTTTGTCGGCCGAATGCTTCAGGGTGACGCCTCCCGGCGCGTTCGGAATTTGTCCGTCGTCGGCTCTCGGGTCCACCTCGACCGCGGCGTCGTTATCGTAATCAAGCGGGTAATAATGCGAGATGTTGGGACGGTTTTTGGCCGGCAATTGAGGCAAAATCGCTTGAATCTCCTTGATGATGTCGCCGATCGGCCGTTCCCGCTTGACGACGGTTTTCTCTTGCACCATATCGGCCGGAGTTCCCGGCTGCGGCAAGTAGTCGTTGCCGTCGAACGTAACGTATTTCTGCTTGATCAACACCTGGTCTTCTTCGGTCGGAATAAACTTTTTGTTGAATATATCCCGGACCAGCTTGCCGCTTTGCTTCGTCTGCTCGTTCGGAAGCTTGCCCGAATAACCGGATACCGTCATCGAAACAATATTGGCCGGCTTGACGAACTGTTTGTTCGGCAGCAGTTCCGGATGGTTATCCGCAATCGAGTTCATGACTTTGGCCCATATTTTCATGGCCCGCTGCGTACCGCAGCCAAGCTCGCTGTTCAGATTGCAGCCGCTTTTCTTCAGAGAATACTTCTGCTGATCGTAGCCGGCCCATACCCCGACGGTAATATCGGGAGAATACCCTACGAACCAGGCGTCGCCGTCATTTTGCGTCGAGCCGGTTTTGCCTGCGACCTGGATCTGGCTGTAATGTTTAAAGTCTTTTTTCAGCAAGGTAGCCGTACCCGAGCTGATAACCGTCTTCATCATATCGGTGATGAGGTAGGCCGTCTCCTCGGAGAAAACCGCCGTAGGCTTCACCACATGCTCATATACGATTTTGCCTTCCGAATCCGTAATTTTGCGGATCATATAGGCGTCCGTGAACTGGCCTTTATTCGGAATGGCGCTGTAGGCGTTCGTCAATTCCTCGACGGAAACCCCGCGCGACAAACCTCCGATAACTCCGGTTTGTGCTCCGTAATCGCTTTTCTCGATCGTCGATATTCCGAGCTTCTTGGCAAAATCCCAGGCGTTGTTAATGCCCACGACGTCGATAAACAGCTTGATCGCCGGAATGTTATACGATTGGTTCAAGGCTTGCCTTGCGGTCACCAGTCCATGAAATTTGTTGTCCCAGTTTTCCGGCAAATGGAACCCTTTACTGCCGTCCTTCAGGATGACCGGCACGTCGTCGATGACGGCGGCCGGGGCGATCGTTCCTTTGTCGATGGCCGGGATGTAAGCCGCGATCGGCTTCATCGTAGAGCCGGGCTGACGCGTCATCTGGGTGGCGAGGTTCATCTGCTCCTTGTGGAAATCGCGTCCCTCGATCATCCCGAGAATGGCGCCCGTGGCGTTGTCCAAGGTGATGGCGGCGATCTGCTCTATCCCTTTTTCGGGATCGTCGGGAGTGAAGTTGTCGCTATTGTCGGAGATGACGTGCATCTCGTCGTAGATCATCTTGTCGATCGTCGTGTATATCCGGTATCCTTTGCGCTGCAGATCCTCGCGCGCCTGCTTGACGGCTTCCGCGTATTCGGCCTGGCCTTGCTTCGTATCCTTCTTGAGGTCCGGGTTGCTCAGGTTGGCCAATATTTCGCTTGACTGGCGCTCCACTTCCAGCATCAAGTACGGGTATGTATTGTATGCTTTCGGCTGGGACGGCGCGAGCGAGCCTTTGATGTCGAATGCCAGCGCTTCGTCGTATTGCGTTTGCGTCAGCTTGCCTTCATCGAGCATTCTTTTCAGGACCAGCTTCATCCGTTCGACCGCTCCGTTAAAAGCTTTCTCGTCCAGTTCGCCGCGGCTCGTGAATGCCGAATATTTGGAGGGCAGCTGCGGCAAGCCGGCCAGATAAGCCGCTTGGGCGGTATGCAGATCGTGCAGGTTGTCGATATTGAAGATGCCTTTGGCCGCCGCCTTGATCCCGTACAGATTATAGCCGGACGAGCCGTTGCCGTAAGGTATCTTGTTCAAATAGGCGAGTAAAATCTGCTCCTTGGACAACAGCCTCTCCAGGCGGAGCGCGAGCAAAATCTCCTTCGCCTTCCGGTTGTCGCTGCGGTCCAACGTTAAGAAAACCCGTCTCGCCACTTGCTGGGTAATCGTGCTGCCGCCCGTCTGCACGTCGGCATTCGTCAGCTTCTGGGTAACGGCCCGGAAAAAAGCTTTGACGTCGACGCCGTGATGCATGTAAAAATCGTGATCCTCAATCGCCAGTACGGCGTCTTCGACGAACTTGGGCAGATCTTCGCTGCCGATCGGCCGGCGGTCTTCCTCCGAACGGAGCTGACCGATCGGCGTGTCGTCGTTGAAATAGACGAAGCCGGTTATCGCATTTTCGTTAATCCTCTCCAGGATTTCTTCCTGGGGGCGAACGGGGTCGTCCTTTACAAGTGCGCTAACGTAACCGAATGCCGCTCCCGCTCCGACAAATCCGATTACTATGCCGGCGATAAACATCCATTTGAGAGTTATCAACGTTACGCGCAGCGCTTTTTTTGCTGTAGAAGATGATGATGATGGCTTGGTCATTCCGTTAATCCTCCTTCGGGCACACAAAGTTATTATAGCACATATCGTCATTTCATAATTTGGAACAACCGATAGAAATTGCGAATTTTCGTCGTTTTTTTTAGTGAAATCCGAGAATTAATCGAAATTTGAAATGTTCTTGTCGTTGACTTTCACTTTGCGCTTATGATATAACTGTTGTTAAATCTTAAAATGACAAAGCGTTTGAAGGGCTAGCGTGGCCCGGCGAATACCGGGAGCGCCAGTAGGCGGATGCCAGCGCATATCAGAGAACCGGCGGAAGGTGCGAGCCGGGATGCGTCATGTTGCCGAATTACGGTCCTGAGCAGCAAAAGGGGAAGCGCGTGAGGCGCCAAGCTTTTGCCGGGTGATCCCGTTATCGAAATGAAGTGAAAGCAGCGCCCGTCTCCTTTAGAGTTAACAACGGTTCTTATAAGGATTCGAAAGCAGCTGCTTTAATTAGGGTGGTACCGCGGGTCAAAGCCTTCCCGTCCCTTTTTGTGGACGAGAAGGCTTTTTTTTGCGTTTATTTTGGAAAAAACAGCAGAGAGGACGCGAACAGCGATGGAAGCATGGAAACAGTTGACAGAGCAGATGAGAAAGGAAGCGGAACGGCAGCTGGAAGTCGTCCGCCGGGGTGTTGTGGAGATCGTTCCCGAAGAGGATCTGAAGGAAAAAATAGCGAATTCCCTGTTGACCGGGAAGCCGCTTAAGATCAAGCTCGGTCTCGACCCGTCCGCACCGGACATCCACGTCGGCCATACGGTCGTCCTTCATAAGCTGCGGCAGTTCCAGGAGCTCGGCCATGAAGTGCAGCTGATCATCGGGGACTTTACTGGACGGATCGGCGACCCGACGGGCAAATCGGAGACGCGCAAGCAATTGTCCGAAGAGGACGTGAAGCGTAACGCGGAGACGTACCAGGCGCAAATCTTCAAAATTTTGAACCCGGCCCAGACGACCGTTCATTACAATTCGCAATGGCTGAACAAGCTGAACTTCACGGATGTCGTCCAGTTGGCGGCAAAGGTGACGGTAGCGCGTATTTTGGAGAGAGACGACTTCACGAAGCGTTATGCGAACGGTCAACCGATCGGCGTGCACGAGTTTTTTTACCCGCTGATGCAAGGTTACGATTCAGTCAAGCTGGACAGCGATGTCGAGCTGGGAGGAACCGACCAGAAATTCAACCTGCTTATGGGCCGCACGTTGCAGAAAGAGTACGGCAAACAACAGCAGGCCGCCATTACGCTGCCGCTGATCGCAGGGCTCGACGGCGTGCAGAAGATGAGCAAAAGTCTCGGCAATTACATTGGCATCGACGAAGCTCCGAATGAAATGTACGGCAAGGCGATGTCGGTGCCGGACGAATTGATGGTGAAATACTTCGAACTGGCGACCGACCTGCCCGACGAAGAGCTCGGCAGCTTAAAGGCCGGACTCGAGGAAGGAACCGTACACCCGCGCGACGCGAAGATGAAGCTTGCATACACGTTCGTCAGGATGTACCACGGGGAAACGCAAGCGGAAGAGGCGAAGCGGCATTTCGTGACGGTATTCCAGCAAAAGGCACTGCCCGATGAGATCGAGGATGCGGAACTGCCGGTGTCGGAGCTGAACGGCGGGGAGATCCGGATTGTCCAGCTGCTGGTAACGACCGGACTGCAAGCTTCGAACGGGGAAGCGAAGCGCAGCGTATCGCAGGGAGCCGTGAAAATAAATGAAGAGAAGGTAACTGACCCGAACGCGGTTGTCCGACTGGAGGGCGGAGAAGTGCTGCAGGTCGGGAAGCGGAAGTTCGTCAAAATCAAGCTCGTGTAACCAGCCGGCCGAAGCCAAAACGGGCTGAAGCAAAAAACGGCTAAAACCAAAACGGTCGAAAGCAAAAACCCCCAAGCCAAGAGGCTCGGGGGTTGATTGTTGAAGTCCAGATTAACGGCTGTAAAACTCGACGATTTGCTTCTCGTCGATTTCTTGAGGAAGCTCCGAACGCTCAGGCAGGCGGATGAACTTGCCTTCCATTGCCGTGTCGTTGAACTCCAGGTAGTTCGGTAGGAAGTTGCGGTTTGCCAAAGCTTCCTTGATGGAAGACAAGCCGCGGCTTCTTTCGCGAAGGCCGATTACAGTGCCAGTGCTAACTGTGTAGGAAGGGATATCTACTTTGCTTCCGTTCACCGTTACGTGGCCGTGAGCAACGAGCTGACGGGCACCTGCACGGGAGTTGGCAAGGCCAAGACGGTACACGAGGTTGTCCAGACGGCTTTCGAGCAGAACCATGAAGTTCTCACCGGAAATACCTTGCATTTTGGATGCTTTGTCGAACAAGTTGCGGAATTGCTTCTCGCCCAAACCGTACATATGGCGAAGCTTTTGCTTTTCTTGGAGCTGAATGCCGTAGCCGCTCAGCTTCTTGCGTTGTCCCGGACCGTGTTGTCCTGGAGGAAACGCGCGTTTCAATTCTTTGCCTGTCCCGCTAAGGGATACGCCGAGGCGGCGGCTCAATTTAAATTTAGGACCTGTATAGCGTGCCATTATGTTTTGCTCCTTTATACCGATAGTGTTTAATGGTTGAGTAGGCGTAGGGGAGACGTTCCGACGCGGTATACGTTGCGAAACGGACTTCGATCAGTCCCGTTTCCCGGCAGGCAGTTCAGCCGCTGGCCTGCTGGTAACGAACACCGTGAGGGTCGCATCGTGCGTCGCCAATCATAAAAAACACCTTTTTCCACTCGAATATTAATTCTATTAGAAACCTGGGGGTGATGTCAAGCGGAAACCGCTATTGGGCGAAATCTGACGATGCAAGAATGAACGTATATATAATGAAAGTAAATGATCCGGTGCGTATCTTATCGAATATATACGGTTCGTGGCGGCAATGGCATTGGTAAGGCGCGGCTAGGTACGGTATGGTTCGGCATGGCACGGTAAAACGCAGCGATGACCGATTCTGGAGAATTCTTCCTTTAGCGAATTTTGAACGAAAATTTAGTGCAGCCCGTTTGCATTCATAGTATGATTGGAATATTGACGTTTCATAGAAGGGGTTCGCTATGAAAGAAATGCTACATCAGGACCGACTCGCTGTACTAATCGAGGATGGATTCGGCCCGTTCGTCACCGGCCTGGAGAGACATATGCCAGACCGGGCTGCGGTATACGCAGTGTGGGATGCCGACGGCCGCTGCATTGCTCATCATACGATCAACCCGTCCGGTTCCGGAATAAACGTTTCGTTTCCAGCGGATCCAGAAGCTTTTCTGCGCGAGATCCGGGCTGCATATACTGTGAACGGTCAGGACCGAACGTTTTCAAGAGCCGCATTTCTAGTCCATTCCGAACGCCGGGATGCCGCATCGCCCGTCATCGCCTCGTATCCCCTTTACGCCGACCGCAATGATCCGATCGCTTATTTGATTCGTATAACCGACGATTCGACAGCCGAGCCGGAGCTGCTGGAGTCCATGGAGCTGACCGGAACGGCATTCGCCGCCGCGATTCGCGCAAAGGAGGCGGAAGCCCGGCATGACGAGCTTGCCGGACAGATGAAGGAGCTGGAGCAGCAGCTGGTACGCAAGAAAGCGTTGTTCGACATGGCGATCCATATTCATTCCTGCAACGATCCGGACCAGGTGCTGGAGACGTTAATCCGCTTTCTGGACGAGCGGGACCCGGCCGTGGCTTACGAAATTTATTTGTCTCAAGATCAATACAGCTCGATCCCGTCTGTCAAGCCGCTCCGTTTTGACCAGTCCGAGGAAGATATCCGCTTCCGTTCGTTTACCGAGGGCCGGCCGATCGTCGGACAATGCGGGACCGATGCGGTTTTCCCGCTGCGCGGCAAGCAGGGGGTGTATGGAGTCATCCGGATTGCGATTCCGGACGGAAAGACGGAGTTCGAGGCGCTTCAGGAGATTACGCTGCTGGCCGATACGACAGGAAGTGCCTTCGAGAATGCGCGCTTGTATGAACAATCGAACCGGCTTGTCGGGGAACTGCGCCTGATTAACGAGATTACGCAGCGTCTGAATCAAAGCCTGAAGCTGCAAGATATATATTCGTTTGTTTCCATGGAGCTGCGCACGATTTTTAATGCGGAGTTTTCGTGCATTTTAGAGCTGGACAAGCCGAGCGGCAAGCTTATCGTCCGGGCCGGGGAGCCGGCTTCTTTTTGCGGCGAAGTGCTGGCCTCCGATTACGGGTTTGCCGGGCGGGTCGTTGCTTCGAAAGAACCGCTGATCGTATCGGACTACAGGTTCAATCCGGCCGTCGAATCGGTCTGGATGAAGGCGACGAACGCCCGCTCGCTGCTGGCTTGCCCGATCGTGGTGGAAGGAACGGTGGTCGGCGTCATTCTGATGGCGCACCGGCGGGCCCATTACTTCTCCTACGATAACTACAAGCTGCTCAAGACGTTGTCCAGCCATATCGGACTGGCCGCCTCCAATGCGAACCTGCACGCGGAAGTGCGCCGGATGGTGCAGACAGACCGGCTGACCGGGCTGTTCGCCAGACATTATTTGGACGACCAGATCGGTCTGTTTCAGAAAAAAGATTACTGCGGCTCGCTTATTCTGGTCGATATCGATAACTTCAAAAAGGTAAACGATACGTATGGCCACCAGATCGGCGACCGCGTGCTGATTCAGGTAAGCGCGATAATCCGCACCTCGATCCGCGAAGGCGATATTGCTTCCCGCTGGGGAGGCGAGGAGCTGGCCATTTATTTGCCCCAGGTTTCGAAGGAGCAGGCGATCAAGGTGGCGGAGCGGATCCGGAAGCAGGTGAAAACGGAAACTTCCCCGATCGTCTCGGTATCGTGCGGAGTTTCGGACTGGAACTGGGAAGACGAGAGAATCAGCGTGGAGTCGCTTTTTTACCGGGCGGATATGGCGCTGTACAAGGCGAAGCATTCCGGGAAAAACCGGATCTGCATCGATTGAGTCGAATGTCGCAGGAATAACTACACTCTCTTGGGAAACGATAAGGTGAAGTTGAATCGTTATGCCCAGGAGGGGATTTCATGCTATCGAAACGGAGATATAGTCGGCTGAGGCGGCGTGCGTTCGCGCTTGCCGTTTTTGCGATTATCGCGATCCTGGCGGAGGCGTGCTCATTAACGGGAATGCCGTCCGATCCGGGCGAGCTGCTGAAGCAGACCGTCTCCGGCTTGTCCGGAACGGACGATTTCCGGTTTGAAGGGACGACGAGCGTATCGGTCGGGGGATTGCCGATGCAGGAAGGGGCCTCGTTCGAAGGCGTGGTCAACGGGCATAACCGGCTGTCGATGAGCTTTAACCGGGGCAGCCCGGGAGCAGGGACGATCGGTGCGGCCCAAGCGGTGGGAACGCCCCGTTCCGTCGTGTTCAGCAAATCCCAGAACGAATGGGTCGTCTCGGAGGCCGCTTCGCAAAGCGATGCGATCGTACTGCTGCCATGGAGCCCGCTGTACAAGCTAGAGCAGTTGAACACGATGGCGAAAAAAACGGAAAGCGCCAGAGACGAACAGGATACCCGTCTAACGATTCTTACGGTAACGCCGGAGAGGGCCGATGTAACGAAGGCGGTCCGAGATCAGTTGGCCCGTCAAGCCGATGTGCTCGATATCGACAAGCAGCTCGCCGGACTGCGGACGAGGCACGGGCTGTCCGAAGCGGAGGCGGCGCGTATGAGGGGCGAGCTGGAGCAGAGCGTCCTCCTGACGAAGCGGCAGCTGGACGAGGCGGAAGGATCGCTTAAGGCGGGCGCCGTATACCGGATCTGGGTGGACCGGGTAAGTCGCCTTCCCCGCAAGATGCAGATCGAGACGGAGATGAAGTATACTTCGGACGGTCATCCGAAGACCGAGACGATTCGCGTCGACTACCTTTTCACGGATTATAATAACAAGAAAAGCACCTGACGTCGCCGGCTTCGCACACCGAAGATCAGTGCCCGGGAGGGGCTTCTTTCCCGTTGCGCGCAGTTTCCCTGCGGCGGGGCCCTGCCTTTTATCCATGTCCGAATCCGTGTTACAATATGGGAGGATGTACAGGGGAGGGCATACAGGTTGAGCACCTTACGTAATCGTTTGAAATACGGCATTCCTCTAGCCATGTTCGCAGCTGCAGCCTATTTCATCCTGTTTACGGAAACGGGAAGGGATCTTCGTCACGGCAACGTGGAGCAGCTTGCAGATCTGCTGCATTCGTTCGGGATATACGCAGTTATCGCTGGGATGCTCGCTATTTTTTTTCAAACCTGGTTTCCGGTTGTTCCCTTCGTGCTGCTCGCTGGCGCCAATGCGTATGTGTTCGGTTTGACCGGAGGATTTGTGATCAATTACGGAATGACGTGTCTATCCGCGGTGTGCGCATTTCTGATCGCGAGATACATAGCCCGTGACGCGGTCGAAGCCAGACTGGCGAAGTTTCCGGCCGTACAGTCGTTCAACCGCAAGCTGGAGCGGCAAGGTTTCTTCTACACGCTGGTTGGCCGGCTGATCCCGGTCATTCCGTCCTCGCTGATCAACTTCGGCGCCGGCGTATCCAATATCCGGTTTCGTCCGTTCTTGCTGGCGACCGTGCTGGGCAAACTGCCGGTCGTGCTGATGGAAACGTTCATCGGACACGATCTGATCCGGTTCAAGGAACATAAAATCCGGCTGCTGCTGGTGCTGGTTTTGTTCGTTCTGCTGATTTGCCTCGGCCAGTATATGAAGACGAGATGGACCGGCAAGCGGGACGAAGCGACCTAACTTACATAAGGAGATGAGCGGACTTATGAGAGATCCACGATTGCAAACGTTAGCCGCCAACCTGGTCGGCTATTCGGTGAACGTCCAGCCCGGCGACAAGGTGCTGATCGAGATGATCGGCCCGGAGAGGGAGATCGTCCGCTGTCTCGTCGAGGAGGTTCATGCGAAAGGCGGCTTCCCGTATGTGATCTACGAAGACAGGGCGGTGCTGAGCTCGGTGCTGCAGTCGATCACGAAGGAGCAGCTTGAGCATTGGGCGGAGATGGACCTAAGGCGTATGGAGCAGATGGATGGGTACATCGCGGTCCGGTCCGGGGAGAACGTCAACGAATTGTCCGACGTCCCGAGCGACAAGAACGATATGTACAAACGGATCTACTACAAGCCGGTTCATCTGGAGCGCCGGGTCAAGAAGACGAGATGGGTCGTGCTGCGTTACCCGAACCCGTCTATGGCCCAGCTTGCCAGTATGAGCACCCGGGCTTTCGAAAATTTTTATTTCGACGTGTGCAACCTCGATTACCGCAAGATGGATATCGCCATGGACCCGCTGGCCGAGCTGATGGCTCGCACCGACCGGGTACGAATCACAGGGCCGGGCACCGACCTGTCGTTTTCGATCAAGGGGATCGGTTCCAAAAAATGTTCCGGACACCGCAACATTCCGGACGGAGAGGTGTTCACCTGCCCGGTCCGGGACTCCGTGAACGGTGTGCTGCAATACAATACGCCAAGCGTAAATTCCGGCATTACGTTCGAAAATATCCGGTTCCGCTTCGAGAACGGGAAAATCGTCGAGGCTACCTCCAACGATACGAAGCGGCTGAACGACATTTTGGATACGGACGAAGGGGCCCGCTATATCGGGGAGTTCAGTCTCGGATTTAATCCGTTTATCCTGCACCCGATGAAGGATACGCTGTTCGACGAGAAAATCGACGGCAGTTTGCACTTTACTCCGGGCCAGGCTTATGAAGAGTGCGACAACGGCAACCGTTCGTCGGTTCATTGGGACCTGGTGCTCATCCAGCGGCCGGAATACGGCGGTGGGGAAGTGTATTTCGACGATGTGCTGATCCGCAAGGACGGACGCTTCGTCATTCCCGAGCTGCAGGGGCTCAATCCCGAAAACTTGAAATAGATTTCAGCCCGCAGCAAGTTCTGGCAAATTATCATTGCGCGAATAGATGTTCCACGCTAATATAGAAGTATCAAATACGGAAGCCGGATTACTCCGCTTCTACTTGGAGGGATTGTGCCATGTCAAGCGCCAGCAACGCCGCAATTGTTGAAGTATCGCAAACGGCTAACAAGTTCAGATCTTCTATCGTACTTCAATATGAAAATAAATTCATTGACGTCAAGAGCATTCTCGGCTTGTTCACGACACTGCTCGACTCGGGCGTTTACGATCTGCACGTTCACGGTCCCGACGCTGAAGAAGCAAAGGCTGCGATGGTCGAAGTATTTAAGAAGCATAACCTGCAAGTTAATGTCGTAAGCTGAGCGGACTTCCAGGTCCGTTCGATATACAGACGCAACCAAAAGGCTGCCTCGGGATAACCCGGGCAGCCTTTTGGTTGCGCAACCGCCTAAACGGACGACGAATCTTATACGGCTTGTTCGACCGCAACGTACGTGTAGCCGAGGTCGCGTGCGACCGCCGGATGCGTGATTGCTCCCCGGAACGTATTAATGCCGCTCAGGAGCGTTTTGTCGGACAGGAGAGCCTGCAGGCCGGACCCGGCGATACGAAGCGCATAAGGCAGCGTGGCGTTGGTCAGAGCCATGGTTGATGTGCGGGGCACGGCTCCGGGCATGTTGGCAACCGCATAGTGAACGACTCCGAACTTCTCGTATGTCGGGTTATCGTGCGTGGTCAGCCGGTCGACCGTCTCGAAGATGCCGCCTTGATCGATCGCCACATCCAGGATGACGGAGCCGGTCGACATGGCGCGAACGGCGCTTTCCTTGACCAGCTTCGGCGCTTTCGCACCGGGAATCAGCACGGCGCCGATGACGAGATCGGATTCCGCCACCGATTCGGCAATATGCAGCGGATTGGACATGAGCGTCCGGATGCTCGTGCCGAATATGTCGTCCAACTGTCGCAGACGATCCGGGCTTACGTCGATAATCGTAACGTCGGCACCGAGGCCGATCGCGATTTTGGCTGCATTCGTACCGACGACGCCTCCGCCGATGATGGTCACCTTGCCGCGTTTGACGCCGGGCACGCCGCCGAGCAGAATGCCTTTGCCGCCGTGCGGGCGTTCCAGAAACTGCGCTCCGATCTGGGCGGCCATCCGGCCGGCCACTTCGCTCATCGGCGTCAGCAGCGGAAGCGAGCGGTTGACTTCAACGGTTTCGTAGGCGATCGCGGTTACGCCCTTGGTTGTGAGCGCCCGGGCCAGCTCGGGCTCGGCGGCCAGATGCAAGTAAGTGAACAAAATGAGACCGTCCCGAAAGTAACCGTATTCAGACGAAAGAGGTTCCTTTACTTTCATCACCAGATCGGAATTGTCCCATACCTCTGCGGCGTCGGTACAAATCAATGCCCCTGCCGACCGGTACAGCTCGTCCGGAAAACCGCTTCCCGCTCCCGCGTTCGTCTCGATCCGCACCTCGTGTCCTGCGCCCGCGAGCGCCATGACTCCGGCCGGAGTGACGGCTACCCGGTTTTCATTGTTTTTGATTTCTTTCGGTACCCCGATTCTCATCATCCATCCAGCTCCCCCGATTTGGTTTTCGTTACCAAGTATACGTGTCGGCGAGCGGTCTAGCTTCGTGATGAAACGAGAAAAAAAGGGGACGCCCTTGTGAAAAGTCACAAACGATCCGGATTGCCGCTCCATTTGTCCGTCTTTAAATCCAGAAACAAAGTCGTTTTCTGATCGACATTGGCAAAGTTGATACCGCCGATCTCGGCAATCCGCTTCAGCCGGTAAGCAAGCGTATTCGTATGAACATGCAAGGCGTCGGCGGCGACCTTGACGTTGCTGTCGCAGGCGAGGAACGTTTCCAGCGTCTCAATCAGATTGGCATGATGCTCCCGGTCGTAGGTCCGGAGCTGTTTTAACGACGCGTTTTCGTACCGGTGCAGCCGTTTTTGTTCGAGGAAGTAAGGAAGATAGCGGTAAAAGCCGAGCTCGTGGTAGTGGGTGACGGAACCGGTCTCGGCGGGAAACTGCGCTTTGATCTGCAGCACGGTGAGCGCTTCCCGGTAGCTTTGCTCGACTGCGGTCACCTCTTCGCACGAGGAGCCGATTCCCCAGTTGAGCGGTTCACTGCCGAATCGTTCCTTCATCTGATGATAAAACGACAGGGCGAATTCCCCGGCTTCCGCTGCGAAGCGGGAGGCGTTCGTTCCCGGGACGAGGGCGATTAGCTGTTTATCCGACAGGACATGGAGCAGCGGACGGGTTTTCTGGATCGCCGTTACGATATATTGGATCTGCTGATTTAGCTGTTCGGAGACATCGTGTCCGAACTGAAAGACGATCACGCCGAACAGGCCGGGCAAAGTGACGCCGAGCGAGTCCGCTTTGAGCTTCGCCTGAAGCGCCGTCCGGTGATGGCCGGTAAGCAGCTCCCAGAAAAAGTCGCAACGTTCCTCGTCCTCTTTTCTTCTTTGCGTCTGGAGACGCAAAAGCTTGATCTTCGCCGCCTGGGCTGCAAGCTTCAGATGAAGCAGACAAGCTTCGTCCAGCGGCCGTTCCACCTCGAGCGCCCAGATGTAGCCGAGCACCTGATTGTCTTTGCGGATCGAGATGGCGACCCGGTCGCCGAGTCCGACATCGCGAATCGACCGGATCCGGACAGGTTCGTCGCTTTGCATGAGCCGGGGGATCACGCCGTCTTTCCACAAGCTGGCTATCACGTTATCGGGTACGCGCCGGCCGATGATCGTGGCAATCCGCGCCGCGTCGGTCCCGGGGTCGTGCTTGCTGTAGGCGAGCAGCCGGTGGTTTGCGTCCTCGACCGTTACCGGTGCGTGGAGCACTTCGCCTATTTTGTCGGCCAAAGCTTCCAGATGGTCAAAGCTTCGGTTGAAAGGATTTAATTCCGCGTTCATCCGCGCGCTCCTTATTGTTCCGCCCAATTCGCATACAAACATACCAGCATCCGAATGGTTGACTATTTAGGTGGTTTCCCTACTATTTTATAGATTGGCCCGCGCCGATTCAATGCGAAAAATAGACGCGGCTATAATTCTAATCTGTTGTGCGCTTGTGTAATCATCGTTTTTCGACTATCATAAGCATATAGAGATTGGATGAGCTTTGCGCAAAGGGGGAAAACGGATGTCTACATCGGACGTCATGGTCGGTTTGCATCAGAAAGCGCTGAACCTGCTTCAAGAAGATGCGGACAACATCGAAAAGCTGATTCAGATCCAAATGGAAACATTGACGAATCGCAGATGCCCTCTTTACGAAGAGGTATTGGATACACAGATGTATGGATTGTCCCGTGAAATCGATTTCGCGATCCGGGCGGGGCTGATTGACGAAGCGTCGGGCAAGCTTATAATAAGCGATCTGGAGCGAAAGCTTGCGCAGCTGTACGAAGCGCTCGCCCTATCCAGAAAAGAGTAACTCCGCCTTGGAGCTACTCTTTTTTTTGTGCAATTTTGGAGTCCGGGCGGTCAGACGAGGAAAAAGGCGATTCCCAGGATAACATAGACGACCAGCAGCAAAAATCCTTCATACCAATTCGTCGCGCCGTCCTGGGAGATCGAACGGGCTAACACAGCGGCGATGGCGATGGCGGCGAGCTCGTATAACGTAAAAACGATATTCATCGGATCGCCCATAAAGTGGCTGACGATGACGAGTACGGGAGCGACGAATAGGGCGACCTGCAGGCTGCTTCCGATGGCGATTTCGACGGCGGCGCCGATTTTGTTTTTCATCGCGAGGAACACGGCGGCGCTGTGCTCGGCGGCATTGCCGATGATCGCAATCAGAAACGCGCCAACGAACAGCTCGGACAAGCCGAACGTTTCCGTGAAATGCTCCAGGGTGCCGACAAGCCATTCGCTTATGAAGGCAACCATCACGGTGGCGAGCACGAGATAAAAGATCGATTTGCCCTTGCTCCAATTGAGCGTATGCGCATGATCCTCAGGGTCGCGAGCGGAGACGTCGCTCAGTTCTTTTTTGTGCGTTACCATGGAGAACAACAGCCATAAGCCGTAAGCGATAATGAGGATGACGGCGACGATCGTGCTGAGCATATCCATTTCCTTGAACGTGAAGCTTTTGGCGAATATGGCCGGCACGATCAGGGCGACTACGGCGAGCAGCATAAGCGAGGCGTTATGGCTGGCCAGCATCACGTTGAAATTTTGCACCTTGTATTTGAGGCCGCCGAGAAACACGCTGAGTCCCAGCACGAGCAGCATATTGCCGATAATGGAGCCGGTAATGCTCGCCTTCACCATGTCGTGGAGCCCGTCGCGTACGAGGAAAATCGCGATGATCAGCTCCGCCGCATTGCCGAACGTGGCGTTCAGGAAACCGCCCATCCGCTCCCCGGCATAGTGAGCGACGCTCTCCGTCGCCTTGCCCATAAACCCGGCGGCAAAAATAACGGCTATGCAGCAGAGGACGAATTGCAAAGTGGTATTCAAACCGCTGTAGTGGGCGGTGCCGCTCAGCAGAAAACTGGCGATCAGAATGGTGTAAAACAGCTTTTGCTTCATGATGTGATCTCTGCTCCTTCCGTCAACTACCAGTGTTCCAGCATCAAGTGGATCCTATTCTACTATAATGGAAAAATTTCCAGTTGCAAAGAAAAACCGCTTCTGCTTATCCGGTTGCGAACCGCCCTTCCAAAAAGGTACAATGGAAATATCCGTATACGAGGAGTGAGAACAATGTCCGCTGAAAACCAACCGGGAATGATCCGCATTTCCGATGACGTCGTAGCCACTATCGCCGGATTGGCTGCTCTCGAGACGCAAGGCGTCGCTGCTATGTCGGGGGGCATTTCCGAAGGACTTGCCAAACGGCTTAGCGGAAAAAATGTACAAAAAGGCGTCTCCGTCGAAGTCGGACAGTTGGAGGCCGCGATCGATCTGCGAGTCATCGTTCATTATGGCTCGATTATACAGAGCGTCTGCCGCAGTCTGCAGGAAAACGTAAAAGAAGCGGTAGAGAACATGACGGGATTAAACGTGGTTGAAGTGAACGTCAAGGTAGAGGGAGTCGCTTTCAAGGAAGAGGAAGCGGAAGAAGTCCCGGCCCGGATCAAGTAAAGTGTGGAGCGGCGTTCGCGCCGCTTTTTTGTTTGCTGCCAGAAAGGTTAAGTTCTTTAGTGTGCTAAAGTGAAGGTTTCCTTACTCGGCGTTAGTGACGTATGCTCAGGTGCGATGACTAACGAATCGTATCGTGCTTATGGCTGAAAAACGAAGTTATTTCAGACGTAACGAATCCGGGGATCGTTATCGAACCGAAAGTGGAAAAAAAACGATCGATTTGCGGGAGTAACCATACAAGAGTTCGTTACAAATTCAAACGCCTGCATTCGGCTCTGATAACGAATACTGGACTGGGTTCGTTAGCCATACCACCGCATGAAGACACACGACTGAGGGCGAGCGGCTGAAGCGAAGGTATCTATTCTCTTCCAACGTACAATTGTAGGGGGGGTGCACGTCAAAGGACCGTCCGGATGCTTTTCCGGACGGTTTTTCTTAATTTTTTGTTTGTCTGCAACAGGCGACGCAACATCGTGACATAACCCGCACAAAGAAGGAAGGGACCGTATCGAGACGGTCTCTCCGGATATTCAACCTCTCACCAACTTGAGAAATTCGCGCATAAAGCCGGGAAGATCCGGCCAGGCATGTCCCGATACGATGTTGCCGTCGACGCACAGCGTCTCTTTGGCGTATTCGGCGCCGAGATTTTCGATATCCGGCTTGCAGGCGGAATAAGCGGTCATTTTGCGGCCTTGGAAATAGCTGCTGTTCTTTAATGCGGAAAGGACGAGCGCGGCGTGACAGATGGCGCCGACCGGCTTGTTCGCCTCGAAGAAATGGCCGACGATGCGGGGAACATCCGGATCGAGACGGATATATTCCGGCGCTCGGCCGCCCGGAATGATCAGGCCGTCGAATTCCGCCGGATTCACTCCGGCGAACGAAGTATGCGACTCCAGCAGGTAGCCCGGCTTCTCCGTGTAAGTGTCCCAACCCTCGAAGTCGTGAACGACCGTTTTCAGCACTTTTTTGGTCGGAGAAGCGATAACCGCCTCGTACCCTTCCTCCAAAACCCGGTAAAACGGATAGTACACTTCCAATGCTTCCACAGCGTCTCCAGTCAAGATCAAGATCTTCTTGGACATCTTGGACTCACACTCCTCGTTATCGGATAGCCTACCCTTCTATCTTGCAGCAACCCGCCCGATCTGTAAAGTAGAAGAATGAAGCGTCCGGCGTGGCTGCCCGTTATACGTCCTGCTTCGCAGCCGCCCGGAGCGGTGCGGCCGCCAGCCTGGCCTGGGCAGCTTTTCGCAGCCGCAGCTCCAGCTTCCCGATCAGCCATAACGGCAGAAGCAGGCAGAGCAGTGAAGCGAGAACCGTAAGCGGCAGCATCCAGACGACTTCCGGACGGGCGAAATACGGGATTAAGGAAACGGCGAGAATTGGCGCGGCATTCCACCTGCACCATTGAATCAATAAGACGGTCACGAGCGCGGTAGCGAGCAGCGAGAGAGCGCCGCTGCTGATCGTGTAGAAGACCGCTCCGATTCCGGTCGAGATACAAGCTCCGAAGATGACCCTCCGGATGTCCTTTATCTGGTCCATCCGCTGCATGAACAAGTAGCTGAACGCGCCGAGAGTCGGGTAAAACACCATTTTAAAAATGGGGTAGTGCGCGGAGATCCAGTAGACGGCGGCAAGATATCCGCATATGACGAATGAACGCAGTAACATGTTGTCGAACTTGTCCTTTGATAAACTCAAATTCCGATTTGAATACTAGTCAATCCATATTGTACACGATAGTTTTGTTTAACAACAAATAAGAAATGCTTATGCAAATGCGAGAATCGCTTATAGATGGAAACGCGATGCCGGCCTGCATAACGAAGCGGCTGTGTGCTTTGTCACAGAACGTTGGTTATTGGAGTGATTGCAATCACACTTCGCGCATGCTCCGGCTCCTTATAATGGGCACATAAGGCACGATACAAGTCCAAAACAGTGAGGAGAATGAAACATGCTAAACGAAGCTACGATCGCCATCATCAAATCCACGGTGCCGATTCTTAAAGACCGCGGAACCGAGATTACCAAACGATTCTACGAGCTTTTGTTCTCAAGTCATCCCGAGCTGCTCCATATATTCAATCACGCCAATCAGAAGCAGGGCAAACAACAGGCCGCGCTGGCCAATGCGGTATACGCCGCCGCCGCTCACATCGACCAGTTGCCGGCGATCCTGCCGGTCGTCAAACAGATTGCGCACAAGCACCGGAGCCTGGGAGTGAAGGCGGAGCACTACCCGATCGTCGGTCAGAACTTGCTCGCCGCGATAAAGGATGTGTTGGGCGATGCGGCCACGGACGAGATTTTGCAGGCATGGGCGGATGCGTACGGCGTGATCGCCTCGGTATTCATAGAAGTCGAACAATCGATGTACGACCAAGCCGAAGGGCAGGACGGAGGCTGGGAAGGGTTCCGGGCATTCGTTATCCAGAAGAAGGTGAAGGAGAGCGACGTGATCACTTCGTTTTACCTCGTCCCGCAGGACCGCAAGCCGATCGCGGGTTTTGAGCCGGGACAATACGTGAGCGTCCAAACGAAGCTGCCGGACGACGGCTACACGCACATTCGCCAATACAGTCTCTCCGACGCGCCGGGGAAACCGTACTACCGGATATCGGTGAAACGGGAAGATGCTATCGGCAGCCGCCCGGCCGGAAAGGTGTCTACCGCTCTGCATGAAAAAACGAATGAGGGCGATGTCCTGCTGCTGTCGGCTCCGGCGGGCGACTTCACCTTAAACCGCGACGATAAGAGACCGGTCGTGCTGATCAGCGGCGGGGTCGGCCTGACTCCGATGGTCAGCATGCTGAACACACTGGTGGAAACACAGCCGCATCGCCCTGTCACGTTTATCCATTCGGCTCAGAACGGAAGCGTCCATGCGATGAAGGAGCATGTGAACCGGTTGGCGCAGGCTCATCCGCAGTTGTCCGTCCGGTATTGCTACGCCGAGCCTAATGAAGCGGACCAAGCCGCGGGAACATATCACCGGGAAGGCTACGTCGATGCGGACTGGTTGAAAACCGTAATCCCTTCGACAAACTCCAGCGTTTACTTCTGCGTGCCTCAGCCGTTCATGGCGGTCGTCAACAGCGCGCTGAAAGCATGCGGCGTCGCGGACTCCGATCTTCATTACGAGTTTTTCGGTCCGGCGGCCAGCCTGGAACAGCCGGCGCTTCAGACCCAGCCTTAACCTAATCGTCCGTCGAGCGAAGCTTCGCCGCTTGCGAACGGAGCAGTCGATTCACCGTCTCGCGGCGCATGCCGATTAATTGTCCGATTTCGTCCTGGGTTAAAACGTCGGTCAGCGTAGCCGGCGAGATATAAACCGCAAACCATTCCTGCAAACTTTTCAGCTTGGCCGCCGGAGTCGTCTGGGTCAGCTGGTCGATGCGCTGCTGCATCATTCTCAGCTTGCTTTGGAGCAGCAAAGCGACCTCCAGACATTTATCCGGATTGCCCGCAAGCGAATCGTACCATTCCTTCGAGGGCAGTACTTCAACCTCGCTGGTGACGATTGCGACTGCAGTCCCGTGGTAAGGCTTCGGCGTAATTAAGGAGTGGTGGGGGATCATCTCGCCGGAAACGATAATATTCACCAAGACCGGATTGCCGTCTTCATGTACGCGAATAATTTTAAGCAGGCCGCTCTTCAGACGATACAGCGGCCCGTTTTCCCCTTGCCGGAATAACGTTTCCCCTTTGTGAAGAAGCATTTGCCGCCCTCCTTCTTTTTCCTGGCTCCCGATGTCCGCACTCGATTCAACCGATACGAACAGCTTCTAAACGACGCTTTTTCCGGTGAATACCCCTGTTTAAGAGAGGGTCTTTTCGGGTTAAAGAAGTTTCATTTGGCTTGCGGCGATAAAAAAGAGCCCGTAAGGACTCTGGATAATTACCGGATGCGTGATGGTGTTCCCCCTGCAAGCGTCAGGTACGCTCGAGGATGAGCTGATACAAATATACATCCTGCCAGGCGTTAAATTTGCAGCCTACTTCGCGAAGCACGCCAGCTTCGGTAAAGCCGAATTTGCGGTGCAGGCGCACGCTTGCCTCATTGCCCCCGGTAATGCCGGATATGAGGACGTGAAAGCCGAGATCCCGCGCCATATCGATCATGTGCTGCAGCAGTACGGAGCCGATTCCGCCGCCTCTGCAGTCTGTATCCAAGTAAATGGAAAGCTCTGCCGTCAACTGGTATGCCGGCTTTGGCCGATATGGTGTCAGACAGCAATAACCGGCCACACCCGATTCGTTCTCCGCTACAATAATCGGGAACCGTTCGTTAAATTGCGCGAACCAGCGTTCCCGCTCCTGTAGCGTCTGGGGTGTCAGATCAAATGTGGCCGCAGAGTGAATGACAGCATCATTGTAGATGTCCAGCAGTTTCGGGAGATCTTGCCTTACCGCCGGGCGGATTCGAAGGATCATGCGCGTTTGCTCCAATCGTTGCGATCTCTTGCGAAGCCGGTACGTTTCTCCGGTTTCTCGGCCCGGTCCGGCCTTGTGATGTCCCGGGATATGCTGAGCAGGATGCCGATACTGGCCATCGTAACCGAAAGGGAGGAGCCCCCGGCGCTTATAAACGGCAGCGTAACGCCGGTCATGGGAATCGTCCCCGTCACTCCGCCCATATTAATCAACGCCTGAATGGCGATCAGACCTACGATGCCTGTCCCTGCCAAACTGCCGAACAGATCGGTGCAGCGCAGGGCAACGATAAATCCGCGCCATAGAAACGCCAAATACAACAGCAGGAAAAGCACCGTTCCGATAAACCCGAATTCTTCCCCGATAATTGCAAAAATAAAGTCGTTATGGGCCTCCGGTAAATAATGCATCTTCTGGATGCTTTGTCCGAAACCCGCTCCGGTCAGTTCGCCATGGCCAAATGCATATAGAGACTGCACCAACTGATAGCAGCTGCTCTGCTGATCGAACCACGGGTCCAGATAACAGGCAATCCGGTCCATCCGGTAGCCCAGCGAGTCTGCGGAGATAAGGTAGCCCGCCAGAAAGATCGCTGCAATGACGGTGATTGACCCTACGGCCAAGAAAATATGTTTGAGATTGGCGCCTCCGACCACGATTACGAGCGAAGCGGCAAGAACAAGAATCATCGTGGAGCCGAAATCCGGCTGTAGCATGATGAGTCCCGCCACAATCCCGACGATGATGACAGCGGGCAGCAGCCCGTTTTTCAGATCGCGAAACCGCTCGCCTTTTTTACTGATCAAAAGCGACAAATATAAAATGACGCCGACTTTGGCGAACTCGGAAGGCTGCAAGCTTCCCATGCCGCCCGGAAGGTTAAACCAGCTTCTCGCCCCGTTGACCTCGAAGCCGATAAAAGGCACCAGCACGAGCATAACGAGTACGACGATAAACCCCGGCCTCAAGAGCGGCTTAAGCCGCCTGTAAGGAATGTTCATAAGAAAAAACATGCCAACCGTGCCGGCGACGGCAAAGATGGCTTGTTTTTTCACGAAGTATAACGGATCGTTGCCGAACTTCTCTTTGGCAAGTGCCGTAACGGAACTGGCGCTAAACACCATCACGAGCCCGAAGCCGACGAGCAGGAACGTAAGAAGCAGCAGCAAAAAATCAGGTGTGCCTCTGCGTTGTTCGGTCATATCGGTTCCGCCTTCACGTTTATTCGCTCAGCTGTTTTTTCAGTTCGGCCAGTTTTTGATTGGCTACTTTCACGATCTGATCCGGTACCGGCGAATCATAATCGAGTCCGTGCGGGAACGTGCCGCGTCCCAAGTATGTATCTTCGATGACAAGGATCGCATAAGGCGATTCCAGCTTGCCTTCCACCGCTCTTGTGTTGATGCGAAGGAAGTAATCCACCTTATTCGCTTTATCTTCCAGCTTCAGGTCGTAGGTAGCGCGGTAATATTCCCACTGCCAGCGAACGAAGCCCAGCTTCTCCGAAGCGCCGTCCAGATGAGCCAAATCGCTTTTTAATCCTTTAATTCCCGCATTTTCAATAATCACGATAGGGAAACCTCCTGCGTATCATTTAAAGTAGTTCCGATAGGGGCGCAATCCTCTATTCATGATAGTATGTTTCCCTTGCATGCGCAAGCCTATTAAGATCCGATATATTAAAATTTGATGACGGCTCGGGGCGATGCGGATGAAACGGAGGCTTCGTTCTGGTACAATGAAGGGATCAGAATCGCGAGCTTATGCGGGGGTGCAGGAAAGTGAACAGCATTACGGAACGGCTGCAATCGTTATTTCCGGACATGGTCGAATGGCGGCGCCATTTGCACCGTCATCCCGAGCTTTCTTATGGAGAACAGATGACCTCAGCCTTTGTCGCGGGGAAGCTTGCCGAGTGGGGAATCGAGGTAAGAACCGGGGTCGGCGGATACGGGGTAACCGGCACGGTCCGGGGAGGCCGGAGTAGAGGCCCACGCCTGACTGCTGCGCTGAGAGCCGATATGGATGCGCTGCCGATTCAGGACGGCAAATCGTGCGACTACGCTTCCACCGTGCCGGGCGTGATGCACGCTTGCGGACACGATGCGCATACGGCAGCTTTGCTTGCGGTGGCGAAGATGTTCGCAGAGAACAAAGACGAATTGCCGGGGGATGTCCGGTTTTTGTTCCAGCCTGCGGAAGAAATCAGTCCCGGCGGCGCGGAGCCGATGATCGCAGACGGGGCGCTGGACGGCGTAGATCGTGTATACGGGGTCCATCTGTGGACGCCGTTTCCCGCAGGAATCGTTTATTCGGCCCCAGGACCGGTTATGGCCGCCGCCGACGAATTCGTCATCCACATCCGGGGGAAGGGCGGCCACGGAGGCTTGCCGCATCAGACGGTCGACAGCATACTCGTAGGTTCGCATCTGGTCGTCAATTTGCAGACCATTGTCAGCCGCAGTGTCGATCCGACCGAGCCGGGCGTCGTCTCCATCGGCAAGTTTCAGGCCGGCAACGGCTTCAACGTGATCGCGGAAACATGCAGCATTAACGGAACGGTGCGTTCCTTCGATGATAAGGTCAGGGAAACCATCGTCTCCCGAATGGAACGGATCTGCGCCCATACCGGAGAGATGTTCGGAGCGGACATCCAGTTGGACTACAAGCCCGGATACCCTCCGGTCGTGAACGACAAGGCCGAGACGGAACGGTTTTTCCGCGTTGCGGAAAGCTTGTTCGGTGCGGAGCACGTTCAGGCTTCTCCGCTGATTATGGCCGGGGAAGATTTTTCTTATTATTTGCAGTGTGTACCGGGCTGCTTCATGTTCGTCGGCGCCGGCAACCCGGCCGCCGGTATTGCGGCGCCTCACCATCATCCGATGTTCGATATCGACGAGTCGGCCATGCTGCAGTCGGCGCAGCTTCTGGCATCGATGGCCGTCAGCTATTTGAGCGGAAGCTCCCGCTGAACATTCTGCGCATGGTACAAACTCACATGCATTTCTCTTCAGCCGGGCGGAAAGCCTATAGAAGCAATCTGTCATCAACGACTGAAGAGGAGGATCTACGTGAGAACGATACAAGATATTATGAGCACCGACTGCGTCACCGTTTCGCCGCAGGATAACATTTACGAAATTGCCGTCAAGATGAAGCAAAACGATATCGGGTTTATTCCTGTAGTCGAGGGGCGGAAGCTGATCGGCGTCGTAACGGACCGGGACCTTGTCATCCGCGGTTATGCGGAGAAACATTCCGGCTCGACTGCGGTGGAAGAAGTGATCTCCAAGGACGTCACGACGGTCGGACCGGACACGTCCGTAGACGAAGCGGCCAAGCTGATGGCGCGCCAAAAAATCCGCAGGCTTCCTGTCGTGAGCGGCGGAGAGCTGATTGGGGTTGTCGCGATCGCCGACTTGGCCGTTCGGGAGATTTTCGTAAACGAAGCGGGAGAAGCGCTCAGCGAAATTTCCGAAAATGTGGACCATGCCGCAACGGTTCATTAATTACGCAAACCCGGGAGACGCCTAAGGCTCCCGGGTTTTGTACGTCCTGGCGCTAGCATACGCTGCAGCTCGGCTCGGCACTGCCCGAATACGCGGATGCTGCAGGCGGCCGGTCTGCCCGTGTTTCTGCTTATCAGTTAGCCGGCTTTACGAAATCCGGCTTCTTCCGCTTCCTCTTCCGTACAAAACAGCATCTCTTCCTTCGTCTGATTGTACGACTTGCCGCCCGGCACATGATAAATTTTTTCGTTTTTGGAATTAATATTGCCTTTAATGTTCGGTTCTTTGCAGGATGCCGTCCGGTTAGGACTTTCGCCGTTGCCGCCTTTTTTGCCCCATAGCCCTTTGTTTGTATTGCGGGCCTCGCGTTCCGCTTCCACGAACGTTTTGGCGAACGTTACATTTGGCACAATCGTCATCGTGTTGGCGTACCCTTCCCGGAGCAGCGTCTCGTTGTACATGACGGATTCGCCTTGGATGAACAAGTAGCGGAGCTTCCTGCCGTATTTGTCCGTGTCGCCGGCGTCGGCGAACAGGTAGACGGTTTTACCGGTCAACTGCTTTTTACTGAAGGCGCTTGCTTCTTTGCCATACGCTTCGACAGGGCTGTTCGGTTTGACCGTCTCGGGCGTATTCATGCCGATCAGCCGCACCTTATCGCCTTCCTTCGTCTCCAGCGTATCCCCGTCTACTACGCGTTTTACTTCCGTCGTCTCGTACTTCTGGCCTTTCAATTCCGGATACCGACTCCATATGCCGCTCATATCGCTTGCCTCGCCGCTCCCGGAAGGCGCCGCGCAGCCGGCAAGGATGAGGGTGAACCAGAGCCATACCACCATCGGTTTCATTACACTACGTTCCTCTCTCCATAAGATCAGATTCTATAGTACCTTTTCACAGGCTCCGGTTCAAATCGAGGAGCCGTCCGTTTAATTCCGCCGGATTCATTTCATACTAATAGAGAAGAGTGCCATTTCCCGAAAGGAATAGGAGGGAGAGCTATGCGTTACGATCCGCAGCGGCCGCTGGTCGTACAAAGCGATTCCACGATGTTATTGGAGGCAGACCATACGTTAAGCGAAGAAACGGCCGCGTCTATAAGCCGCTTCGCCGAGCTGGTCAAAACGCCGGGGCATATCCATACGTACCGGATGACGCCTTTGTCGCTATGGAACGCAGCATCTTCAGGTATGGATGCGGAGCAAATACTCGATGTGCTGAACCGGTACGGCAAGTTTGACGTTCCGCTGCAGGCGAGGCAAAACATCATTCATTTCGTATCGCGCTACGGGCTGGTCAAGCTGAGATTGGATGGCCAGAAGCTGCTGCTCGTCTCGGATGAGCCGGGTCTACTGGACAAGCTGGCCGGCTACAAATCGTTGCAGACGTACTTTATCGGCGGCGGTGCGTCCGAAGGGCTGGAGGTTGCCGCCGCTTACCGCGGGATGATCAAGCAGGATCTCATCCGGCTCGGATTTCCGGTACAGGACGTCGCCGGTTATCATCACGGGGAACGATTGCCGATTCGGCTGAAGGACGTATCCGCTTCGGGGGATGCTTTTATTCTGAGGGATTATCAGAAAGCGGCTGTGGACGCCTTTTACGACGGCATAGGGCAGCATGGGGGGAGCGGAGTCGTCGTGCTGCCCTGCGGGGCGGGCAAAACCGTGGTGGGCATCGCCGCTTTAGCCCGCTTGCAATGCGCCGCGCTGATCTTGACGACCAATGTCGCTTCCGTCCGGCAATGGAAACGGGAGCTGCTGAGTAAAACCGACTTGCACGAAGAACTGGTCGGGGAATACGGCGGCAGCCGGAAGGAGGTTCGCCCGGTCACGATCGCGACGTATCAAATCTTGACGCACCGTCACCGGAAAGAGGATGGCTTCTCCCATATGTCGCTGTTTAGCGAGCGGGACTGGGGCTTGATCGTCTACGACGAGGTGCATTTGCTGCCGGCTCCGGTATTCCGGGCTACGGCCGACATCCAGGCCACGCGCCGGCTGGGACTGACCGCCACGCTGGTCCGCGAGGACGGAAGAGAAGAGGACGTATTCTCCCTCGTAGGCCCGAAGCTGTATGAGGCCGGGTGGAAAGATTTGGAGCACAAAGGCTGGGTATCCAAGGTGCAGTGCACCGAGCTGAGAGTGCCGATGCCGGAGAGAATCCGCGAATCGTACGTGCGGGCCGAGTCGCGCAGCAAGCACCGGATCGCCGGGGAGAATCCGCTCAAGCTGCAGGTGCTCCGCGACGTGCTCGAGCGGCATCGGGACGATCAGACGCTCGTAATCGGCCAATACTTAGACCAGTTGAAGCGGATTTCCGCCGATCTGAACGCGCCGATGATATCGGGCGAGATGCCGCACGAGGAGCGGGACGGGTTGTACGCCCGGTTTAACCGCGGGGAGATTCGGACGCTGGTCGTCTCGAAGGTGGCTAATTTTGCGATCGATCTGCCGGACGCGCGCGTCGCGATTCAGGTTTCCGGGAGCTTCGGATCGCGCCAGGAAGAGGCGCAGCGGCTCGGACGCATCCTGCGGCCGAAAGTGGAGGACAACCGGGCATTCTTCTATTCGCTCGTCAGCGACGACACGAGAGAGCAGGAGTTTTCGGTGCACCGGCAGCTGTTTTTGCTGGAGCAGGGATACCGGTACGAGATCCGGAAAGCGGAAGCGCTGCAGGCAGCGGAGATGGAGGAGGAGGGAGCGACATGAAATTGGCCGCTTTGCTGGAGAGCTTGAACGTGCCGATGCGCGAGGAGATTCGCCGTCATAACGGCTGGGAGGAAGAAGCCGGGACGTTGGAGCAGCTGCTCGCCGACGAGCGTAAAATCAGCGAGCTGAACGGTTCGTTATACGATCTGGAAATCAAGACGCTCACCCTCGTGCTGCGTACGTTCGGTTACAAGCCGTTCGACTGGCCCAAGCTGGAGAAGGCGGGCAGAAAGGCGTTTCCGGGAGCGGCGCTTAAGGTCGGTTTGATCCGGCTAAGCCGGAGAGGAATCGTATTTGCCATACAGCGGAAATGGGGGGAAGCCGAGCACCGGGTGGCGGAGGATACATTCCCGCTTTGGAGAAGGCAACTCCTCCCATTCGACCAGACTGCGGCGGTATATGCGGGCTCGGACGCAGCGTCGGACTCCGACTACCGTCCCGGCATTCCTTCGCAGCTGCTGTCGGTACTGGCTTATACGGCCAAAGAAGAAGTGGCACTCACGCAGAAAGGAACGATGCATAAGCGTCATGCCGGCAAACTGTCGGCGCTTACTCCGGTCAAGGACGAGGAATTCCGCGATGCAGGAACGCTTCTCCGGCCCGACCCCGACTACGGTTCTGCGGCGGCCGCTTATTTATGCGCGATGGGGCAAAGTCTGGGTTTGCTGGAAAAGGCGGACGGACGGTTAGCCGTGAGGAACAGCCTGATGCGCGGCTGGCTGCGCCAAACGGAAGCGGAGATGCATGCGGTCCTTTACGCGTTATGGAAGGAGATGAACGCTCCGCGCTGCTGCTGGCTGCAGCATGCGGTCAGCTGTATCGAGCAGATGCCCGAGTCGGTCTGGATCTCCGTATGCGCAGTGGCGGAGCAGATGCCGGGCGAATCCGAAGGATTGACTGCCGGGAGACTGACCGGCGATAGCCCGTCAAGATCCGGTCTGCTTATGGACTGGCTATCACCGCTTATAGCCTGGGGCTGGGCGGAAAGCGGAGCGACACCGGACGGGAAAAAGCTGTTCCGCTGGCTGACCAACCCTGCCGGTTCCAAAACCGGGGGAGGGACAACCGCAGCAACCTCTTCCTCCCGTGACGAAGCTGTCGCGGCTCCCTGCCTGTTTATTCAGCCGGACTTCGAGCTTATCGTTCCGCCGGATTGTCCGTATGGCGTGCGCTGGGAGCTTGAGCTTATCGCAGATCGGATCAGGCATGAACATATGGCCGTCTACAGGATGACCCGGGAGACGATCATGCGTGCCCTGGAGCAAGGCAGAACGGCGGACGGAACGGTCGGGTTTCTGGAGCTTCATGCCAAGCACGGAGTGCCGGACAACGTACGGGTCGCCATCCAGCAGTGGGGCGAACAGCAGTCGCAGCTCAGGCTTGCACCGTATGTCGTACTGAAGTGCCGGGATGAAGCGGCAGCCAGGATGATCGGAGGCGACGAACGGATCGCGCCCCTTCTGGGCGAAACGCTCGGGCCGGCGGCCTGGACTGTGCCTGCGGAAAAAGAGGCGGAGCTGCGTGCCCTGCTGGAAAGAAGCGGATACAGCCCCGGCGGGAAAAAGGGAGCAGAGGGCGGTACAGCCGTCTATTTGCAGCTTCCCGCGGCGGATGACGGGGACTTCCCGGATAGCCGCAGCGGCGAGCCGGCCGACAACCCGGCTAAAGGGCATATTTACTCGAAGGCGACTGTACAGTATTATGGTAAGGAGGGCAAATTTCCGTTAGTCGAGGATGTGTATCCCGGTCTGCAGGAAGTGCCGTCTATGTGGCTCAAAGACTGCAGGGCGTATCACGCTTCGACCCGCAAGCAGATGATCCTCAAGGCGCTCGAATGGAAGGCGTGTCTCAAGCTGAGAAAATCAGGAGCGGACACGGTTTTCATCCCGATCCGGCTGGACGGCATCCGCGACGATTGGGCGGTAACCGGCTTCGAGCAGCTAAGCGAGGTGCGGATATCGCCGGATCAATGGGAGGAAATGCAGCTTATCCTGCCGGGAATTAACGACTAGTATCAGTTCAGGCCTTACATCTGCGCGGCGGACTCGGGTTTACGGCAACCGCCCGGCCGATCCATCGCACACTGCCGGTTCTGACTGTATTACCAGTGACCCGCGAGACGAAGGAGGCCCATGCCGGTGAACATGACCGAGACCCAATCGCTTGACATGGCCCAGGTGCTGCTTCAAGCGTATGAAGTCGGAGACATGATCAACAGCTCCGCGGAAGTTGCGGACTATTTATATTGGAAAAACGCGGTGGATGGCGATCCGGAGGTAAAGAGCGCGATGCAAGCTTTCGCCAAGGCGAAAGAGACGTTCGAGGATTGCCAGCGGTTCGGACATTACCATCCGGACTACCACGCCGCGCTTGACGCCGCCAATCTGGCTCAGGAAAGGCTGGACGCCATTGAATCCGTCCGGCATTTCAAAGAAGCGGAGGCGCGGCTGGACGAGCTGTTGCTTCACGTGTCGGAGACAATCGCTTATTCGGTGTCCGATACGATCAAAGTTCCAAGCAACAACCCGCTTCCGTCCAAAGGCGGCTGCGGCGGCAATTGTAATGGCGGCTGCGGCTGATGCCGCAGCTTGGTTCTTAACGCAGCGCGAAGTCCGGGACCAGCTCGCCGACGATGGCTCCGCGGAAGTTGCGGACCGGCGGGCGATGGAACGTCCGGAGCGCCTCGGTCTCGTCAAGGGTGAGCCATCCGAGCTGGACGAGCGCTTCCGTCACCGCTGGATAGAGGGCGCGTTGGGCTCCGTCTTCGATCTTGACGGCCAGCGCCGCCTTCCGCTCCGGATTGGCGACGGCAAAGACGCCCTCGGCGCCCATCTTGCCTACAAGCCGTCCGCCGGTCGCTTCAATCAGCCTGGTGTCGAACCGGTCCGTTCCGGCTATAAAGTGCGGGTGACTCCGGACGGCGCGGATGATCTTGCGGCATGCTTCGGCCGTCGGAGTCGATAGACGGTCCGGAGCGCCCCAAGAGGCGAACGCATAAGCGAGGCGGTCCAGCGGCAGGCCGAATACGGGAACGCCGCAGCCGTCGGTTCCGAGCGCGATGTCCTCCGAAGGAACCCCGGATAATTCGGACACCGTCCGGAGCATCGTCTGTTGAACGGGATGAGCGGGGGACATATAGTCGTCGGTGGATGCGTTCAAGAGCAGGGCTAGTGCCAGCATGCCCGCATGTTTGCCCGAACAATTGTTGTGAAGGCGGGTAGGTTGTTCCCCCGCCCGTTTCATTCGCTCGGCGGCAGGCTCGTAATACGGATAGTGCGGTCCGCACTGCAGCGCCGCTTCCGTCAAGCCCAGCTTGGCGAGCAGCTCAAGGGCGGCTTGAAGGTGCTCCGGTTCTCCGTTGTGAGAGGCGCACATCAGCGCGATTTGCCCGCCGTCGAAGCTGTACCGCTCGGCGGCGCCGGCTTCGATGACCGGGACGGCTTGCAAAGGTTTCGCAGCCGAACGGGCGAAGGTCCGGTATCCGGGATCGCCGGCGCTTGCCAGCAGCTTACCAGCCGTGTTCACGACCGCCATATGGCCCCGGTGGACCGATTCCGTAATCGGAGTACGCACGGCACGAACAAGCATCGCAGATTTCATTTGTTTCACTCCCGATTGAACCTTAATATAGAGATATGTTTTGTCGATCCGATAACGAAAGGACAAAAAACGATGTATCCACAACGCACCGGCCTTATTTTGTGGGTGTCCGATCTGAAACAGACGAAACATCTGGAGAAGTACGGCAGCATCCATTATATTTCCAAACGTATGCATTACGTCGTCCTCTATGTGAACGCCGATAAGGCGGAAGAAACGACGAAGGCGGTCCAGAAATTGTCGTTCGTAAAAAAAGTCGAACGGTCGTATCGAAATGAAATCCGTACTGAATATAATAGTAATGTGCCGGATAAAGCGAAACTTTACACGTAACACTTCTTCCACATCATTCTAAAAAAAAGCTTGGATGAAAGACAACTTGTGAGCACTCGAAAAAAACCGGATCTCTCTACTATATCACACCGGAATGCTTGCAACCTAGTAAGCTTCCGGTGTTTTTATATAGAATTGGCGTGCATGAATTTGGGTGCATCCGGAATGCAAAATGGTGCATTTTCCATTTGGAAAATGTTTAAAGATCGAGTAAAATAAAGTTATCTCCCGTTGTACATAGGTAATAAGGCCTGATTTGGTTAGGAGAGGGGTTGGGATTATGAAGGATAAAATTATGGATCGCTGGAGCACCTATGAACCTTTTCATGTTGTTTTGGGCGATAAAAAAGTAGCAGACATCATTATCACGAATCATGCCCGATCCCGTTGGATCGATCGCGTAGAGAGTGAAAAAACAGGATTCGAGGACATTTGCGCTTTTCTATGGGATCGATTAAAAAAAGACCAAATCAAGCCTTATTACAAAAACGAAAAGGACGTTTATGTTGTCGAGGACGATTTGGTCATGGTAGCTGAGTTTGCGATTATGGAAAACGAATTCGACATTGCCGGCAATCCGCTGCATAAGATGATCATCGTGACGTTCCTCGGTCGTATGTCCGAAGTGATCGAGCTCCGGGACTTGAAATCGTATTACTCCTGGCTCCGGCATTCCCGGAGGATGACCTTGATCAAGAACAGCCGCAAGCGTAAATAACGAACCTTAATGGGGCATGCCGGCAATCGCCGCATGCCTTTTATCGTCATTAAAGAAGTTTAACTCTGCATATGCAGTAATGCCCTGCAACGAATTGCTTCGATCGGAAGCTGTTGTTACTTTACGAGTATGGGGAACCGAATAAGAGCGGTTTAGGAGCTTTATTTTGTCCCAAACCTGCTTGGATGATAAAACAAGAGTGGTTTGGAGCCGCTAATATCTGTGAAAAGGGTGACAATCCGCCAACTGGTTGAAATAAGGGGCTCAAACCGCCGTTATTGGTTCTGGTTTTTCGAAAAGGCCGAAAATAAAGGGTGCCAAAGGCTTCTATTTTGTATAGTACCGGGCTGAAGCTGTGGGATGTGGGTACACGACTCGTGGCGGCGTGATTCTGGGGCATTCACGATCATCCTTTCTGTTGTGACGCGAATTTCAACACCGTTTTGTTGTCCGGGTGGCGTCTCGATTGGCGTTCTCTTCCATTTGTTGCAAAAGGAAGGCCGCATGCGATACAGTATCAAGTAGAGAGGGGGCGGGATCGGCTTGGCGTTAAACTTCCATCAGCTTCATATTTTTTATACCGTCGCCGATAAAGGCAGCTTCTCCATGGCCGCCCAGGCGCTTCATATGACACAGCCCGCCGTAACGATGCAAGTGCAGTCGCTCGAGGATTACTTCGGGACGAAGCTGTTTCACCGGTCTACCAAAAAGATCGAGCTGACGGAAGCGGGAAGGACGCTGCTGCCGTTCGCCAAGCGCAGCATCGACCTGATCAAGGATACGGATTCGGCGATGTCGAAATTTACACAGCTGCTGGAAGGCCGTCTTCAGCTCGGAGCGAGCCTCACGATCGGGGAATATATTTTGCCCCGTCTGCTCGGTCCGTTCGGCAAAGAGTATCCGAGCATATCCGTCAGCTTGAAAGTAATGAATACGACGCAAATTCTCGAAGAGATCTTTAATCACCAGTTGACCTTCGGTCTCGTGGAAGCGCCGATCCAGCATCCGGACGTCCGGACGGAAATCGTGCTGAACGACGAGCTGAAGCTGATTGTCCCGTCGGATCATCCGCTGGCCGACAAAGACATCGTGACGATGGCCGACGTGCAGAAGTATCCGTTTATTTTGCGGGAACAGGGGTCCGGCACCCGCCAGGTGATGGAGCAGGAGCTGCATCGCGTCGGGGTCGGTTCGGAGCAACTGAAGATTGTTATGGAACTCGGCAGCACCGGGGCGATCAAATCCGCGGTCGAAGCGGGACTCGGGATTACGCTGTTGTCGCAGGCAGCCGTCCGGCACGAGATGGCGCTTGGCATTTTCAAGATGAAGACGATCGAGGGGCTTACGTTTACCCGGCATTTTTATTCGATTTATTTGCAGGCGGCTTTGCTTCCGATATCGGCCGTCACCTTTTTATCGTTTTTGCGCGAACGCGATCTGAATGCATGGCTGTAAAGAATTCAGAGTATAAGTGCGAGTTCAAAAGTCCGGTTTTCAGCACCGAGAAGATGGGATGAAGCTAGGAAATGAGGAGCGGAGCGTAGTGGCAGCTACGTGAGCACCGGAAGTTCCGGCTGAATGCCATATTCGATGTCGAGCAGGCTTCCTGTATCTGCTTCGTGATCAAAAGTGGACTTTTTGAACAACTTCTTAAAGTGTGAGTTCAAAAAGTCCGGTTTTCAGCACCGAGAAGATGGGATGAAGCTAGGAAATGAGGAGCGGAGCGTAGTGGCAGCTACGTGAGCACCGGAAGTTCCGGCTGAATGCCATATTCGATGTCGAGCAGGCTTCCTGTATCTGCTTCGTGATCAAAAGTGGACTTTTTGAACAACTTCTATAACGAGGAAAGCGAGGAGGGCGAATTGACGGATAAGTACGATCTGCATTCCCATACGACTGCGTCGGACGGCACGAACGCCCCGGCGGTTCAAGTCCGGCTGGCCCGGGAGGCCGGTCTGCGCGGAGTCGCGATCACCGACCACGATACGGTAGCCGGTGTTGCAGAGGCGCAGGCGGAAGGCGGCGCTATCGGCATCGAAGTAATACCGGGCGTAGAGATAAGCACCGTTGCCGACGGAAGGGATATTCATGTGCTCGGTTATTTTATCGATACCGGGAACACCGCGTTTTTGGAACGATTGAAGCAGTTGAGGGAGACGCGCAACACCCGGAATGAAATGATACTCCGCAAGCTTGCATCACTCGGCATCGAGGTGTCGATGGAGGAAGTGATTCAACAGGCCCGCAAAACTCCCGGCAAAGACGAGACGATCGGCAGGCCGCATATTGCCGAGGTGCTTGTTCGAAAAGGGCATGCTTCTGACATGTCCGATGCGTTCAACCGTTACTTGGCCACAGGCGCCGCAGCCTACGTCAATCCGCCGAGAATCCGCCCGGAGGACGCGGTCGACTGGATTCGCGAGGCGGGGGGCGTGCCGGTGCTGGCTCACCCGGGATTGTATGGCAATGACGAACTGGTCGTACGGCTCATCGAGTACGGGATTGCCGGAATCGAAGCGTACCACTCCGACCATGGACCGGAGGAGGAGGCCAAGTATGCGGAGATGGCCGAACAACACGGCTTGATCGCGACCGCCGGTTCGGATTTTCACGGTTCCCGGGGCGGTGTTGTGTTCCATGCTCCGCTTGGCTCCCGTACCGCCGACGCTTCGGTGTTAGAACGTCTCAGAGCAGCAAGCGCCACTAATCGACGATAGGAGACGTGACCGTATATATGAAAATACGTAAAGCCATTATACCGGCTGCAGGTCTCGGAACCCGGTTCCTGCCCGCGACGAAGGCGCAGCCGAAAGAAATGCTGCCGATCGTGGATAAGCCGGCGATTCAATATATTGTGGAAGAAGCGATCGCTTCGGGCATTGAAGACATTATTATCGTAACGGGACGCAATAAACGGGCGATCGAGGATCATTTCGACAAATCGGTGGAGCTGGAAGCGACGCTGGAGGAAAAAGGGAATTCCGATCTGCTCCGGATCGTCCAGGACATATCGAATATGGCGGACATTCATTATATCCGTCAGAAGCAGCCGCTCGGATTGGGGCATGCGGTATACTGCGCGAGAAAATTTATCGGCGACGAGCCGTTCGCCGTCCTGCTCGGCGACGACATTATCGATTCGGAGCCGCCTTGCCTGAAACGGATGATCGATCTGTACGAACGTCATCAGACGTCGGTCATCGCCGTGCAGCAGGTGCCTTGGGAAGACGTTCACAAGTACGGAATCGTATCGCCGGCAGGCGGCTGGGAAGGGCCGATCGCTCATACCCGGATCGAGGATCTGGTCGAGAAGCCGGACCGCGAAACGGCGCCTTCCAATATGGCGGTTATCGGCCGCTACATTATCGAGCCGGATATTTTCCGGCTGCTGGAGGAAGGCAAGCCCGGGCGGGGCGGGGAGATTCAACTGACGGACGCGCTCCGTCTGTTGAACACGGACAAGCCTATGCTCGCTTACCCGATCGAAGGAAAGCGGTACGATGTCGGGGACAAACTGGGCTATATCGAGGCGACGATCGAATTTGCCCTGGGCCGCGACGATTTGCGGGACGACGTCCGGCAATACTTGTCGGCGCTTGTAAGCAAGTGGGACCTGGAAATGATGCGGGCCCGGGGATAGCGGATACAGCGGGAACGAGCCTGTAGAGGCTCGTTCCTTTTTTTAGATCAGAATGTTTAAGTGCTTTACGGTGATAAAGCGAAGTTAAACCACACTCTAACGGACTTGGTGGAGGCTATTTCGCTAAAAAACCGTTTTTTAAAATGTAACGGTCACCACAGCGCTTATTTACTCCGAACCACCTCTAAAAGTAACATTTCTCACCAAATAGCTGCATCCATGTCCGTTAGAAAACAAATGGATCGATATTCACCATAATAACGACCGCTGTGTCCGTTAGAGTTTTTGTTCTCTGCCAGAAAGTTTAAGTTCTTTACCGCACTGAAGGGGAGGGCTTTCCTTCCTTGGCGTTAGCGAACGTATACCCAGTTCGATGATTAACGAATCGGATCGTGCTAATGGCTGAAAAAACGACGTTATTCCAGACGTAACGAATCCGGGGATCGTTTTCGTACCGAGAGTGAAAAAAACGATCCGTTTTGCGGGAATAACCATACAAGAGTTCGTTACAAATTCAAACGTCCGCATTTTGTTCTGATAACGAATGCGGGTTCGTTAGCGATACCAACTCATGAAGACAACACTACCTGAGGGCGAGCGGCTGGAGCGAAGGTACCCATTCCCTTCCAACGTACAAATGCATGGGTTTGCACGTCAAAGGACCATCCGAACGGTTTTTGTTAAAGTCATAATTTTCAGCAAGCCATTTCTTACGGTTAAAACGGGCTTGAAGGAGCGGAATAGAATGAGGGGTTGGGCTTTGCCTTTTGGGAATTGTTAGTCGTGTCGTAATAATATAGCTCGATGTCACAATAAAGTAGTAACAAATTAGGGCGCGGGTGTGGTATTTTGTAATTGATGTCGTATATTAATAGTCCTTGCGAGGAGTGGATCTGTTGTGATACGAGTGGCCATGCTGAGCTTCTGGCACGTACATGCGAAAGATTATGCCAAACAAATCAACGAGCATCCGGATACGGAAATTGTAGCAATCTGGGACGAAATCGACGAGCGCGGCCGCGGAGAGGCGGAAGCGAGGGGCGTACGGTTTTACGAATCGCTCGATGAGCTGCTGGCGCAGCCGGATATCGATGCCGTTGTCGTCGATACGCCGTCCAGCATGCATCGGGACGTTATGGTGAAGGCGGCGAATGCCGGCAAACACATTTTTACAGAGAAAGTATTGGCGCTGACGCTGCGCGAAGCGAACGAAATTGTGGAGGCGGTCAACAGCTCCGGCGTGAAGCTGACGGTATCGCTTCCGCGGCTGAACGACGGATATACGCTGGCGATTCAGGAAGTGCTGCGCGAAGGGCTACTCGGCGAGCTGACGCTCGTACGCGCCCGCTTGTCCCACGGCGGCGCTATAGCGAACTGGCTGCCTACCCACTTCTACAACCCGGAGCAAACCGGAGGCGGCGCATTGGTGGATCTCGGCTGTCATCCGATGTACCTGACCCGGTTGTTCCTCGGTTTGCCGGAAAGCGTCACAGCCAATTACGGCTACGTGACGGGCAAGGAAGTGGACGATAATGCAGTAGCCGTGCTCCGGTATCCGGGTGGCGCGATCGGGATCGTGGAAGCCGGATTCGTCAACAAGTTTTCGCCGTTCTCGCTCGAGCTGCACGGTACCGAAGGGTCCCTTCTGTACAGCACGCACGATAATCAGATTGTGCTGCGGACGTCCAAGCTCGGCGAGGAAGCGGCGAAGTCCTGGAGCGTCAAGCAGCAGCCTTCGAATTGCGCTTCGGCGATTCAGCAATGGGTCGGTCATATTCAGAACGGGACGACCGCGGAGGAAAATATCGGCCTCGCTCTCGACTTGACGAAGCTGATGGAAGCGTCCAACCTGTCCGTCCAGCGCAATCAGCCGGTGCTTCTAAGCGAGCTGGTTCGATAACCGGCCGGGCGGGGGAAAGCCGATGGCTATCCATAAAGCGCAGCGCCGGGAAGAGACGGTTGCGTCCTCTGCGAGAAGAAGCGAGAAGCCAAGCCCTTACGCTTTTATGAACGGGCGGCATAACGAGTTGGAGCGGCGGGACATCCGGTTTCGCTGGGGCGATTACGGATTCCGGGTTCTCCGCTTTCACTGGACGACGTTTGCGCCATCCAAAACGGTCCCTTTTCATAAGCATGCGGAATTCGAATTCCATTTCATTCCCCGGGGTAAAGGGCTCGTCATTATGGACGATATTCGGCATCCGTTTCATGAAGGGATGTTTTACTTGACCGGTCCGGAGGCCGAGCATTACCAGGAAGCCGACGCGGTCGAAGGGATGGATGAGCTGTGTCTCCACCTGGATTTCGTCAAGCTGAACGAGCATCCTCCCAATGAAGCGGGAGCGCAGTATTCCGCCGTCTCGGGGGAATGGGGAATGGAGTCCGAAGTCGAGGAAGCGGAAGAGTGCGTCCGTCTTCTCCGCAGTTTGCCGCGCAAGCCGGCGGTGGACCAGTTCGGGGCGATGGACTGCTTTATGACCGCTTTTCGCGCCTGGTCGGGCAACGAGACCGGCATGTACACGACGATTAAACAAGCCGTGATCCAAATCCTGCTCCGGTCGGTTCGCGCTTACGGGGGCGGGCAGGCAGAGCCGAATTTGCCGACAAGGGATATGAACGCTTACCGGGTTCAGCTGGCCTGCCAATTTATTCAGGCGAACTACAAGCGGCCGATTACGCTGGAGGAAGTGGCGGAGAAAATCCGGATCAGCGGCAGGCAACTGCAGCGCATCTTCCGCGAGCAAGGCATGGGTTCGTTCAGCGAGTATATCGAGGCGGTCAGGCTGGAGCGCGTATGCGGGCAACTGCTCGAATCCGACGAGCCGATCGAGCGAATCGCTCTGGAGCAAGGATTTGCAAGCGGCAATTATTTGTACTACGTATTCCGCAAACGATTCGGCACGACGCCGGGAGCTTATCGGGATAAAGCCCGAAGCGGCGCGCTGAAGCCGTGATAAAGCGGGCGTGCAGCGGAGGCAGCGGGTTCCTCCTGCTCCCATACGTATAAGTTTGCGCATCCAAAAGGGGCGTTCCCAAAAGCGTTCGCAAAACACGGAAACGTCCCCATAGCCAAACGAAAGGACCTCAACTTCCACGGTAAGGTGGAGCTTGAGGTCCTTTTTCTTCAGAAAATTCGAGCGAGGTTCGAAAAAGCGCAAAATGACTTTCAGGACAGTCTTTCTTTCGTACTCCGCCAAATGGCCGGCATCGGCCCGCAAGGCCCTACTTTACAGTAACGGGCATGGACTTGACCGCTTCATCATCCGGCGTTACGAATAACGTCTTCTGCCGTTCGTAGATGACATAGCCGGGCTTGGAGCCGTTCGGCTTGCGTACATGCCGGATCAGCGTGAAGTCGACCGGCACCTGGCTCGAAGATTTGGCCTGACTGTAGTAAGCGGCCAGCATCGCCGCCTCGTGCAGCGTCGTCTCCCCGAAAGTATCGGCCCGGATGACGACGTGAGAGCCGGGAATATCTTTCGTATGCAGCCAGGTGTCGTTCGGCTGGGCAAGCCGGTTGGTCAAATATTCGTTCTGGATGTTGTTTTTGCCGACATAGATCGGTATGCCTTCTCCAGACGTGTAGCAGGTGAGCAGCGGTTTGTCCGTTTTTTTCTTTTTGGCTTTCCCCTTCTTGCCTCCCCGGTCGCGGAGATACCCTTGTTCCACCAATTCGTCCCGGATGCCCTCGATGTCGCCGAGCGTCGCCCGGTCGAGCTGAGCGAGCAGCGTGTCCAGATACGTGATCTCGATGTCGGCCGCTTCAATTTGCTCTTGAACGGCGCTGACGCTGTTGCGGAGTTTCGTATACTTTTTGAAGTACCGCTGCGCGTTTTCCGACGGTGTCAGTTGGGGGTCCAGCTCGATTTCGAGCGGCTTCTGGTCCTCGTCGTAATAGTTGATCACTTCGATCGATTTGTCGCCCCTTTGCGCCAGATGAAGAGAGGCGGTGAGCAGCTCGCCGAGGATGCGGAAGCTGTCCGCTTCTTTGGCGTCCTCGATCGTATCGCGCAGCTTTTCCAGCTTTTTCGCATTTTTGGTGCGCTCGTTCTGCAAGAAACGAAGCAGATCGGCCGCCCGCTGCTTCACCGCATCGCGGTCCGCCTTATCCCCGTAATAGGATTCCAGACAAGCGCTGACCGTATCGAACCGGCCGGTTTCTCCATGAATATGCGTCAGTTCGATAACCGAAAAGTAAGCTTTCCCGCCCGTTTCTTCTACGATTACCGGCACGTAGCGGTTCGCTTCGATCGCTCCCATCACATCGCGGAACGCCTTCCAGACGGCGCCCATATCCGTCTCGCCCGCAGCAGCTCCAGGCGCCGCGCCGCTGCGCCCTACAATTTCTTTGGCGGCCAGCGGGCTGATTCCGCTGTAAAGGTTTACGAGCTGCTGCCGGACAGGCGCGGCGCCGGTTTCCTCATCGCCGCCGCTTTCCTGCAACAGCTGCCTGAATGAAGCCTCGGTCGCCTCGAGCGGGTTCGCTTTGCCCTGCTCCGGGGGAGCGGCGTACTGGCTTCCGGGCATGACGATCCGATGCGAGCTGATCGCCGGCGTAACGTGATGGATGCCGTCCAGCACTGCATTCGTCTTCGGGTCGACTAAAATAATGTTGCTGTGCCGGCCCATAATCTCGATCACGATCCGCTTGACGCTAATATCGCCGATTTCGTCGCGCTGCCGGACGTCGATGTGGAGAATCCGCTCGAGACCGACCTGCGATACCTTCTCGATGACCGCGCCTTCGCAATGTTTGCGCATCAGCATGCAGAACATTGGAGCTTCGGTCGGATTCGTGTACGACGACTCCGTAAAATGAACGCGCGGGTAAGTCGGGTTGGCCGACAGCAGCAGCTTGCGATTCTGGCCCTGCGCCCGCAGCTGGAGCACGATATCGTGTCCGGCGGGCTGATAAATTTTATTGATTCTGCCTCCTACGCACACCGCGAGTTCGCTGGCGATGGCGCGGGTGACGAGTCCGTCCAAAGACATGAGGCTTTCTCTCCTTTGTATGAAAAACCGGCACGGCACGGATATTCGGCCGCCGGTAACACGTAAGCTTCCCCTATCATGCCATAAACAGGGCCGGCGGAACAAATGTTTTAATCATTTTGTGCGAACGGATCCGGCAAAAAAACGGATTCGGACGGGCGGTGGGATATTTTCCGGCTTGTCTGAATACATTTACCATGAGTGAGCGTGTACCATTCAACGCTTCGGGAGGGGAAGGGACGTGGATCAGAAGAACTGGTATCACATGGCGGCGGCGGAGTCGGCCAAGACGCAAGGCGTCGTTCCGGCGCAAGGGCTGACGTGGGAAGAAGTCGGGGCGCGCCGCGAGAAGTACGGCCCCAATGAACTGACGGAGAAGCGCAGTGTATCGCTGATCGCGCTTTTTTTCAACCAGTTCAAAGATTTTATGGTGCTTGTGCTTATGGCGGCGACGCTCATCTCCGGGCTGCTTGGCGAGTATTTGGACGCCATTACGATCATAGCGATTATTGTCATGAACGGCGTGCTCGGATTTATTCAGGAGTTCCGTGCCGAGAGGTCGCTCCGCGCACTTAAGGAGCTGTCCGCTCCTACAGCGAAAGTAATCCGGGAAGGCGAGCTCGTTTTGCTGGCGGCGAGGGAGCTGGTGCCGGGGGATATCGTGCTGATCGAAAGCGGCGACCGGATTCCGGCCGATATCAGGTGGATCGAGGCGAACAGCCTGTACGTGGAGGAGTCGGCGCTTACCGGCGAATCGGTACCGGTCGGCAAACATACGGACGCTTTGCAGGAGGGCGAAGTACCGCTCGGGGATCAGAAAAATATCGGATTTATGGGGACGATGGTGACGCGGGGAACGGCCAAAGGCATCATCATCCGGACCGGTATGGAGACGGAGATGGGCAAAATCGCCGATCTGATCCAAAATACGGATACGATGGAAACGCCGCTGCAGCATCGGCTTGAACAGCTGGGCAAAATATTGATCGCCGTCGCCATCGGTCTTACGATTATGGTCGTCATCGCGGGCATTATGCACGGACAGCCGCCATACGCCATGTTCCTGGCCGGCGTGAGCCTGGCGGTCGCGGCGATTCCCGAAGGATTGCCGGCGATCGTTACGATCGCCCTGGCACTTGGTGTACAGCGGATGATCAAGCGCAAAGCGATCGTCCGCAAGCTGCCCTCCGTCGAGACGCTAGGATGCGCTTCGGTTATCTGCTCGGACAAGACGGGAACGCTGACGCAAAATAAGATGACGGTCACACACGTCTGGCTTGGCGGGGACGTGCTCGAAGTAACGGGCGACGGGTACGAGCCTTCGGGGCAAATTTTAAGCAACGGCGCGCTGGTCGACTTGCGGCAAAATCAGTCGCTGAGACGGCTGCTGCAAATCGCCGTCCTGTGCAATAATGCCAACCTGCATGAGGAAATTCCGGAACAGAAGCGGAAAGTGGGCAAAGGGCCGGTGAAGCCGGTGTACTCGATCAAGGGGGACCCGACGGAAGGCGCGCTGGTCGTGCTGGGGGCGAAGGCGGGCATTACCCGGCATTCGCTCGACGGGCTGTATGAGAGGAAGGGCGAGCTTCCGTTCGATTCCGACCGGAAGCGGATGTCGGTGCTGCTTCAGCATCAGGGCGGCCGGCTGCTGTTCACGAAAGGCGCGCCGGACGTCGTGCTGGAGAAATGCAGCTACGTGTTGTGGGACGGCAAAGTCATCCCGTTCACCCCGACGCTGAAACAAAAGGTGATCGCCGCCAATGAGGGAATGGCCCGCTCCGCGCTGCGCGTCCTCGGTCTTGCTTACAAGGAGCTCAAGCCGTCGGACCGCGAAGATACGACGCATATTCTCGAAAATCAGCTGGTGTTCGTCGGACTGACCGGCATGATCGATCCGCCCCGCAAGGAGGTTCGCGACGCGATCCAAACGTGCAAACGGGCCGGAATCAAAACCGTTATGATCACCGGCGACCATCAATCGACGGCGGAGGCGATTGCCCGCCAGCTCGGGATGGTTCCGCAAAACGGGATGTCGATGAACGGCCAGCAGCTGAATGCGTTATCGGACGATGAGTTGGACGAGAAGTCGGATCACGTCTACGTTTATGCGCGCGTATCGCCCGAGCACAAGCTGCGGATCGTCAAATCGCTGCAGCGCAAAGGCCATGTCGTGGCGATGACCGGCGACGGGGTCAATGACGCGCCGGCCATTAAGGCGGCCGACATCGGCATCTCGATGGGAATAACCGGTACGGACGTAACGAAGGAAGCGTCCGCACTCGTACTGAGCGACGATAACTTCGCCACGATCGTCTCGGCGATCGAAGAAGGACGCGGCATCTATGAGAATATCCGCAAATTTATCCGGTATTTGCTCGCTTCCAACGTAGGGGAAATCATGACGATGTTCCTGGCGATGATGATGGGCATGCCGCTTCCCCTCGTACCGATCCAGATTCTCTGGGTCAATCTGGTGACGGACGGCTTGCCGGCCATGGCGCTCGGCGTCGACCAGGCGGAAAAAGATTTGATGCAGCAAAAGCCGCGCGGAGCCAAAGAGAACATTTTCGCCCGCAGGCTGGGGTGGAAGGTCGTCAGTCGCGGCATACTGATCGGAGTATGTACGCTGGCAGCTTTCTGGATTACGCTGCAGCAAAATCCGGACAGCGCGGAAGGATTGGTCCGGGCGCAGACAGTAGCGTTCGCTACGTTGGTCATGGCCCAACTGATCCACGTGTTCGATTGCCGCAGCTCGCGCTCGATTTTTCACCGCAATCCGCTGCAAAATAAATATTTGGTGCTCGCCGTTATTTCGTCGGTCGTCCTTCTGCTGGGAGTTCTGTACATCGAAGCGCTGCAGCCGGTCTTCAAAACGATGGCGCTCGGGTTTGACGAATGGCTCATTACGCTTGTATTCGCGGCAATTCCGACGTTCCTGTTCGGGCTTGGCAGCATTTTGACGACACAGCGCCGCAAACGCCGCAAGCTCGTATCCGGCTACCGCTCCAATACGGCGGCCAGATAACAGCGCTGCCGCACGCAAGCAAGAGGAGATTCCGCAGAACTTCCCGAACGAACCGCTGGGCTGCAAAGGACCCGTTTGGGAGACCGGTTCGCAGTGGGAACTGCTTCCTAGCGCTAGGATAGCAGAGGTTGAGTATACGTGTTAGAAAGCCGGGCTGTGCGCTCCGGCTTTTTTTGTTCATTTGCGCCGCGAATTTACTGGCACTGAGGGGGGGGATCCTCCACCCGGTATGAAGTGATCGCGCTCGGCTCCGGCGAGGAGGCGCTTTGCTACTTGCTGCAGGAGGAGATCGACGACCTGGCTGTCATCCTGATGGATGTACAGATGCCGGGCTTGAACGGCTTCGAGATGGTTAAACGGATCAAGCAGCGGGACAGGTGTAAAGACATACCTGTTATTTTCCTGAATGCCATTAGTTTTTCCCACGAGCATGACAGACGGGGCTATGACGTCGGTTCGATCGATTATTTGTTCAAGCCGGTTGACCCGGAACTGCTTAAAATGAAAGTGGAAGCGTTCGTCAAGCTGCACCGTTGTCACCGATCGAGATCGACCATGATCAATGTTTGCTGGAAGTCATCATCGACATCACCGAGCAGCTCCGGTTCGAGAAGGAAATGACCCGTCTGTCCGAACTGAATCTGATCGGCGAGATGGCCGCCGGCATCGCGCACGAAATCCGCTATCCGATGACGACGATCCGGGGATTTCTCCACTTGTCCAAAGGCGTGGGAGGGCGGATGGGAAGCGAGCATATCGACATTATGCTGGATGAGCTCGACCGGGCCAACAGCATCATTACGGAATATTTGTCGCTGGCGAAAAACAAACAGACCGATATCCGGCCGGCTTCGCTCAACCGGCTGCTTGAGTCGCTGTATCCGCTGCTTCATGCGGAAGCGATGCTGTCAGGCAAACACATTCATATCGAATACGGGGAATTGGCGGAGCTGGAGCTGGATGAGAAAGAAATCCGGCAGCTCGTCCTGAACATCTCGCTGAACGGTTTGGAAGCGATGGAGCCGGGGGGAATATTAACGATTGCGACGTGTACGGAAAAAGGCTGCGGCGTGCTTCGGATCGCCGATCAGGGGCACGGGATCGGCAAATAGAATATGGAGAAGCTCGGGCGGCCGTTTTTTACGACGAAGGAGCATGGTACGGGGCTGGGGCTGGCGGTCTGCTACAGCATTGCGGCCCGGCACGGGGCGGTCATCGAAGTGGACAGCAGCCCAGGCGGCACGAAGTTTACAGTCCGGCTTCCTGATATGACATTTAATGGAAGTGTTATCAAAAAAACTGAGGCGATCTTGTCCGGCGACGGCAACCTCTAAACAACGTGCGGTCCGGGAGGGGCCGGATTGGTCTTACCTCCCGGGTTTTGCCGCCATTCGCTTACATCTGTGCTTTCATCGTCTTCAAATATTCCGAAGGGGCCATGCCGGTCGCTTTCTTGAACTGGCGGGAAAAATAATGAATGCTCGTATAGCCGAGCCGCTCGGCGATCTCCGTGACGTTGCACGTATCCTCGCGGATATGCTGCTTCGCCCGCTCGATCCGCAGCTTGCTCATATATTCGGTAATTCCGCTGCCAGTATGCTGGCGGAAAACGGTGCGCAGATGCGTCTTGCTCAGCGCGAATTCGGCGCACAGCCGGTCGATTGACGGGTGCTCGTGCAGATGCTCCTCCAAATAGCGGACAATGCGCCCGACCAGCTCTCGCTGGCCTTTTTCCTTCGTAATCGACGACAGCTTCGGCTTTTGCGCCTGTACCTGGTTGTTGCGGATGAGCCGGATGAACAGCGCTTCCAAGTAAATTTTAATCAGCTGCTCTGCGCCGAAATCGAACTTTTCCTTACGTGTGAGCGGGTGAGCCGACTTGCGCTTCACCGTTACGGAATAAGGGCGCGCTACAGGCAGGACGAACAGTTTGTTGCCTTCCTCGATGATTTGCGATAGCAGTTGACGCTCTTCGTTGCCGAGATGAAGCGCTTTATGGGAGAAAAAGCTCATCGCCTCGGACTTGCATTCGAACGAGATGATAAAAATGTTCGGCGGCGTCTTCCGGTTGCAGCGCAAGCTGTGAAATTCGTTCGGCGTATAAAATACGATATCCCCCTGTTTGACATGAAAGGTCGTAAAGTCGGTCGTAATCTCCACTTCCCCTTTGTCCACGTACAGAAACTCCCAGAAATCGTGCCTTTCGCCGCTGTATACGTAGCCCTGACGCAGCTCGTTATAATGGAACGAGTATATTTTATCGACCGATATTTGCTCTCTCAGTTTAATGTGCCGGTGTCGTTTCCTCATGGCTCCCACCTTTTGGACGCGTTTCGTATAAAGAAGCTTTTCCAGCAAACGGTTCCTGAGTTAATCGTATGCGGCCGACCTTCCCTTGTCAAATGGCTGCGAGTGTTATCAGGGGCGGACATCCCTTGGCGCCACTGCTCCTAAAGTGCAAAGATTCCGATTCAAAAGTGCAAATTTTGCGTCGTTTTAGATAAAGCTTTTCTTTCCGTTCGCCGTTATGATAACGGTGAGAAAACGGTTTCCAGCCGAATGGAGGAAAAAAACAGATGAGTAAAATCCGCACAGCTGTAGTTGGTCTTAACATGGGGCTCGATCACGCTTACGCTTACAAGCTTGCTGAACGATCCGAACTGCGGTGGGTCGTCGATCTCGACGAAGAGAAAGCAAAGAAAGTAGCCGCGGATCTGGGCTGCAATTACACGACGGACTGGACGACGATTCTGGACGATATCGATGCCGTCAGCCTTTGTACGCCGCATCATCTGCATGCTCCTCAGTCGCTTACGGCGATCGCCGCCGGCAAACACGTCCTTCTGGAGAAGCCGCTGGCGAATTCGGAGGAAGATTGCTTAAACGTCATTCAGGCTGCCGAACAAAACAACGTCACCCTGATGCTCGCCTTCGTCGTACGGTTCCTGCCGGCGATCCGCAAGCTGAAGGAAGCGGTGGACAGCGGCAAGTACGGCAAGCCGATCAGTGCGCAAGGGTGGGTCGAAGCCTTTTTGACACCGGCTCCGGGCACCTGGTTTTCCAGCAAAGAAAAACTTGGCGGAGGCGCCTTGTTCAGCCATGGCTGCCATTATATCGATATTTTGCTCTATTTGCTTGGCGAACCGGCCCGGGTCTCTCATTTCGGAACGCGTGTCGGCACGGACTGGATGGAAGGGGAGGGAACTTCGCACGGCATCATCGAATTCAAAAGCGGAGCGCTCGCTCATCTGGTGACCAGCTGGGGCATGCGTTACAAGAAAACACCGGCGAGATTCCAAATTCATATGACCGAAGGCATGCTGGAGCTGGACAACAGCATGTGGAAGGTCGAAGCGATCTCGAAGGAAGGTACGGAAACGCTGTACGAGCGTCCTGCCGAATATCCGGCACGTCGCGGACAGAACGTTTTGTTCGAAATCGAGCATTTCCTCGAAAGCATCGCAACCGGACAGCGGCCGGAGACCGATGGTCACGAGATTTTGAAATCGCACCGGACGATCTGGGCGATGTACAACAGCCAGGGCACCCCGGTGAACCTGTAACGGCAGCGATAATGAAGGAGGCTGGATAACGATGACGATCAAAGTTGGCTTAATCGGATGCGGTCTGATGGGATCGCTGCATGCCCGCACGCTGCACAAGCTGCCGGGCGTAAAGGTGGCGGCCGTTCACAACCGGACGCGTGAAAAAGCGGAGTCGCTCGCCGCCGAAGTGGGCGCTACCGTGTATGATTCTTATGAGGCGCTGCTGGAGCAGGATTTGGATGCGGTATGGGTCGCTACGCCGGATCATCTGCATGTCGATGCCTCCAAGGCTGTTCTGGAATCGGGCAAGCACCTGTTTCTGGAGAAGGCGCTTGCCACCTCGGTGGAAGACGGGGCCGAGATCGTGGCGGCCGGAGCGAAACATCCGGAATTGAAGTCGATGGTCGCTTACCCGCTCCGCTTTGCTCCGGCTTACCGGACGATGAAGGAGACGGTTTCCCGGGCGGGCGCGGGCAAGACGATCCAGGCCTGGTCGATGCGGACGCATTTCCTCGATCCGAATCAGCGGGTGTACGACAAGTACCGTGATCATTACTACGATACGCCGAGCTGGTATTTTGACGATGTAACGGCCAAAGGCCCAATTTTCTCCCACGGCTCTCACGATTACGACCTGCTTACCTGGATGTGCGGCGAGGTGGAATCGGTGTTCGCTTACGGCGGCACATACCTGCTCCCTCCGGGCAGCGTAGCCGATGCCTTCACGGTATCGCTGCGGTTTGCGAGCGGCGGGATCGGCCAAGTCAGCACCCCGTGGGTGACGCGGGTGGAATACGATATCACCGGAGTCGCAACGGAGAATCTGACCGTCGTGAACAACAACGGCCAGGTACTGGTGAAGGACGACGGCGGACCCGAGCAGAAAATATCGTTTGCGGACAACGATATGTGGGTCCAGCTGAACGGGCATTTCATTGACTGCATCCGTGAGAACAAGCAGCCGCTTATCTCGCTTGAGGACGGACTGCGCGTCATAGCGGTATCGGAAGCCGCGTATCGTTCGCTTAAGGAACGCCGCGAGGTGGCGGTCGATTATTCGGCGCTGCGCAGCGTTTCGCGGACCGGGGTGTAACAATGAAGCCAACCGTCAAGCTTGCATGCATGAGCTGGATCTATAACAAGCATTCGTTCGAACGCGCTCTGGAGAGCATATCCCGAGCAGGTTACCGTTACGTTTCGTTCGGCCTGCCGCACGAAGGCAAGCCTGCATTCGACGACGGGCTCGAAGGGGAAGCGGAGCGTATCGCGGCCTTGCTGAATAAGTACGGGCTCGAGCCTGTCTCGCTGGTCAGTACGGATGTCCTGCATCCGAATCAGCCGATCGAACGGGCCATCCAACGACTCGAGTTTGCCCGCGCCCTAGGCGTGGAGGAGTTGTTATCGCTCGGTACGACGAGTTACAAGCGATTTCCGGATGAGCCGCGTTCCGACGAAGAGATGGCGCCGATCAACGAGGCGTTCGCGGACAAATACCGACGGGTCGGAGAGGAAGCGGGCAAGCGCGGACTGGTCGTCACGATCAAGCCGCACACCGGCAATACGGCTACGGCGGAAGTGATTGCGGACACGCTGCGTACGATCGGTTCACCGCACGTGAAAGCGTCTTATGATCCAGGCAACGTGCGGTTTTATGAAGGGATCGAGCCGGCGGACGATTTTCCCGCCATTGCGGCCCAGACGATCTCCGTTGTCGCCAAAGACCACCGGGGAGCACGCGCGGCGCTCGACTTCCCGATTCCGGGCGAGGGAGAAGCCAACTTCCCCGCGATATTCGCCACGATGCGCGAGACCGGCTTTACGGGTCCTGTAATCGTGGAACGTCTGGACGGGTTGAACGGCGAGTTCGGTGCGGACATTCCGGTGGAGCAACTGGATCGGCGGATTACCGAAGCACGCGTCAACCTGGAGCGGATGCTGCGGGAAGCGGGCTATGATATGTAGCGTAGTATAACTGAATGATCCGGGTGGACGGAAGAGTGCCTGCTATTCAGCGGGTCTTCTTCCGTTCCCGGCTTATTTTTTGCGGGGGGGAGAGTGCTTTATGGACAACCGTCTTACGGAGCGGGATTCGATTGAAATCCGGCGTTTGGCAGACTGTACGTTCCGCCAGGCGGTGGAGCTGTGGAATCAAGGATTTTCCGGCTACTATTCGGATATGTCCACGACGCTTGAGAAGTTTACGGCAAGGCTCGGACGGGAGTCGATCCGCACGGACCTTTCGGTCGCGGCCTTTGTGAACGGAGAACCGGCCGGATTCGTCATGATCGCGTTGAAGGAAGCGGGCGGTGTCAAAATCGCCTGGAACGGCGGAACCGGAGTCAGCCCGAACCAGAGGGGCAAGGGGCTGGCCAAACTTCTGATGCGGGAAGCGGCGGAGGCGATCAAGGAGAGCGGTGCGTCCATCGCTTATTTGGAGGTCGTTCAGAAAAATGCGGGAGCGATTGCGGCATATGAAAGCGCAGGGTTCCGCAAGTGCGACGGCCTGATCGGAGCGAAGCTGGAAGGCCCGCTGCCGGCTTCCGCCGTGCAAGCGGACGAAGCGTACCGGGTCCGGCCCGCCAAGCTTCGCGAGCTGACGGCGCTTCCGTTTTTCCGTCATGATTCGGCGTGGAACTGTCAGTGGTTCAACCGGAGCGACAGCGAAGGGATTGCGGTTATCGACGAGCAGGGTGCAATCGGCGCTTACGCGATTGTCCGGCGTTCCTATGGAGAGAACGGGGAGCTGGCAGGAGCGGTGTTATTCCATTGTACCGCCGACCCGGAACGCCCGGACCGGAACCGGCTCGCACGGGCCGCTGTTGCCGGTGCGTTCGGACCGGCGGACGCCGCTTGCACGAGAACGACGGACAATTTGTCCATGTCCGACCCGGCGGTCACCGAATGGCTGGAGGAAGCAGGCTTCAAGACGATATACACCCAGTATTTGATGGTCGCGGACTTTTCGGCTTAACGTTCATAGAGGCGGTTAAGCCGCCCGAACAGCCCCGGGGCTGACAATCCGGCGTCCCTTATTGGAGTTGCGCCAGGGCTTCCACGATATCATAAGAGTAGCTCCGGCCCTTGACTTTGGCGGTCCGGGGCTTTTTTTCGTACCGGATGAATGTCCCCGCCTGATGAATGCCTATCGCAGCCGTGCCCCCGCCAGCCGCTCGATCGTGCCTGCATCAGCTTCGTCCCTCCGTTCGCTTCGCCGCTTCCGACCGCCGAATTGTTAACGATTTCCGCATTATCCCGGATAACGGCGGGAAAAATGGCGGTTTCCTCCGCCAGATTCGATATTGCTTACAAAATCACTAGGCATACTGTCCGTTATGCACTATAATAAGGTCTAATCCAAACGATTCAGAAACCGAGGAACCGCCATGAATTTTACTAAAATGCACGGATTGGGCAACGATTTTATCGTAATCGCGGGCGAGTCCCGCCTGCCCGACAACGCGGCTTCGCTAGCCGTATCATGCTGCAACCGGTTTTTCGGAATCGGGGCCGACGGCCTGGTGTTCGTGCTGCCTTCCGACCGTGCCGATTTTATGATGCGGATTATGAATTCCGACGGTTCGGAGGCGGAGCAGTGCGGCAACGCCATCCGGTGTGTAGCCAAATACGTATACGATAATGGTTTAACCGATAAAACAGAGCTTGCGATCGAAACGATCGGCGCAGGCGTTCAGCCCGTACGGCTTCAAGTGCAGGACGGCAAGGCAGTTTCCGTTACGGTAGATATGGGGATTCCGGTGCTGAACGGGCTGTCCGTCCCAACGACGGTGGACAGAAATCCGGTAGTGGATTATCCGGTGGAAATTGACGGGGTTACTTTCCGGTTTACCGCCGTGTCGATGGGGAATCCGCATTGCGTCGTGTACGTGGACGATGCCGCCGGGTTCGATCTGTACCGCTGGGGGCCGAAGCTGGAGCAGCATCCGCTGTTTCCGAAGCGGGTTAACGTCGAATTTGCCACGGTCCGCTCCCGCGAATATATCGACATGCGCGTCTGGGAGCGCGGGGCCGGGCCTACGCTGGCCTGCGGCACGGGAGCGTGCGCCACGCTGGTCGCTTCGGTGCTCAGGGGCGCGTCCGGCCGCCGCGCCGTCGTCTCGCTGAAGGGCGGAGATCTGGAGATCGAGTGGGCGGAAGAGGATGGCCGGGTGTACATGACCGGCCCTGCCGTAACCGTATACCGGGGTACGCTGGTTGAATAGATCCATAGCAGCAGGCAGGTTTCGGATGGGAGATTTGCAGTTTTCAATAGAGAGATTTATATAGAAAGCTTGGGTGAGGAACCGGATGAAAGAAGATTTGCGTAAAGCGCTCGGACAGCGGGTGTTGATCGGCGACGGAGCGATGGGGACGTTTTTGTATCAGCAGGGGTTCCCGGTAGGCGTCTCTTATGAAGAATACAACCTGCTGAAGCCCGAAGTCATTGCCGACGTTCACCGTCAATATTATGAAGCCGGAGCGAGACTGATCGAAACGAATACGTTCTCGGCGAACAGGGAGAAGCTGTCCAAATTCGGACTCGATCAGGACGTGCGGGCAATCAACCAGTCCGGCGTCGAGCTCGCCCGGCAGGCGGTCGGCGAAGACGCCTACGTTATCGGCGCGGTAGGCTCGATCCGGGCGGCCCGCCGCCGCAACGTCATTCCGGAGCAACTGGAGCGCGATTACCGGGAACAGATGGAGGCGCTGCTGGAGGCGGGAGTTGACGGCCTGCTGCTGGAAACCTTTTACGATATGGAAGAGATTGTGCTTGCGCTTCGTGTGGCGCGGCAGTTAACCGGGTTGCCGGTCATCGGCCAGTTTGCGACCGACGGCGGGGCGATGACGAACGACGGCGTCGATTATCAGACCGCTTTCGAACAGCTTCACGCCGAAGGGGCGGACGTACTCGGCTTTAATTGCCACAGCGGTCCGAACGGAATCATCCGCACGCTGGAGAAGCTTCGCCCGGTTCCCGGAGTTCCGTTCTCGATTTTTCCGAATGCGGGATTGCCGAGTTATGTGGACGGGAAGTACACGTTCGGCTCCAAGCCGGATTATTTTGCGGAGAACGCGCTGAAGTTCGCCGATCTCGGAGCGCGTCTCATCGGCGGCTGCTGCGGAACGACGCCTGAGCATATCGCCGCGATGGCGAAAGCCTTGGAGCATTACGTGCCGAGCTCGGCAGGGCGTGCCGTCGGCAGCGCCGGTCCGGTTAAGCCGGCCTCGCCAGACGCCGGAACGGTTGCGGTTTCGCAGCCGTCGGGCGCGGCGGAGCCTTCGCTGCTCGAGCTCGTTCAGGAGCGGCATACGGTGATCGTCGAATGGGACACGCCGAAAGATCTGGACATCAGCAAGTTTATGGAAGGGGCGAAGGCGCTCAAGGAAGCGGGCGCAGATTCGATCACGATGGCCGACAATGCGCTGGCCGTCACCCGGATGAGCAACCTTCCGCTCGGCATACTCGTCAAGGAGAAGCTGGGCGTTCGCCCGCTGCTGCACATCGCTTGCCGCGACCGCAACCTGATCGGCACGCAATCCCATCTGATGGGCATGCATGCGCTCGGACTCGATCATACGCTCGTCATTACCGGCGATCCGTCGAGATTCGGCGATTTGCCGGGCTCCAGCTCGGTTTATGACATGACTTCGTTCGAGATGATCCGCTTGATCAAGCAGTTGAACGAGGGCGTCGCTTTCTCCGGCAAGCCGTTGAAGCATAAGTCGAAGTTTATCGTTGCCGCGGCGTTTGATCCCAACGTCAAGTACTTGGAGAAAGCGGTGCAGCGGCTGGAGAAAAAAATCGTGGCAGGCGCCGATTTTATTATGACGCAGCCGGTGTATGACGCGAAGCTGATCGAGAACGTGTACGAGTCGACGAAGCACCTGAACGTGCCGATCTTTATCGGATTTATGCCTATCGTCAGCGAAGGCAACGCGACGTTTCTGCATAACGAAGTTCCGGGCATTAAGCTGTCGGAGGAAGTGCGCGGACGAATGGCGGGTCTCAGCGGCGAGTCCGGCCGCGCGATGGGCGTGCAGATTACGAAGGAGCTGCTGGACGTGGCGATGCCGAGGTTCAAAGGCATCTACATCATGACGCCGATGCACTTTTACGGCATGAGCGCTCAGCTGACCCAGTACGTTTGGGAGAAGTCGGGGCGCTGAGAACGCCCGGAGCCCTTGGGACAGCTCTCTTTTCCACTTGTCCCCTCTTGCAAAATGAATTAGAATAGGGTATGGATGTGATACCCATGGTTCAAAGCATGACCGGATTCGGTCAATCCGGCCGTTCCGTTTGCGGCTGCCGGCTGCAGGTCGAGATGAGATCGGTCAACCACCGGTACTCGGAAATCTCCGTCCGTATTCCCCGCGAATGGATGCGGCTGGAAGACAAGGTGAAACGGATCGTTCAGCACTCCGTCAAGCGCGGGAAAGTGGACGTGTCCGTCACCGTCGAGAAGGAACCGGGGACGGCAGCCCTTGCGGAGATCGACTGGCCGCTTGCCGAATCATACCGCCTGGCGGCGGAACAGATTAAGGAACGGTTCGCTTTCAGCGACTCTCTCTCGCTGAGGGATATCCTCGCTCTGCCCGGGATCGTATCGTTTCGGGATTCGGGGATGGCGGCGGATCATTTCACGGAACCGCTGCTGGAATGCGTGCGGGAAGCGGCAGCCGGCATGCTGGAGATGAGGCGCGCGGAAGGTGGCCATCTGGCGGTCGAAGTTGCCGGACGGCTCGACCGGTTGGAACGTTTGAGACGGGAAACGGCCGAGTGGGCTCCGAAAGCGGTGGAAGAGTACAAATTGAAGCTGCATCAGCGTCTGACCGGGCTGCTGGGCGAATCCGCCGGTTTGCTGCCGGACGATCCCAGGCTGCTTACCGAAGCAGCCGTTATGGCGGACCGTTCGGATATCCGGGAGGAGCTCGTCCGGCTCGAGAGCCACATCGGTCAATGCCGCAAGCTGCTAGCAACAGACGAGCCTGCCGGACGCAAGCTGGACTTTCTGAATCAGGAGATGAATCGGGAAGTCAATACGATCGGTTCCAAGTCAGGGCATCTCGAGATCGTCGGCAGGGTCGTCGAGATGAAGGCGGAACTTGAGAAAATACGCGAACAAGCGCAAAATATCGAGTAACCGGCCGCATTTTAAAGTATGAGCGCACATCGATAAGGCAAGAATAGTGCAAGGCTGCTAAGGCTGCGAGACAACGGGCCAACGGTCTTGAATTCGTAGGAGGGCAATGATGGCCATTAAATTGATCAATATCGGCTTCGGAAATATCGTATCCGCAAACCGGATCATCTCGATCGTCAGTCCGGAATCCGCGCCAATCAAGCGGATCATTCAGGAGGCGCGCGACCGGCATATGCTGATTGACGCCACGTACGGCAGACGTACCCGCGCGGTGATTATCACCGACAGCGACCATGTCATTTTATCCGCCGTACAACCGGAAACGGTGGCGCATCGACTTACTAACAATAAGGACGATGATCATGACGAGTAATGCGGGCGACAAAGGCCTTTTGATCGTGCTGTCCGGCCCGTCCGGCGTAGGCAAAGGAACCGTATGCTCCATGCTTCGCAAGCTGGCACCGGAACTGGTATATTCCGTTTCCGCTACGACCCGCTCGCCGCGCGCAGGAGAAACGGAAGGCGATAATTATTTTTTTACATCCAAAGATAAATTCCGTTCGATGATCGAAAAAGACGAGCTGCTGGAGTGGGCCGAATACGTAGGCAACTACTATGGAACTCCCCGGAGCTTCGTCCGAGACACGATCAACGCAGGTAAAGATATTATTTTGGAGATCGAAGTGCAAGGCGCGATGAAGGTCAAGCAGAAGTTTCCGGAAGGCGTCTTTATTTTCCTGATGCCTCCGTCGCTTGATGAACTGAAAAACCGGATCGAAACCCGAGGGACCGAAACCGACGAATCGATCCGCAACCGGTTGTCCGTAGCGGTTGACGAAATCAGGCTGCTCGAGCATTACGATTACGCGGTCGTCAACGACCAGGTGGAAACAGCCTGCTCCCGCATCCGCTCGATCATTACGGCCGAACATTGCAAGCGCGAACGGATTATGCCTTATGTGAATTCTTGGATGGAAGAGGTGCGTTAAAAGATGTTATACCCATCGATCGACCTGCTTATCAACAAAGTGGACAGCAAATATTCGCTCGTCGTAGCGGCATCTAAGCGGGCCCGCATGCTGCGGGACGGATCCAAGACCGATCTGAAAGCCCAGCACGCCAGCAAGCATGTCGGAGTTGCGCTCGAAGAAATCTACGGCGATTACATTCACGTGGAGTCGCAAAATAGAGAAAACAAACAGTAAGAGAACATGTACGTTTCGTATGACGACAACCTGTCACAGGTTGTTATTTTTTTCTCTTCCCAGGTTGAGGGACGCAGCCGGATGGATGTCATTGATCAGATGGAGAGGTGAGCAGGATGCAAGGAAAAACGATCGTGCTCGGAGTTACCGGAGGAATAGCGTGTTTCAAGGCGGCTGCGCTGTGCAGCAAACTCGTGCAAGCGGGGGCGGACGTACGGGTGATTATGACGGAGTCTGCGACCAGGTTTGTCGCCCCGCTGACGTTCCAGACGCTGTCAAGACATGATGTTGCGGTGGATACATTCGACGAGAAGGATGCTTCCGTCGTGTCGCATATTCATTTGGCGGACAGCGCCGATCTGGTTGTCGTTGCACCGGCTACTGCGAACATAATCGCCAAAATGACGCATGGCCTGGCCGATGATATGCTCAGCACGACGCTGCTCGCGACGGAGGCGCCGGTGCTGGTTGCGCCTGCCATGAACGTGCATATGTACGTGCATCCGGCCGTAACGGCGAATATGCAAACGTTGCGAGACCGCGGCGTTTCTTTCGTCGAGCCGGGCGAAGGGCAGCTGGCCTGCGGTTACGTCGGCAAAGGAAGGTTGGCGGAACCGGAAGAAATGATGGCGGCCATCGAACGGATGCTGAATCCGGCAAAACCGCTCTCCGGGCTGAAGGTGATCGTAACGGCAGGGGGAACGGTGGAGCGAATCGATCCGGTCCGCTACATCACGAACGATTCGTCGGGCAAGATGGGGTATGCGATTGCGGAAACCGCGAAGCGGATGGGAGCGGACGTCACGGTTGTTACGGGTAAAGCGACGGCGGCTTTGCCGGCTGGAGTCAAGGTCGTCCATGTCGAGTCGACGGCCGATATGATGAACGCGGTATTGTCACGCTTCGAGGACGCGGATATCGTCATTAAAGCGGCTGCTCCGTCGGACTATCGTCCGGCTCTTCGGTCCGACAAAAAAATTAAGAAGAAAGACGAGACGATGACGCTGGAGCTCGTCAAAAATCCGGATATTTTGCAAACGCTTGGCCAGCGAAAGGCGAAGCAGTTCCTCGTCGGCTTCGCCGCAGAAACGGATAACGGGGAACAGTATGCGATGGACAAGCTGGCCCGTAAAAATTGCGATCTGCTTGTGCTTAATGATGTGACGGTGCCGGGTGCGGGGTTCGGAACGGATACGAACATCGTAAGCGTGTACGACAAAGACGGTCTGGTGGAATCGCTGCCGCAAATGAGCAAGCTGGACGTCGCGCAGAACCTGCTGAGCCTTGTAGCGTTACGGTTGAATACACGCGGCGGGAGTGATCGCCATGACTAAGGAAGGCGCAACGGCGCCTTCCGCGTTGTATGACGGGGCGCTACTGCAAGGCGATCTGTTCGGGGAGCGCCGTCTCTATGCGCAGGTGATCGTGGATGTGCCGGCCAAACAGACGAACCGACCGTTCGACTACATCGTGCCTCCCCAGCTTCAGTCCTGGGTTGCGGTCGGCAGCCGTGTCGGAGTTCCGTTCGGCCCCCGGACGCTGCAAGGTTTCGTCGTCGGCATGTCGGACCGGACTAGTATGGATGCTGGCAAGCTGAAGCCGGTAGAGCAAGTGCTCGATTTGGTTCCTCCGCTGAACCCGGAGCTGGTCGATCTGGCCCGGTGGATGAGCCGGACGTATATATGCCACGAGATTACGGCGCTCCAAGCGATGATTCCGGGAGCGTTAAAGGCCAAATACGAGAAAATGATCGCTTTTGCCGGAGAAGAGACCCACTCGCCTGCCGGGGAGACCGGGAGACAAGCGTATATGTTTGCCCGCAGTCCGGAGGAAGAGAATATCGTTGCCTTTGTGAAGCAAAAAGGCGCGGTACCGGCGGAAGCGCTGCTTCGCCGTTTTCCCGATGCCAGCCTGATGCTGAGAAATTTGCTGGAGCAAGGAATACTGGCCGAGATCAACTCGGTGAAGGACCGGATGAACGCCAAGAAGGTGCTGTATGTCGAGGCGGCTGCGGACCGGGCGACGATGCTGGAGCAAGCGGAGAAGCTGGGAGCCGGGGCGAAACGGCAAAAAGAGCTGATGGTTTTTTTCGCCGGGCAGCCGGAGCCGCTGCCGCTCGCAGAGCTGACCGAGAAATTGAACATAAGCGCAGGCTCGGTCAAGGCGCTTGCCGAGAAAGGCTGGCTGTCGGTTCAGGAGCGGGAGGTATACCGGGACCCGTATGCAGGCAGACAGTTTGCCAAAACGGAGCCGCTGCCGCTCACCGATCAGCAGCGCGGGGCGTTCGTTCCGATATCGGCTGCGCTCGAAGAGAGAGAGCACCGCGTCTTCCTGCTTCACGGCGTAACCGGCAGCGGAAAGACCGAAGTGTACCTGCAATCGATCCAGCAGTGTCTCGACCAAGGGCGGGAAGCGATCGTGCTCGTCCCGGAAATATCGCTCACTCCGCAAATGGTCGAACGGTTCAAGAGCCGGTTCGGCGATGCAGTCGCGGTGATGCACAGCCGCTTGTCCCAAGGCGAACGGTACGACGAGTGGCGCAAAATCGGCACGAAGCAGGTAAGCGTCGTGATCGGCGCCCGCTCGGCTGTGTTCGCTCCGTTTACGAAGCTCGGCCTGATCATTATCGACGAGGAGCACGAAGCTTCCTATAAACAGGAGGAGAGCCCGAAGTATCATGCCCGCGACGTGGCGGTTCAGCGCGCTTCGCATCAGGGGGCGGTCGTCGTGCTCGGCTCGGCGACGCCGTCGCTGGAAAGTTATGCCCGGACAAACGAACGTTCGGCAGACCGCTCCCCGTTCCAACTGCTGACGATGGAGGATCGTGTCGAAGGGCGTCCTCTGCCTGCCGTTCATATTGTCGATTTGCGGGAGGAGCTGAAGGAAGGCAACCGCTCCATGTTCAGCCGCGGCTTGTATAAAGCGATTGAAGAACGGTTACACAAGAAAGAACAGACCGTATTGCTGTTAAACCGGCGCGGCTACTCGACTTTCGTCATGTGCCGGTCGTGCGGCTACGTCGTCCAATGTCCGCACTGTGACATCTCGCTAACCTATCACCAGGTATCCCGGACGATGCGCTGTCATTATTGCGGCTTATCCGAGCCGGAACCGAAAAAATGCCCCAGCTGCGAAAGCGAGCATATCCGTTATTTCGGAACGGGGACCCAGCGGGTCGAAGAGGAGCTGGGCAAGCTGTTTCCCGGTATTCGCGTCATCCGGATGGATGTGGACACGACTTCCGAGAAAGGCGCCCACGAACGGCTGCTGACCCGGTTCCGCAACAAGCAGGCGGATGTGCTGCTTGGCACCCAAATGGTGGCCAAAGGTCTTGATTTCCCGGACGTCACGCTTGTCGGCGTCATCGCGGCCGATACGGTGCTGCATCTGCCCGATTTCCGTGCGGCGGAGAAGACGTTCCAGCTGCTCACCCAGGTCGCCGGACGGGCGGGACGGCACAAGCTTCCCGGCGAAGTGTTTATCCAGACGTATACTCCCGATCATTACAGCATCGTAACCGCCAGCCATCATGATTATGCCTCATTCCTGGAGACGGAGCTGGAAATGCGGAGAGAACGCGGATACCCGCCATACTGCGATTTGGTGCTGATCACCTTCTCCCACGAACAGGTGCCGATGCTTGTCCGGGCGGGGGAATCGTTTGCCGTGAGACTGAAGGACAAGTGGAAGCGTTCGGGCGCCGGACCGGCACCAGAACGTGGAGGGTTGTGTGGCCGGGGGGTGGACGCGCCTTACTTCGAGGTGTACGGGCCTGTCGCGTCGCCGATCCCGCGAATCAAAGATAGATATCGGTTTCAATGCATGGTAAAATATCGGGGGGATATCGACGTCTCCGGGATGATCGCCGAAGTGGCGGCCGCGTTTGACGATACGGTGCGCCAGGAGAAGCTGCAGATCGGGATCGACGTTAATCCGCAAGTGCTGATGTAGCGAGCGCCTTGGCGCTTCCGGATCGATTAGGGAATGGATGACTTATGTTTTTGAAAGGAAGTGCTGATCCGTGGCCATTCGAATTATAGTAAAAGAACCGGACCCGGTGCTTCGCGAGAAAGCGAAACCGGTTCCGAAAATTACACCAAACATTCACAAGCTGCTGGACGATATGGCGGATACGATGTACGATGCGGAGGGCGTCGGCCTGGCCGCGCCGCAGATCGGTATTTTGAAGCGGGTGATCGTAGTCGACGTAGGAGATGACAACGGGCTGATCGAGATGATCAATCCGGAGATCGTAAGCGCGGAGGGCGAGCAGCTCGGGCCGGAAGGATGTCTTAGCATTCCGGGGCTCAGAGGCGACGTTAACCGTTCGTTGACAATTACGATTAAAGGTCTGGACCGCAACGGTGACGAGCTCGTCATTACCGCTTCGGAGTTTCTGGCCCGCGCATTCCAGCACGAGGTCGATCATTTGAACGGAGTGCTGTTTACCGATCTGGCCAAAAGCGTATACCGCGAAGAGGAACGGCAAAAAAAGGGCGAGGAGTGAAGACATGAACGTCGTTTTCATGGGAACGCCTGATTTTGCCGTTCCTTCCCTTCAAGTGCTGCTGGAGCAGGGCTACAACGTTGTGGCTGTCGTCACTCAGCCGGACCGGCCGAAAGGGCGCAAACGCGAGCTTGCGCCCACCCCGGTCAAAGCCGAAGCGATGAAGCACGGCATTCCGGTACTCCAACCGGTCAAGCTCCGCGATCCGGCAGCCGTTGAAGAGGTTAGCAGCTTCAAGCCGGATTTGATCGTAACGGCGGCTTACGGGCAAATTTTACCCAAATCGCTGCTGGCCGTGCCGCAGCATGGCTGCATTAACGTGCACGGCTCGCTTCTCCCGAAATACCGGGGCGGGGCGCCGATCCAGCATGCGGTTATGAACGGCGAGCCGGTAACCGGCGTCACGATTATGTATATGGCGGCGGGTCTCGATACCGGCGATATGATCTCGAACGTGGAAGTTCCGATTACCGACGAAGATACGGCGGGTACGTTGTTCGACAAGCTGAGCGTGGCGGGAGCCGAGCTGCTTCGCACGACTTTGCCCGAGCTGCTGGCCGGGCGTATCCAAGCGGTACAGCAAAACGAAGCCGATGCGACCTACTCCCCCAATATCTCCCGCGAGGACGAACGGATCGACTGGACGAAATCTTCGCTCCAGCTGTTTAATCAGATCCGCGGACTGAATCCGATGCCCGGCGCTTTTACGCTGCTTCACGGCGAAGTGTTTAAAGTATGGGCGAGCCGCAAACCCGCCGATGACGAGAGAACGAACGGTTCCGCAGGGAAAGTGAGGCCGGGGACTGTGCTGCAAATGACGGACGACGGACTGGAAGTCGCTACCGGAAGCGGTTCGATCTGGCTCACTCACGTTCAGCCCGCCGGCAAGAAGGCGATGAGCGTGTCCGACCTGAAGCGCGGCACACCGATTGCCAAAGGAACGGTATTGGGGGAAACGAATTGAATCCGAAGCAGCCACAAACGCAAACGTCCGCCAAGACGAAAACGGATGCGCAGCGGCAACCGAACGGTAACAAACGATCCCCCGGAACGGGCAAGCCCGGACTGGTCGGCGGACGACCCAAGACGGGCGGAGGCTTCGGCAAAAAGCCGGGACCGGCGGCTCCACCGAGACAGCCTTGGTCCGCGCGGGAAATCGCTCTGGACGTGCTTACGCGCGTCGAGACAGAGCAGGCGTACAGCAATCTGCTGCTGAACCAGGCGCTGCTGAAGCATAAACCGGACAAGGCCGATGCCGGACTTGCGACAGAGCTCGTGTATGGGACGATTCAGCGCCGAAATACGATCGATTATTTTTTGGACCGTTTCGTCGCCAAAGGAGTGAAAAAGCTGGAGCCGTGGGTACGCAATTTGCTGCGGCTCAGCTTGTATCAGCTTCATTACCTGGACCGCGTGCCGGAGCATGCGGCAGTTAATGAAGCGGTAAATATCGCCAAGCGGAGAGGGCATGCCGGCATTTCGGGCATGGTGAACGGCGTGCTGCGCAATGTCATTCGCCGCAAGGAGGAGCTGACCGTTCCCGCTTCGCTGGAACCGGTCGCCCGAATAGCGCTGGAGCATTCCCATCCGGAATGGCTCGTCGCCGATTGGATAAGCCGCTTCGGCACAGAGACGGCGGAGCGGATGTGCCGGGCTAACAATGAGCCGCCAAGCGCAAGCGTACGGGTTAATACGCTGAAGCTGACGCGGGAAGAGCTGCTCGGCCGGTTGAAGGCAGCCGGCTGCGAGGCGCGTCCGTCCGACGTGTCGCCCGCCGGCATAGTGGTCGAGAGCGGCGGCAATATGGCGCTGACCCCCTGGTACGTAAGCGGCGAGCTGTCCGTGCAGGACGAGAGCTCGATGCTCGTCGCCGAAGCGGCCCAGCCGGAACCGGGCATGCAGGTGCTCGACTGCTGCGCCGCTCCGGGCGGCAAGACGTCGCATATGGCCGAGCTGATGAACGACCGCGGCCGCATACTGGCCTGCGACATTCACGAGCATAAGCGGGAGCTGATCGCGGCCCAGGCCGAGCGCCTCTCGCTCCGCTGCGTCGAGACGAAAACGATCGATGCCCGCAATCTTCCCGAGGCGTTGGCGGGGACGGCGTTCGACCGGATTTTGCTGGACGCGCCCTGCTCGGGACTGGGCGTGATCCGGCGGAAGCCGGACATCAAGTGGGCGAAAAGCCCCGGGGATGTGGCCGGGATCGCCGGGCTGCAGTACGAGCTGCTAAGCGGCGTCTCTTCCCTTCTGGCGCCGGGAGGCGTGCTGGTGTACAGCACCTGTACCGTGGCCGAAGAGGAAAACGAGCAGGTCGTGATGCGGTTTTTGCAGGAGCATCCGGAATTCGCTCTGAGCCGGCCGCCGCAGTCTCTGCAGGATCGTCTGCCGCCGGATTCCGTAGCCCCGGGCGGGACGATCACAGTGTTGCCGCATCAGTTCGGCTCGGACGGTTTTTTTATCGCCGTGTTGCGCAAACGTTCGTGATGCTGCTGAAGAGCTTTGGAAGAGCCTTGGCGGGGCTTAGGAGAGTCCTAGAGCTCTGACAGACTTGCGCGGGGACTTGGAAGAAGCACTGAAAAGGCTTTTGAAGAGGATTAAGAAAAAGCTTAAGAAAAGCTTAGAAAAGCGCAAAAAGCCCGGCAACTTTAGCTGGGCGCTCCGTTATGCTAGAATAAGATCAGCTTCCGGTTGAAGCTTGTACGCTCTAATAGCCGATCTTCACGCAAATGATTAAATAAGAGCTGCAAACGACCTTTATTGAGCACCAAATGTGGATCGAGAGCTGAATAGGAGCGGTTTGCAGCTCTTATTCTGCTCCAAAAACCGATTTTAGCCAAAAAACGTCGATTTAAGAGCTGCAAACCACCCTTATTTGACTACATGTACGGATAACGAGCGAAATAATAGCGGTTTGCAGCTCTTAACAACCGCCTATCCAAGAGAGACAGCGGGTTTATCCGCCACGATCGATCTCCAGCCAGCGATTTTCGATTCTAGAGAAGCTGTTGCGGCGATCGTTTTACCGACAAGCTTTATTATTTGCTATTTGCTACACCATCAGATGTGTCATGCATACATGTGAAATCCAAACAACGGGCAGGGATGCTTGTGTCTACACCTTTACAACCTTTAAAACCGTTAAAACCGCTGCAGCCCCATATTCCGGAGAAGCTGTCAGCCTACGATTTGTCTCTCGAAGAGTGGCAGGCCTGGCTCAAAGAAAACGGTCAGCCGGCTTTCCGGGCGGGGCAAATCTTCGATTGGCTGTACGTGAAGCGCGTGAAGTCGTTCGAAGAGATGTCCAACTTGTCGAAGGAGCTGCGCCGGAAGCTGGACGAGTCGTTCGTATTCGTATCGCTCACAGAAATTGCAAGCCAGCAGTCGAAAGACGGCACGGTGAAATTTTTGTTCGAGCTGGCCGACAAAAATGCGATCGAAACTGTAGTGATGAAGCATAGCTACGGCAACAGCGTTTGCGTAACGACGCAGGTGGGCTGCCGGATCGGCTGTACGTTTTGCGCCTCTACGCTGGGCGGACTGAAGCGCAATCTGTCTGCGGGCGAGATTGTAGCGCAGATCGTGAAAGCCCAGCAGCTGCTCGATGCGACCGGAGAGCGGGTAAGCAGCATCGTCATTATGGGAATCGGCGAACCGTTCGAAAATTACGATGCGATGCTCAAGTTTCTGAAACTAATGATTCACGAGAAAGGGCTCAACATCGGCGCGCGCCACATTACGGTTTCGACGAGCGGCATCGTTCCGAATATTCACCGGTTTGCGGACGAGAATATGCAGATCAATCTGGCGATATCGATTCACGCTCCGAATGACGAGCTGCGTTCCAAGCTGATGCCGGTTAACCGCCGGTACCCGTTTGCCGAACTGATTGAAGCATGCAAATACTACCTGCGCACGACCGGCCGGCGTATAACGTTCGAATACGCTCTAATGGGCGGCGTGAACGATAAGGCGGAGCATGCTCAGGAGCTGGCAGTCGTGCTGAAGGAGATGCTGCCTTTGGTCCATGTCAACCTGATTCCGGTCAATTTTGTAATGGAACGGGATTTCAAACGTACGGAGCGGGACGATATATTTGCCTTCCAGCGAATTCTGGAGAAGCACAACATTCCCGCAACGATTCGCAGGGAGCAGGGCAGCGACATCGCCGCGGCATGCGGCCAGCTGCGGGCGAAGCATATGGAATCACAGGTGAGGTGAGGGGAAGTATGCAAACCGCGCATCGTACGGATGCCGGGCTCATCCGGTTGATTAACGAAGACCGGGCTGCGGTGAGAGACGAATTTAACGGCTTTACCCTCGCCATCGTTGCAGACGGCATGGGCGGACATCAAGCGGGAGAAATCGCCAGCCAGATGGCGATCGAGCTCGTAGAAACGGAAATGCGCAGCGTGCTTACGGCGGATATGAACGTGGAGCAGCGCAAAGACACGGTGCGCGGAGCCATCTCGGTAGCCAACGACCGGGTGTTTGAGATTGCCTCGAAGCAAGCCCGCTACCAAGGGATGGGCACGACCGTCGTCGCTGCTCTTGCGACCTCTACCGATCTTGTTATCGGCCATATCGGGGACAGCCGCGCCTACCTCGTATCGGACGGCTCGATCCGCCAACTGACGGAGGATCATTCGCTCGTCAACGAACTGATCAAATCCGGCCAGATCACCCAGGAGGAAGCCAGCGTCCATCCGCTTCGCAATGTAGTGACTCGGGCACTCGGCACGGATAAGCAGGTTGATGTCGACGTCGTTCATACCGAATGGCGGACCGGCGACGTCCTGCTCCTGTGCAGCGACGGATTAAGCGGCCTGGTCGGAGAGGCGGAGCTGTACTCGGTTATTACGGACAGCCGCGATCTGAACGGCAAGGTCGACCGGCTCGTGGAGCGGGCGCTCGAGGAAGGCGGAGGCGACAACATTACGGTTGTTCTGCTGGCCAACGACAAGTTGGGCGGGGCGGACGTTACGACCGATCCGGGAAGGAGGGATGATGCATGATCGGCCACGTGTTGGGAGGGCGTTACGAGATACTCGACCGGATCGGCGGCGGCGGAATGGCGCTGGTGTACAAAGGGCATGATATTTTGCTCAATCGGAAAGTTGCGGTAAAAGTGCTGCGGCAGCAATACGTACACGATGAGGAGTTCATCCGCCGGTTTCGCAGAGAAGCCCAGGCCGCAGCGTCGCTATCACATCCGAATGTTGTAAGCATCTATGATGTCGGTCAGGAGGACGAGACGCATTATATCGTCATGGAATGCATCGACGGGAAGGCGCTTAACGAGACGATTAAGGAAAAAGCGCCTCTGCCCGTCGAAGAAGCCGTCCGGATCGCCAGTCAAATATGCGACGCGCTCGATCATGCCCACTATAACCAGATCATCCATCGCGATATTAAGCCCCATAATATCCTGATCGGCAAAAACGGCCGCGTCAAAGTTACCGATTTCGGAATCGCGAGGGCCGCGGATTCTTCGCAGATTACCCAAACCGGCTCGGTCGTCGGTTCGGTTCATTATTTTTCCCCGGAGCATGCGAAAGGGACGCTGACCGGCGCCCAGTCCGACCTGTATTCACTGGGCATCGTGCTGTACCAGATGTTGACGAACCGGCTTCCTTTTCTTGGAGAAAGTCCGATCAGCGTCGCGCTGAAACATTTGCAGGAAGACGTGGAGGAACCGCGTAAAGTCAACCCGCTCATTCCTCAAAGCGTCGAGAATATGATCCTGAAGTCGATGCGCAAAAATCCCGACGAACGTTACCGCTCCGCCAAAGAAATGCTGCAGGATCTCGATACTTGTCTGGAGCCGGGCCGCCGGAACGAACCAAAAATTACGTTCGTCTCCGACGATTACGACGATGACGAGAGAACCCGGGTAGTGCCGGCTATACGCAGCGACCAGTTCGTCCACGATGTGGAGGATGAACCGGAGGAGGAGCCGAGGCGGAAGAAGAGAGGCTGGGTGAAGCCTGTCGTCTGGACCGTCGTCATATTGCTGCTGCTCGCCCTGATGTACATGGGAGTCCGGTATGTGAAGGAGATGCTTTATGTGCCGGACGTGGACGTGCCGAATCTGGTCGGCATGACCCGGGAAAATGCCGAAGATTTGCTTGTGCAAAAGCAGCTTCACAGCAGGGTGATCGAAGAGCATCATCCCGATGTGGAGAAAGATATCGTCACGAAGCAAGACCCGACCCCGTCTACCGTAAAAATTAACAATACCGTGACGCTGTACGTCAGTCTCGGGCCGGAGAAGCAGAAGATGCCGGACTGGACCGGCAAAAAAGCAACCGACGTGAAAACGGAGCTGGCGGGGCTTAACATTACGAAGGTTACGCAAGAGGATATAAACAGCGATCAGGAGATCGGGACCGTTATCTCCCAAGAGCCTGCTCCGAACGCGGAGTATGATCTGAAAACGGTCGCCGTCAAGCTGAGAGTCAGCAAAGGCCCGAAAGAGTTTCCGATGCCGAAGCTGATCGGCGAATCGGAGGATACCGCCAAATCGATCGCTACGAAGCTGGATTTGAAGCTGAAGGTCGAGCATAAGCCGTCGTATTCGCAGCCAAAGGATCGGGTGTTTTTCCAAGCGCCGTACAAGGAAGGGGAGTCCGTCCTGCCTGGAGCCGAAGTTACGGTCAGCGTAAGCACCGGATACCCTGATGAAGCCAAGGAAGTTACGGTCGAAAAGCTCATGGAGCCTGCCAAAAAGGGAGAGAACAGCACGATCGAGATCAAGTACACCGACGCCCGCGGCGAAAATCTGATATGGGGCTCGGGACCTGTAACGATTAAAGCGCCCCAGCAGTTTAATGTGACGGTGGTGTTATCTCCGGGGATGGTCGGTACTGTGGAATTTTACAGGGACAAGGAACGGATCGATTATCGGTCGGTCACCTATCCGGGCGAAGGTATTCCCGGCAATCCGGGCAACACTACCCAGCAGCAGGGAACGCCCGGGTCAACTGCAGGCGGCGCCGGAGGAGCAGGCAACGGAAACGCCGCGAACAAACCGGCCTCGACATCGCCTTCCGGAGGAAACGGCTCTGGCGGCAACGCCCAAACGCCGGCCGGCACGACTACGACTACGAACTCGACTACAGGAGGACAAAATTAATGCCTGAAGGTATCATTGTGAAGGCATTGAGCGGTTACTATTATGTGAAGTCCGCCGGTTCCGCAGAGGAGCCGGTACAATGCCGGGCGCGGGGGATCTTTAAGAAAAGAGGCGTCTCCCCGCTGGTTGGAGACCGCGTTATCTACGAAGTTACGGAAAACGGGGAAGGTACGGTGGATGAAGTGCTGCCGCGCTCCACCGAGCTGATCCGGCCGCCGGTCGCCAACGTGGAGCAGGCGGTGCTTGCTTTCTCCGTGGCGGAACCGGCGCTGAATTTGCAACTGCTGGATAAATTTCTGGTTCACACGGAAAACGCCGGCCTCGATACGATCATCTGCCTCACCAAGTCGGATCTTCTGGACTCCGAGGACGAATCTGCGGAGGCCGCTTCGCAGGAAACGATAACGATGCAGGACGCCAAGCAGCTCTACGAGCAGATCGGGTATACCGTCATCATCACGAGCACGAAGACGGAGGACGGGATATCCGAGGTGCGCTCCCGGCTGGCGGGCCGGATCAGCGTCTTCTCCGGCCAATCCGGCGTCGGCAAATCTTCGCTTCTGAACGCATTGGTGCCCGGCCTGATGCTGGAGACGAATCAAATTTCGTCCAAGCTCGGCCGGGGCAAGCATACGACCCGGCATGTCGAGCTGATCGAGCTGGAAGGCGAAGGACGCGGTCTCGTGGCGGACACACCCGGCTTCAGCCAGCTTGATTTCGTACAGCTGGAGCCGGAGGAGCTGTCCGGCTGCTTCGCCGAGATGAAGCGGATCGCTTCGGGCTGCAAGTTTCGCGGCTGTCTGCACCAGCACGAGCCCGGCTGTCAGGTGATAGCGGCGGTGGAGAGCGGGACGGTCGCTGCGAGCCGGTACAAGCACTACCTTGTCTTTTTGCAGGAGATGAAAGAACGGAAACGGAGGTACTGACATATGCGGGAATTGTTAATTGCCCCTTCGATTCTGTCCGCGGACTTCGCCCGTCTGGGCGAAGAAATCCGCGACGTCGAACGCGGAGGAGCCGACTGGATTCATGTGGACGTGATGGACGGCCACTTCGTACCTAATATTACGCTGGGACCTCCTATCGTGCAGGCGATTCGTCCGCACACGAAGCTGACGCTGGACGTTCATCTGATGATATCGAAGCCGGACGATTATATACGCGCTTTTGCTCAGGCCGGTGCGGATTACATATCGGTGCACGTCGAAGCCTGCACGCATCTTCACCGGACGGTGCAGCTCATCAAGGATCAAGGCGTTAAGGCCGGTGTCGTATTAAATCCGGCGACTTCGCTTTCAACTTTGGAGCATATCGCCGAAGATGTGGATCTGGTGCTGCTGATGACGGTTAATCCCGGGTTCGGCGGACAGCGGTTTATTGCCTCCAGCCTTCCGAAAATTACGGCGCTTCGTCACATGCTGGACGAGCGCGGGCTTGGACACGTCCACATCGAGGTGGACGGGGGAGTGAACGAGGAGACGGCGGAGCTCGTCAAAAAGGCCGGGGCGAACGTGCTCGTGGCCGGCAATGCGGTGTTTGCCCAAGCGGACCGCAAGGAAGCGATCTCGCGCATTCGCGGCGGTTCCGACAAAGGAGGCAGCTCTCTTTGAAAAAAACGCTGATGCTGCTATTGTGCAGCTTTTTGGCGGGACATCTGCTGCTTATCTTCTCCTGGCACGAATTCTCGATCTTCCGGTATATTTATTCGCTTGGGGCGCTGTTCATAGGCATTTATTATTTTAAAACCTATGAGAGCAAAGGGCTGCGGATCAGCTTCATCCTCGTATCGCTCGTGTTCTGGGTGCTGCTGACCGTCGTATACGTTATGATCGGCAAAATTCCGATTCTTAATCTGGAACCGCCGGGCTTGAAGCTGGAGTAGTAAGAACGCGCAGGCGAATGCATTTTTTTTCCTTTATCCGCATAAGATGACTACAAGAGTTGCCGCTCTTGTAGTTTTTTTTGTTTCGGGTCATCACCTTTTCCGCAGGCGGCGAATACAATGGAGACATAAGGTGAATTCGTACGGCGGCGCCATTTTCGGTCAAGCGGCGGGCGGACGTTCGCGGCCGTGCGGAACATGCGAGGGAGGGGTAGAAATGAAATTTTATACGATCAAGCTACCGAAGTTTCTGGGCGGTGTCGTGAAAGCGATTTTGAACTCGTTCAGCAAAAGCTGAGCTTGTACAAAGGACATAGGCTCGCCGCCGGGCGTTCATTACGATGCCTGTGACCTAAGACGGATACATTCATACTTAGGGCGCCGTTACGTCTTTCGGCTGCCCATCTGAAACGTACCGATGAATTCGTGGAGCGGATGCATGCGGCCGGATTCTGATAACGGCCGGTCCTGGGGCGCGAAGGACCGGGCCGTCTGTCTTGGTTAAGCGATAAAAGCACCTGAACGGGTGCTTTTTGTCATCAATCGCCATGTTGGCGACCCATTGGCTCGGCTTGGGGGTTTGACATAAAAGAAAAACAACCGCCGGATGGCGGTCGCTTGTCTTGGGAAACCATAAGTTTCATTCACAGTTGGCTTGATGCAATATGGCATCTTGCAAGCGTTGGAATTACACGCGCTCAACAAGGCCGGATTTCAAAGCACGGGCGCTTACATAAACGCGCTTCGGCTTACCGTTTACCATGATGCGGACTTTTTGCACGTTAACGCCCCAGGTGCGTTTGTTTTTGTTGTTGGCGTGGGACACGTGGTTGCCTTGGCGTGGGCTTTTACCAGTAATCGTACATTTGCGGGACATGAGTTACACCTCCTGACACTTTCATACCGAACACATACCCCAATATATTATCATATGGATAACTGCGGCGTCAATCTACGCGAGTGGCGGTTTTGCATTTCTTTCTGATGTCGATTATAGTAAAATGGAAGGTAGTCGTAAGGTAGGACGGTTGCGAAATCATGCACCTGCTTTTTTGGCGGCGTAAGCTAATGCTTGCCGGCTCTGACAAGCTTTTCGCCAAGCAGGGCGGTAATTTCGGAACAGTCAGCAAGTAACCCGGAGGAGGAACATGCCATGCCTATGCAAATCGACAGCGAACTCGGCAAAGTATTCGTATCGAACGAAGTGGTAGCGGTATTGGCAGGATCGGCCGCTCTCGATTGTTACGGACTGGTCGGCATGGCTTCGCGCAAACAGCTTAAAGACGGGATTGCGGAACTGCTCGGCCGCGAAAATCTGGGCCGAGGCATCGAAGTCCGGAGCGAACCGGACGGGGTGCATATCGAGCTGCATATCATCGTCAGCTACGGAACCAAAATATCCGAAGTTGCGCACAACGTGCAGTCCAAAGTGAAATACGTATTGAACGAGGTCGTCGGATTAAAGATCGATTTCGTACATATAGTCGTCCAAGGCGTGCGAATCGCACGCTGAGACGGCGTTCGAATCGGCAGAATATCCGAGAGGAAGGGGTTTTTTTTTGAGTAAGCGCTTTAATTCACTGGATGGTTCCACTTTTACTAGCATGATTTATAAGGGCGCGGAAGCATTGCACGCGAACGTTGCGAATGTAAATGCTCTGAACGTATTTCCCGTGCCGGACGGAGACACGGGAACAAACATGAATATGACTTTGACCTCCGGTGTCGAAGAGCTCAAGAAAAAAACGTCTCCGCATATCGGCAAATCTGCCGAAGCGCTGTCTAAAGGGCTGCTTATGGGCGCCCGGGGCAATTCAGGAGTGATTTTGTCACAATTGTTCCGCGGATTCGCGAAAGCGGTACAGGACGCGGAAGACATTGATGTCCATAAATTTGCGGCTGCGCTCCAACAAGGCGTAGATACGGCGTACAAAGCGGTAGTGAAGCCGGTAGAGGGAACGATTCTGACCGTCGCGCGCGAAGCGGCCAAACATGCCGTCGCCTCGGTTCGGCGCAGCTCCGATATCGGCGAGCTGATGAAGGAGGTTCTGGCCAAAGCGAAGGAAGCGCTGGCCCGGACGCCGGAGCAGCTGCCGGTATTGAAGCAGGTTGGCGTCGTCGATGCCGGCGGCCAAGGGCTGGTTCTTATCTATGAAGGTTTCGCAGCGGCGTTAAGCGGCGATATGCCGGTTGCGTCCCTCATTGCGGCGCCCGGTACGGCTGCTGACTTGCCTGGACATGGAACGGCCGAGCCAAGATCGGCCCAGGCCCATATGGCGACGGAGGACATCGAGTTCGGCTATTGCACCGAATTTATGATCCGTCTGGAGCCGGGCAAGACGCCCGGACTTGCGTTTGACGAGTTGTCGTTCCGCGGCGAGATGGAGAAGTTCGGGGATTCCGTTCTGGTCGTCTCAGACGACGATCTGGTCAAAGTGCATCTGCATGCTGAGCATCCCGGCGAAGTATTGACGCTTGCCCAGCGGTTCGGCGAGCTGGTCAAAATTAAAATTGACAATATGCGTGAGCAGCATACGCATATATTGGAAGAAGGCGCCGCTCCGGCCACATCCCACCATGCGGCACCGGCGGCACAGCCGGCCCGCGAAGAAGCTCCGGCGGCGAAGCCGGAGGCGTCCGGAAAACCGGCGAAGCCGTACGGCTTTGTAGCTGTAGCGGCCGGAGACGGCGTGGCCGCCATCCTGTCGAGTCTGGGAGCCGATGTCGTATTGTCCGGCGGACAAACGATGAACCCGAGCACCGAGGATATCGTCAGCGCGATCAAGCGTGTTCATGCCGAGACGGTGTTCGTGCTGCCGAACAATTCGAACATTGTGCTGGCCGCTCAGCAAGCCCGCGATTTGCTGGACCGGAATGTGATCGTCATTCCGACGAAGACGATTCCGCAGGGAATGGCGGCGCTGTTTGCCTTCCAGGCGGGGGCGACTGCGGAGCACAACACCTCCGTGATGGAGGAAGCGATCGCACGCGTTCATTCGGGACAAGTTACGTACGCCGTCCGTGATTCGCAAATCGACGGAATGGACATTCGGGCGGGAGATTATCTCGGCATTCATAACAACAAGATTGTCGCCTCGACGCCGGAGCTGCTCGCAACGTGCCGTCAGCTGCTGGACAGCATGATGGCGGACGGCGGAGAAGTGGTTACGGTGTTGACAGGGGCGGATGCGGCGGAGCCGGTTACTAGCCAGCTTGCGGCACTCATTGAAGAGACGTATCCCGACGCGGAGCTCGAAGTGCATGCCGGCGGCCAGCCGCTGTATTATTATTTATTTTCGGTAGAATGATGATTATTCATTTATGAAGGGGTGCGCCGATGGGGAAAGTCCGAATAGTGACGGACAGTACGTCCGACATTCCGGAGTCGGTCCGGAAAGAATACGGCATTGAGATGGTGCCTCTAAAAGTACATTTCGGTACGGAAACGTATTATGATTCGATTACGATTCAATCGGACGAATTTTATAACAAGCTGACGTCCTCGCCTGCGCTGCCGACGACGTCTCAGCCGTCGCCGGTCGATTTTCTCGAAATCTACAAATCGTTGACGGAAGATCCCGGGACGGAAGTGATCTCGATTCATCTGTCCTCGGCGATGAGCGGCACGTATCAGTCGGCCGTACTGGCCAAGTCGCTGCTGGAGGATAAGCCGAATCTGACGATCGTTGATTCGAAGTCGGCCTCGTACGGAATCGGCCTTCTCGTAGTCGCAGCGGCCCAAGCGGCTCAGGAGGGCAAAAGCAAGGACGACATTCTGGCGCTGATCGAGAAGATTCGCCGGGAACTGCGTATTTACTTTCTGGTTGGCACGCTCGATTATTTGCAAAAAGGCGGCCGGATCGGCAAAGCGGCGGCTATGTTCGGCTCGCTGTTGAACATTAAGCCGATATTGACGATCGACGACGACGGGGAAGTGAACTCGATCGATAAAGCCCGCGGGCACAAAAAAGCGATGGCTCGCATCGTCGAGCTGATGAAGACGGACTTCGGCGGCAAGGAGCTGCACTTGACTGTGGCCCATTCGCAATGCCGGGAGGCGGCCGAGGAGTTCAGCGCGCTGCTGCAGGAGCATTTCCATATTTCCAAGCTGACGTATACGGACATCGGTCCGGTCATCGGTACGTACACCGGTCCGGGTACGGTGGCTGCATTCGCCATCCCGGCGTCATGAGCACGGATCTTCATACGCTTCCCGTCCGCAGCGTGAAGGGCGTCTCTTTGGCCAAAGCCAAAGAGCTGGAAGAGCTCGGAATCGACTCCGTCGCCCGCCTGCTGGAGTATTTCCCGTTCCGGTACGAGGATTACCGGATTCGGGATCTCGCGGACGTCAAGGACGGGGAGAAAGTAACGATCGAGGGCAAGCTGTACAGCGAGCCAAGCGTGCAAATGTACGGACGCAGCAAATCCCGCATGACCTGCAAGGTGTTCGCCGATCCGCTAATGATCCAAACCGTCTGGTTCAACCGGCATTTTCTAAAAGACAGGCTGCGGCCGGGTGCCCAGCTCCTGCTGACGGGGAAATGGGACAGCCGCAGGCTGCAGCTTACCGTCGCCGAGTGTGAGTTTCCGGGAGGAAGCTCGTCCCGGTCGGGGACGCTGCAGCCTGTTTATTCGATTACGGGGGCGCTTGCCCAAAGATGGATGCGCAAGACCATCCAGCAGGCGCTCGTCCAGTTCGGGGCTCTCGTAGCCGAGGCGCTGCCGAAGCAGTTGGTCGACAAATACGGCTTCATGCCGCGAAAGCAGGCGGTGTACCGGATTCACCATCCGGATGATGTGGAGGAAGGCAAGCAGGCCCGCAAACGGCTTGTGTACGAGGAACTGTTTTATTTCCAATTGAAGCTTCATGCGTTCCGTGCCATCCAGCGCCAAAAAGAAGACGGCGTCGCCCACGAGTTCAACAACGAGGACGTGCGGCAATTCGTCCGTGCGCTGCCGTTCAAGCTGACCGATTCGCAGAAAAAGGTGATCGCGGAAATTTTGCACGACTTGAAGGAGCCGTATTGTATGAACCGGCTGCTGCAGGGCGACGTCGGCGCAGGCAAAACCGTGGTGGCGGCGGCCGCCTTGTTTGCGACCGTAAAAGCCGGTTGCCAGGGGGCGCTTATGGTGCCGACGGAAATATTGGCCGAGCAGCACAAACGGTCGCTGGAAAAGCTGTTTGAGCCTTACGGAATGACGATAGGGCTGCTTACGGGTAGCCTGACCGACCGGCAGCGCCGGGACGTGATCGCTTCGCTTCATATGGGACTGATCGATGTGGTCGTCGGGACCCATGCGCTCATCCAGGACGATGTGCTGTTCCGGAAGCTCGGGCTTGTCGTAACGGACGAGCAGCACCGATTCGGCGTCAACCAACGGAGCATCCTGCGCCGTAAAGGAATGAACCCGGACGTGCTCACGATGACGGCTACGCCGATTCCGCGTACGCTCGCGATTACGGCGTTCGGCGATCTGGACGTATCCACGCTGCGCGAGCTTCCGAAAGGGCGCAAGCCGATCAAAACGTATGCGGTCGGACACGACAAGCTGGAGCGGGTCATCGGTTTTATCCGCAACGAAGTGAGCACGGGGCGGCAGGCGTACGTGATATGTCCGCTGATCGAGGAATCGGAGAAACTGGACGTGCAAAATGCGATCGACGTACACGCCCAGATGTCGCACGCATTTCCGGAGTTCCGGGTAGGGCTGCTGCACGGACGGATGACGGCCCAGGAAAAAGACGAGGTAATGCGCCTGTTCAAGGAGAATCAGGTACAGGTGCTCGTCTCGACGACTGTCATCGAGGTCGGCGTCGACGTGCCGAATGCGACGGTGATGGTCATTTACGACGCGGTCCGGTTCGGCTTGTCCCAGCTTCACCAGCTGCGTGGCCGTGTCGGCCGGGGGGAGCATCAGTCGCACTGCATTCTGATCGCCGACCCGAAAAACGAAACGGCGAAGGAGCGCATGCGCGTCATGACCGAGACGAACGACGGCTTCGAGATCGCCCGCCGCGATTTGGAGCTGCGCGGTCCCGGCGACTTCTTCGGCACGAAGCAGAGCGGCCTGCCCGAGTTCAAGCTTGCGGATATGATGAGCGATTTTGAAATTATGGAGATGGCCCGCGACGACGCGGCCGAGCTGGTCGCCCAGCCGGATTTCTGGACGTCGGCGGAGATGCTGCCGCTGCGCGAATTTTTGCAGAGAGAGCATATTCTGGACGGAGAGCGGCTGGACTGAGCTGGCTGGTTGGTTGAGCGAGAATTGTGTTATCGTTTGGTTTGGAAGCGCCGGCTTGCCGGCTGCCGCGTTAGGAAAGCGAACCTCCATCCGCTATCGGCTGGAGTGCGCTGCTTGGTATGGACATGGGACAAGCGATAGGGTTGTCCGATATCCGCCAAGCCGGTGCGCTCGGCAAGCGGGATGGAGGTTTTTTTGTGAGCTCAGAATGTTTAACATTCTTCACCGTGGTAAAGCGGGTAAAGGGCCCTTGCTTGTCGAGTCAGTGAGTGTCTCAAGTTGCTCCAGTTACAATAAAACTCGTAAGCGAATAGGAGAAGAAAGAGGCTGGCCGGATATGAATCGGAGAACAACCACCATGACCGTTCGACTTTTTGTCCTGCTGCTGGCTGGGGGGGGGAGGGGGAACCGAATAGGAGCGGTTTGCAGCTTTTATTTGGTCCGAGAACCGGCTTGGGCGCGGAATAAGAGCGGTTTGAAGCTACTAATATCGGCGAAAAAGGCGCAGACCCCTTCAAGTGGGGAAATAAGGGGTGCAAACCGCCTCTATTTGTCTCTTTCAGCTCAATATCCCGGAAATAAAGGGTGCCAGAGACTCTTATGATGGGATAGAGCTCGTATACAATTCGCTTCAGCGAAGCAGAACGCGGCGCGTTCTAGAAAGAGATGTACGGCTCATCTAAGTCGAAGGAGTCCTCCGTAACTTCATCAACGACCGGCTGGAGCGAAGGTACTCATTGCCCTCCCGCGCATTCACGTATGGGTTTGCACGTCAAAGGGCCGTCCGGGGGCGTAGGCGTAGTGTCGATTCTTAACACTGTCTGCTTAAGGGGGATACGATCTCTTGACCGGACGGTTTTTCTTACGTTCGCTGTCCTGTATGGAATGGGCGGAGACGCCCGAACGCGTGAAGGAGGCGTGCTGACGGAACTGCTGGAACTGCTGGAACCGTACGTTCCGGTCTCTGGCCCTGAGTGAAGGTGAAAGCCGATAGTTGTTCCCCGGGCAGGCAAAACGACGGCCTATCCGGCATACAATTAGAGACGACCACTTCGGGAGGTGTCCGGCGTTGAGCTATCAAAAGTATGGAATTCCGCGCGAGCTGGTGGAGAGGGTCCGGAAAAAGCTGAAGCATCCGGAGACGAAGGACCGGGTCCGAGCGATTATGGACGGAGTGACGAAGGGGGACTTGCAGGACCGCTCCAAAGTTAAGACGCTGCTCAGCAAGACGGCCAAGGCGCTGGGCGAGCCGATCTCGGACGGTTTGGCCAAACAGATCGTACAGATGGTTCTGGATCTGAAAATCGATCCGAACAATACGTTTCATTTGATTAAGCTGTGGGGGATGTTCCGGTAGGCTGCCATCCCCTTTCGCTTCCCTTGTCGGGCGAACCGTTGCCACTGTCGCCTCTTAATAATCCAGAAGACGTCCATGATCATGCCATTGACCGTACATTTTATTTGCTTTTGTGTGCGTAATGAATTTGTCTAAACGACTCCTAAATAATTCCGGCTGATTTTTATAGCTCTGGATTGTGTCGATCCGAATTCGTTTATAAAGAGCAGGAAATGCCAAAAAATTCTCGTATACTTGCCTTTCCTCTTGCAGTCTTTGCTCGATAACCGTATCTATTTTAAAAGAATTGGGGTCCATATCAGGAAGCACCTTTCTTCCTTCGTCTCTCATGAACCCCAACTTTTCGAGGCGGCGGACACGTTCTTTATTCAATTCCGTCCATGAGCTTTTTTTGCTTCTGGGATTTCGATTCATTGCGGCGCCGATGCCCAAGTCGATGTCGTAAGCCAGGAGCAAGAGGATGTAGGGACGTCTATCTTCATAATAGCAATGATGCCTTATCAAGTCACGTTTGCAGCCATCGCTCGTTATCGTTAGAAGACCTCCGGCGCGTGTTAAGATCCGACAGGATGGACATTCCCCCGGAGCCGATCGCTGACGTAATAGCACCGATGTCCTATAAGTTTCAGCCTGGCGAACGCCATTCCTGCATCGGAACGGCGTTTTTTGTTCTGCAAACCCGGCCTGAGCGGCATGCTTCACACCTAAAAAAAACACAAGTCCAATCAAAGGGACTCCATTGTTGGCGAACCGCTCCCGCCTTATGATTAAAGAGAACAAGCGCTTACAAATCTAGGCTTGCACTACGATATCAGACGGTTGGGGGGAGCGGAATGGCGGCTGCAATACAACCCGAGGCCAAGAAGGCGATCAAGTCTTCGCCCCGCGGAAGATGGCTGGATTACATGTGGAAATACCGGGCGCTGTACTTCATCTCGATACCGGGGATCGTTTACTTTTTCATATTCAAATACGTTCCTTTGTTCGGCTCGGTGATCGCGTTTCAGGATTACAACATTTTCAAAGGATTTACGGGCAGCGAGTGGGTCGGGCTCAAACATTTTAAAACGATGTTCGAGCATTACGATTTCCTCCGCATCTTGAACAATACGATTTTGCTGGGGCTGTACGATCTGTTCATCGCATTTCCGGCCCCGATCGTCCTGGCGCTGCTGCTCAACGAGCTGAGACTCGTGTTGTACAAGCGGGTGCTGCAAACGGTCGTGTATATGCCGCACTTTTTGTCCTGGGTCATTATAAGCGGGATCGCGATTGGCATCTTGTCTCCCTCGACCGGCATCTTGAACAAAGCGCTGTCGCTGTTCGGCATCGATCCGATTTACTTCCTGGGCGAAAATTCGTATATCCGCACGATCTTGATCGGCTCGGGCATATGGCGCGATACCGGCTACGGGACGATCATTTATTTGGCCGCACTGGCGGGTATCAATCCCGATCTGTACGAAGCGGCCGAAGTGGACGGCGCGAGCCGGTGGAGGCAGACGCTGTCGATTACGCTGCCGTCGCTGCTGCCGACGATTATGATTTTGTTTTTGCTTCATATCGGCAAGTTTCTCGATCTCGGCTTCGAGCGTGTGTACGTGTTCCTCAATCCGCTTAATACGGAGAACGGCGAAATACTCGATACGTACATTTACAAGGTCGGCCTGTTGTCCCAGCAATACAGCTACACGACGGCGGTCGGTTTGTTCAAATCGCTGGTCGGGCTTATGCTGATCGTCATTGGCAATGTGTTCAGCAAAAAAACGACGGGTGAAAGTCTTTACTAAGGGGTGAGAAACTTGAGAAAATATAGCCGAGGACAAAATATGTTCAATGCGTTCAACGTCGTGCTTCTCACCGTCATCGCCCTGACGATGCTGCTGCCGTTTCTGAACGTAATCGCGCAATCGTTCAGCAGCTCGGAAGCTATTATTAACAACAAGGTCGGATTGTGGCCGGTAGACTTTACCTGGATCAACTACCAGTACGTGTTCAGCGACGCCTCGATCTGGCGGTCGTTCGGAGTTACCGTATACATTACGGTGTTCGGCACGCTGATCAATCTGCTTGCAACCGCGTCGCTCGCTTACCCGGTTTCCCGTCAGGAATACGTCGGGCGCCAAGTCGTCGTTATGTTCGTGCTCATTACGATGGTATTTACGGCTCCGCTTATTCCGAACTTTATATTGATGAAAAATTTGCACCTGGTCAATTCGTTGTGGGTGCTCCTGATTCCCGGGGCCATCAGCGCATTTAACTTTTTCGTTATGCGGTCGTTTTTTATGCAAATTCCGGCGGAGCTGATCGATTCGTCCCGAATCGACGGATGCGGCGAGCTGCGGATTATTTCCAGCATCGTGCTGCCGTTGTCCAAGCCGGTAATGGCTTCGCTGGGTATCTTTTATGCGGTGAACCATTGGAATACGTATATGAGCGCGCTGTATTACATCAACAAGCCGGCGCTGTGGCCGCTGCAGGTGAAGCTGAAGAAGCTGTTCGAGACGGACGATATCAGCATCGACCCGTCGTCCCAGGTGTTCAGCTCGCTCGCGCACACTTCGCCGGAAGGCATCAAAATGGCCGTCATTATGATCGCCACGGTTCCGATTATTCTCATCTATCCGTTTCTGCAGCGACATTTCGTCAAAGGCATGATGGTCGGTTCGGTCAAATCGTAGGGCGCATGCGTCTTCGTCCCGGCCGATCTGCGGTGAACGGAACATGTCGCGGTTCAGACGGCGGGTGGGGCTTCGGACCGGAAGCAACGTCAATCCAATCGAAGCGAAGCAAACGAAACGGGCCGGCTCTTCGCCGCCGTCCTCCGTTACAGACGGGAGCACGGTGTTGGAGCGCGAGCCGTTGGTTTGTCCGCAAAAGGGGCGTTCACCATGTACAGCATTCTGATCGTCGACGACGAGCCGATGATTCGCAAAGGGCTCGAGAAAATGATCCGGCAGACGGAGTCGCTGGACTGTTCCGTCCGCATGGCCGAAAACGGGGAAGAAGCGCTTGCCCGAATCCGCGAGGAACGACCGGATTTTGTATTCACAGACATTCGCATGCCGCGTATGGACGGGCTGGAGCTGTGCCGGAGGCTGGCCGAGGAGGAGCCGGACGTTCAGGTCGTCGTCATATCCGGCTACGGCGACTTCGAATACGCGCAGAAGTGTGTCTCGTACGGAGTCAAGCAATATTTGCTGAAGCCGGTCGGCGTCCAGGATATGCGGGATACGCTGGCTAAGCTGACGAACGCGCTGGGCCGGAAGCAGTCGCCGTATTATTTATCGGTAGCCCGGCTGGACGAATGGGTGGAGCAGATGGAGGTCGCGGTCTGGAGCCTCCACAGCGAAGAGCTGGAGCGGCTGTTGGAACGGCTGGAGTGCGATTACGATTTTGCCCAGTTGACGGTAAGCCGGCAAAACGAGGCGCTGCAGGAGCTGTACGCGCTGCTTGTGAAGAAGCTGGCACACCGCGACGTCGTGCCGCACGACAAAGAGCTGCGGCTGGAGGGCGTCGCCACGAGCGCCAAGTCGTTCGGACGGCTGGCCGAGGCGGTTCGCAAAATCGCCGCCGATTTGAAGGCGAAGCGCAAAGGAAAGGCGAAAAATCCGGTGGAGGCGGCGAAGGCGTTTATCGACGAGCATTTGTCCAAGGAGGTGTCGCTGGAGGAAGTGGCGGACGTGCTGGGGCTGAATCCATCATATTTCAGCCAGCTGTTTAAGCAGACGACGGACGAAACGTTCGTCCAGTACCGGACCCGCCGGAGGATGGACAAAGCCAAGAAGCTGCTGGAGCAGCCGCACTACCGGATTACGGATATTTCCTACGAGGTCGGTTACGCCGATCATCCGCATTTTACGAAAATGTTCAAGAAGCATACGGGTTATTCGCCGTCCGAATACCGCAGCAGACTCGGGATCGAATGATGAAGAAACGTCTGTCGAGACAGCTTTTCGTCTATTTTCTGGTCGTCATCGTCATGTCGCTTACTACGGTCGGGATTTTCTCGTACACGCAGTCGTCGCGGGCGCTCGACCGCCAGTCGGAGCGGTACATTTCCCAGATCATTACAAGCGCCGCTTATCAGACCGACATTTACTTGAGAACGTATGAGCGGGCAAGCCAGTCGCTGCTCACCAGCATGGATTTGAAGCGCTTTCTCGATATCAATCCGAACGACAGCTACGAGTACTATCAATACTACAATGCGCTGCAAAAGGAACTGTTTCCGACGGTGTTCATTCTCCATCCGCAAACGCATCTGATTTATTTGATCGGAGAGCACGGACGCGCCGTCGCGGACGACAATTCGCCCCAGCTGTATACGCCGAACTTCCGGCCTGCGGAGCAATACGCGATGCTGCTCGAGCGGACGCCGGAGAACGGGGCGATTGCGATGTTCAAGTCGAGCATCAAGCCGGACCAGGCGGACCGGATCATTACGATGGCCCGGAGGGTGCGGGGAGTCTCGTCGTATACGCCGAACGGCGTGCTGGCGATTGAGTTCAAGGAGCAGGATCTCGCGCAAATGTGGAAGCCTCTCGATATCGGGGAGCGCGGCTTTTTCTTCATCGTCGACGAACAGGGCGGTTTGATCTACCGGCCGGCGGATTCCGAATATGCGGGCATTTCGAGCGGAAGTTTGCTTCACAAAGTGACGGAGACCGGCAACGGCAGCTTTCTGGAGAAGCTGAACGGGGAAAACCGGCTGTTCGTCACCCGCAAATCGGACTATTCCAACTGGACGATCGCGATATCCGTGCCCGTGCAGGAGCTGCGCGGCCCGGTATCCGCCATCCGCTCGACAACGCTTGTCGTCGGACTGCTGACGCTGGTGGCGGCGATCTTCGCCGCGCTCCGGTTCGGCCGCTCGATCGTGAAGCCGATTCAGGTGCTCAAGAACGGCATGCGCCAGACGGAGAAGGGCAATTGGGGCCATATTCACGTTCCCGAGCGGCAGGACGAGATCGGCAGCCTGATCGTGACGTACAACCGGATGGTGACCCGTCTGTCGGAGCTCGTCGAGGAAGTGTACGCAGCCGAGCTGAAGCAGCAGGGGACGCTGCTGGATTTGCAGGAAACCCGGCTGGAGCGGCACAGGGCGGAGTTTCAGGCGCTGCAAATGCAAATTAACCCGCATTTTTTGTACAACACGCTGGAGACGATCAAATGTTACGCCGTCGTCCAGGATTCCGCGGAAATTACCGAGATGGTGGAGGCGATGGCCTTCATGCTGCGGTATTCGATCCAGACGAATCTGGAGGAAATTACGATGGCCAACGAGCTGAAGCATGTGCTCAGCTATATGACGGTACTGCGGCACCGGCACGGGCGCGACTTCGACATCGACGTAGCGGTTCCTCCCGAGCTGCTGCTGGAGAAGATGGTACGGCTGACGCTGCAGCCGATCGTGGAAAATATTTTTCAGCATGCGTTCCCGGACGGGATCGAGGACCGGCACTACATCCGGATCGACGCGCGGCGCGAGGACGACCGGTTTCTCGTGATCGTCGAGGATAACGGGGCCGGCATGAGCCCGGAGAAGCTGGAGGCGCTGCGGGAGAAGCTGAAGCAAAACCGGCTGGCCGAACCGGACACCGGCTCGATCTATCATCGCGGAGGCATCGGTCTGATGAACGTGCACCGGCGCATCCAGCTCGTATTCGGCGAACAGTACGGCATGTCGGTCGGCAGCGAGCGCGGCAAGGGAACCCGCATTACGCTGACGATGCCGGGCATACGCAACAAGCTCAGCATAGCGGCGGACTGAACGGACAGAGGCTGAGGCTGACATTCAAAGATAGGCATGTGCTCAAAAAACAAAAATCATGAGGAGGACGAAACAATGAATACGATCGATCTGACGGGGAAAGTCGCTTTGGTAACGGGTTCCAGCTCGGGTATCGGACGCGCGGTTGCGATCCGGCTCGCGGCCAGCGGAGCGAAGGTGGCGGTTAATTATTTGAAAAATGCGGGCGACGGCGAGGAGACGGTCCGGACGATCCGCACGGCTGGAGGGACGGCGGAGCTGTTCCAGGCCGACGTCTCAAAGCTGGATCAGATCGGTGCGCTCGTGAGCGCCGTCGAGGCCGCCTTCGGCACTGGAATCGATATCCTCGTGAACAATGCCGGTCATCTGGTGCAGCGTTGCTCCAACGCGGATATGACGGAGGAGCTATACGATACGATTATGGATGTGAACCTGAAAAGCACCGTGTTCGTAACAAAAGCGGCGCTGCCGGGCATGAAGGCCAAGGGAGGGGGCGCTATCGTCAACCTGTCCTCGCTGGCGGGGCATGACGGGGGCGGGCCGGGCGCGAGCGTATATGCGGCGAGCAAAGGCGCGATCGTCTCTTATTCCAAAGGGCTTGCCAAAGAGCTGGCCGCCAGCGGCATCCGGGTTAATGCCGTTTCCCCGGGCTTTATCGGTCAGACGGCGTTCCATGCGACATTCACCTCCGAGGAAGGACGCAAAGCGACGGTCGGGCGCGTTCCGCTTGGACGGGAAGGCACTCCGGACGACGTGGCCGGGGCGGTTCTGTTCCTCGTCTCCGATCTGGCTTCCTACCTGACCGGGGAAACCGTCGAAGTAAACGGAGGCATGTTCATGCGATGAAGACGACACGAATCCGGGAAAAGGTGCGAGAGAACATATGGGGTCAGCCGGCCTGCGAACTGCTGCGCCGCGAGCTGGATTCGCTGCCGGAGCAGGCGCTGGCGATCCCTCATGAGCCGGGCGGGTGGTGGCACCAATACGTGTGCCCGGAGCATCATACCGAGCTGCTGTTCGATCCGGCCGAGGCGGATGCGCTGTCGTACGTTTGCCCTCACGGCTGCCGGCTGTCGGGCGAGCCTTACCGCGGCGCCTGGCTCGTGTTCAAGCACCAGGCGCTGGCGCGGTATGCGCTTCAGGCTGCGGCCGTTTATGCGGGAATCGGCGATGAGGAGTATGCCGCGCTCGGCCGGAAGCTGATTGCCGGTTATGCCGCGCAGTTTCCGCATTATCCGGTCCATCCGGACGCCCAGCCCTGGATGCTGAAAGGGCGAGCCTTTCATCAGGCGCTGACGGAGGCGATCTGGGCGACGACGCTGATCCGGGGGTATTTGCTGCTGCGCGACGAAGGTGCGGCCGTCTGGGACGAAGCGGACGCTGCGGCGATGGAGACGTTTCTCGGCTTGCTGGAAAGCAGTATGGAGCAGTACCGGCACGTCTTGATTCATGAAAAGCGCAATCCTGAAAATAACTACACGGCTTGGCTAAACGCGGCGCTTGCCTGCGTCTACGCCGCCCGCGGCGAGAAGGAAAAGCTGCTGGCGCTCGTTGACGGCGAAGGCGGACTGCTCCATCATCTGACGATCGGCGTAAAGCCGGATCAGTTCGAATTCGAGGGCAGCACGTATTACCACATTTTTGTACTGCGGGCGTATTTCATTACAGCGGAGATGGCGGAACGGCTTGGCGTCGATTTGTACGCGGTCCGGGGAGCGGACGGTCAGTGCTTCGAAGGGATGCTGGACGTGCTAGCCAGGCTGGCGAACGATCTTGGCAAGCTGCCTGCGCTGCACGACGGCCCTTACGCGCGGGTGCCCTACGCCCGGGAGATCGCCGAAGTATTCGAGACCGGGCTGACCCGGTACGGGCATGCCCGGTATGCGCCGATTCTTGCCGAAGCTTACAGACAGCTGTACGGCGGGCCGGTGCGGACCGGACTGGAGGCTGTGGTGTACGGAACGGGCGATTGGACGCCGACGGCTTATCGTATGGATCAGGGAGCGTTGGATGGCTTGGAAGGAGGAGCCCGCGCCCCCTCCGGGATTCCGCCGACTGACGACTATAGTCAGCGCCGATCGCTGCTGCTTGCCGACTCGGGTTTCGTCGTGCTGCGCCGTCCGGGGAGCAAGCTGTCCCTTCTGGCCGATTTCGGTCCGCACGGCGGCTCGCACGGCCATTACGACAAGCTGCACGTATCGCTTATGCACAAGAGCGGCGCCGTCGCCCCGGATAGGGGAGTGGTGCCGTACGGCTCGCCATTGCGGAAAGGCTGGTATGCGGAAACGGCGAGCCATAACACGGTGTCGATCGGCGGACAGTCGCAAGCGCCGCATGAAGGCGAATGCATGCGATTCGAAGAAGGAGAGGAAGGGACGCACGTCTGGCTCCGTTCGGATCAGGCTTACGCGGGTACGGTGTTCGACCGCCATCTGCTGCTGACCGGGGAATGGCTGCTCGACTGGTTCGAGGTGCAGACCGGGGAAGCGGCGGAGATCGACTGGTGGATGCACGGGATCGGGGAGATGGCGCCCGCCGGCTCCCCGGAAGCGTGGGAGGCGGCCGGCAGGGATGCAGGCGCTGAGGGTGTGGTGTTGGGCGCCCGCGGCGGTTACTCCCACATTCGGGCGGTAAACAGCCGCAAGCCGATTTTGACGGACCAGGATACCTGCTTATGGCGGATGACTGTGGACGGAACGGAGGAGCAGGTGACGGCGGCGATGGTGCTGTTTCCCGGCTCCGAGGCCAAGTTGGTCCGCACGCCCGGCGTATCTGTCGATCCGAGCAAGCCTGGGGCAGGTCTGCTTCATCGGCAGCGCGGGCGCTCGGCCAGGTTCATCGCGATGTACCGCGACGGCGCCGAGCCGTTGTCGCTTCATTTCCGCGAAGGAACGGCAGGAGGTGCCGCGCTGGATATCGCCGACGGGAACGGTGTGCGGCGGACCGTTCATTTTACGAAGCAGGCAGGTTTACGTTTGGCAGAGCCAACCCGAGGAGCGTGATCCGGAAATGACGAAGCTGTACGAGCCGAACAGCGACATACTAACCGTCCCGTATGAACCGAACGAGCGGACGATACTGCTGGAAAATCCGCCGCGCTTCACCTGGATGCCGGCGGCGGAGTCCGACGACCGGTACGTGCTGCAGCTATCGTCTTCGCCGGGCTTCGAGGCGGAGCGAACGGACGTATATGAGCCCGTTCCATATAACTACTTCACCCCGGATCGGCCGCTTGCCCCGGGTATCTGCTACTGGCGTTACGCCCTGCTGATCGGGGAGGAGACGGCGGACGGCTGTGCCGCCGGGATCGGCGCTGCGGCGAATACGGGTGCCGGGCAGCGGACGGAATGGAGCCGGGTCCGTTCGTTTGAAGTGCCGGCAGGGCTGCCGGAGACGCCGCTGCCGGGACGCGGCACCCGTTACCCTGCGCCGGGCGGGGGGCACCCCCGCTTGTGGCTGCAAGCCGATTCGCTTGCGCCGTTCCGCGATGCGGTGCGAAAAGACGCGTCCGCGTACGGCTGGGGCGAGTTTATGGAGAAATCGGTACTCCCCTGGACGAACCGGCCGCTCATCCCGGAGCCTGCACCATATCCGGACAACAAGCGGGTGGCCCATCTTTGGCGCCGGATGTACATCGATTGCCAGGAGTGCTTGTATGCGGTCCGTCACTTAAGCGTCGCCGGCATCGTGCTCGAAGACCGCGAACGGATCGGTCAGGCGAAGCGGTGGCTGCTGCATGTGGCGTCTTGGAATACGGAGGGAGCGACGAGCCGGGACTATAACGACGAAGCGGCTTTCCGCATCGCCGGCGCGCTTGCCTGGGGCTACGACTGGCTGCACGGGGAGCTGAACGAGGCGGAGCGGGCGGCAGTGCGCCGCAGCTTGTTCCGCCGTACCGAGCAGGTCGCCTGCCACGTGATCGAGCGGTCGAAAATTCATCAGGTGCCGTACGACAGCCATGCCGTCCGCTCGCTGTCGTCGGTGCTGGTTCCTTGCTGTATGGCGCTGCTGGGGGAAGAGCCGAAGGCCGAGCAGTGGCTCGACTACGCGATCGAATATTTCGCCTGCCTGTATTCGCCTTGGGGCGGCGCGGACGGAGGCTGGGCCGAGGGGCCGATGTACTGGACGACCGGCATGGCGTTCGTCACCGAAGCGATGAATCTGCTGCGGTCTTACACCGGAATCGATTTGTACCGCCGGCCCTTTTTCCGGCGAACCGGAGATTTTCCGCTGTATGTGTTCCCGCCGGACGTAAGGCGCGCCAGCTTCGCGGATCAGTCAACGCTCGGCGATCCGCCCAGCCTGAAGACGGGGTTTAATGTCCGCCAGTTTGCCGGAGTCACGGGGGACGGACGCTACCAATGGTATTATGAGCAAGTGAAACGTCTGAACCCTGATGCGGACAGTAAATTTTACAATTACGGCTGGTGGGATTTCCGTTTCGACGAGATGACGTATCTTCACGATTATCCGCCTGTCGAGTCTGTGGCGCCTGTCGGCATTGAAGCGGTCAAATGGTTCAAGGACGTCGGCTGGGTGGCGATGCACCGCCGCATGGACGATCCGCAGGAGCATATCATGCTGCTGACGAAGAGCAGCCGCTACGGCTCGATCAGCCACAGCCACGGCGATCAGAACGCTTTTCTGCTGCATGCGTTCGGCGAACCGCTGGCGATCGAGAGCGGGTATTACGTCGCCTTCGGCAGCACGATGCACCTTCAATGGCGCAGACAGACCCGCTCCAAAAACGTCATCCTGATCGACGGGCAGGGCCAATATGCGGGACCCGATAAGGTGCTGAACATGGCGGCCTCCGGAACGGTGCTCGAAGTGTGCGATACCGGGGACTGCAGTTTCGTCCGATCCGATGCGACCGCCGCTTACAGGCAGTTGGTGCCGGATTTGAAATCGTATGTCCGCGAAATTTATTTCGTAGGACAGTCGTATTTTGTGATTGTCGATTACGTGGATCTGGAGCAGCCGGCTTCCGTCGATTGGCTGTTCCACACGCTGCATCCGATGACGATCAAAGGCCAGTCGTTCCGGGTTAACGGGGAAAAGGCCGAGCTTGCCGGCCGGTTCGCCTATTGCTCGTCGGGAGAGCTTGAGCTGTCGCAGCACAACGAATTCACGGACGTCGATCCTTCGGAGATCGAAGGGCTGCCGCTTCACTGGCATTTAACGGCTTCGACCCGGAAGGCGTCCAGTCACCGCATTGCCGCGCTGCTCGTCCCGATAAAGAAGGGGGACGCCAAATACGTCTCGTTTTTTATGGACGATCAGGATCACGGGGTTCACTTGTATTTCACGGAGGACGGCAGGACACAGCGTATTGAAATCGCCAAATCGTATTAGGCGTGACGGGTAAATCTGAAAAAATGACAAACCGACATAAAGCCACTCCATTGTTGAAATCCGCATCCGGCGATAAGATAGGGCTAGAACCACGATAAAGCGTTTTCAATATAGCGAAAAGGGAAGAGGGGTATCATGAACAAATGGTTTAAAGTGAGCTTGGTGAGCACGCTTGCCCTTGGCACCTTAGTCGGCTGCGGTACGAAAGAGGACGGGAATTCCGGCAAAGACGGCCAGGCGGCCGGCCCGGGAGAAAAGACGAAGTTTTCGATCGCGCTGCGGACGCTGGCTTTCAACTATGTGGAGAAGTCCCCGAATCTGAACGAAGACAAGTGGGTCAAGCGGCTGGAAGAAAAAACGAATACCGATCTGAACATCGTGCTCGTGCCGCATAAGGAATATGAGCAGAAGATGGTGCAAATGTTCGCCACTGGCGACGTTGCGGACGTGATGCAGGGCAGCGGAGGCGTCAACGGCAAAGAAATGGCGGGCTCGGTGCAGGCGGGCGTCTTTATGCCGCTGGACGACCTGCTCAAGAAGCACGGGCAAAATCTGCTGAAGAAAATTCCGAAGGACGCCTGGGATCAAGTATCGTATCAGGGCAAAATTTACGCGATTCCGGAATATTTGTCCAATCCTTCGCGGAGAGCGACCTGGGTTCGCCAAGATTTGCTCGATAAAGCCGGGCTGAAGGCGCCGAAGACAGTGGAGGAAACGCTTGATATGCTGCGCGCGTTCAAGAAGCTGGGCGTCGAGAATCCGTATATGGGCCGGCAAGATTTCAAATACGCCGATACGTTTTTTGGAGCGTATGACGTGTATCCGTATTTGTCGATGTTCGAGAAGCAGGGTGACCAGGTCGTTCCGAAGTTTTTCGACTCGGATAATATGCAGAAGGCGCTTGGCGTGTACAAGACGATGTACGATGAAGGCTTGATTAACAAGGAGTTCGCGACGATCAACCCGACGACGTTCAAAAACACGATCCTGGCCGGTAAAGCGGGCATGTGGACGATGAATGCGAACGAGCTGCTGCAATGGGAGGCCCAGCTGAAGGCGAGCGTTCCCGAGGCGAAGCTGGAAATTATCCCTTCCCCGACCGGAACTGACGGCAAGGGCGGCCATTATTTGTACGGATCGGTCACCCGCTCGTATTTTATTAAAAAAGATGTAAAAAACGCCGAAAGCATCGTGAAGTTTTTCGACTGGATGGTCTCGGACGAGGCGGAGAAGTTTTTCACGTTTGGCGTTGAAGGCGAGACGTACAAGACGGAGAACGGCAAAATCGTCTATACGTCGCCGACCGATCCGACGGCTGTCGACGAAGAGCGGTACAGACAGGCGTTCCTGTGGATGGTTCAGGATACGACGTACAACAAAGGCTCGCTGGACCTGACGCCTGAAGGCAAAAAGCTGATTCAGATTTACGATACGGTTCTCGCCAAGGAAGGGCGCGACGGCATCACATTCGAGCCGCGTCTGGAGTCGCTTACGAAAAATCCGGACGTTTCGCCTAATTCCGACACCGCACCGCCGCTTCTGCTCACCCACATGGTCAAAATGGTGTACGGCAAAGAGCCGATCTCCGACTGGCCGAAGGTAATCGAGGAATGGAAATCGAAGGGCGGCAACGAGGTCATCAAGGAAGCGACCGACAAGTTCAACAAAAACGAAGGAATCACGATGCCGCGGCGGTAAGGCCGAATGCGGGCGCGGCTTCTTCAGAGGGGATGTCCCCAAAGTCATTAATCGTTTTTTGAGCCTCATCCAGAACCGATTCCCTCAAGAAAAAGGACCTCAGTCTCCACTTTACCGTGGATTTTGGGGTCCTTTTGCGCTCGGATATTGGGACGCCTCTGTCACGTGGGCACTTTTGGCCCCCTCTTTTCCGTGCATAGATCGATGTATATTTACCGTGGTGAAGCGGAAAAGGATTCCCTTTACTGATCGGGTCAGCGGGTGTCGCAAGTTCGCTTTTCGTGGCCGTTCAACTTTTTGCCCCCCCGATTCAAGTGGGGGAGGAAACGCGAATAAGAGCGGTTTGTACCCGCTATATGGCCCGAAAACCCGCATGAACACAGGATAAGAGCGGTTAGAAGCTGCTAAAATCCGCGAAAAGGGTGCATCTCCCATCAGTTGGAGGAAATAAGAGGTGCAAACCGCTTCTATTCGTTTTAGTTCGTCGAAAAGGCCGAAAATAGGAGGTGCCAAAGACTCTTAATTTGTACCGGGCTCACACGCGTAGACGGTTTTGGCGAAGGCGAACACAATCCGCTCACGGGAAAGAGTTACGGGTTTCATCTGGAGTCGATTTGTACCCGCAAAACCTCGCCCACGAGCAGTCGGCGCTAAGGTATGCATTTTCTCCCGCACAATCGCGAGGGCTTGCACGCCAAAGGACCGTTCGGACATCTTCAGTGTCGATTCTTAACACTGTCTACTTAAAGGGGATCATGTCGGACTTCACCGGACGGTTTTTCCCGCCACTATTATCAGGGAGATTCCTGCCTCTGGGGTTACTACGCAGGGTCCTGAGTAGCAGCCTTCTGGGCAGGAACGGTTTTTTGCTGCCGGCTACGGGAGGCGATTCGCTCCACCCGGGGCCTCGGCCTGGGCCGGCCCTAATCGTCGATGGTGAGCCTGCGTATACATTCGGGACTGTCGTTTCGGACATTGCCGACCCCGGCGGCGACCGGGTAGGCCGTCATCTGCTCGGCCGGATAAGGCCGCAGCAGACCGAGCAGCAGGGACGTTTGGCGCATGCTGCGGTCCAGCCAGATCGCCTCCTGCTCCGGCGGGACGATCACCGGCATCCGGTCGTGAATGTCCGCCATCAGCCGGTTGGGGGTCGTCGTAATGATCGTGCATGTGCTGACTTTGCGTCCGTCCAAGGTTGTCCACGACTCGTACAGGCCGGCCATCGAGAAGAGCGATTCGTCCTTCATCGTAATGCGCATCGGCTGTTTGCCGCCGTCCTGCTTTTTTTTCCACTCGTAAAAGCCGTCCGCCGGGATAAGGCACCGTCTGCGCTCGAAGGCGGTCCGGTAAGCCGGCTTCTCCGCTACGGTTTCGGCGCGGGCGTTGATCATTTTGAACCCTGCCGCTTCGTCCTTCGACCATTCCGGCACGAGCCCCCATTTCAATTCCCCGATCCGGTTGCTCGCCCCGTCGTTAATAACGGCAACCACCATTTGGCCCGGGGCTACGTTATATTTCGGACGGTGGTACAGCGGGAAAAACGGATCGATCTGATACCGCATCAGCAGTTCCTCAAGCGTGACCGTAACTGTGTATCTGCCGCACATGGATAGTCCTCCTTACGGGAAAGTTTGTTCGCATCTATGACGAATCCGGGAATGTTACTTGGGGGATTCTCCCATCATTCAATAATCCAGTTGCATCAAACGAACGAGTGGAACAAGGGAACCGTTGCGGCGTTCGGATTTTGGCGAAAGGGGTTACTCGCTCTAGCTTAACGGATGAAAACGGCATGAAAGCGCGAATTTCGGTATATCAGGCCCCCCTTTACGTAGGGCCTTCATCGTGGAGAAGGCTTGTGGAGCTGCTGCTCTTACCTCCATTGTACGCTTTTCAAACCGCATCTTCCAGTTCGCCTCCCGTATGCCGGGAGCGGCCGGAGCCGGACAAAGTTGGCGCGCATCAAAATTTTCCCTCTTGAAACAGGAATGTATGTTCGCTTATTGTATATACTAGTAAGGGAACATTTGTTCTTATTTGTGAGGCTGGAAGTATACGATTTTAGCCGAGTTGAACGGTTACCGCTTGCAAGAAAGCTCCCGCTTGCGCAGAGTTCGTCGTAGAGAAGGCTTCGCTTAGTCACATAGTCGCTTAGTCGGCTTAGAAGCTTTTCTAAAAAAGGGGATGTTCGAATGGGTGAAGGTGGGACGATGCACATGCCGGACGGAATCAAGCGGACCCCGCTGGAGACGCAGGAAGAGCTGCAATGGGTGCTCGATTACATGCTGCTGCCGGTCGTGCTCGATGTGCTGGAGCGCGACATCCGGACGCTCGATACGCTCAAGCTGACGATGTCGCTGCTGTATATCAAAAGCTTAAGAAAAGTGCAGGATCGGGTAAGCGGCGAAATGGCCGCCCTTCGCGGCAAGCTGAAAAGCCGGGGAATCCGGATTTACGATCAGCGGCGGGCGAAGGAGCAGCTCGAGGCGGATTTTATGTGCAGGGGCTACCACCGCAAATGCTCGATGCTGTGGGGGCTCGTCAAATCGGAGGTAGAGCGCAAGCTGAGCGTTTATTTGGAGCTCGATCTGGCTCAGTGATGATGGCGGGAAGTTGGTTCCTTGTAACGGTACGCCGGCGTCCCGGGTACGAACGATCCTCCCGCGGCTGCGGCGGAATAGGCGAATGGCTGGCAGGACAAGATTGGGGGAATGACAACATGGGGAAGAAACTGGAAGGGAATGGTCTGTTCGAATCATCGCGTATGATGCTGCCGGAACATAAGGCGCAGTTTGCGGCCAAGCAGAAGGAGACCGGGCATCGGCAACGCCCTCTGCTGGACGACCAGGCGCTGGAACAATACGCGCTGCTGCTGCTGGAGTCGACGGAACGGCAGACGGATGTCGTCATCTGCGTCTTCGATCCCGTCCGGGACGAAACCGTCCAAGGGAGAGTGGTCAAAATCGACTTTACGCTGCGTCGGGTGAAAGTAGCCTGCGCTGGAGAGACTGTCTCGATCCGGTTTGCGGATATCGTCAACGTTACACGGGGGTAAGAGGACTGAGCGGGTTCAGGTCGCAGACTTAAGGGATGAGGTTGCAAGTCCGCTCGGGCAGCCTGCAGTTCGGCAGGGCTGGGCGGAACAGCGGCCCGCCCAAGCTGTCGAACAGTAGCGCCGCTGGCTGACTGAAGCGCGGGCGCGTTCTCCCGGCAAGGGCCGGCTGGATGGATAGGTGGCCAGGGGAGGCTAGAAAGAGCCGCCCCCGCTCTGCCGGCGTGCCGAAGTTCGGGTACAAGGTATCCGGAACAGGGAGCGGCCGGGTGGTGGCAAGAATGACGCTAGCGGCTGTTCCGCAGGGGCAGCGTCACCTCTTGCCGGGCGATGACGGCCGGCAAATCCCGGTAAGCGTCCGCCAGCCAAGGGTGGACGACTTTAAGCTTAGCCTTTTGCGACCACAGGTAGCCGATATACGCCATCGCTCCATGCTCCAGCGACTTTTCGAGCTGGGCGTTCAGCTCGGCCAGATACGGCGGGGTTCCCGCCTGATCCCACGAGATTTTATCGGCGACGAAGACGATCCGGTCCAGCAGCGTGGAAGGGGCTCGCAAGGTCGTATGGCAGCCGATCGCATCGAGCACGTCCTGCCGGGTTATCCCGAACAGATCCCGGGCTACGGCAACGGACAGCTTCTGGTGGATGATCATCGGGAACGCCTCTTCTTCCGGGAGCACTTCGATGCCGAGCTTGCGGGCCACGACAGCCCGTTCGGCGCTCGGATAGATGGCGCTGCTATCGTGCAGCCAGCCGGCGGTTTCCGCCGCGTCCGGGTCCGCGCCGAACCGCATCGCGAGAGAGCGGGCTTCGGCGCCAACCCTGATGCTGTGCTCCGCCGTCTTGGGGCAGCCGTGCGATTCGAGAAACCGGCGTACGTCCGCTGCCGTATCGCCGCTGTGCTGAAAGGTACGGGCTTCCGTTTCAAAAAAAGGATGCAAGGGTGTTCAAACTCCTTCCAGAGATATTGTTTTATCCCAGTTTACCATACAACCGATTCGCTGCCCCGGCCGCCGTCAAAAACCTTTTGCTCCCGTTACCCTCTCGGCTTATAGTAGAGAAAGTGGAAACATGGCGTTCGGGCAAGGAAGCGGCGTTATGCGGGGCGAAAGTGGCGGACCTGGACCTTGGAAGCGGGCTGTTATTGGCGGCAACACATGATGAGTGCTTTGGCTGTACGGGGAGAAAGGACAATGCGAGGGAAGGGCGGATGCTATGAACTGGGGGCGGGGGTATCGGCGTTTTTCGCCAACGATGGAGCGGCGCTTATCTTAACGCCGATCGTGCTTGCCCAAGTTCGGGCGCTGCGGCTGGAGGAAGCGCGGATTTTGCCTTTTGTCATGGCCAGCGGTTTTATCGCCGACACGACGTCGCTGCCGTTTATTATCAGCAACTTGACCAATATCGTGTCAGCTGATTATTTCGGGATCGGGTTCGTCGAATACGCGTCGCGGATGGTGGTTCCGAACTTCTTTTCTTTGGCGGCCAGCGTAGCGGTGCTGTATATCGTGTTTCGCAGAAACGTCCCCACGCATTACGACACCGCAGACTTAAAGCAGCCGGCAGCGGCCATTAAGGATAAGCGGCTGTTCCGCATTTCCTGGGTTATTCTCGGCGTACTGCTCGTTGCTTATTTGCTCAGCGAGTGGGTCGTTGTGCCGGTATCGTTTATCGCGGGGGCGGTCGCTTTGCTGTTTTTGCTGGCTTCCCGCGGCAGTCCGGCCGTTCAGTCCAAAAAAGTGCTGCTGGAAGCGCCCTGGTCAATCGTTATATTTTCCATCGGGATGTACGTCGTCGTCTACGGCCTGCGCAACGCGGGACTTACCGATCTGCCGGCCGGCGCGCTGGAGCAGCTCGCCGCATCCGGTTTGCTGGCGGCTACGATGGGCATGGGGATGATTGCGGCGGTGCTGTCGTCTGTCATGAACAATTTGCCGACCGTTATGATCGGCGCTTTGGCGATTGACGGCACGTCCACCGAAGGTATCCTTCGCGAAGCGCTCATCTACGCCAACGTTATCGGCACCGACCTCGGTCCGAAAATGACCCCGATCGGCTCCCTTGCGACATTGCTGTGGCTGCACATTTTGGCTCGGAAAGGCGTTCGCATCACGTGGGGGTACTATTTTAAAATCGGCGTTGTGCTGACGCTGCCTACTCTGCTCATTACTCTCGGGGGATTGTATGTTTGGCTTCGGGTGTTGGGTGGGGGTTGAGGAACGGGCCGGATCAAGCTAACGTCATATGAATGTAAGCGTAAAATAGTCCCCACCTGGCCAGCAGACGGGGACTCGGATAAGCTATTTTGTAGTGTTAAACACGCGGCAAGTTAAGGGAAGCGAGGAAGACCAGGGAAGCAGAGCATCCAGCGCCTCTTGATCTTTTAGATCAGGTAGCTGAGGCAGCTTCTCCAGCAGATAGGTCAGATAGTAAAACGGATGCAATCGATTCTTTTTGGCCGTCTCCACGAGGCTGTAGATCGTCGTGCTCGCCTGAGCACCTCGCGGCGTGTTGGCGAACAGCCAATTCGTCCGGCCAATCACGAACGGCTTGATGGCACGCTCGCTTCGGTTGTTGTCGATCTCCAGCCGTCCGTCCAAAAGATAAGCGTTCAGCCGCTCCCATTGGTTCAGGCAGTAGGTAATGGCCGCTCCGGTCAGACTTTTGGGTAACACCCGGCCTTGTTGTTCCTGAAGCCAAGCCAAATAAGCATCCGGCACAGGACGGCTTTGCTCCTGACGGATGGCGAAGCGTTTTTCCGGCGGCGCTGCCCCTCGGCCTGTCGCTCGATCGCGTAGAGGCGGTTGCAGAAGTCCAGTCCCTGCTGCGCCACCGTGCCCGTGAACGGGACGTTCTTTGCAGATCCCTTATATAGATTAGATTTACGCCTGACTGTAGCAGATGCATGGCTTTACTGTGCCGAAAACAATGGGGCGACACTTTTTTCGGGAATAATTCAGGTGAAACCGTCTTTGCAGCATCCATATATTTTGTAACGATGTAAGCAACGCCTTCCCGCGTCAATTTTCCTCTGGCACGGTTGAAAAAAACGGGATAAGCTGAGGCGTGTGCAACATTCAATCTATTTTCTTGAAGGTATTGCCCCAATAGATTAGACATCGTGTTCATGAGCGGTACAATCCTGCTTTAATTTCCTTTCCCCGTAAGCTTAATCGTTGCCATCTGTTGAATTTTGATGTCTGAAACGATTAAATCACACAGTTCTTGTACCCGTGCGCCGCTTAGGGCTCGAACGATCCACGGATTCTAAAACCCGATGAACATACGATTTCTGCTCCGCCGCCCGTCCGGGCTCCCGAAGCACCTGCAGCGTCGTTTCGTCGGCGCAGGCAATGTCCTGCCGCAGCAGGTGTGCCTTCATCCGCTCATATACGTGGGTGAGCCACTGGGCGCCGTGAAGCATCCAGTTGGCCATCGTCTGCCGGGACAGTTCGACCCCAAAACGGGCCCACTGCTGTTCTTGACGATACAGCGGCATCCCCTCCACGTATTTCTGGCTCATGATGTACGCCCCGCTCGCAGTGACGGCAACCGTAGACGTAGCGAACATGTTCCACAACCTTTACTTCGGCCGGAATCACCTTGAGCTCGCGTCGCACTTCGGTTTCCAGCGTCGGCTCTTCCTGGACGGGGTCTGCCTCGGCCTCTGCTTCATTGAACAGCAGCACGGAGGCGTCTGTTCGCTGGAGGAGGCGAAACACCGGCGCTGCGCCAGCTGGAATTGTTCTTCAGTTGTCGGGGGGAGGTTCGTTTGGTTTTCCATATTCACAAGATTCGACATGGCAGGGGCAAAATTCCTGCCGGGAAATGAGGCGAAACACCGAAAACAAATTCGGCTACATGACGGCCTCGGCCCGAACGGGCGGATGCGCCTTGCACTGCTCCAGCGCCAGGCCGTCCAGCCAGCGCAACTCGCGGCTGGAAACGGTGACCGTTCCTTCGCCGCCGGTCGGCCACTGAAACGTGCCGCGCTCCAGCCGCCGGTACAACAGCCAGAAGCCGTTATGATCCCAGAGCAGCATCTTGAGCTTGTCACGCTGGCGATTACAAAACACAAAGAGGCTGGGCGCGAACGGATCCAAGCCGAAGCCCTCCTGCACGAGAGCGGCGAGGGCGTCGATGGACTTGCGCAAATCTGTGGGTCCGCAGGTCAAATAGACGTGCTGGGGGTTCGGAAGCGTCAGCACGTCACCACCTCCGCCAGCGCGTGCACGACTTCGCGAAGCAACCGGGGATCGAAGCCGGCGTAAAGTTCAATCTGTGCCGGACCGACGCGAAGGACAAGCGGCGCGCGTTTTCCCTGCTCGGCTACGGCCAGCGGTACAAAGCATGTCGCCGGAGCTGGCGTAGAGGAAACGGTCGAGTCGGAAGGCGTGCGCGTTTTCGATTTGTAGAGCCAGTATTTCATTTGGTCAACCGTAAGTCGTGGGCCGCGCACCAAGCTTTCAGGGTCAAGCCGCTGGCCCGGTACTCGGCGATGCGTGTGACCCATTGCTGTCGAAGATGTTCATTTGCCATAATGGGGCAACCTCCTTGCGTTCTCGGTTACCTCATTTTCTCATGGGATTCAATCCGTTTGAAGGTGGGAACAGTTTGACGCTTACGATTTATCTGCCGGTTCGAGTCTCATCAAACCTATAATAATGTCCATTTTCTCCCCTATGGGGGTCTTTTGCTTCCACTATAATGATCATGTATCGGGGTATAGAAGGGGGGCTCGCATGTTGCGCTTTCGAGTCATTGGCGGCTTGTCGGCAATCTCTGGGCGCTGGGCACGAAGAAGCGGAGATAGGCAAGCATAGAAATAAGATCATCATGTTACGGAGGAATTCACAAGTGGAAGAGAACAGAGCGCGAGTTAAACAATTGGCGCCAAATTTTGTTAAAGTATTTGAATCGCCTGATCCGGAAAGCGTTTTCGCATACAGCCCGGGACTGACTGTATTGCCGGGCGGGCGTATCGTCGCTACGATGGATTTGGGCGGACCGGGCGTTGGCTGCCTTCCGGGGGCAAAGCTGGATGCGGAAAGCGGACAGCCATGGCGTGGAAAGCTGTATACGTCCGACGACGGGGGAGGCACCTGGGTTCACCGCACGGACTTTCCATTTGTATTCGCCCGTCCGTTCGTGGCCGGAGAACGGCTGTACGTCCTCGGACAGGATGGGGACCTGTTTATTATGTATTCGGAGGACGGAGGCGATTCTTGGAGCGAGCCCGTTCGGCTGACGAAGGGGCAGAGCTGGCACCAGGCCCCTTCCAACATTCACTTTGCCAAAGGACACGTATATCTGGTCATGGAGAAGTACATCTATGATGACCTGAAAGGCTGGCGGGTCAATGTGATGGCTCCAGTATTGATGAGAGCGAGCGTAACCGCCGACCTTGCCGACCCGGATAGCTGGACGTTTGCCTCCGAGCTCGCCTTTCGGGATGTCGTATCGGAATCGGAATTGGATTATTTCGGCGTTCCGTTTTTCCCGACGGACCCTGGCGGTCGCCTGATGCTTGCCCCGCGAAGGGACATGAACGCGATCGGCTGGCTGGAGACGAATGTCGTGCAGTTTACCGACGAAAACCATTATTTTTACGACCCGACCGGACGTACGTTCCATCTCTGGATGCGGGCGCATACCGGAGGAACCGGGTATGCAGCGATTGCGAAGGCGGTAGAGCAGGATGACGGAACGATCGTCACGATGACGGAGAAGGCGCCGTCCGGCAAAACAATGCTGTACGTTCCATGTCCGGGTGGGCAAATGAAATTTCATATTTTGTATGACGAGCAGACGAGACTGTATTGGCTGCTGAGCTCCCAAGCAACGGACAGCATGACACGGGTGGAGAAGCTGCCGCCGGATCGCTTCAATTTGCCCAACAACGAACGGCATCGGCTTCAACTGCATTTCTCTACAAATTGTATCGATTGGTGCTTCGCCGGACTCATCGCGATGACGGATTCCCCGAAGGAAGCTCGACATTACGCGAGTATGGCGATCAACGGCGACGACCTGTACGTGCTGAGCCGCTCCGGCGATGAAAGGGCTCCGGATTCGCATAACGGCAACTTCATTTCGTTCCATATCGTGAAGCAGTTTCGCGGGCTTGTTTATTAAAATAGCTTTCGAGGAGGATTCCGTTGTGAAAAAACGTATAGCAACCGCATTGATTTCCGTATTGGCCTGCACGCTTGCCGCCGGGTGCGGAGGCAGTCCGGCGCCGTCGGAGGAGAAACTGCCTCCGGCCGCCACGAGTACTCCTGAGGTTCCGGCGAAGCCAGTCACGTTGAAGTTGTTTATAGCGCCGGCGGTCCCGGAGGAGTATTACGAGAAACGGATCGCGGAACCGATTCGCAGTAAGTTTCCTCATATTACGCTGGAGCGTATCGCGCGCGGACCGAAGCTTGCCGAGCTCCTTGCCTCGGGTAATGCGCCGGACATCATATTCGACGGGCTGACCAACCTGACCCCGACGCTTGAGCTCGACATTCCGCTAAGTCTGGATGATCTGGTCAAGAAGCACAAGTTCGATCTGTCCAAAATCGATCCGGGGGTACTCAAGGAAATTCGCTCGTATTCCAAAAACGGGGAATTGGTCGCTTGGCCGCAGATGACATACTTGTGGGCGCTGCATTACAACAAGGATATCTTCGATCTGTTCGGCATCCCTTATCCCAAGGAGGGCAGCACGTGGGAGGACTTGTCGGAATTGGCGGTCAAGCTGTCACGGACGCATGAGGGGATCGAATATCGCGGTTTCAGTCCGAGCACCGCCCATAATCGGCTGCAAACCCAGCTCTCCGCCCCATATGTCGATCCGAGGACGGAGAAATCTGTCATCGGGGCGAATGCGGGTTGGAGGAAATTGTTCCAGTTTTACAAGGATGTTTATTCGATACCGGGCAACTATCCGGCGGGCTCCAAATACAATGACGCGGGGAAAGCGTTCAACGTCGACAAAAAAATGGCGATGTACCCGAATTTGCTCACCCTCCCCGATCCTGCGAAAGGCATGAATATGGGACTGACGACGTACCCGTTTTTCAAGGATAAGCCGTGGGTCGGTCCGTCCGGGTTCATGGAAGTGATGGTCGTCTCCAAGACGAGCAAAAACCCGGATGTGGCGTTTCAGGTCGTAGCCCATCTTACCTCGGACGAGGTGCAGATCAACAATGCGAAGCTGGGAAGCATTCCTGTCGTGACTAATCCCGACGCGATTAAAAATTTGTATGCCGGGAATCCGCTCGCGAAAGGAATCGACTTTGCCCCGTTCTTCAAGCTGAAGCCCGCGGAATCGTACGGCAAAACGATACACGATGCGGCCGGCAGCAAAGCGATTATTAAATATTTGCAGGAATATATCGCTGGGAGCATCGATTTGAACACGGCGTTGAACAAGGCGGACGAGGAATTGAATATGAGCGTCGACGAACAGAAAAATAAATAAGCGGGACTGGGCCGACGGAGGGATGAGTGCGAGAATGCAGGTTCATGAAGAGGCATACGGGCGATATGCCCGATTGTTGGATAAACCGCTGACCGCCGCAATCGAGGAAGGATTGACGCCCTGCATGACTGTCGCAGTTGTAAAGGACGGCCGGCTCGTATACCGCTATGCGCACGGCCGTCCGACGCTGCACCCCGACGACCGCCGGTTCGTCGGAGCGGACACCGCTTTTAATGTCGGCTCAATTACGAAAATCGTAACGTCGGCTCTGGCCGTCAAACTGATGGAAGCGGGCGTATGGTCGATGAACGACCCGGTTCGGCAGCACGTGCCGGAATATCCGTTCGCCGATGCGACTGTCGGACATCTGCTCACGCACAGCGCCGGGCACAAGAAGCAGCCGATTGCAAATCCGGCCCGCGGGGAAATGGAGACGTTCCTGAAGGGCGTCTACGAATCGCAGGAGCGCGAAGCGGCGCCCGGCGAACGTGCGGTATACGACACGGTCAACCACGAAATCGTGATGGATATGATTCAGCGGATCTCGGGACAACCGATCGAGCACAATGCGAGAGCCCTGCTGTTCAATCCCCTTGGAATGAAGCGTACGAGCTACGACAGTGCAATTTATGCGAACGGGGAATACGTGCTGCCCTGTTCTCTGGACAATAGGTCGGAGGAAGCGATGTTCGACCGGCGTGCTCCTCGTGGAGGAACTGGACTGCACTCCACCGCCGAAGACTTGGCGAAGTTCGCTTCCCTCTTTCTGTCCAAAGGACGTTGCGGCGATCGCGTCATCTTTTCGGAAGCGGCCGTCGATTTTATGCTTCGCGAATCGACAGACGGGAAATTCTCGAAAACGCCGGTTATGTTTATAAAAACCGAACGTGATGCGTACGGCTGCTTCGCAGACCTGAATTCGCCGAGTGCGGTAGGCCATCCCGGCTTCAGCGGCTGCATGATGATGGTCGATCCGGTCTATAGCGTCGCTGCGGCGATCGTCACGAATAGTCAACGGCTTCATCGTCACTGGAGAAACTACAAGCGGTTAATGAACCTGATTATGGGCGCCTCGACTTCGATGAATTTGATCAAATGAAGAAAACCTCCGGAACGCCGTTCATGGCGCAGGCCGGAGGTTTCTTTTCATCCGCGGGCGATAGGAAGGCGGGCGGCAAATGGGAGTGTCCAACTCAGGCCGGGCCGTAAGCAAATCGGTAGCGGCCCGAGCCAAGCGTCAGGCGGACGCCATCTTGCTCCTGCTCGGCCGGTTCGAGGCCGACCGTCTCCGTATTGGTGAACGGACGGCCGTCAGCCTCCAGAAGGCGCAAGGAAGCACCCGGCAAAAAGACTTCCGCCGTCGTATTGGGCGGAATGACGACATCGATCCTCATATATCCGTCCTCGTTCCGTTCCCAGCCACAGCCGATTTCTCCGTACATCGATTCGTAGGTGGCGCGCGCGTAGCGAAAGCCTTCCGCGGGACGGGGATGGATGCGGATTCGCTTGAAGCCGGCTTCCACGTCGTCGGTATCGATGCCGGCCAGCATCCGGTACAGCCATTCGCCGATGGCCCCGTATGCATAATGGTTGTACGAATTCATCTCCGGACTCCATAACGCCCCGTCCGGCCGTATGCCGTCCCAATGCTCCCAGATCGTCGTCGCGCCTTGCAGAACGGAGTAGAGCCAAGACGGATATTCCTGTTGGAGCACGAGCCGGGCCGCCGTCTCATGATGGCCGTTCTGGGACAAGGCGATGCACAAATACGGAGTACCGACGAAGCCGGTCGTCAGCTTATAGCCGTTGTCGGCGACCATTCGGTTCAGCGCATCCGCAACCCTGCGTCGGGTCTCGCCCTCTACAAGCCCGAACGCAAGCGCCAAGGCGTGCGCCGTCTGGGTCGGCGAACAGATTCGTCCGTTCGGCGAGACGAATTCGTTGCGGAATTCGGCGACAATGCAGCGATGTTGCTCCGCGTATCGCAGTGAGTCCGCCTCACGGCCGAGGACGGCCGCCGCCTTCGCGACAAGACGGACGGAATAGGCGTAAAAGGCAGTGGCGATCAAGTCGCTCGCAGTCGCTCCTATATAGCTGCCTTCCTTGGCATCCATGCCGAGCCAATCGCCGAAATGGGCTCCGGTATTCCACAGCAGCTCGTTGTCGCCTTGGACGCGTATATATTCGACCCATGCCTTCATACTCTCATACTGGCGCTCCAGTATACGTTTGTCCCCATAGCACAAGTAGACGGTCCACGGACACACGGTGGCCGCATCGCCCCAAGCGGCCGAGGAGCGGGGAGCTTTCGTCAGCACGTCGGGAATAACGGCGGGTACACCGCCGTCGGGAAACTGATCGGCCGCAACATCGTTCAGCCATTTGCCGAAAAAAGAAGCGACATTCATATTGAACGATGCGGTGCGGATAAACACCTGGGCGTCTCCTGTCCAGCCGAGTCGCTCGTCCCGCTGCGGACAATCGGTCGGCACATCGAGGAAATTGCCGCGTTGCCCCCAGATGATATTGCGTTGCAGTTTGTCGACGAGCGGCTCGGAGCATTCGAAGCGGCCGGTCTGCTCCATGTCCGAATGGATAACTCTGCCCAGAAAATGCTCTGTGGCAGGCTCGCCCGGATAGTTGTCGATCTGCACATAACGAAAGCCTTGAAACGTAAAGTGGGGTTCGTACGTTTCCGGCTCCCCGCCGCCCTTGCAAATATACACGTTCGTTTGTTTGGCCGTACGCAAATTGTCGGTGTACAGATTGCCGTCCTTGTCGAGAATTTCCGCATGGCGGAGAATGATTTGATGTCCGGCTTCGCCTCGTACCGTCATGCGGACCCAACCGACCATATTTTGTCCCATATCGAGCACGGTTTCACCCTTAGGCGTATGGAATACGGCGATCGGATGAATATTCTGCACAATACGAACAGGCTCGCTTTCCTGGGCGACCAGCATGTTCTTGCCGTGCGCTATGCACTCGCACATACGCCAGCGTCCGTCGACCTTAAAATTTGCCGTAGACCATCCGGCTTGTTCCAGCCGAGCGTCATACGTTTCGCCGTGATAAATCTCCGACTGTACAATCGGCCCGGTCGAGCATGACCAGGAGGAGTCGGTCGTCACCATTTGCTCGGAGCCGTCCTCGTACTTAAGATGCAACTGGGCTAGAGCCGCTCTCCGGTTTCCATAATAATTGCGCTGATATTGCCGCCCTCCTAGCCAGCCGATATTGCCCTTGTACCAGCCATCACCGAGGACGATTCCGAGCGCGTTAGTTTGCTCCTCCAACAGGTCGGTGACGTCGTAAGCTTGCACTTGCAGCCGGCTGCGATAGCTCGTCCATCCCGGCGAGAACAGCGAATCGCCGACGCGCTTGCCGTTCAAGTGCAGCTCGTACAGTCCGAGGGCGGTGGCGTATACGGTGGCTCGCACGGGTCGCCCCTTCGGGATGAAGGTTGTACGCAAATAGTCGGCGGGGAGGGCTTCCTCCCTAAGAAGCGGCGGGGATATCCAGGAGGCCGACCATTCGCTCGTATCGAGCAGGCCCGTCTCCCAATAGGCGACATCGCTCCAATCGGACGGGATATCGGCTCTGTCCCATACGCGAACGCGATAATAGTAACGCGTTCGCGACTTCAAGGCCGGCCCGCCATATTCGACGTGGATGGAACGATCGGACAGCGTCTTGCCGGAATCCCACAGCGGAGCGGAGAAGGTACTGTCCTCCTCGGCCACTTGTATACGATATGCCTGTTGGGCGACGTTCCGGCGTTCGGAGCGGATTTTCCAGCTTAAGCGCGGGATGGGGGTGCCCAATCCAAGCGGGTTCTGTTTATACTCCGTCTTCAGTTGGACGACAGCAAGCGATTCCATGAGCAGCACACCTCTTATCTGATTTTTCCTCAGTATAGTACGGGGGCCAACTCGAAATCGAGGCGGGATTGGACATTATTGCAGGCAGATAGGGACATGTCGCGCTTCCGGTCAGTCTGTACACTTTATTCATCACACAAATTGCTAGTCATTTTACGACTATAAAAAAGTCATTTTACCCCTATATAAAATAAGATCGTCTATTTTACAATGGAGAGAATTGCATACGCTTACATTATAGTTTAGTACCAATCGACGATTGGCGGCAATCGGTAGCTATCGGTGCCGTACATCCATTTATCGGGAGGCAGGATTACATGCATAATGGAGACGATTTAGGTATTAGCCGACGCAAGCTGCTGAAAAACATCGGTATCGCCGGTACGGCCGTAGCTGTCGGGACTATGCTTTCGCAAACGGGCGGTTCCACCGCGGAGTCGAAAGGAAAGAAAAAGACGACCGAGAGCGACTCGACGGGTGCGTGTGGGTGCGTGGCGCTGACCACCGATATGATCAGCGACTCGTATCCCGGCGTATCGGCCGGGGGGATGCTCGAGACCGGCGGCTTCTATACGGCCGGGATCGGCGGCGCGAAGTGGATGAAAACCGCCGATACAAGCGCACCTTCGCAGACGCCCGGACAACGCGGCTCGGCGACATTGACCGATGCCGACGGGGTCATATGGCAGTATGTGCCGAACACGATCGGCGAAGTGTACTTTGACGATCTTGGTGCGAAAGCCGATTATGACGCTGTCGCCAAGACGGGTACGGATAATTCTCCGGTATTGAAAGCTTGCATAGCCTACGCCGGTGCTGGTATCATTCGGATATCGCGAGGATTATACGGTTTTTCTACTGCCCAATCGATTGTCTTCAACAACCCCGTGATCGTCAAAGGAACGGGGCGAAGGTTCGGCAGCCGATTCTATTTTTTCGGTACGGGCCCCAAGTGGGTAAAGACACAAAGAAAGCATCCGGATGACGGAACGGATGATCCGATCTCGACGGCATTTTCCGTCGAAAGCGCCAATGTGCATTTGGAAGACCTGTACATCGCCAATGCTTTCTCGGGTACGGATCCGGCCGGTGACTACGGCTCGGACTGGGATGTAGGCATTTTTATCCGCTCGAAGTCGTTTTTCACCGCAACGCGCGTCAGGGTGGAAGGGTATTGGCGCTTGGCCGGGACGATGTATGATGTCACCCAGGAGAGGGGCAACTGCGACGGCAGCACGCTGCATGATTACTGGTCGTCCGGATTTTGGGGACTGCTCGTATACGGACCGTTGCCCAAAACGGGTACGGATTCGATCGTCTCCGGCGACTTGCGCGGCGCCGGCGGATTTTCGGACTTTTACATCTATGGAAGCTCCCGCTTTTTCGATATGAATCATCATCGCGGCTCACGCATGTCGGACACCGACGGCGGCGCTTTCAAAATCGACGGGAACATAAATACGCCTGCAAAATCGATCCAGGGACATCATTTTCACGGCACCCGGTTCGCCAGCTCCTCCCCCTACTCGATCCGGGTCGGCGCAAGCAGCAGAGACTATTTCGTCCAGTGCCATATCGAAAGATTTACCGGGAGGTATAAGGCCGACGGGGTTACGCCGGCAAACGATACGCATATCGAGATTTCGGCGGATGCCCGCCATACGAAGTTCGACAAGACCGTCTGGTACAACCAGGGCACCAACGTGTTCGTGGGAAACGATTTGGAGTTCCGAATGTGCGTAGAAGGGTTCAGCTCGGGACAAAAGCCGTATTATCATACTCAGACTTTCGCGCCCCGCTTGTCGACCTCGACCGGCGGAGTGCTCCCCGATGGTCAGCATGCGATCCGGCAAGGGTATTGGCGGAAAGGGGAAGGGATCATCACGTTCAGCATTCGGCTGCAGTTGAACGACATTACGGGCGCATCGGGCAATGTCTCCATCATCGGCTTGCCGGCGGCGATCATGAACAAAACGAACGGACATGAATTCGTAAGTGTCATGACCTTGAATGTATCGCATGGCACTGGAACCGGCTCGATTCAAGGGTTGATCGGCCCGAATTCCGACAAAATCGATCTGTACTTGAACCGAAGCGGCGCCGGCAGCAGCAGGCTGACAGCTGCGGAGCTGCTGTCGTCGAGCTTTTTCCATGTAACCGGGACCTTGATGATCGAACCATCGGTGTAGCAAACCGTTTTGAGTTTCATGAAGTGGCAGACTGGAAATACGTACCTTAGGAGGAAATGAAATGTTCGTACCGTTTTGGCAGTGCAACGTTATGCGCGAAGAGTCGATCTTGCTCGTCTCCGAATCGGGTCGGCCGCCGGAAGCTCGACTGCTTTATGACCCGCTCGAAATCGACATCGTGCAAGACGCCTGTAAATCGACACAGTATGTGCGAGGGAAAGACTGGATTTGGGAGGACGGACGACTGAAGCTGACTCCCCATTCGCGTGCCGCCTGGCTGACCGAGGAGCGACTGCACCCGACCGAGTCGGACGAAGTCCGGAAATGGCCGAAATACGGCGGAGGTTATGCGCTGGCGGAGAGCCCCCCTTTTTTTCACCGTCATCAGTTGCTTGTCACTTATACGCATGGCGGGCAGCATCGGGATTGGCCGGTGCCTCGGCGTGCAGAGCATGAGCTGCCGCAATTGTTCCGGAAACTGGCGAACGGCGAACCGGTTCGCATCGCGCTGTACGGGGACAGCATATCGGCAGGCTCCGATGCGAGCGGTCCGCTTCGCGTGCCGCCTTATTCGCCCGGTTGGGGAGAGAGGTTTGCCGGTATGCTTCGCGAAGCGTACCCGGCGTCGTCGATCGAATGGATCAATGCTTCCAAGGGAGGGACCACCTCGGCATGGGGGGCAGCAAATGCGTCGAATCTGGTGGCCGTGCACAAGCCGGATTTGACGATTGTGGCGTTCGGGATGAACGACGGCACGAGTAAAGTGCCGCCCGACGTTTTTCGGAACCAAACGAGCCTTATTATGAAGGAAGTGAAGCGGCTGCAGCCGTCGGCGGAATTCGCGTTGATCGCCACCTCTCTGCCGAATCCCGAGCTGACGATCGCGTCTGAGGGTGAGCATCGAAGCTACCGGGACGTTATTCGGTCCTTGACCGGACCGGGAGTCGTGATGGCGGATATGACGACGATGCACGAGCGGTTGCTCCAGTACAAGCAGTACCGTGATATGACCGGCAACAATATTAACCATCCCAACGATTTCCTGGCCGGCGTATATTCCGATTTTGTCGGCTCGTTGTTTTTATCCGCGCCGGCGCTAAGCAGTAAGGGATCATCAGGAGTGGGAGTTGAAGGGTGATTGCAAGGGGGAATGGAGGTTGAGCCTGACATCGAGATACGGATATAATGACCTTGTGGATTGAAAAAACACGAGATCTGTTTGGGAGGTACGGGAATGTGATCAGAAGACCTATCGAGTCGGCACAGGGGCAGTTTTACTTCGGACAAGATTTCCCTATCTTCGTGAACAGATCGAGCGAAAAATTCAGGCTGCAGGAGCATTCGCATGACTTCGTCGAGATTACATACGTGTCCGAAGGAAAGGGATTTCATTATATCGGAGATCGGATTGTGCCGGTAAGGAAAGGGGACTTGTTCTATATTCCCGTAGGTATTTCCCATGTGTTCCGTCCGGCGGATGCGGCTGTAAAAGATCCGTTGATCGTATATAACTGCATATTTGGCCTGGAACTGTTCGACCGGGTCTTAGACAGCCATTCGATGCTGCTTCCGTCGGAGGATGCGGGTGCTCTGCTTTCCATTCGAAACAGGACCGAGTGGCTTAAAGTGGAGGAGCGGTCTGCCGAAATGAGAAGCTTGATGCAGCGCCTTTATCAGGAATTCGCCTTCAGGCAGGAAGGCCGCGCCTTGATGATTCTCACTTATGTTGTCCAACTGCTGCTCGTTTTGTACCGCTCGATGGGCGGCAAACCCAGCCACACATGCGCCGAAGCCGACACCAGAATAGAAGAAGCGATCCGCTATATTCATCGTAATCTGGAAACGCCATTGTCGCTGACCGAAATTTCCGCGAAAATCAGTATCGGGAACAGGCAGTTCAATCGATTGATCAAGAAAGCGACAGGTCAAACTTATACCGATTATGTACACTCCATGCAAATCGAGCGTTGCTGCGAGCAATTGCGGACGACGGATCGGAAAGTTTACGAGATCGCGGAATCGATGGGGTTTAAAGACATGAAGCATTTCCATATCATATTCAAACGAAAAACCGGGGTTTCCCCGATGACATACAGAAAGAACGGTTACCTGGACAACATCTGATCTCTGTTTCACTGACGATTCGATCGGGTTCTTTTTACTCCACACAAGAAACGGGGTGCCGCCCGTATGTTGATCAAATCGATGAACCAATAGATTGATCTGGATTTGAGCTGTTTAACATACAACCTATGCAAGCTCGCGTTAGACCGTCTGAATAAAAACATCCTTGAGACTAAGAAAGCTGCGTAATATTTTCAAAATATGTGTTTTGTACTTTAAGCTTGATGCAACCCTTTTGAGCATAAGGAATTCTAAAATCGACTTTACGCGCAGGAATAGTATGGTTTGAGATCCATTATTAGAAGATTCGTGCGGCTGAACAGGAATATGCTTACGACGACACAATCAAGTAACAACTATAGTTTGATCCCATTGCGCCTCCAATTGTTGCAGAAAAGTGTTCGGTTTCGCTTGTTTGGTCTTCAACCGGTTCCAGGGCATCTGCGATATGGGCAATAGGCTACGCCTTCAGGAAATGATTCCTCCGGGAAAAGCTGCGTTTAAGGGAAGGGATTCCGGTAGACGTCGGCGTGGTAGAAGAGTTGTGGGAATTGGCCCGTTTGCTCGGTGTCGCGTCCTTGTGGGGGACATGAGACGGTGTGTGTAGAATGCAGGAAGGCTCCTTCGTTCAGCCTATTTGGGCTTGAATGAAGGAGCTGTCCCACCTCCAATAGGGTCAGGGACTTGTGCTCAGGAAAGCGGATCATTTCGGGAGACGCTCCCGCAGCTGCCCCGGACGAACAGCTCGGAAGGAATAACGACGTTTTGCGGCTGACGCTCTTTTTTGCGGGAAATCAGCTTGAACAGCATTTTGGCCGCGTTGTTTCCAATGACGTATAGGTCTGTGCTGTAGGAGGTGATGTCGTACATCTCGGCCAATTGGGAATTTTCGAAACTGACGACGGCGATATCGCGCGGAATGTCCATTCCGCGTTCTTTGGCGTACTTCAGAATGCCTACCGCTTGAACGTCCCGTCCGGCCACGATAGCCGAAGGCGATTCGCCGCTAGCGAAGAAATGCTCCATCGCCCGATATCCACTGGCCTTGCTGTCGTCCCCTACATAAAAAAGTCGTTCGTCCGGTTCGATGTACGCATCCTTCAGAGCGCTCGAATAGCCTTCATATCGGTCTTCGCTGACGAGAAAGTCGAGCGGTCCCGGACTGATAAAGGCGATCCGCTTATGACCTAGCTTCAGCAGATGGCTCGCGCACTCGTATGACGCCTGGAAATTGTCGATATCGACCGAGTCGACCGGTTTGTCCGAATAGTGGTTCCCCATGAATACAAACGGAAATTTGATCTCGATCAGCTGGTCGATGATCGTATGGTCGTGGTTCGGGATCAGAAACAACAGCCCGTCTACCGAGCCGCTGCGCGCAAGCTCGATGACCTTGGACGGCTTTTCCTTGTCAGGACGGTCCCAGGCAAGCAGCAGGTTGTAGCCCTTCTCACCGGCGACCTCGCCGATTCCTTGCAGCAAATTGGCGAAAAGCTGGTTGCCGGAAAAAGTGAAGATCGAGGAATCCGGATGTGGGACGAATATGCCGATATTGTTCGATTTCCGGGTGACCAAGCCTCGGGCGGCCGAGTTGGGCTGGTAGTTCAGCCGTTCGATCGTCTCGAATATCCGTTTTTTTGTTTCGGGCGCTACAGGGGCCGTTCCGTTAATGGCGAAGGACACCGTCGAGATCGAAACGCCGGCTTCCCGGGCTACGTCTTTAATCGTACTCATGCATTTAGGCTCCTTCGAGTGCAAGTGTTGTCTCTATTATATCGTTTTGATTGCGGTTGGTCCAATAAATTCGCCAAATTTATAAAACGTTTTTATATTGACCGTTATGAATATTTTGGTATAATCAAAATATAAATTGGTTTTTGGTGCGATAATGACTAAAAATCAATGGGTTCTAATTGTTTTTATTGTTTTTTTTATTTTTTTATAAAAACGTTTTTATTATTTGAGGGGGTGTTTTTAGTTTTGTGATAAAAGGTTTTTATCTTATGGCATTTGAACACAGTTCTTTAATGGAGAACGTTACGGGAGTCGATGAAATTGTTTGCAATGAATAGCGTTTACTTGCGTGAAGGGAGTGGACCAGATTGAACGAATGGAATCGAAACCGAGTCCGGGAGCTGGCTCCCGAGTACGTCACGATCTACGAATCGCCCGATCCGAGTCGTATATTCGCATACAGTCCCGGAATCGCCATTCTTCCGAACGGAAGATTGATCGCGACGCTGGATATTAGCGGCCCGGGAATGGCCGAGATGCCCGGGCCGAGCCGGAGGATTGAAGGAGGCGCGCTTTGGTGCGGCAAAATTTATACGTCGGACGATAACGGGCGTTCTTGGACGCACCGGGCCGACTTCCCGTTTATGCACGCCCGTCCGTTTGTGGCCGGCGACAGCGTGTACGTATTGGGTCACTGTCATGACCTTACGGTCATTAGCTCCAATGACGGTGGAGTGACCTGGAGCGAGCCCCGTACGCTCACGGAGGGGCAATGTTGGCATCAGTCCCCGGCCAACGTCGTTCACGCCAATGGAAACGTATACTTGGTCATGGAGCGGATCACGAAGCCGGATATCCATGGTTGGCCAGTCAGCGTGATGGCTCCGGTGCTGCTCCGCGGACGGGAGGATGCCGATCTGACCCGCCGGGACAATTGGACGTTCGCCTCGGAGCTCATCTTCGAAGAGGCGGTGCCGGAGGATGAGCTGGACTATTTCGGCGTCCCGTTTTACCGGGTCGAGGGGAAGGGGGGGCACAATCGGATAGTTCCCGGCAGAACTTGCTTTCGAATGGGCTGGCTGGAAACGAATATCGTCCGCTTCGTCGACGAGAACCATTACTTTTTCGATCCGACCGGACGTACGTTTCACTTATGGATGCGCGCGCATACGGGCGGAACCGGATTTGCAGCTATGGCGAAAGCGGTCGAGCGAGAAGACGGCACGATCGAGACGATGCTGGAAACGACGCCTTCGGGCAAACGCATTGCCTTCGTTCCTTGTCCGGGCGGGCAGATGAAGTTCCATATCGTGTATGACGAAATTTCTCAGCTATACTGGTTGCTGAGCACGCAAGCTACGGACAGCATGACGCGTGCGGAGAAGCTTTCGGATGACCGTTTCAGTTTGCCGAACAACGAGCGCAATCGACTGCAGCTTCATTTTTCCAAAAATGCGATCGATTGGTGTTTCGCCGGACTCGTTGCAAAGACGGAGCATTCCGCGGCGGCTCGCCATTATGCGAGTATGGTCATAGCGGGCGACGATCTGCTGATTTTAAGTCGATCCGGAGATGAAAGCGCTTCATGCGCGCATAACGGAAATTTGATTACGCTTCACCGTATCGATCGGTTCAGGGAATTGGCGTATTGATCGAATGAAACATTGTATAAAAGGGGAGATTGCGGTGTTTAACAAAAAAATTACGGGAATGGCGGTCGCCGCCGTATCGATCGGACTGCTCGCAGGATGTGGAGGAGGCAAAACGGGTACGGAGGCGGTTCCCGAGACGAAGACGGAGGAGCCGCCCAAGCCGGTAACGTTGAAAGTATACACGGCGGCGAACGATAGCGACTTTGAGAAATATTACAATCAGTTCGTCAAGAAAAAATTTCCGCATGTCACCTTGGAGAGGATGGAAAAAAAGGCGCAGCCGCCGTCGGTCGTATACCCGCAAATGCTGGCGGCGGGCACGATGCCGGACATCATTACGGAAGGGTTGACCAACTTGGCGGCGCTGAAGGAGTTAGACCTGATGACCGATCTGGGGCCGCTTGCCAAGAAGCACGGCTTCAACTTCGAACCCTACAATTCGAAAATAATCGAGAGCATCAAGTCGTACGGCGAGAAGGGCGAGATGTACTACTTGCCATTTTCCGTGCTCGGCTTCGCGCTGCACTACAATAAAGACATCTTTGACCGTTTTGGCGTTCCGTATCCGAAAGATTTCATGACCTGGGACGACGTGATCGAGATCGGTAAGCAACTGACGCGCGTGGACAGCGGCGTCCAATATGTCGGCATCCGTCCGCCGCTGCAGATGAACCGGATGTCCGGCCAGCTGTCGTTGCCGTATGCCGATGCGTCGTCCAAGAAGTCGCTTGTGAACAGTGCCGGCTGGAGACAACTTTTCGAGATGACGAAGCAGATAGAGGACGCGCAAGGCAAGCCGCCGGCCGATGCGTTTTTCCGTTCGCGCGACGTGTTTATGAAAAATAAAACGATAGCGATGCTTCCCGACATATTGGCTTTGCAGAATGTCGATATGGTCGCGATGGCGAATGGCGGTCTGAACTGGGACGTTGTGACGTTCCCGAGTTTCAAGGAAAATCCCCGTGTCGGTACCGGCGTCTTTTCGGACGGCTTTACCCTTCCGAAAGGAGGCAAAAACGAAGATATCGCGTTTCAGGTCATTGCCTACTTAAGCTCCGATCAGGAGGTGCAAACGAACTCCACCCGCTCCGGTCTCGTCACCGCCCTGAACGATGCGGGCATACGTGACCAGGCATTTGCGGACCATCCCGCGGCCAAGGGCAAAAATCTGAAACATATTTTCGACATGCAGTATCCGACACCTGCCCGATCGACCACCTATGACTCCGCTGTGCTCGGCATTATGAACAAATATTTGGTCAACTTCATTAACGGCACCACCGATGTCAACTCTGCGCTTCGAGATGCGGCGGAGGAAGCGGACAAAAAGATAGCCGAGCTTTCCGCCAAATAATGGAGGTAAAGGAGAGAGGGAAGATGGACGATCGGATGACCAGAAGAAAAGTGCTGACCGCCTTTGGTGTTGTTGGTTCGGCATTCGCGTCGCATGCGATGCTGAAGGGAATATCTTCGGCGTCGGCGGGAAGTCAATCCGTCATGAACCATATGTACGGGCTGGGGAGCAGCTTCCATTCACTCTGCTCGGTCGATTCGCTCGCCGAGTTGCGAACCTTCAACCCGCCGCACCCGTCGAGCGTACTCGTTACTGGCTATTACTCGCCCGGGGATGGGGGCGAAGGACTGTATGTGCTGGACGCCGCAGACACGACTTCGTCGGACAATGGCGGCACCGTAATCGCGGCGGTATCGGGCGGGCGCTGGAAGCTGGCGCAGGCTGAAGATATTAGCGCACGGCAATTCGGGGCAAGAGGCGACGGAAGTGCGGACGATTTCGCGCATCTGCAAGCATGGCTTAATTGCGGGTACAAATCGCTCTATTTGCCGGCTGGCAAATTTGTTGTCGACGGGAATACGCTGCACGTTCCTATGGGATTGGTCATCCGGACCGACGGGTACGCCTCGGAGCTGAACTTCCGCAATATGACGGGTATCGATGGCATGAACGTTTTGGAGGGCAATGCGCATGAGGCGCTTTCGATCGGGCCGCTGACGATACGGACGATCGGCACGATCGGCAGGTATGCGATCGTTACGCCCAATGGGACGGGTATTTTTGCCAATAAAAGGCCGAGATACGATTTCGACGTGTTTTTTCTCGGAGCGGACAGCGGGAAGACGATATTCCCGGGAGAAGGCTGGGACGTTGTCGTCCAGATGGGAGACGCTAGGGGCGGCACGGTCGCCCTGACCGGCTTCGGCACCTTCAATCCGAATGAGGACCCGGCAGGTCAACATCAGATGACAGGCATACGCTTATCGGGTGCGGTTGGCAACATCCAAGTGGATATGACCTTGAGGTTGAACAACTTGTATCGTGGCGTCGAGCTCGGCAGCGGGACGGAAGGCTTTCACATCGGAAGCGGCTCGGAAATCGTCGGCTGCTGGTACGGCATCGAGGCGACCAATTCTTCGTCCGAGCCTGGAGGGTTTATTACCGCATGTCATGTGAATGCCGTCGGTATGGCGTATAAGCTCGTGAAGCGCCCCGAAATGATCATTTCCGGCGTCTCCGCCTATCGATCCGACGCTTTTTTCAACCATTCCGGTGAATGGCGCGGCATTCACCTGGAAGATTGCCAACGAGTGCAGATTAGCGGGGCCAACATCGTGCATGGCTCATTGCCCCATCTATCGACTTCTGTAGGCGTATATGCGCTGCGTTCTTCCGGAACTGTCACAAATTACGATATCCAGAAGGCGGCGGATATCGGTTTTGTCATCGATGCTTGTCCCGATCTGACGATAGCGAGTGGCGCTTTCCTGGAAATTCCGAAGCTGTTCGAGCTGCGCAACGGCTCGACGGACATCACGATCGGCGCCTACACGCTGAGGGGTAATCACACGGCGGTGACGGCTTGCATCGCGATGGATGCGTCGATCAACCGAACGCGAATATTCGCGGTGCAAGACGTGCCGAATCCGGCGGTCAAGCGATACCAAGCGGTGAGTGTTTCAGCCGCCGGTACATATACGGTAAAGCCGAGAATGACCCCGACCGAGCTGCAATTCGCTCCGACGGCCGGAACTGCTGCTTACGTCTATGACATCATGTTGGATAAAGATCATTCTGTCGCGGGCGATACGGCCACGATCAAAGTTATCGGCTCCTCCTCCGCCAATCCGACCGTTCGTATTTTGAACGGGACCGGAGGAGCCGTACTCTCCTCGTTTGACAGTTCGGCCGGCGGCAAACGGATCGTTTGCGCATATTTGTTCGACGGTACAGGCTGGTTGGAACGTAGTGTAGTCGATTCGGCCGAAACATCCTATTAGTGCGAGTTCAAAAAGCCCGGTTTTCAGCACGAAGAAGATGGGATGAAGCTAGGAAATGAGGAGCGGTTTGTACAACCTCTAATAAAGGATGCGGGAGGTCTGAGATGAAAGACGATCGGGAGAACGCGTTGACGGTATCGCGCCTTTTCTCCGACCATGCCGTTATTCAGCGGCGAAAGGAGATACAAGTTTGGGGGAGTGCGCCGGACGGCACGGAAGTGACCGTAACGTTTGCTGGTCGAACCAGGTCGGCGATCGCCGAGAGCGGCCGGTGGAGCGTCCGGCTCGATCCAATGGAAGCCGGAGGTCCGTACGAGCTGCGCATAACGGACGGAGAACGGGAAATCGTCGCGCGCGATGTGCTTGTCGGCGAAGTATGGGTAGCCGGAGGACAATCGAATATGGGTTACTCGTTCTCGGAAATCGGCGGTGTGCATGCCGAGGGGGAATGCGAGGAACTGAATGGCTCACATGACTCGATCCGGCTATTCAAGGCGGCGGAGCATGCAAGCGATTGCCCGGAAACGGACTTCGCGGGTGGAGACTGGAAGCGGTTGTCTGCCGGGCTGCTGCCCGGCCTTGCCGCCATTCCGGTATATTTCGCCATCGAACTGCAACGCCGGCTGAATGTTCCGATCGGCATCGTCCAGCTGTCCAGAGCGGGCACGAAGGCGGCTTGCTGGGTTCCGCGGCGATTGGCGGCTCAGCCGGAGTTCGCTTATTTGCTCGAGGAGGAAGCTGTGGAGAGGGAGAAACTCAGTCACGAGAATCCGCACCGGCCGTTCGCCCTGTATCACGGGACGGTTATACCCGCCCAACCGTTTGCGATACGCGGATTTATTTGGTATCAAGGCGAAAGTGATGCGCTGGAAGGGAAAGCGGACCGGTACTCCCTTCTGTTTCCGGCTCTGATCGACGCCTGGCGGGATGGTTGGGACGAGCCGGATGCGCCGTTCCTGTTCGTGCAGCTGCCCGGATACGACAAAGGGACGGAGCAATGGGCGATCGTGAGAGAAGCTCAGCGACTGGCAGCCAAGCAAGTTCCCCATACGGGGATGGCTGTCACGATCGATTTGGAGGAGCGGGGCGAGCTGCATCCGAAGCGGAAACGACCGGTGGTGGAACGGTTGGCGCTGTTGGCGGGCGCGATCGTGTACGGCGATCGTGCAACCGGACGCGGTCCGGAGCTCCTGCGGGCATACGCGGCAAGCACGGGTACTTGCGTCACATTCGATATCGCCGACAGCGCGTTGGCGATCAAGGCAGGGGAGCCCCTCGACGGATTCGAGCTGTGCGGGGAGGACGGCCGATTCGTGTCGGCCCGGGCGGAGGTCGTCGGGCCGGATACGGTACGGGTCCTTCACGACGAGCTTGCGGAGCCGGTACGGATTCGCTACGGATGGGCGGCTGCGCCGATCGTCCGGCTTACAAACCGCGAGGGGAATCCGGCAAGTCCGTTTCGAACGGACATCAACAGAGAGATGGGAGAGCAACTATGACTGGAATGACCAAACAATCGGAACAATCGGAAACGAAGGCGGCAATGGCCGCTTGTTCGCTGAAAACCGAATTTCTCGATCGACCGCTCGGCATCGGGAAGAAGATGCCGCGTCTTGGCTGGGAATTGCAGGCGGATGGCCGATCCCGAACCCAGACGGGGTACCGGATCATCGTGTCCTCGTCGGTCGCAGGTGTGGAAAAGGGCGAAGGCGAGATGTGGGACAGCGGCCGTGTGGAGAATTCGCGCATGTCTTCCATTGCCTACGAAGGCAAGCCGCTATCCTCCGGTGGCCGGTACTATTGGAGGGTGAAAGTATGGGATGAGCGGAACCGCGAATCGCCGTGGAGCGAACCGTCGTACTGGTCGATGGGACTGTTGGACGAGGAAGATTGGCAAGCGAAATGGATCGGCCCCCGGCCGGGCGAACTGCTTGTGCCCGATCTGGATCAGGCGAAATGGATCGGTCTGCGTGCGCTGCCGGCCGATACTCCCGCCGGGGAAAAGAAAACGTATTTCCGCCGACTATTCGAGCTGCCGAAGGAACGGAAGCGCCACCGTGCGATGCTGTTGTTTTCGGCGGAAACGAAGCCGTTTCTGTACGTCAACGGCCGTCTCATCCACAGCCGGGCAGCACTCGGCTTCCGCAAGCTCGTCTTGCTCGATCTGACCGAGGAGCTTGCTGATGGTCGCAACGTGTTGGCTGTTTCGGTCGAAAATCCGGCGCGGCTGACCGAGACGGGCGGAGCATGCATCGGGACATTATTGCTGGTCGGGCCGGACGGCAAAACCCGTCTGTTGGATACAGACGGCACATGGAAAGCGACATTTGCCCCGAATTGTTCCGGATGGAATACGGCCGATTACGACGACTCGGGCTGGCCGGCTGCGGCCGAACTGGCAGCGGCGGGGGAACGCCCATGGGACTCGCCGTTCATCTTGCCGAGAAAGGAAATCGATTCTTGGCGCAACGACGTCTACTATGCCCGGAAAGAGTTCGCCGCAGACCGGCCGGTTCGCCGGGCTACGCTGTACGCTTCCGCGCTTGGCGTCTATGCGCCTCGTCTGAACGGAGTTCCGATAGGCTGCGACGTACTCGCTCCCGGCTGGACCGATTATGACAAGCGTGTCATGTACCAAACTTACGACGTCACGCCGCTCATTCGCGGCGGTCGCAATACGCTTGCCTCCGTCGTCGGGGAAGGATGGTATGCCGGCAATATCGGCCCGTTCGAGAACGCCCACTACGGGACGATTCCCCGCCTGCTCATGCAGTTGCATATCGAGTTTGAAGACGATTCCGAGCAGTTGGTCATAACGGACGGCACATGGAAGACGAGCCGAGGTCCGATCGAGTATGCCGATCTGGTCCATGGAGAAATATACGATGCCCGCAAGGAAATGCCTGGCTGGGACGAAGCCGGATTCGCGGACGATGGCTGGGAGCCCGTCGAGGAATGGGGTGTCGAACCGGAGAAGTTGACGGCGCAGATCGGTCCCGGCGTCCGGATCGTGGAGGATATCAGTCCGGTCAGCGTCCTCAAGCACCGCTCTGGCAGTCATATCATCGATCTCGGCCAAAACATTTCCGGCTGGATCAAAATCCGGGCGAGCGGCCCGGCGGGTACGCGGATTAAGATGCGCTTCGCCGAGATGCTCCAGGAAGACGGTGCGGTTTACACCGAAAATTTGCGCAATGCAAAGCAAACCGATCTGTTCATACTGAAAGGGGAAGGGGAGGAGACATATGAACCGACCTTCACTTTCCATGGTTTCCGCTACGTGGAGATATCCGGTATAGAGAAGCTAGACGCCGATCAGGTGACAGGACGCGTCGTCCATTCGGCCATGCCGCCCACAGGGACGCTGCATACGTCGGACCCACTGCTGAACCGGTTGTATGCCAACATTGTTTGGGGGCAGCGCGACAACTTTCTCAGCGTTCCGACGGATTGCCCTCAGCGGGATGAGAGACTCGGCTGGCTCGGTGATGCGCAAATATTTGCCGGAACGGCCTCGTACAATATGGATGTTCGCGGCTTTTTCGAGAAATGGATGATTGATGTCTCGGATGCTCAGCTCGACAGCGGAGCATATCCGGACATCGCTCCTAATGTGGGGGGATACCTGCGCGCCGGGACTGCGGCGTGGGCGGATGCGGGAATCATTATACCGTGGACGATGTATCTCATGTACGGGGACCGTAACATGATCGAGGTGCAATATTCGAGCATGCAGCGTTATATGGCCTTCCTCGAACGGGAAAGCCCGAGCGGCGTACGCCCGGCGGAAGGCTACGGCGACTGGTTGTCGATCGGCGAAGATACGCCGAAGGACGTGCTGGCAACCGCTTACTATGCCTATTGTGCCTCGTTAATGGAAAAAACGGCCATGGCGCTTGCCAGGCCGGCCGATGCGAGGCGTTACGGCGAGCTGTTCCGGCACGTCCGGGCCGCGTTCAACAAGAGATTTGTTACCAGTGACGGGAAGATTGCCGGGAATACGCAAACCGGCTACGTCCTGGCGCTTCATATGAAGCTGCTCGAACCGGACATGGCGTGCAAGGCGCTCGCGCATCTGCTCGACAATATCGGGCGAAATGGCGGTCATCTGTCGACCGGCTTCGTCGGTGTCGGTTATTTGCTGCCGGTATTGACGGATGCGGGAGAGGCGGAGGCCGCATACAAGCTGCTACATAATCGCACCTTCCCGTCATGGCTGTATTCGGTGCTGCAAGGAGCTACGACAATCTGGGAACGATGGGACGGCTGGACGGCAGAGAAAGGATTCCAGACGCCGGCGATGAATTCGTTCAACCATTATTCGCTCGGCTCCGTCGGAGAATGGATGTACCGCCATATGGCTGGAATCGTGCCGGACGAGACAGAACCCGGATTCGCCAAGTTCCGAATTCGTCCTCATCCCGGTGGCGAACTTGACTTCGTCCGGGCCGAATACGCTAGCGTCTCCGGCCGGATCGTCAGCGCGTGGAGCATCCGCGACCGGAAGCTCGTGCTCGACGTGAGCATCCCGGCCAATACGGTAGCCGAAGTCCACGTTCCGGCGGACGACGAAGCGGCTGTATACGAAGGGAACGTTCCCGCCTCGCAGGCTGAAGGGGTCGACTTCGTCCGCCGATCCGGCGAATATTGCGTGTATCGCGTCGGATCGGGCGATTACACGTTTGCGGCGCCAGCAACCGTTCTTCAGGCTTATACCGTTTTATAAATGATTCTTGCACCGGGTGCAGCCATATGTGACAGTCCGTGCTGCACCCTGGTCTTTACCGGCTCCATCCACTCTTACGATCGTCCATCATGACGATCACGCTAAAAACCTGTTGGTTCAGGAAAACAATATCTTGCCGATCGATTGGTCGATCTCATATCTGTGATCCATCTGGGAGATTTGTATTGCTTAATCGGAGAAGCTTAAAACCGGTGCGGCGTATCCAAGGAGGAGCTTACACCGGATTCGGAGGTGAAACGGAGAGCACGGGAAGAAGCGAAAACGTTACAAATCTGGCGTTTATGAAAAAAACGGATGGACAGGGAGCCGAGGATAGGGGCCGGGATTGTCCGGATACCGGACAACCCCGGCCCCTGCCGCAGGTGGTTTATCGAGGAGCAGGCTTCAGCCCGCGAATCTCTGCGGCCGCCATGGTTACCGCCGTTTCCGGAGTCAACTTCCCGAGAAGCGCTTCGCGGATGCGGCCCCAGATAATATCTTCCGCCATCGGGTAAGCTTCGAAGCGGGGCGGGATAATCATGTAGCGGTCCAACGTTTCCCGGAGGAGCGTCAGACGCTTCAACTCGAGCGTCCCGGCGCGGGCGTCGTCGTCCAGCCTCGCCATCAAGCTGTTTCTGACGGGCACATGACCGTTGCGCAAGTCGATCCGCTGCACGTCTGCCGACGTCACATATTTCAGAAGCCGAAGCGCTTCTTGTTTGTGCGGCGCTCCTTTCGGCAAGCCGAAGGACATGCTGCCCGCGTATACGCCGCGATCGCCGGTGGGGCCGCAAGGGAGCAAGCCGATATCGAACAATCCGCTTACGCGGGACGTTTCGGGATTGCCGTACAAGCCGTAATAACCGGGCCAATCGGCCGCCATCGCGCAACTTCCGCTTCGGAACGCGTTCGAAACTTCGTCGTAATGCATGTTCGGCACCTCCGCAGGGGTGAACCGGGAACGGTACAGGTCGCACAGAAAGGCAGCGGCGCGAATCCCGGCGGAGCTGTCGAATGCCGGTTGAAGCGAGTCGTCGAACAGTCGGCCTCCATAGGAGACGAGCAGCTCGTAAAACGTTCCGAACAAGCCGGATTCTTTGCCCGTAAAGGCGAATCCGACGATCCCCCGTTCGTGCAGCACCTCGCAAATGTGGCGTAGTTGCTCCCACGTATCCGGCTTGTCGATCCTTATCTCATTCAGCCAATCTTTGCGATAAAACAGCAGCCGGATATCGACATTGCGCGGAATGCAAAGCAGCTTGCCTTCATAGGTGGCCAAGCTCAATGCGCCGGGGACGAAATCGGCCAGTTCCGCTTCCTCGAAATCGTCGTTCAACGGCTCGAGGAACAATTGGGAAGGGGCGTATTTCGTATGCGTGGAGACGAGATCGTAATCGCCTTCGCCTGCTTCGTAGGCGTGCATCAGGTGCTGGTTCAAGCTTGGATGCGTCCCCGTGAAAGCGATGTCGATGGAGATTCCCGTTTGTCTCGTGAACGCTTCGAACGACTTGTACAACGGCTCGAAGGCCGGGCCGCCGATGAGGGCGACCTTTAGTGTGCAGGCGCTCATATCGGGTTCGCCTCCTCGTCGAACAAGTAATCGTACAACGTCTCCGGAACGGGGATGCCGTGCCGCAGCCGTTCCCGTTCCGTATCGTCTTCCAATTCGCCCGGTACTTTGACCGCGTCGATTCCCGGAGCCGGAGGCAGGCGGCGAAGCTCGTCGATCATTTGATCGACCCGTTCGGCAAACGGGCCGGACGTCGAGCATTTGTCGGGATCGATCGTCACGATGAATTGGCCGAGCCCCCGTTTACGGGCATAATCGCCGTACATGGCGGGTACGTGCGGCCCGAACGGGGAGCCGGTCAATAGGCCGGCGCATACGTCGACGAGCAAGCTCAAGCCGTAGCCCTTCGCTCCCCCGAAGGGCAGCAAAGCACGCGCTTGTCTCGGGTCCTCCGTCGGTTGTCCCCGGTCGTCGACGGCCCATCCCGGTGGGATCGGCAATCCGTTCTCGAGCGCGTACAATATTTTTCCGTACGCAACCGTGCTGGTGGCCATGTCGAGAACGATCGGCCGATGCCGCTTGGCGGGAATGGCATAGGCGAGCGGATTCGTGCCGAAATAGGGAGAGGCTGCTCCGAACGGGACGACCAGCTTGTCCGTATTGACCATCATCAGGGCGATCAGACGATGGGAAGCGGCCATTTTCACATAGTAGGACAACGCCCCGCAATGACTGCTTCCGTTGACCGATACCAGACCGATGCCGTGCTCCCGAGCCAGTTGAATGGCCGTCTCCATCGCTTTTCCGGCCACGAGATGCCCGAGGCCGTCATCGCCGTGAACGATGGCGAGCGCGGGTGTGGGCCGGCTCAGCTTGATGTCCGGTCTCGGGTTGATGCCGCCGGCTTCGATTTTGGCGATATAATGCTCCAGCCGCATCACGCCGTGCGACTCCACTCCGCGCAAATCGGCGTGCACGAGCACATCGGCGACGAATTCGGCCTCGTCTTTCCCGACCCCCGAGGCCGTCAGCTTGTGCACGCAGCGTTCCGCGATTTGCTCGCGGAACGCGATTTTTGTTTTCAACTCGGTTCCCTCCAAGCATCAGCTGCCGGAAAATCGATAATGGCAGGGGAATATTCCAACGTTGCGCCACCGTCCGCATCGATTATCGCCCCGGTCACCGTCGAAGCGTCATCGCTGGCGAGAAAAGCCGCGACGGCGGCAATCTCTTCGGAGGAGGAAATCGTGCCCAGCGCATGGCACGCGGCGAGCGTCCGCTCCGTCTTCGCCGGGTTCTCCTGCTGCCGAATCCAGCTTTGCAGCAGAGGGGTATCCACATAAGCCGGCAAAATCGCATTGGCCCGGATCGGGCAGCGGGCATAGTCGAGGGCGATCGACTTCGTGAAGGAAATGATGCCGCCCTTGGTCGCGGCATACAGCGAGCCCGCATATTGTCCGACCTTGCCCGTGCTGGAGGCGATATTGACGATCGCGCCCTTCGTCCGTTTCAAATGCGGGACCGCATGCTTCGCATGCAAAAAATAGTTGCGCAAGTTCGTGCCGATCAGGCAATCGAAATCGTCGAGCGTATAGTCGTGCATCAGTTTGGAAATATGGGTGGCGGCGTTGTTGACCAGCACATCCAACTTCCCGTACCGCTGCACAGCAGCTTCGAACAGTTGTGCGATGTCGTCCGGGTCGAGCACGTCGCATTGCGCGTATAGGCAATCGTAGCCGAGGCCGGTCAGTTCCGCCTCGAACCGGCGGCCTTCTTCGGCATTGCGGCTCGTAAAAACAACTTTCGCGCCGCGTTCGGCAAACAGGCGCGTGCAGGCGCCGCCGATCCCTTTCGTGCCGCCGGTAACGATCGCGACCTTGGACTCCAGTTGGTTGTACAAGGGGGTGTCACCGTCCTTGTTCAGTTTTCGGTTGGTTTCAGCATGATGCGAATGACGGTATCGTACGGATCGGGCCGTATGATCGGTAATTTCAGCCTCAAATGGGCTCTCCCGTCCAATTCGATATCCTCGAACCCGATTTCCGTCCGATCGCCGACAAATTCGACGTAGTCCACTTTGCCGCCCAGTTCGCCGACAATGACGTCGAAGGCGGGATATTCGTCAAAGAAATGAATGAAAACTTCGTTCTGTTTTTGAGTAAACACCGGATTGAGATCAGGGCAAATTTTGCGGAAAATCCGGTATGGCGAGGAGCCGGCCCCGTAGATCGATTCCCCGTACAGCTCCAGCCATTGTCCGATCTCCTCCAGCCGTTCGGCAAATTCGGACTCGATCCGTCCCCGCGGCGTCGGTCCGACGTTCAGCAGCAAGTTGCCGTTGTTGCCGACGCAGGTGACGAGATGCCGGATCAACGTTTTCGTCGATTTGATCGCGGCATCTCCCCGATAATACCCCCACGAAGCTCCGATCGTTTCGCATGCTTCCCACATCGGCGCCCGGTTCGAGTCGACCGACTGCTTCGAGACGTCCTTTGTCGGAATGTATTGTTCGGGCGTGAGAAAATCGCACTCCATCTCGCCGGGGACACCCAGCCGGTTGTTCATAAGAATGCCGGGCTGCAGTTCCTCGATCATCGCTTTTAATGCCGGAGAATCCCAATCGGCAGCCTGCTTGCCTGGAGATCCGTTTAGCGGCCCGTAAGAGTAGTCTGGCCAAAAAATATCGATACGGCCGTATTCGGTCATCAACTCGCGCACTTGGTCGTGCAAGTATTGCCGATACTCGGCGAAATCCCGCGTTTTATTCAAATGTTCCGCTTGCTTTCGTTGCGGATGAAGGAAATCGACTGTAAAGTGAGGATGATGCCAGTCGATGAGCGAGTAATAGATGCCGATTTTCAATCCTTCGGCGCGAAACGCCTCGATCCATGGCCGGAGCAGGTCTTTCCCGTACGGGGTGTTTGTCACTTTGAAATCGGTATGCTTGCTGTCCCACAAACAGAACCCGTCATGATGCTTGGTCGTCAGCACTGCGTATTTCATGCCGGCCCGTTTGGCGAGCCGGGCCCATGCGGCCGGATCGTAATCGGTCGGATTGAATCGGCGGAACAGCCGTTCGTAATGCGCTTTGTCCACTTCCTCGTGAGCGTAATACCACATATCTCTGCCGGTAATCGCATACAAGCCCCAATGAATGAACATGCCGAAACGGCTTTGTTGAAACCAGGATCGGCTTTGTGCTTTTGGATCGAGCTGCATCGCGTTTTGTCCCCCCGATGTCGCTTATTTGGCGTATTTCTCATCGTACGCTTTCTGAATGATTTGCAAATACCGGTTCAGGTTCAAGCTGTCCAATGTTTTCAAATAGGAGTCCCAGTCGATCTCGATCCGGACGTCGCCCGTTACGAATCGCGCCAGCATCCGGTCGACGTATTCGTTGATCGTTTTCTTCAATTCCGCCACCTCGCCGACCTGGTCCGTCTGGAAATAAAGCGGCGGAGGTACTTGCCCGATCTCCGGGGCATACGGCTCGTATTTTTTCGTTTCGTTGTACAGGATCGGCTCGAGAGGCTGCTTCGGGTCCGTCTTCTCGCCGAGAAACATCCGTTCCGGCCGCAGAAACAAGCCCGTTTGTTCCCAATGGACATTGCCGACTTGCCCGTAGGTCAGCAGCCTTCGCCATAGGGCAGGCTTTCCGTCGATGCCGATGTCGCCCGGCTTCGCGTACTCCCAATCGATCCCTTCTTGGCCATATAATGCCCGGAGCGAATGCTCCTGACGATACAGTCCGTCCGCCCAACGGAACGAAATCTCCGGATACGGATTGCTTTTCGTGATCAGGAAGTTTCCTGCCCGCAAGCCGAACGGATCGGAAGCCGCGAACCGGACGCCTCCGGGTCCGAGCAACGGAGGGACGGCCACGTAGTCCTTCCATCTGCCGGACGGACCGTATAATTGAGTGAACATGCCCATATGCATCGAGACGCCCGCGCCCAAAATCGGCGTACCGGGATGCTCCCCCATCCGCATATACTGCTCGCGATCCTGGGTGAACGATTGCGGCGCCAACAGTTTCTCGTTATACAGCCTGTGCAGAAAAAGCAGTCCTTCCTTCCACTCCGGTTTATTGAAGGAAACGTCGATTTGTCCGTCCTTCACATAAAAACGATCATTGTTCAACAGGAAAGCGTTCATGATAAACATATCGAGCGGCAAACCGGCGTAGCCGGATAACGGGATTTCGTCGGCCAAGCCGTTCCCGTTCGGATCTTCCTCCTTGAACGCTTTCAGTACGAGGTACAGCTCCTCCGTCGTCGTCGGGACGTCCAATCCGAGCTTGTCCAGCCACGGCTTGTATATCCACATTTTCTGCGGCATCGAGCAGTGATAGCATTGATTCACCTTCGGCAAAGCATAAATCGTTCCGTCCGGCGTGCTGATCCATTCCTTGATCGCCGGAAATTCCGCGAACAGCTTTTTCGTCTCGTATCCGTATCGTTCGATGTAGTCGCCCAGCGGAACGAAGATGCCTTGCGAGCCGTATATCATTTGCTGATTTTCGGAAATGTTCATGTCCAGAATGATATCTGGAAGCTCGCCGCTCAAAAGCGTATGGCTCAACGTCTCCGAAGCCGTCCGGGCGGGCACGACCTCCCAGTCGATATGGACGTTCGTTTTGTGCTCGTACCATTTCGTAAATGCGTTTGTCGCAAAATCTTCGACAAGTGGATTTTGCTTGACCATCACCTTTAGCGTTACATGTTGGTCGGCAATCGGATATTCGCCTCCCGGCTTAACGACGACCGCTGTTGGGGCGGCGGGAGCGTTGCTGACGGGTGCGGGCGGACGATCCGAGCATCCCGACAGGATAGCGGTCAGGAGCGCTATTCCGATCAAAGGCATGCATGTTCGCAAAACTCTCATTTCACTACCCCTTGTTCGATTATTTTTCCATCATGTGCGCCGGTCCCGTTCTCCGAACAAACGTCCGAAACGTCCGCCGGCTTCCGGAATGACAGATCAAGTGCAGCGAACGGTTCCTCCTTTCGTGTCGAATATGACACATCCCCTTCGCTTGGTATATAGGCGCATTTTCGTGCATGTGCAATTTCTTATAATCGGCGTACGCGATTTATGCGATGCTGTGCGATTGTTGCGATCGGACGGCCGTTTATTATGCTTTTCCGTACTCGTTGCAGCGGCCGGCTTGTCTATACACGGTCGTGCTGACGCCGTGGAACCGTTTGAACGCGCGGCAAAACGTATTGGACGAGCTGTAGCCGACTCTTGCGGCGATTTCCCGAACGGCAAGGCCCCCAGAATCGGACAGCAGCCTGTGGGCTTCCTCCATCCGCACCGTTTCCAAATATTCGAAAAAGTTTATGCCGATTTGTCCTTTGAAAAACTGCGACAAATACGCTTCCGAATGGTTTACCTGCTCCGCGACGGCGGTGAGGCTGAAATCGGCGTTTCCGTATTCGGCGTGGATCATGGCGACAATCGTGTCCGAGAGCCGGGCGTTGTGGCTTTTTTTGCGTTCGTTGATTCGATCGCAGATCGTTTGCAACACATCGGACAGCGCTATAAAATACCGTTCGGCCTTCTCGGGACTGTCCGTATGGTCGACGATCGATTTGACGGAAAAGCCGACCTCCTCCTCCGCTACCTGGACTTGGTCGAGCAGCTTGACGATACTGCCGGAGACATCGTGAACGAGCAGCCGCAGCATCGGAATCGACAGTTGACGCTCGACGAAATTTTCCCGGTACAGCCAGTCGAACAGCTTGCGCATCTCTTCGTCTTCCCCGGCTCTGACGAGATGGAACAGTCTCGTCTCCGTGTCGGCCGGGTAGTAGTAGCCGAGTGCCGTATTCGGACAGTCCCCGGACCAGATGACGTCTGCCCGGCTGTCCCACTTATGGATGTACAGCGCCTGTCGCGCCTCCTCATATGAGTGCGCCGCTTCCGGCAAGGTCCGATATATTCCGCCTACCGCAAATACGATTCGGACGCCGAGCTTTAAGTTGCGGCGAAGCGAGGAGAGCCGGCGGTCGATCTCGTCCCGGAACCGCTCCTCATCGTCGTGCATGCCGATGAACAGCAGCGCCAGCTTGTCGTCCTCCATATCGTGCGCGTAGCCGGTCCCATCGGCCAATTGGGCGAATACATCTTTGATCCTCAGGCGGCTTGCCGACAGCTCATGCAGCAAATCGGTCGTCCGCTCTGTAGGCTCGCCACCGAGGCGAACGAGGCCGACCGCATACAGCCCGCCCTCCAGCCGAAGGCCAAGATGCCGGAAACCGGTGTCTGTATCCGATTCATTGCCGAACTCTCCTTTGAACAGCCGTTCGAAAAACGATGCGCGCAATAACGGGGCTTGCTCGACAAGGGTCGAGTGGAGTTCCTTGTTTCGGTCGAGCAAAGCCGAGAAGGAATGGTGCAGCAGCCGATACGCGTCACGGGTGCGGGGCGACTCGGCGGGAAGACGTTCGTGCACGGTCCGCATCAACGAACGGAGCGGCCGGCTGTTCCGGTAAGCGAGCAGCCCGGCGATCAGACAGCCGAGTGCAAGTGCGGCGAAGACGATCGCAATCGTCAGCTTTTTAATGTAATGAACTTTTCCAAGCACGACTTGGGGAGATTGCACCACGACATAGGTCCATTTGTTGGCTTCGGATGTCGTATACGTGACCATCATGCCGGAAGCCGGGTCGAGGTAGGCGCCTTCCTCGGCGAGCGTTTCGATTCTTTCCGGCGTTTGATCTTTCCGGGAAGCGACATAGCTGATCATTTGTCCTTTGTCGTCCGCAACGTAAGCCCAGCCGCCGTCGGATACGTCCAGTCCTCTCAACAGCTTGACAATCTCTTCGTTGCGAATCAGTGTAACGACGGCTCCTTGCTCGAAGCCGGGATAACCGAGCGATTGGACATACGTCACCATCGAGCGGGCTTCACCGCTTAGGACGACTTGTCTGGCGGGCAAGTACGTTTTATTGTAATGCCGGTCCAGCAAGAGGCTGTACCAAGCCGAATAGTCCATGTCCGGGTAAGTGAGCACATGATTGAAAAAGTCGGGAAGCGTATACGTCAATTTGGACGATAAAGCAAGCCCGCTCCGCTTGAACAGCAAGTAGGAGCCGGAAATGAAATGATTCGACAAGCCGTAATCGTACAGCCCTTTGCGCGTTTCCATGACCCGGTATGTATTGGCGCCTTCGAACGGCTCGCGTATCGTTTGGAATTGCATCACACGCGTGTCCGTCGCCATCTGATTGGATACCGTTTCCACCTCGGCCAATCTGCGGTCGAGTGTTTCCTTGCTTTGCCGCAGCAGCGTCATATTGTTGTTCACGACTTCCTTTTCAATCATCTCGACCGTTCCCCGGTATGTGATCAGACCGATCAGAAGCGGAATGAGCAGGACGATCATATACGGGATCATAAATTTGAAAAAAAGCGACTGATCTTGTTTCGACCGATTCATTTCGAGCACCTCCGGAAAACGCTTTCCCGCTAACACCCCTACTATAACACAACTCCTAAAGGGCACAATCGGATAACAAAATATGCACATCGCCGAAAAAAGGAATATACGCTTTATAGGAAATCGCACAGCCGGCAAAACGTTCGTATTTACACGAAAAACGGATGCTGTGTATATTTCGGTGCAGAGGGAGGAGCGATAAAGAGGATCGGACGTGCCGGGTTGGAGAGACAGGAGCGCCCCCGGGACAATCCAAGGCCGCTGGCTCCGATATCGGATCATCATGCTTGATCCGGACGAATATGAACATATGGGGGAATCGTATGAAACGTTTTGGGATATCCGTATCGTTGGCGGCATCGCTCGCCGTCTTGGCGACCGGCTGCGGCAAGCAAGCCGCGACGCCTGCCCCGGTCGGGGAGCAGCCCGATCGTCCAGAACCGGTCACGTTGTCGTTGTACATGCCGTCGGTATATCCGATTCAGGATTACCTGATCAATGCCGTCCACAAAAAATACCCGCACATTACGTTGGACCCGATCCTGCGCGGGCCGGGCAAATTCCCGCAAGACCTCGTAGCGGCCGGGACGTTTCCGGATCTGATCTACGATAGCACGCCATGGTATGCCCCTTTGCTGAATATGAATTTGCTTTACAATATGAACGATTTGGTCAAGTCGCATAAATTCGATTTAAGCAAGCTTGATCCGCTTGCGATGGACGCGATCAAAATGTGGGGAGCGAACGGAGAACTGTATGCTCTTCCAATCTACCGCAATTTCGGCGTATTGTATTACAACAAAGATTTATTCGATAAATTCGGCGTCGCTTATCCGAAGGATGGGATGACTTGGGACGATGCGGCCGAGCTTGCCCGCAAGCTGTCGAGAACGGACGGCGGCGTGGAATACAGGGGAATGGACGCCAGCGGTACCTATGAAGGGGTATCGCAATTATCGCTGCCTTTTGTCAACGCTTCGGGCAAGGCCAACCTGGAAGCGGAAGGATTTGTGACGGCGTTTAACAATTTGAAGACGATTTACACGATTCCAGGCAATAAACGGGGCAAGAAGCTGACCGATTTTTACAAAGGGACGGTCGCCATGCAAACGTTCTGGAACGTGCTCGGCAATTTTGAAGACATGCACAAAAAAGGCACGCCGATGAATTGGGATATGGTCACGCTGCCGACCTACAAGGAAGCGCCGGGGAGATCGTACCAAGTCGACTCGCAAAATTTGAGCATCTCGTCGCTCAGCAAGCATAAGGAGCTCGCTTTTCAAGTGATCGCCTATATTACGTCCAAGGAAGTGCAGATGGAGATCAACAAGGAGGGCTACATTTCCAGTCTCGTCGATCCGGATGTGGAGAAAACGTTCGGAGCCAACCTGCAAACGTTGAAAGGCAAAAACGTTCAAGCGATCTTCAGGCAGAAGTCGGCGCCGCTGTACAAAGTGACGGAATATGACCCGATCGCGCAGTCTTTCCTGGAGAAGGCGTTGGCCGAAGTGATCAACAACGGAAAAGATATCAACACGGCATTGCGGGATGCGAACGAGCTGGCGAATCTGAAAATAGCCGAAGAAATGAAAAAATAACAATCGGGAGGCGATACTGATGGCAAATGGCAGCAGCCGGATCAGCCGGCGCAAGTTATTGGCGGCATTGGGAACAGCCGGTGCCGCAATGGGAGTAGGGGTAACGACCGCGCGTGGAAGCGTGGATTCGGTGTCGCGATGGGTGTCGGGCAACGCCGCGTGGCATACGGATGCCATCCGGGATATCCGCGAATTCGGGGCGAGCCCGTCCGCCGCTCCCGAAGTGAACAGCGATGCGATCGAAGCGGCGCTTGCCGAAGCGATAAGCGATGGCGATTTGACGGTCACGGTAAGAGGGACTTATACGTTTGCGCGGACTATCGCACTGAACAGCCAAGGCATCTATTTGGATCTGGGCAGCCGGTGGGGAACGATCTTATACCTCGACCCGGGAAGCGCGGACGACGCCTTGATCGAGGTGACGCAGCGGCTGTGCAAAATAGACGGCGGCTTGCTGCTCACCCCCGCCACGAAAACATGCTTGTATTTGAAAACGGCCCAATTATTCGAGGCGAGAGGCGTTACCTTGAAAGGAGGACTGCACGGCGTATACCATGAAAACGGGAATTCCGCGACATTAAGCGGGATTTTTGCCGAGTCGTGCGTGTACGGCTATGTGATGGAAGGGGTCGGACCAGGCAATACGAACGGTTGCCGTCTGCAGGGCCGATCGTACAATTGCGAGATCGGATTCGACATCAGGCCCAACAAGGCGCCGAGCGGACCGGGCAATCCGTCGATGCATAACGTCATCGACTGGTCGACGGAAGGGAACTGTGTGGGCTTCAAGCAAAGAGGCGGCCGCTACAACGAGCTTCATATTTATTCCGAGTCCAATGTGAAAGCTTCCGCCATCGGACTGGCGAACCGGAATTTCGACACGGACGGCAACGCGAACTTGTTTTTTACGCGCAATCCGAATAATGAAACGGATATCATTACCGGAAGGGCGGGAGGCTGGTATTCGTCGGGCAATGCGCTGTATTTCAATGCGGCCCGGCGTCAGGAAATCGTCCATACCCAGGACTTTCCGGCTTCCGGCTCGCTCCTGTTCGAAGGCGCCCGCGTGTATCAGGTCACGAACTCGAGCGGCAGTACCCGGAACTTGAAGCTGGCTTTCATCAGCTACATGGGAATCGGCGACACGATCGTCGTATTCAAGCTGGATAACACGCCCGGCTTTACGTTGACTCCTCCGGACGGAATCGTTTTATTCGGAGATACGGGGACGTTCGGGCCGTTTGTCGACTCCCGTGTCGCGGAGATGCGCATTACCCGAATCGGCGCGGCGCAAGCGATCGTGCAGCAGCTGCTGCCGAATTCGTAGGCCGGCGCGCCGGGGAACCCTCACATAGGCGACAGAAGTGGAAAAAGGAGAAGAGAAACGATGCCCCAATCGATACGCATCGGAAGTCAGCTGTTTATCAATAAAGACGACAGTCCTGAGCGAGTTCGCAGCCTGGTGCGTCTGATGAAGCGCCACGAACTTGAGCTCATTCGGCTGTTCGTATTTTGGGATCATGTGGAGCCGCGACCCGGGGTATGGGAGTTTGCCAATTACGATGCCTGCTTCGACGAAGCCGACCGGCAACGGATGGGGGTTGTCCCTACGCTCATGTCCGTAAGTCCGCCCGGATGGATGAAGCTGTCGGGCGGGCCGCAATCGTATGCCGATCTGGATGCGGAACATTATTTCGAACGGAGCGCCGCTTATATCGACCGGCTTGTGACGAGATACCGGGATCGTCCGAGCCTCGATTCATGGATATTGTGGAACGAGGCCAGTCGCAAAATTTCCCGAAACGACAACAGTGTGCGGGCTTTCATCCGGTTTATGCGAGACCGCTACGACGACGACATCAGCCTTGTCAATCGGGCGTACTTTCATCAATTCGGGAGCTTTGAAGAGCTCGCTTCCTCGGCATTGACCGGTAATCCGAACGCCGCCGAATTTAAAATTTATGCGGAATGGCTTGATTGGCTTCGCTTCTCGGTCGACAATTTGACCGCGCAGTTGCGGAAGATCCGAGACCGGATTCGGTTGCACGATCCGGACCATCCGATCCATGTCAATCCGCATGCGCTGCAATCGGATCTTCATGCAAGCGGGCAGTCGATTTGGCGGGAGCGGGAGGTTGTCGATTTTTTGGGCTGCTCGGCCCATCCGGTTCATCATTCGACCCGTTTTCCGGTCGAGCGATGGGGGCAATCCGTTGCGTTTTTCGCGGACTTGATGAAGTCGGCTACTCCGGACCCGGACCGCAAATTTTGGGTAACCGAGCTGCAGGGGGGGATGGCGCTGTTTTCCGGAGGCATCCCGTACAATCCCGGCCGGGAAACGATTCGCCGGTGGATGTGGGAGGGCATCGCTTCGGGCGCCAAGGCGGTCGTATTCTGGAGCTTCAATGCCCGCAACAACGGCTGGGAAGCCGGAGAATGGGCGATGCTCAACCGGTTGGAGGAGCCGTCCCCGCGGCTCGATGCGGCCCGGGAAGTAAGCGCCTTCTTGAAGGAGCATGACCCTATTTTTGCCGGGACGTCGCCGGAGCGTGCCGGGGTAACCGTCTACTATTCCGAGAAAACGTGGGCTTTGGGAACGGTGGAAGGGAAGACGAGCGAAGCGGCTTCGCCCCGCAACCGCAACATGTATGCGGATGCCGCGGCAGGCGCGTATATGTTATTCTCGGACTTGTCGTACGAGGTTGATTTCATCAACGAAAGCCTGCTGCTGGAGCCCGGAGCGCTTCAGCATACGAAGCTGCTCGTCTTGCCGAATATCGTGTGCATGAGCGAGCGGGAGCTCGAAGTCGTGCAAGCTTTCACCGAGCGCGGCGGGACGGTTATCGCGGACGGTCTCCCGGCTTGGAAAGATGCCGACGGCCGTCTGGATCAAGGGGCGACGGAGCGGGCTGAGCGGCTGTTTGGCTGCCGGGTGGAGGATGTCGAGATCGATTCCGGACCGATCGCGTTGTTCGGAGAGTGCGGGAGCCGAACGTTCGACGGCTGGTTTTATCGGGCGCCTTTGAGAGCCGGGGAGCATAGCCGGGCGATCGCCGCATTCGGGGACGGACGTCCTGCGGCAACCCGGTATGCAGTAGGGGCGGGTTGCGCCTTGCGGATCGGGACGCTGCTTTTCCAGCACTACTTCGTGTATCAGCCGGAAGCTTCGAAGAAGTGGCTGGGTCATCTGATTGCGGGCGTTGTCCCTCGCTGCGCAGAGCTGCAAAACGGCGACTGGACATTGCGCTTGCGGCAATTGGAGCACGAGCGCGGCAAAGTGCTCGTACTGATTCATTACGGCGACGAAGCCGCTTCGGCCCGTATCCGGTTTGATGCGGATGGCATCGTTCGCGACCTGCATGACAAGCGCGACTATCCGGTTGCCGCCGGACAACTGTTGGAGCTGTCCGTAGGCGAGGCGCCGGTTCGGGTGTATTTCTGGGAGCCGTCCGGGAACTGTTGAATGCCTCACAGAGCAGCCTGCGTACGCTCAACAACGCTGAACAGTCCGGTCATCCGAACCGCTTTATCTCCTTCGCCCTTCCGGGAACTGTCCAGCCTGCGGAACTGGAGAAGCTGCCTTGCCTTACACGAATTCACGACGATATGGTAAGCGAGTCGCTGCTCGCGTTCCTCGCAGGCAATCCGTTCATCAACGAGCTTCAAGTGTGCCATTCCGGGAATAGCGAGCTTGATCTTAGCGCTTGCCGCGTGAACCGTCTTACGATTCGGACCCGCGGGCTGGAACAGCTGACACACTGAACCCGGATTTGGAGGAACTCACGTTAATCGGCCCGTCGTCTCCGAGTCTCCGTATCGGGATGGCGCAACTGCCCGTTTTCAGCGGTCTAGAGAGGCTGGCTGCATTGCATCTAATCGGTATCGGGGAGCTCGACTTGGCTTCCGTCGTACACCGCTTCTCTGAGCTGCATGAACTGCGTCTATGGGGCAGGCCCGGCATTTTGACCGGCATGGAGATCTTGTCGGCCCTACCCCAGCTTCGGCGGTTTAGCACATATGACTTATTCGGATTTACCGGCGAGCAGTTCCCGGGTCCGGACAAGCTGCTGCAGTTGGAATGGCTGTGGATGACCAGCCTGCCAGCGGAAACGGCTCAGTCGATTAAAGTCCGCTACAAAAACAGGCCGCAGCCAGTCTCGATCTGCACCTGACAGGCCCGAATGGCTGGCTGAAAATCTCGATAACCATTCCGGGACTGGGACGGACGCGAGCATGTCTCGGCGGCCAACGCCCGCAAAGCCGCTTCAAACTACAAGAAAACGCTGAAGTCGCTGACGGCTTTGGTCAAGCAAGCCGAAGAGGGCAGCCTGGCGGCAGAAGCAGATTAGTGAAATTCTATCGGCTCATTCTATTGATTGCATATCCAAATGGGTAGATTAGTTATAATGGTAATTACCCAACAACGTATTAGTTTTTTGCAGGAAAATTGGTTGAAAGCCTAACAGGTGGTTATAGTGCCGCGATCCGGCACTATAAGCCTATTTATAACCGCTCGCCTAACGGCAATTCTCTCTCTTCTTGGCACCATGACATTTATCCTAGCGCGGCCATGTCTTGGGATGAACAACTCCAGCAAATAAACAAGATAAACAAATAGTCACCTAAAGCGGTTATAGAAGTTCGTATTTAAGTTGATAAACAACAAACAGGGAAAATCCTGTCAGTGACGACGACGATCGAAGCCGAGATTTTGCGCCGTGAAGTCACCGGCTTCAATCCGGTACCGGTCCCGTCGCCAATGCGCTCATGGTGCCTAATACATGCAGTGATCCCGAGCTGGCGCAGTCGTTCATCCGATCAGTCGTGCGCCTGGACGTGCCGGAGAAAATCAGCCGTACGACCGGGTTTCTGTCGGTTTTGACGCCGATTTACGATCAGATCGAGCCAGGTACGCTTTTGGATCACCTGCAATGGAAGGATTCAGAATATGCAATTACGAGCCTTAAACCTCCACCAGCGTGACTGGATCGGGACATGACAGCAAAATCAGGGAGATTTCTGACTCGGATTAAAATGAAAATTTTCTTTATGGCCGTTCGGGATGCCTTTTCTGTTGTCCCAATCAAAGAAGGGAATAACTAACAAGCTACATGCGAATCCGGGCAACGTACCAATCACGCCCTTTACGGAGCCAGGTCCTTACATTATCCATGCCATATCTTTCCCAAAGTCGAGCCGAGCTCCTCTTTGAGATTTTTGAAAACAGGCTTCCCACTCACTATAACAGCAACTAGATTCGCACACACCAGGTTCAAATGGCTTTTGACATTGCTGCGTTTTTACACTCGCGGCCGGCAACGTGATTAAAAATTAATGGTCATTGAAGCTCCGGTCGGCACAGGTTGATCTATAGGATTAAAGGCTTTAAATCCATAGCCCATTCTGGTTTAACTCATGAGAAAAATACTTATCCCAAAATAGTAAAATTGTATTTACGTCTACTTAGTTGATGCTTCGTTGAGGTTTCCTTTTCGAAAGCAAGTCCACTACACTATGATGCTCCTCTCTCTTATTCCTGTTTCCCAATATCGCAACATTGACCATATATGGGGGTACTTTTATTAGTAGTAGTAGTAATTGAAGAGAGAGGATATGGTGCTACAAGATGTCAAGACAGTTTTTTTAGATTTTTAAGGTGTGAAATAATGCACAATGTTTGTTAACATCGCCCCGAAGGGGCAAGCAGTTAATCTTTCAGAGTTGGGAATTCTGATAGATACTACCAGTGAAGTCGATGTCCACAGGTGGAAGACGTAGCCCAAGCGAAGGCGCGGGAGCCATGTTTTTTCTTTGATCATTCACATGTGGGTAACAGGATAGCGTCCCGGTTATACATAGTAGCCGGCGTATGGTTTTGCAGAGACTGATGCGGCAGATAGTGATGTGCAAATGGATGTAGCCTTCCACACCACGTCTCGTCTCTCGCGGACTGTTATAGTCGTTGATGTAGACCTCGTTGTACTTGAGGCTGCGCCAGAAGCGCTCAATGACGATGTTGTCCTTTGCACGGCCTTTACCGTCCATACTGATCTGAACCTCGTTTTCTTTCAGCAGATTGATATACTGTGGACTTGTAAAATGGCTGCCTTGGTCACTGTTGATAACCCCCGGCTTACGCCGCGCCAGTGCCCGTTTCATGGTCTCCAGAACGAATTCGATTTCAAGACTCTGGTCCAACTGCCAGTCTACGATGTAGCGGGAATACCAATCCATAATGGCGTATAGGTACATCCAGCCGTGCTTCATCCGGATATACGTGATGTCCACAGTCCACACCTGATCCGGCTGTGTGATGAGCAGCTTCCGGAGGAGATAAGGATAAATCCGACGCTGCAGATCGCGCTTGCTCAGGTTCGGGCCGGGATAGATGGCCATGAGCCCCATTTCTCGCATGTAGCGCCGTACGGTATTCTTATGAATTTCATCTCCTTCCCTGTTCATAATCGCGGCAATCTTCCGGTAGCCCAAGAACGAATGCTGCGTGTAAAGCTCATCAATCCGGTGTTTGAGGCGAATTTCCTCCGGGGAGGGAGGAACCGGCTTGTAGTACAGGCTGGAGCGATTCAGGCTCAGCAGATCGGCTTGAACGATGATCGCGTGCTCGGGGCAATCCCATTCCAAAAGGTCGATACGTTCCTCGCGTGATAGGTTAGAGGCCAGATTTTTTTTTGAGCCACGACAACTGACTGGTCAGCTTTCCAATCTCGGCGTAGAGTTCGTTGATCTGATGTTCATATTCGTTTTTCATTTTCGTGATGCCTTTTCGATCATCGACGAACAATTGCGAGAGGTTCTGGATCGCTTCTGATTTCCACCGATTGAGGACATTGGTATGAATGCCATGCTCGGAAGCGAGCTGTGAAACTGACTTTTCTTCCTTCAGAATTTCCAGTACAATACGTGCCTTTTCTTCGGGTGTAAACTTCCTTCTGCTGGTCGTCATACAACTAAGAAACTCCTTTTTTACTGTCTAGTTTCTATGTAGCATTATAGTAGCTGTGAAACTGGAATGACTAAAATCAGCGGAACTTGGGTAATTACGTTTGCATTTATTAGCGTATTGTCAATCGTGATAGGGCTTCTCAAAACAAAACACAATGATACCAATAGCGAAAATATACTCCCAAACCCACCAAATCATAGCGGCGCAATACCTTCTATACCCGAAGTCAAGGTGCGTCGGGACGTTTTTGTGGTACATCAGAGTTTCTACTATTTCGATACAGGAAAAAAGCTAGACCCAGAATTGTTGGGCGAAAAGATTGGTCTTGTCAAACGGATTGGCGTATTCGAAAGGGTTGAAAATGTTGACTCTCTGACATTTCAACCGGGATGCCCCATTTACACGATAAAAGATGAGAATTTGAAAGATAAGATCGCATTAGGAGTTCTTCTCGGAAAAGAAGGATCGGGGCCGATTTCCCACTTTGTTATCTTAGAGAAAGGACCAAGCATCAGTGAAGGATCGATTCATCAGGATGGTAGGTATTACCGTTAACATCTCGACGATATAGATGAGTAAGCGTCGCCCCTTTCGATTACAAAGAAAGGCGGCGCTTTTTTAATGGGAAGGAAAGCGCTGAAGTCGCGTGTTGAAGCTATGTCCCAATTTTGGCATGAGCATAGAACTTTGCTCGTACTAATGTCTTGCAGCAAACCTGCCTTTGGGTTAAAGTGGATGAAAACGCTGGATTATGCAGGGAATGAAGCGGTGATCCAAAGCTTACTCCAATGCTCGTCTGCAGGGTAAAGCAAATCGCAAGGCCAGAGAAAAGCATCCCAAACGATCCGGAAGGAGAGCCGTTATGGACCTCATCAACACCGCAAGACTGTGGATCAGACCGTACGAGAAAGAGGAATTTGCCTCCATCCACCGCATACTCAGCGATCCGGTTACGATGCAGTTTTGGCCTTCGCCGTTTACGGAGGAGCAGACTTCGGGCTGGATTCGCAGAAGCTTGGACAGTTATGCAGGCTGGGGATTTGGAAGGGCGGTCATCGAGCTGAAGCAAACGGGCGAAGTGATCGGCGACGGGGGGATCATGAAAGCTGAGCTGGATGGTACGACCGAGAACGATCTCGGATACATCATTTACTCCCCTTATTGGCATCAAGGGTATGGATATGAAGCGGCACAGGCGATATTGGACTACGGTTTCGTCCATCTCGGACTGCACAGAATTTGCTCCAATATGCCAATCGATCATCACGCCTCGCGGAGAGTGGCCGAGAAGCTAGGGATGACTTTGGAAAAAGAATATATCAACAGCCGAAACCGGAACCTCCGGACTTATTTGTTCGCGAAAGAGACGGCGGAAAGAGCTTAACACCAAACCCTTCACCATCGTTTTTTTCATACATATGATCTGCTACAGTTTCGTGTATTCATTACTATTCGCATGCAGCAGTAGAAAGGCTTAGTATCGGACTTCTCTCCCCAAATCCCCAGAAATTACTATGGAAAAGTAAAGGTGAACCCAGATGCTGGACGCGTTTACTAAAAAGAGAATTGAGAACATTTTGGACAGTTACATGGAACAAAAAGTGCCCAAACATGCCAGGGATCAAGTGAAACTCAACTACAAGATCCGCGGTGATTCCGTAACGTTGTTCGAGGAAAGGATCGGTGGCATCTTGTCGATGAGATCATTCCAGAAGACGACTTCGAACTCCAATTGCAGGCTGTAGACCGAAATAATCAAGGATTATTTTGGAAATAGGGGGGCGCACTTTATGGAGAGCGCTAGAATAGAGCGGATTTGTCAGGAAGAACGCGACTACCACGAAGCCTGCTACGAGGAGTACAAGCTGTTCGAACCGGGTTCTTGGTTGCATAAGCCGGTTAGAGCGGTCATGGAAACGATGGCTTTGGTGACTTCGTCCGGCGGCCCCATAACCGTTCTTGACCTTGGCTGCGGAGTCGGCCGTAACAGTATCCCGATCGCAAGCAGGCTGCAAGGTCGGGGCGGAAAAGTCGTATGCGTCGATATTTTGCAATCGGCGCTGAACAAGCTGCATGAGTATGGCGAGCACTATGGGGTTCGGGCAAACCTGGACCTCCGGTTGGCGGATCTCGGGGATTTGGCAAAAACGAGCTCCGTAAACGAAAAGCGAAAGCATGGATCGCCGAAACCGGACATACAAATCAGGCTAAGGGGGATTCCGCTTGGGAGAAGCCAGATTTTATTATCAAAACGAACATGCTCCGCGGCCCAATAAGCCGACCAGTATCGGAGTAGTCCGATTATCAGACGTGATGACGGTATTTTGCTGGAAAAACGGTCGGACAGCGACCGATGGGCGATCATTGGCGGGGGCGTGCAAGAACACGAGTCGCTAACGGATGCGCTACACCGGGAAGTTAAGGAAGAAACGGGCTTAACCGTGCACGGTGTAAAGCTGTTCGGGACGTTTTCGGACCCTTCCAGAATCGCCGCTTTTCCGGACGGCAATGTGAAACGGATCATAACGATTGCATATGAGGTAGAAGTCGAGCCTTTCTCGGAAATCGGGTGCAGCGAAGAGTCGAAAGAGGTGCGATTTATACCGGTCGGTCAACTGCATCAACTCCCTATAGCCGAAACCCATCTGCCGATCATTCAGTCGATTGTAACGGGGCAAAGCGTTATATTGGAATAAAGGATCACGAGGGAGGGGCGTCCTATGAACGGAATCGACCCGGTCCGGATCGTCAGGCTGGCGGCAGGGCTCCAAGTTATCATTTGTTTGTGGCTCCTCATTCTGTTTGGGTTTAACGGGGTTTTGCACCATTTCATAACCTGGGATTTGTCCGCCGGCCAGCGGCTCCTGTTGCTCAGCTTCGTGTCGGGCGTCGTGCTGGCTGCCGGTTCGGTTGGCGTGTTAAGGGGAAAAAGGTGGGGCTGGTGGATTTCGGTTACGATGTGCATCTATCTTTCCTTCGTCTCGGTTCAAAACCTGATCCTGCCTGGTCCAGCGATCCGGCCGGGAGTTTCCCTCCTCGTTAGTTTCAGCTTGCTTATCCTCTTTTTTACTGCAGCGGTTCGAAAAACGTATCGGGTGCATCGGCAGAAGCCCGCTGTTTTGTTGATCGCTTCCACAGGTATTGGCGGGATGTACAGGATCGCCATGTGGGTCATTTCGAGTAGTATGGTTTCATCCTAATCAAGACCGGCAGGGTACTTCTCTGTCGGCCGGGCGGGAGGACAAGCCTTATGAGACGGTTCCGGCGGCGGCTGAACAAGATCATGCACTATTTTAAAATAATAACGAAGATGTAAGGGGCCCAGCGCACAAGATGGACATCCGGGAAATGAAGCACCGCTACTGGTCCGGAACCGGCTGGCGGCGGCGAGACGGAATTTTGCTGTATTCGAGGGAGCTGCTATGAACGAATTTATCCGGTATACGATTTTATTTATAAGACAAGGCAGCCGGATTTTACTGCTGAACCGCAATTCGGCACCGGCTAAAGGGCTGTGGAACGGAGTGGGCGGCAAGCTCGAAGCCGGAGAAACCCCGATGGCCGGAGTTTTGCGCGAGGCATGGGAGGAAACGGGCATTCGTTTGACCGATGTGGCGTACAAAGGAGTTGTCAGTTGGGAGTCGGACGTTTCACCGCGCGGAGGAATGCATGTATTTATGACTGAGCTGCCGCCGTCGCTCGCTTACCCGACTCCTGTCCAGATGGAAGAAGGGCTGCTCGATTGGAAGGAGATCGAGTGGGTGCTGTCGGATCACAACTTCGGTATGGGGGAGATTATTCCGCGTTATTTAAGGACCGTACTCGAAGATGATTCTTGCTATGTTCACCATTGTGTGTTTCACCAGCACAAAGTCATTGCTTACGAGCGCAGACAAATGGAGCCGGTGTTAGCCGGTGCGGTTATTAGGAAAGGCTGCTAAGATGAAGCAACAGGTAATCCGAGAGGAGGCTTCACTCACTACGGGATGGTAGACTGGACAACTATTACACACATGAGCCGAGGCACCGAGGTCCAGCGGAACGCTTCCCGGATTATCAGATCGTACGGTTTGCTTGAGAAGCTGAAGCCTTTTCGGCCTGCGGTGGTCGGCACGATCCCTATCGCAATCGATATTCCGGGCAGCGACCTGGACATCGCGTGCGAAGTGGAAGATTTCGCATATTTTGAGCAGACAGTTAGAGAGGTATTCGGTCATCACGAGATGTTCGGCTACTCCTACAGAAGTGCGGAGCCTCCACGTGCCGAGCGGGCGGTGGTACGTTTTTGCTGCGACGGTCTTCCGATTGAGATTTATGGAGAGCAGACTCCAGTGGAGCGACAGAACGGATTTATCCATATGGTTGTGGAAGCGCGTCTGTTACAATTGTTCGGAGACCCTGTCAGGATCGCCGTTCTGGCCAAGAAACGGGCCGGACTCAAGACGGAGCCGGCTTTCGCCGACTATTTCGGGCTCGAGGGTGACCCCTATCAGGCGCTGCTGGAGCTTGCGAAGGAGCCGGATGAACGTTTGATTCAAATGCTTGCAGGTAGATAATGTTGGGTTTGTATACTCTTGACGGGAGCGAGCATGCAGATGAACTATAAAACGATTCTTTTTGATTTTGACGGAACGTTGGCGGATACGCTGCCGGTGTGTATTTATTCGATCGGGGAGGCGTTCTCGAAGTATGACGGGAAATCGCTGAGCGCCTCTAAGGTGGTGGCGATGTTCGGTCCTACGGAGGCCGATATTATCCGGCTTAATCTGGGAAACCGCGACTCTGCAGAAGATGCTGTCCGTTTGTTCTACGATTGCTACGTCCGGGAGCACGACCGGATGGTGAAGCCCAATGCCGAAATCAACAGCCTTCTCGAACGTTTGAAGGCGCGCGGACACCGGATGGGCATCGTTACTGGGAAAGGAAGGGCGGCGCTGGATATCTCTTTGGAAAAGCTGGGGATGGGCGGGTATTTTGACGTAACCGTATCCGGCGACGAGATGACGCGCCCCAAACCGGACCCGGAAGGGGTACTAACGGCGATGAACGCGCTTGGCGGCACTAGGGAGGAGACGGTGTTTATCGGCGACAGCGAGGCGGATATGCGTGCAGGCAAAGGGGCGGGCGTGTTCACGATCGGAGCTCACTGGCTGGAGCATGTGCAGACACACCGTTTTGATACGACGCCCGATATGTACATTACCCGGGTCGCGGAACTGATTGACTTTCTGAAAGACTAGGACGGGCTAACCGAAACGGATACATCCAGGAAGGAGCGGGGGTGAGCAATGAAGCCGGATTTGCCTTACGAAGCTATTATTTTCGATATGGATAATACGTTGCTGAAATCGTCTATAGACTTCCCGCAAATTAAAAGTGAAGTGTTCGCTCTGCTGTGCAAGGAACAACTGCTCCCTCCCGGTTTCCCGGTCGGCGACCATACGATCGCCACCTTAATTGAGACGGCTCGCAATACGCCCGGGATGACGCCGTCGCTCGATCAAACGGTATGGGAGATCGTCGTAGAAGGGGAACGGGCGGGGATGGCGGGAGCGGGACTGGAGCCGCATGTGCCCGAGTTGCTGGAGAGGCTTCATGGCCGGTATCCGTTCTCCGGAGTGGCCGCGCTGCTTGCGCATTACCCGCATATTCGCCCCGAAAAGTGGCTGTCTGTCGGCGATTCCTGGATCGACGGGAAAGCGGCGCAGGGAGGCGGAGTCGCTTTTCTGGCGTATAACGCAAAAGTGGCGGAGCTTGTGCGAAGAGAAGTTCCGTCCATCGGACATATTCAATCGATGCGGGAGCTGCTTGGTTTTTTGGAGTAGGACAGGCACCGCTGTGTAAAAGGAAAACGTACAGCCTGCACCGAGGGCTGCCTGCAAAGTCATTTTGCAATTTTTTGAGCCCCCTTAGGACCCGTGTTCCTTGAGAAAAAGGATCTCGATCTCCACCTTACCGTGGAATTGGAGGTCCTTTCGTTTGGAAAGGGGGACGTTCCCGTGGGACTGACACTGGGGAAATGTGGACTATACAAGGTCGATGCATGTCAAGGCACCAGCTTGTCATGCCCTTTCGGGTCGAGCATACCGGGATTCAGGCCGGTGGAGCTGATCGCTTCTTCTTTCATAGCGGTGCTGCAGGACTTACATATGTAGAGCTTGGTCAAGTTCATTTTCAGTTTCGGGTAATACGGATCGCTCGCTTCCAGGCGGTACTCTTTTCGGCAGGTCATACACTTCGCTTCGAGTGACAACAGGAATTCCTCCCCATAATCGGATGACTGCATAATCATTATATCCCATTCGGGAGCAGGCGGATGCGGCCGATTGTGAACGGGAGCGTACATTCAGCGCCAGGCACAAGCGGAATTTGTGCGTTTTGACGGCCGCAAGGAGGGCATGCAGCGAAAAACAGACGAAGCCTCCGCCGGAGCTCATCGCTCCGACGAAGGCGCTCCCCTTTATCTTCTTCCCCCGTAACGCGTATTTCGAGCCATATTTACATTCGCCATTTCCCCGCAAAATTCATCCCGCTCACTGCAAGTATAGACATGTTGATACACCGGCACACAATGATGGCGATTCACCACCTCGACAGCATGAACGACCTGGACGATTTGCGGATGATAGTGATTGCGGTACACAACTCTGGGCGGATCGTATATCGCTTTGGTCGGACAATGGAAACCTTGAGAAGACATATCATGTTCCTCCTTCCAGTGTGGAGATTCACCATAGTATACGAAGCGGGGAGCCGCTTCGACTGTACCTTCGCCCGGTTTTCGGGACGAGAGAACATTTTTTTATTCGTTTCGGCCCGGCATCCGCCTTTTTGTAGAGATACATCGTGTCACTTGCCAAGTGCAGGCGTACCGTTTGCAGCATATGGTACAGAAAAGGACAAGGCAGGTGAACCGAGATGGCACAAGGATTCGATTGTGCAACACCGTTAACCGCAGCGACGGCTGCAGCCTTTAAGCGGGATGGCTACGCCTTCGTTTGCCGGTACCTCGTTCCTTTAACAAGCTGGAAAGCATTAAAAAAATCGGAGGCGGACCTGATCAGCGCCGCCGGCTTGCAAATCGTGTCCGTATTCGAAACGACCGCAAACCGGGCGCTCGGCGGACGGAACGCCGGACGGGCAGACGGGCAAACGGCCGTTCAAGTTGCGAAGCAGGTAGGTCAGCCTGAAGGAAGCACGATTTATTTTGCCGTCGACTTCGATGCCCAGCCTTCACAAATGACTACGATCATAGACTATATTCGTGGTGCAAATGAAGCGACCCCCGCCTATGATACAGGCGTATACGGATCGTATGCGGTCGTTCAGGCCGTTCGATCCGCAGGAGCGTGCTCGAAGTTTTGGCAGACGTATGCCTGGAGCAGGGGGCAGGTTGCAATCGGAATCCATCTCTATCAATACGATAACGGTCCAAGCGGACAGGGGATGCTGATCAACGGGATCATGGTCGATCTGGACGAATCGTATGGGGAAGAAGGGTGGTGGAATACTTTGGCGTACATGATCAAACCGGAGGATGCCAACGAGATCATCGAGCGTTTTTTGGCCCATGAATTCGATAAAGCGTCGGATGCCGACAAAATCCGCCGCAACCAGCTCGCCAACGAGCTTCGTAAAGCTTCGGGACAGCCGGAGCAGATTTATAATGGGTGACTAAAATGGGGTCTAAGCCGTTGAATATTCTACAACGAAAAGAGAGTGTGCGGATAGTCTGCGCGCACTCTTTTTATAACTTACAACAAAACTGAGATTGCTGCATGTTTACATATTTCAAACAGGGATTGACATTGTTTAGATTTAGTACCGAAATAAGATTGACAAGTGTAGTACGAGAAGTGAAGGACAAACCGGAGTGTAGGTATGGTGGAAAATGGAGTTTTCCAGAATACGGAAGAGGGAAGCCCTAAGGTGGACCGAGCCATGGTGCTATGCGTACCACTGTTAATGCGATAACTATAGCTGAATACACTAACACAAGACTCTAAACCATGAAGAGAGGTACAACAAAAAAACCGCCCCACACAAGGCCGGGCGGATCATAGTCTTTGGGGGCCGCTTGCGCGAACCCCCTCATGGGAGAGGAGAAACCGGACGAAGAGCTTATGGGGAAACGTAAGTCTTCTCCGCGGTTGTCTACGACATCTTGTGAATGTCGATAGCTTCAATATGGCCCGCAGAACCAAAAGATATACATGGCGGGCTCAAAATTTTTGTGGTTTTTTTGCAGAATATGATACGATAGCTACAGCAAAACCGCTATGGAGGCCGGAATCCAACGACGGGCCGGCCGGCCATTTACATAAAGGTGCCCGCAAGCGGGAGAAACGAGGGAACGATCGTGAGAGTCATTTCGGGGTCGGCGAAGGGCAGACCGCTTAAAGCGGTTCCCGGCATGGGAACGCGGCCGACGACGGATAAAGTGAAGGAAGCCATTTTCAGTATGATTGGGCCGTATTTTACGGGAGGAAATGTGCTCGATTTGTTTGCGGGCACCGGAGGTCTGGGCATCGAGGCGCTCAGCAGGGGGATGGAACGGGCGGTTTTTGTGGACGCCGACAAAAAAAGCGTGGAAGTTGTCGCGGCGAACTTGCAGGCGGCCCGGCTATCGGAACAGGCGGAAGTGTACCGGAACGACGCGTCTCGGGCGATCAAAGCGCTGAGCAAGCGGGATTTGCAGTTTGAGCTTATTTTCCTCGATCCTCCGTACAAAATGACGGCGATCGAAGAGCTGCTCCATTCCATGCAGGAGCTTGGTCTTTTGGCGGACAAGGCAATAGCAGTCGTGGAGCACGATGCAGTCAACCGTTATGCCGATGAGATCGGGGGGCTGGCGCTCCGGAAACGAGTGGAGTACGGTGAAATTGCCGTATCCGTATACGACAAGGTCGCCCCTGCGACATAGTTGATGCGAGTGTTCACCTTCCGAAAAACAGTCTAATTTTAGCGCCATCAGGAGATGAGGATATGACTACAATTAAACACGATTATACGGTAGCCGTATATCCGGGCAGCTTCGATCCGGTTACCTTCGGACATCTGGACATCATTCACCGGGCCGCCAACGTGTTTGACAAAGTAATCGTGGCCGTTCTGAATAACAGCAAGAAGAGTCCGCTATTCACTGTCGAGGAGCGCAAGCAGATGCTTGAGGAAGCTACCCGAGGATTGACTAATGTTGAAGTGGACAGTTTCGGCGAACTGCTGATTACGTATATGGCGGCCAAGCAGGCAAATGTAATCGTTAAGGGGCTGCGAGCCGTGTCCGATTTCGAATCGGAAATGCAGATGGCCTCGCTTAATCACAAGCTGAACGACAAAGTCGAGACGTTTTTTATGATGACAAGCCCTCAATATTCGTATCTCAGCTCCAGTATCGTGAAAGAGATCGCCCGTTTTCACGGTCCGGTTTCCGATCTGGTCCCGGCCGAGGTGGAAGCGGCGTTGAGGGTGAAGTTTACATAAGCTGATCTTGCCGATTGTTTAGAAGAAAGCTTCTCAACGAACTCTTTCCCACGTCGCCTTTCCTGGTCGAATGACCCTGTATAAGCGGCAGCTTTTCTACATTCAGAATGTCCTAGATCGCTATGAATATGTTGAAAATGGCGCCCGTCCAAAGCCAATTACGACGGTTTTCGGAAACGAAGCAGCACCGAGAGCGCGATGGACATGGCGGCGAGTCCGGCAAGGACAAGCGCCAGGTCGAGCATCCGGTAGGGGGCAGCCGCCCACAGGCTCCAGGCGCCCAGCGTTACGGGCTGAACCGGATCGGCTCCGCTTTCCGGCAAAAAGCTGGGCTGTATCCGGGACAACCAGCCCGTTAACGGCCGCCATAATACGAAGGTCAGAACAACGGCCAAGCCGGCGTGGAGGAGACGGGACAGCAGAAACGATACGTACCGGAAGTCGGTATGACGAACGGCGGTTTGTACCTGCAAATGAACCGCGGCTCCGCTCCAGGCGAGCGCGGCACCGATCAGTGCGGCTGTAGCGGCATCCGGCATACCTCCGGAAGCGCTCAGCCGGTTCGTTCCGATATGAAGCTCGAGCAGCCCGGACAACATGCTTCGGACGGAATCCGCCGGGGACGACAGCGAAGGGACCGCCACAGAGACGACGTCCGCCAGCAGACCGACAATGCCGGCCGTGTCCAGCACGCCGAGCAGCACGGAGAACACGATCATCGTACCGCCGATCATCATGAGCGTTTGGATCGCATTGGAGACCGAATCGCCGAGCAGCTTGCCGAGAGAGCGGCCATCCTCGAGACGAGCGGCGTGCATGTCCGACATCGCGCGAATGAGAAGGGAATTTCTGGTGCGAACCGGTTTCCGTTTGGTTTGTAAAACAGTAGTTGTACCGGAAAGCGGGGCATCCGGGAGGCCGCCGGGCGGTGTCCGCCACAGGAAGCGCATCAGCACGCCCATACCGATCGCGGCGGCATAATGAATGATCGCGATTGCGGCCCCCGCCTCGGGACTATGAAGAAATCCCGCTCCGAGAACGGTCAGCATAAAAAAAGGGCTCGCCACATGCGAGAGCGCGAGTAAGCGTTCGCCGTCTTCACGGCTGACCCGCTTTTCCAGCCGCAGCTTGCTGGCCGCATCCGCTCCAAGCGGAAGACCGCCGACAGTCCCGACGGAGAGAACCCAGCCGCCGATGCCGGGAAGTCGGAACAGAAGCCGGGTGGCGGGCTCCAGCAGCGTACCGAGGCCGCGAATCGCGCCGAAGCCGGACAGCAGCTCGCTTAGCATCAGAAACGGAAGCAGCGAAGGGAATACGATCGTCCACCAGATCGTTAATCCTCCAAGCGAGGACTGAAAAGCCCGTTCCGGAAATAATAGTATGGAAAGCACGAGCACGGCCGTCAGCACGGCGAGCACGACGGTGAATTCGCGGCTTCTCGCGTGAAACGTCCCGAGTTGCATGTGAATCGCCTCCAAACGATGGTGCTACCATGTTTACGCGAAGCGGCGGCGCTTTAGACCAAGCCTCTTCCGAGAACGGCGGGGCGATTGACCGGAGGGAGCACACGGATGATGTACGATCACCACAGAGAACGAGCCAAGCTGAGATGGACGCGCAGCTTTCTGTCCACGTTTCTTATTACGCTGGCGGTTATCTATGCGTTTTATTTCATTCCGGTTCCGTATTACATCTACAAGCCGGGAACGGCGGAAGAACTGAAGCCGATGGTTAGCGTGACGAACGGCGACCCTGAGGAAAACGGGACGTTTATGCTGACTACCGTGACGATGGGACGGTCCAGCATCTTAAGTTTACTCACCGCCAGACTGAATCCGAATGTGGAAATCCGCAAAAAGCAGGAAGTGCTGCGAGGCAGCTCGGAGCAGGAATATTCGACCCGTCAAGAATATGTCATGCTGGATTCCCAAGGAAACGCCATTCAGGCGGCGTATAAAAAGGCCAATATCCCGTACCAAATCGAATCCCAAGGCGTGCTCGTCATGCAGGCGGTGGAAGGATATCCGGCGCACGGTATCTTGCAGCCGGGGGATCGCATTATCCAGGTTGGGACGAAACCGGTCATCAAGCATGAGGATATCGTCAACGAAATCAAGCGGCATCAAGCGGACGAGTCGGTCGAGGTCTCGATTAAACGGGGGAAGACGGAAAAGAAGGTAGCGGTAACGCTGAAGGATTTGAACGCGATCGACGCGGCGAACGGCAAACCCGGAGCGGCGGGCGGGGAAAGCCGGATCGGTCTGGGCATCTCTACGGCCGAGCTGCTTGAGATTGTACCTGCGCAAGGGGATAAGAAGGTTACGATCAATGCCGGAGAAATCGGAGGGCCGTCGGCCGGATTGCTGTTTTCACTGGAAATCCTCAACCAGCTGACTCCCGGGGATTTAACGAAAGGTTACCGGATCGCGGGGACCGGCACGCTGGACACGTTGGGCAATGTGTGCTCGATCGGCGGCATCCGGCAAAAAATCGTGGCGGCCGATCGGGAGAAGGCGGACATCTTCTTCGCCCCGGCTGACCGGAAAAAGGGCGAATGCAATCTGAGCGCCGACGTACCGAACGCATCCGATGCGGCGGATCAGGCGCAAAAAATCGGGACGAAGATGAAGGTCGTCCCTGTCGCCACGATGGAGGAAGCTGTGCATTATCTCGAAACGCTGAATCCGAAATCGTAAACCGTTTCTGCGAAGGCGCACCTGCGGGGATACAAGTCCTGCCGGGTGCGCCGCGTATTTTATGGAAGACGAAGGGGCGGCTCGTAGTAATCGCGCCATAACTCCGCTTTCGCCGGAGAACGGAAGGCCGAAGCGTGAACAGTCGCGGACCGGATGTCGAGCTCCAGAAACGGATGCCGGAACGCGGCCGCCTTCGTCACTACCGGGACCGCGGAGCGGGTCCGCATTTGCTTTAACAGCTCTTGCCCTTGCGCGGAAAAGCCGAGCACGCGCAAGTAAGGAACGCCTTGGCCGAGCAGCTCGGGGGACAGTTCTTCCTTGCGGTGATGGAGCAAAATGCGGGTCATCGTCCGCTGCAGCTTGGTACGGGTATACCGTTTCGTCTTGAGGTTGTTCATTAACTGCCCGAACGGGTCTCCCAGGTCGGGCTGCACGTCTGCTACAGCACGCCCGATCCGGTGCTCGATCCCTTCCGTCACTTCCCCGATGCCGGTCAGCTCCGCGGGAGCGGTTACGGCAAGCCTGGCGAACAAGACGCGGTAAAAGCAATCCCAGCTTACCGGAGCGCGTCCCGCCTCCAGCTCGCGCTTCAGGATCGTCCACGTGTAATCCGGCACAAACGGGCGAAGCGCTTCGGCGCGGCCTTCATCCGCGAGCAGCTTGCGGAGAGCCGTGGCGCTGGCGATCTGCTCGTCCGTAATGTCCGTCTGATGATAGCCGGCTTTTTGTCTGCTGATCGTATACGGCGTCATCGTTCCTCCGAGCCGCTCGAGCGCGAGCAAATAATGCAGTCCGAGCGTATTGTTCGGCTGGGCGAGCCAGTCGAGCCCGGATGGATCGCCCAAGCAGCCGGCCGCTGCGGCCGCATAAGCGTGAGGGTAGCTGATCCCGTTTTTCAAATGAGACCTCAGCGCTTCCTGGAAGCGTCCTTCCCCGCCATCCGGCGCATGCCGGTCGGCGCTGTGCAACCGTTTGGCGGCTGTACGCAGCAAGCCGATGTCCCCGCTTTCGCTGCCAAAGCAGAAGGAATCGACCACTCCCGCAGCTTCGAGAGCCGAGACGGCGCCGAATGCGAACCATTCGGCAGGCTGCGTAGAATAGGCAACGGGCAGTTCGATGACGACGTCCGCTCCCATCCGGAGCGCCATTTCCGTACGCGCCCATTTGCTGACGAGCGCCGGTTCGCCTCTTTGCAGGAAGCTGCCGCTCATCACGGCAACGACGGCGTCCGCGCCTGATACGATTTTGCTTTGTTGGAAATGATAAACGTGACCGTTATGCAGCGGGTTGTATTCGACGATAATACCGACCGTTTTCAAAGGAATGCTCCTTTTCCGTTCTACGGATGCGTTCTTGGATATTTCTACTATAGCACGGCCGCAAAACGTTGACAAAATAGGAATGGAATCGATATAATAGTCTATGTTTGTTTGGAGTGATTAACATGAAAATGAACATCCGGGATCTGGTTTCCAAATCGGGACAGGTCCGGTTCACCGAAGACTTGGACATCGGTGGTCTGTTTCAAGGTCAAGGCGATGTGCTTCGGGTCGACCCGCTTCACGTAGATGTGGTAGCGAAGGCCGATTCCGGCATCGTGGATGTGAGCGGGACGTTGACCCTTCCAGTCGAATTCGCTTGCTCGCGCTGCTTGAGCCATTACGGCCAGCGGCTGACGATCCCGTTCCGGGAACGATTTACGCGCGACAAGGAACATCTGGAAGAGGGGGATGACGAGGAAAACGAACTGTTCGTGATGGAGGAAGACGTCGTTGATCTGACTCCGTTCGTCGAAGAGGGCGTTCATCTCGGATTGCCTTACATTCCGCTGTGCATGCCCGAGTGCAAAGGCTTGAATCCGGAAACAGGGGCAAATCTGAATATCGATCCCGCGGCCGTACCGGAACCGCGCATCGATCCGCGGTTGGCCGTGTTACAGCAATTGTTCGACAATGGGAACGAGAAATAAGACTCTGTGAAGGAGGTGGGAATATGGCAGTTCCATTTCGTAAAACATCGAAAAGCACCCGTGACAAGCGCCGTACTCACTTTAAATTGTCCGTACCAGGTATGGTAAAATGCGACAATTGCGGCGAACTTAAGCTCGCTCACCGCGTATGCAAAGTTTGCGGTACTTACAAAGGTAGAGAGATCGTCAAGCAATAACAATTACAGGCAGGACGCAAAAGGTACTTCATTTCGATGAGGTGCTTTTTTCTTTTCCGAGGGAGAAGAAACGGGAGCCGGCCGACCCGGATGACGTTCGAGGGGCCCGCTTTGCAGGATTGGGCCTTTCTTTTTGGACGGGAATTTTATATACTAACGTTTAGTACCTGGTAACAATCGATTCGTCGATTCATATAATGAACTGCAAGTGTACGAAGAATTGAAAGTAGGTGCGCGATATCGAACGAATGCCGAAGCGCCAAAGACAGCAGCTGCTGGCAAAAGAACTCGAGCAAAACCCGTTCGTCACCGACGAGGAGCTGACGCGGACGTTTAAGGTCAGCATTCAGACGATACGTCTGGACAGGCTGGAGCTCGGCATTCCGGAGCTTCGGGAACGTCTGAAGCTGATGGCCGAGAGAACGTACGATCAGGTCCGGTCGCTTCCTCTGCATGAGGTAATTGGGGACGTAATCGATCTGCAGCTCGACAAAAGCGGGATCTCGATGTTCGAGATCCGGGAGGAGCACGTATTTTCCCGGACGAAAATCGCCAGAGGCCATCATATTTTCGCTCAGGCCAACTCGCTTGCGATCGCGGTCATTAATAACGAGATGGCGCTGACCGCTGCAGCAGACATCCGGTTTATCCGGTCCGTCAAGCTGGGGGAGAAATGCATAGCGAAGGCGTATGTGAAGTCGATCTCCGGCCAGAAGGGGAAGGCCAAGGTCGAAGTTTTTACATACGTCGGTGAGGAAACGGTATTCCAGGGCAATTTTTTAATCTATCGATTCGCTAATGAAATGAGCGAAAGAGAGGAACAGCTGCATGCGAATCGCGATTGATGCCATGGGCGGCGACAATGCGCCGCGAACGACGGTGGAAGGAGCGCTGCTTGCGGCGCGGGAGTGGAGCGACGTTCAAATCATCCTAGTCGGGGACGAAGCGCAGATCGCCGCTTTTATGCCGACAGGTTCCGTGCCGGCCAACGTGACCGTGCACCACGCCTCCGATGTCATTGCGGCCGATGACGAGCCGGTGCGTGCCGTCAGGCGCAAAAAAGACGCCTCGATGGTCGTAGCCGGGCGATTGATCCGCGAAGGCGCTGCCGACGCCATGATTTCGGCGGGCAATACGGGAGCGCTGATGACGACGGGGCTGCTGATCGTCGGGCGCATTGACGGCATCGAACGGCCGGCGTTGGCGCCGATGCTGCCAACGATGGACGATTCCGGCGTCCTGGCACTGGATCTCGGTGCCTATATGGACGCTTCACCGCATAATTTGCTGCAATACGCCGTAATGGGCAGCATATACAGAAACAAGGTGCACGGCCTTCAGAAGCCGCGCGTCGGTCTGTTGAACGTTGGAACGGAAGCGATGAAAGGCAATGAGCTGACCAAGCAGGCCTATCCGTTACTCGAACAGGCTCCGATTCATTTTATCGGCAACGTGGAAGCGCGCGACGTGCTGCAGGGCGCCTGCGACGTGCTCGTTTGCGACGGGTTTGTCGGCAATATTTTGCTGAAATCGATGGAAGGCACCGCAGGGACGATTTTCTCCGTACTGAAAACGGAGTTTACCCGTTCGTTTTTCAGCAAACTGGCGGCGGCGGTTCTGAAGCCCGGCTTGGTCGCATTTAAGAAAAAAATGGATTACAACGAGCATGGAGCGGCTCCGCTCCTAGGAATTGAAGGGCTCGTGCTGAAAAGTCACGGCTCCTCGGATGCAAATGCGATAAAAAATGCGGTTCGGCAAGCGCGTATCGCCCTTGCGAGTCGCCTGGTTGAGGCGATTTCAACGGAAACCGGCAGGAAGCGAGATGGAAAAGAATGAATGGGATACCGGTAGGCATTTTGGGGACGGGCATGTACGTGCCGGAGCGTGTGCTTACGAACAAAGAATTGGAACAAATGGTGGAGACGAACGACGAATGGATCGTCAGCCGTACCGGCATCAGCGAGCGGCGGATTGCGGCGAAGGAGCAGGCTTCCTCCGATTTGGCGTACGAAGCGGCTCTCGAGGCGCTCGGCAATGCGGGGTTGTCCGCCGAAGAGCTTGATCTGATCATCGTCGCTACGGTAACGCCGGATATGTCGTTTCCTTCGACGGCGTGCGTGCTGCAAAGCCGGCTTGGCGCGAAAAACGCGGCGGCGTTCGATTTGTCCGCAGCTTGCTCCGGGTTTATTTACGGATTGGCCAACGCTTCCGGACTGATCTCCAGCGGCATGTACAAAAACGCGCTGGTGATCGGAGCCGAATGTTTGTCGCGGATTACCGACTATACGGACCGCAACACCTGCATTTTGTTCGGAGACGGCGCCGGAGCGGTCGTGATCGGCCAAGTTCCGGAAGGGCGCGGTTTCCAATCGTTCGTCCTCGGGGCGGACGGCTCGGGCGGCGAGCTGCTGAAGGCGCGCGCGGGGGGCTCCCGGGACCCGATCACTCGGGAAGTGCTGGATGAGAAACGCCAGTTTATCTATATGGCCGGCAAGGAAGTTTTCAAATTTGCGGTCAAAATTATGGGAAGTGCGGCCGAGGAGGCACTGGTCAAGGCGGGAATCGACAAATCCGAGATCGATCTGCTGATCCCGCACCAGGCCAACATCCGGATCATCCAGTCGGCTCTGGAAAGACTCGAGCTGCCGGAAGAGAAGTGTGTCGTTAATATTAACCGGTACGGCAACGTGTCCGCGGCATCGATCCCGATCGCACTCGCCGAGGCGGCCCGGGAAAACCGGATTAACCCGGGCGACAAGCTGCTGTTTGTCGGCTTCGGAGGCGGCTTGACCTGGGGCGCTTCCGTGCTGGTCTGGTAAGAGGAAGAACTTAAGAGCGTCGAAAGGAACGGATACGGCCCATGAAACGAATCGCATTCGTATTTCCCGGCCAGGGGGCGCAAGCCGTCGGTATGGGAAAAGATTTTTACGACAGCCACGAAGGCGCAAAGCGCGTCTTTGACCAGGCGGATGAGTCGCTTGGCTTTAAGCTGTCCGAACTTATTTTTAACGGTCCGGAAGACGAACTGAAAAGGACGTACAACACGCAGCCGGCGCTGCTTACGACCAGCATCGCGATTCTGGAGGCGGTGCGCGAACTCGGCGTGGAGCCTGATTTCGTAGCCGGGCACAGCTTGGGCGAATACAGCGCGCTGGTCGCCGCCGGAGTGATGAGTTTCGAGGATGCGGTACGGACCGTGCGCGCCCGGGGACAATATATGGAGCGGGCGGTTCCGAGCGGCCAAGGCGGTATGGCGGCGGTGCTCGGAGCGGAGCGGGAGAAGCTTGCGGAATTATGCCGCGCAGTGAGCGGCGAGACCGGAGTGGTCGAGATGGCGAACGTCAACTGCCCGGGGCAGATCGTCGTATCCGGCAGCGCCGAAGGCGTCGCAGCCGTCGTAGCGCGAGGCAAAGAGGCCGGAGCGAAACGGGTTATCCCGCTTGAAGTCAGCGGTCCGTTCCATTCTTCGCTGATGCAGCCCGCAGCCGACGAGTTGGCGAAAACGCTGGAAGCCGTGCCGATGCAGGATGCGCGCATCCCGGTTGTCGCCAACGTGACGGCAGACTCGGTGCTTCAAGCCGGCGATATCCGCCGACTGCTTGTCGATCAGGTCGTCTCGCCCGTTCTGTGGGAAGACAGCATAACGTGGATGATCGCGCAAGGCGTCGATACGTTCGTCGAGATCGGATCCGGTACTGTACTGGCCGGTCTGATTAAAAAGGTGGATAAGCAAGTCCAGGTCGTCTCCGTAGGCAGCCGGGAAGGGCTGGAGAAGCTCGCCACCGAACTGCAGGCGGCACGTTCTTCATCTTGAAAGGAGGAATCGCGATGTTGGAAGGAAAAGCGGCGCTTGTAACGGGAGCTTCCCGCGGCATTGGCCGGGCGATCGCCCTCAGTCTTGCGGAAGCGGGGGCCGACGTAGCGGTAAACTACTCGGGGAGCGAACAAGCCGCCGAAGAAGTGGTGCGCCATATCGAAAGCTTGGGACGCCGCGCGTTCAAAGTGAAGGCGGACGTTGCGTCCTCGGCTCAAGTCGAAGAGATGGTCAAGCAGGTGCTCGATCAATTCGGCAAGCTGGATATTTTGGTCAACAATGCCGGAATTACGCGTGACAATCTGATCATGCGAATGAAAGAGGAAGAGTTTGACCAAGTTATGAATACGAATTTGAAAGGCGTTTTCAACTGCATCAAAGCGGTAACGCGTCCGATGATGAAGCAGCGTTCGGGTAAAATCATTAATATTTCCTCCGTCGTAGGCGTGCTCGGTAACGCGGGACAGGCGAATTACGTTGCGGCGAAAGCCGGCGTAATCGGACTCACCAAGTCGGCCGCCCGGGAGCTGGCTTCCCGGAACATCGCCGTGAATGCGGTCGCTCCCGGATTTATCGAGACGGATATGACCGACAAGCTGACGACGGAGCAGCGGGAGCAGATGCTGCAGCAGATTCCGGCCGCAAGGCTCGGAAAGCCCGAGGATATCGCCCGTGTCGTTCGTTTCCTAGCTTCGGACGATGCCGCATACATGACCGGCCAGACGATTCATGTCGACGGTGGCATGTATATGTAAGGAGAGGCGTCGAAAACGCCCGTTCCGTGTCCGAAGCTGCAAGGTTATCGGACAGGTATGGCATTTTGTTTTCTTTTCTCGTATAATACCATGGAGGAGGTGAACCGGATGTCCGACATTTTTGACCGCGTGAAGCGCATAGTGGTCGATCGCCTAGGGGTTGAAGAATCTGAAGTCACCCTCGAAGCATCTTTCAAAGACGATTTAGGTGCAGATTCCCTCGACGTAGTCGAATTGGTTATGGAGTTGGAAGACGAGTTCGATTTGGAAATTTCCGACGAAGATGCCGAGAAGATTACAAGCGTAGGAGAAGTAGTAGAATACATAAAGTCTCATACCTAAACAAGCGTTGTAAGTCCCGTTTTCGTCTGAGGAACGGGACTTACTCGTCATTACAGCGCCAACAATTTCTCCGGCGGCGCCGGAGACTCCGAATACAGCAGCAACCTATTAACCGTCCATTTGTCGAAGAGGTGAGAACTCATGAAACGGAGAGTCGTCATTACCGGGATGGGCGTCATGTCATCACTGGGACACGATCTGGATACATTTTGGAATAACCTGATGGCCGGCAAGTCCGGTGTTTCGGTCATTCAGGCGTTTGATACGAGTGAATATACGACTCACATCGCTGCGGAAATCGCTGATTTTAATCCGGAAGAGTATATGGATAAAAAAGAAGCCCGCCGCATGGACCGGTTCGTGCAATTTGCCGTAGCCGCCAGTCAGTTTGCTATGAAAGATGCGAATTTGGATATTCAGAAGGACACCGATCCGGAACGCTGCGGCGTATACGTAGGGTCCGGCATTGGCGGTCTCGGAACTTGGGAGGAGCAGCATAAAATATTGCTGGACAAAGGCCCGAAGCGGGTAAGCCCGTTTTTCATCCCGATGATGATCGCCAATATGGCTTCCGGACAAATCTCGATGCTGTTCGGTGCCAAGGGGCCTAACAGCACGGCGGTAACGGCTTGCGCAACCGGGACGCATTCGATCGGCGATTCGTACAAGCTGATTCAGCGCGACGAAGCGGACGTCATGATATGCGGCGGAGCCGAAGCGACGATCCGTCCTACCGGCATGGCCGGATTTTGCGCGCTGCGCGCCATGTCGACCCGCAACGACGAGCCGGAGAAGGCGAGTCGTCCGTTCGATACCGACCGCGACGGTTTCGTTATGGGCGAGGGCGCCGGCATCCTCATTCTGGAGGAGCTGGAGCATGCGCAGAAACGCGGGGCCCGCATCTACGCCGAAGTGATCGGCTACGGGATGAGCGGAGATGCTCACCATATGACCGATCCGGACCCGGAAGGCGCCGCAAGATGCATGTCGCGCGCGATTCGCGACGCGGGACTGGAGCCTAGCGCGATCGACTATATTAACGCGCACGGTACTTCAACGCCGGTCGGAGACAAGTCGGAGACGACTGCAATCAAGAAAGCGCTCGGCGACCATGCTTATCAGGTAGCCGTCAGCTCAACCAAGTCAATGACCGGACACCTGCTCGGCGCAGCCGGGGGCGTAGAAGCGGTTATTACCGGCCTTACGCTGCATAACGGCAAAATCGCCCCAACCATCAATTTGGACAACCAGGACCCCGAGTGCGATCTCGATTACGTGCCGAACGTTGCAAGAGATGCGGACGTCCGCATCGCGATGTCCAACTCGTTCGGTTTCGGGGGACATAACGCGACGATTATTTTGAAGAAGTTCGAGGAGTAACATCTCCAAGTGACGACACTCACTCCCGGATAACGGCGCCTGACGGACGCAACATTCTAATTACCGGTTCCGGACACGAGGGGCGGTGAATTCCGTTGAGATCATTAAAAAGGCTGCAAGCCGATTTAGGAATCGAATTTCGCGAACCGAAGCTGTTGAAACAGGCGTTTACCCATTCGTCTTATGTAAACGAGCAGCGTTCGGCCGATATACGGGATAACGAACGTCTGGAGTTTTTGGGGGACGCCGTGCTGCAGTTGACGGTATCCGAATATTTGTACAACACCTATCCGGACCGGCCTGAGGGCGAACTGACCCGGCACCGGGCGGCGATCGTGTGCGAACCGTCGCTGGTCCAGTTTGCCGAAAGGCTCGATTTCGGCTCCTGCGTCTTCCTCGGAAAAGGGGAAGAGCTGACCGGCGGAAGGTCGCGTCCGGCGCTGCTTGCGGACGTATTCGAGTCTTTCGTCGGAGCGTTGTACCTGGATCAGGGACTCGGCGCGGTGCGTGCATTTTTGCAAACGCATCTGTTCCCGTACTTGTCTCAGGATACGATGGTGCTGTCGGGAGACTACAAGACGAAGCTGCAGGAATATACGCAGCAGCGCGGAATGGGGACGGTGGAATACCGGATCGTGGAAGAGCGGGGTCCCGCTCACGACCGGGAATTCGTCTCCGAGGTGTGGATGGAGGATCAGAAGCTGGGCTCCGGCCTTGGGCGTTCCAAGAAGGATGCCGAGCAGCGGGCCGCCTCTCAGGCGCTCGCCAAACTTACCTCCGCGCCCAAAGCGTAGCCCGCAACGGATGCGGCGGCACTATGCGGGAACAAGCGGCGAAAGCCGCTTTTTTTTCACGAATGGAACTTATACATGGACGGGCTCTCCACCAAGTATCCGATAAACGCAACGAAGCTAAAGCCCCACGTTGTGGGGTTGTTTTTCTTCGGTCCGGCGGGATTTCGCTTCGAAAGAAGCAAAGTGGTTGTGCTTATTCCGCATGATGGAGCGATAAGAGTTGTTCGAAACCGCTATTCGGGAAGCCGATATAGGCCGGAGCCGGAGTAAGCTTGCCTTGTGCGGCTGCCGGAACGCCGCGGCTCGGCTGGAAATACGAAAGCGTCGTCGAAATAACGGTACCGAATGACCCTTATCCGGATCGCAGGGGGAGAGGTGTCCTCAGCGGGACAGTCGGCTCGAACCTCCGCGCCCTGACCAACCTTGACAGAGCCGAAAGCGGGCGATTTTCGCGTTAAGGCATATATGCTACAATGAAAGGTAGGCTGCAGGTCCGCAGCGGCGGCATTGGAGAGTGGAGTGGAACGGCAAAGTCCGTTGAAGCGGCTGAAGGGCAAGGAAGAGATCGGGTTTGATGAATGGAATAGGCTTTAGCTTGCGGTTTCGTTGAATACACCGTGTCGACCTCATCAGATTTAAGGCATAAACCGTACATAAGAGCCGTGACCATTTTTTTGAATAGTTTGAGGTGAAGCTATGTTTTTGAAACGTTTGGAGCTGGCCGGGTTCAAGTCGTTCGCCGACAAGACGGAGCTGGAGTTCGTCCAGGGCATTACTGCCGTAGTAGGGCCAAACGGCAGCGGCAAGAGCAATATATCCGACTCGATTCGCTGGGTGCTCGGGGAACAAAGCGCGCGCTCGCTTCGGGGCGGCAAGATGGAAGATATCATTTTCGCCGGAAGCGACGCCCGCAAGGCGGTTAACTACGGCGAAGTTTCGCTGACGCTCGATAACTCCGACGAATCGCTTTCGCTCGGCTTTAACGAAGTCACCGTGACGCGGCGCATCCACCGCAGCGGGGACAGCGAATATTTTATCAATAAGCAGGCGTGCCGGCTGAAAGATATAACCGAGCTGTTCATGGATACGGGAATCGGCAAAGAAGCGTATTCGATTATCGGACAAGGTCGGATTGAAGAAATTTTAAGCACGAAGTCGGAAGACCGGCGGGGTATTTTCGAAGAAGCTTCCGGTATCGTCAAATATAAATCCCGTAAAAAAGAAGCGGAGAAAAAGCTGGCCGACACAGAGCAAAACTTACTGCGCATCCACGATCTCGTATCCGAGCTGGAAGATCAGATCGAGCCTCTGCGCGATCAGTCGGAGAAGGCGATCCGCTATAAGCAGTTGAAAGAGCGGCTGAAAACGAGCGAAATCTCAATGTATGTCCATCAGATCGAACAGATTCACCAGTTCTGGTCGGAAGCCAGCAAGAAGCAAAATGTGCTGCGCAAAGAAGAACTGGAACTGTCCACGATCGTCAGCAAGCATGACGCGCTGCTGGAGAAGGAACGGATGGAAGCGCGACGGCTGGAGGAGGAGATCGACCGGCTGCACGAGACGGTGCTGCGCCTGAGCGAGGAATTCGAGAAATGCGAAGGACAGGGGGAAGTATATAAGGAACGCGACAAAAACTTGCGCAGCAACCGCAGTCAGCTGGAGCAGACGATCGAGGCGCAGGAGAAGCGGATCGGCGACAAGAGGACGGAGGCTGCCGCGTACCGGGACAAATATACGGCGCTTCAACTGGAAGTAGACGAGCTGAGATCCAAGCTGACGGAGGAAGAAGAGCGGCTGCTTGGCGTCGCCGGCGGGGTTAGCAGCGCTGAGGAAGAAGACCTCAAGGGGGAGCTGCTGGAGGCGCTCGGACGGACTGCCCAAGCGCGTAACGAAATCCGCTATGCGGAGCAAAATCTGGAATCGCTCGCTCGGCGGATCGACCGGCTGGAGGAGGAACATGCCAAATGGTCCGGTCAGCATGAGCAGATCGTCCGCAAGCGCGGGGAACTGCAGGAGGCGGCCGGGAAGCTGGCCCGGGAGCTGCAGGCGGGCCGCGACCGGTTCGTCGAGCTCGGGCAGGAGCTTAAGGCGAAGCAGGAACTGCTCGGCGAGGCGCAAGAGACGGTCCGCAGATGGGAGCAGAAGCTGGAGGCGCAAGTTTCCCGGCGGGACACGATGCGCGAGATGCAGAACGATTACGACGGCTTCGCCCATGGGGTCAAAGAGGTGCTCAAGGCGAAAAGCCGCTCGGACGGGCTCAGAGGGATACATGGCGCGGTAGCGGAGCTCGTGCACGTGCCGGCCGAAGTGGAGACCGCAATCGAGACGGCGCTGGGCGGCGCCCTGCAAAATATCGTCGTCGAAAACGAGGCGTCCGGACGGGAAGCGATCGCCTTTCTAAAGCGCAGACAATCGGGCCGGGCTACGTTTCTGCCGCTGGACGTCATACGCGGAAGATCGATTCCGGAGCATGAGAAGTCGAATGTGACCGGGATGGACGGTTTTGTCGGGATTGCTGTGCAATTGGTGCGTTTTGACGCCAAATACGACAATATTATGTCCAGCCTGCTCGGCAACGTCATCGTGGCGGAGAAGCTGGAGGAAGCGAACCGGATTGCAGCCCGCTGCCAATACCGGTACCGGGTCGTCACGCTGGAAGGCGACGTCGTTAATCCGGGCGGCTCGATGACGGGCGGAAGCCTGCAGAAGAAGTCGTCCAGCCTGCTTGGTCGTCAGCGCCAGATTGAGGAGATGGACAAGGAAATCCGCACCGCCGAAGGGCAGCTGGCCGAGCTTCGCAAAAAGCTCGAGCAGCTGCGGCGCGAGCTGTCGGAAGGAAACCGGACGCTGGACGAGCTTCGCCAGCTCGGGGAGCGGCAGCGGCTCGAGGAGCAGCAGCTTCGCGCTCAGCTGAGCCAGCTGGACAGCGAAGGGAAAAATGCGGCCGAGCATACGGTGCTGTACTCGCAAGACCATGCGGCGCTAACGGCTGAGCGCAGTGAGTACGAGCAGAAGAAGCAGGCGGCGACGCTGTCGCTGGAGGCGCTGCGGCAGGAAGAGGCGGATTTGCAGCAGGCGATTCGCGATGCCGAGCTGAAGCGGAAGGCGAAGGAGTCGGCGAAGGAAGAGCTGCAGGTGCAGCTCACCTCGCTGAAGGTGAAAACCGCTTCCGTCAGCCAGGAGAAGCAGTCGCTCGAAGATCAGCTGCGCCGGTTCGAGGACGACTTGACGGCGACGCAGCGCGAATGGAGCGGGAGCAAAAAGCTGCTGCAGCAAATCATTCAGGATTTGGACGCCAACGATGCCGAGACGGTCAAGCAGATCGAGCAGCTCAATCATTTGCGGCTTAAAAAGCAGGAAGCGGCCGAGCAGATGGATTACAAGCGGGCGGAGCGGGCGAAATGGGTGCAAAAGCTGGAGGAAGGCGAAAGCTTGACGAAGGAACAGCGCACCCAGCTGAAGCAGGTGGAGGAACAGCTTCGCCAGACGGAAGTGCGTGTGGCCCGCCTCGACGTCGAGCTTGATAACCTGCTCAAAAAACTGGCCGAAGAATACGAGCTGAGCTATGAGCTGGCCAAGGAGCGGTATCCGGTACCGGAAGACGTCGCTGCGGCACAAAGCGAAGTGAAGGATCTGAAACGGCAAATTTCCGCGCTGGGCGACGTCAATTTAGGCGCGATCGACGAATACCAGCGGGTCAATGAGCGCTTTCAGTTTCTCTCCGCCCAGAAAGACGATCTGGTGGAAGCGAAAACGGCGCTGTATCTTGTCATTCGCGAGATGGACGAAGAGATGTCCAAACGGTTTAAGACGACGTTCGACGCGATCCGCTCGCAGTTCGTCGGCGTATTCGTCAAGCTGTTCGGCGGCGGCCGCGCCGATCTGATCTTGTCTGAGCCGGAACGGATGCTTGATACGGGCATCGAAATCGTCGCTCAGCCTCCCGGCAAAAAGCTGCAAAACTTGCAGTTGCTAAGCGGCGGAGAACGCGCTCTGACGGCGATGGCGCTGCTGTTTGCGATCCTGCACGTGAAGCCGGTGCCGTTTTGCGTGCTGGACGAGGTAGAGGCGGCGCTCGACGAAGCGAACGTCAGCCGGTTTGCCGAATATTTGCGTGAATTTGCCGGACAAACCCAATTTATCGTCGTTACTCACCGCAAAGGCACGATGGAGACGGCGGATGTGCTGTACGGCGTCACGATGGAAGAGGGGGGCGTATCGAAGCTTGTATCGGTGCGGCTCGACGACGAAGACGTAATGACCGCTTAGGGCGGAGCAGTTGGACGATATTGATAAGGGACGGTTGGGAAACGATGAGTTTTTTTAAGAAGCTGCGCGACAGCATCGCCTCGAAGGCGGAGACGGTTACGAACAAGTTCAAGGAAGGGCTGAGCAAAACCCGCTCCGCTTTCGTCGAAAAGGTGGAGGAACTCGTTCTCCGGCGGAAAAAAATCGACGAGGAGTTTTACGAGGAGCTTGAGGAAATCTTGATCTCGGCCGACGTCGGCGTCAACACGGTAATGGAGCTGATCGAGGAGCTTCGTGCCGAAGTGCGCAAGCGTAAGCTGGAAAATCCGGCGGATTTGCAGCCGGTATTGTCGGAGAAGCTCGTCGGTATGATGCAGGGGGCCGAAGACAGCAGCTTGAACATGGCGGCAAGCGGAATGACCGTTATTTTGTTCGTAGGCGTCAATGGCGTCGGCAAAACGACGACGATCGGCAAACTGGCCCACCGCTTCAAGTCGGAAGGGAAAAAAGTGCTGCTTGCGGCTGGAGACACGTTCCGGGCGGCGGCGATCGACCAGTTGGAAGTATGGGGCCAGCGTGCCGGCGTCGATGTCATCAAGCATTCAGAAGGCTCCGATCCGGCAGCGGTAATGTTCGACGCGATCCAGGCGGCGAAGACGCGGGGCGTCGACGTCTTGCTATGCGACACGGCGGGCCGTCTGCAGAACAAATCGAACCTGATGGACGAGCTGAACAAAATATACCGGGTGATCCGCCGGGAAATCCCGGACGCGCCGCACGAGACTTTACTCGTCATCGATGCGACGACAGGACAAAATGCGTTGTCGCAAGCGAAAATGTTCGGCGAGAAAACGGGCGTCACCGGTCTCGTGCTCTCCAAGCTGGACGGAACGGCCAAGGGCGGGATCGTCATCGCGATCCGTCACGAGCTGAACATTCCGGTCAAGCTGGTCGGGCTCGGCGAGAAGATCGATGATCTGGAGCAATTCGATTCCGAGCAGTTCGTTCACGCGTTATTTGCCGGTTTAATCCAGAAAGAAACGGCTAACGAGGCGTAGTCGATTTAACAACGAAACAGGTATTGCTCCTTAAGGTCCCTTGCCTGGACGGGAAAAGACGGTCGTCTTATCCTTCCGGCAGGGCCTTTTGTCGTTTTCGGCAGCACCTCGGCGGATAGTCACGACAAAGGACAAAACCGTTGTAACGGATCTATCCATTGACTGCAGCGGCAGTTAAGGGGAAGATAAACGGTATACGCACACTTTTCACAGCTAAGGGGATGTAAGCATGGAAACGAAATCAACAACGCCTGCAAACTACGAACAATTTGCGCAGCTCGACATCCGGGTCGGGACGGTCGTCTCGGCCGAGCCTTTTCCCGAAGCCCGCAAACCGGCGATCAAGCTGACGATTGACTTCGGACCGCTCGGCATAAAGCGGACTAGCGCGCAAATTACTACCAGATACGAGCCGCAAACGCTGGTAGGAAGGCAAGTGACGGCAATTGTGAACTTCCCGCCCAAGCGGATCGCCGGCTTCGTATCGGAAGTGCTTGTTCTTGGCGGCGTACCCGGCGAGGGGGATGTCGTCCTGCTCCGCCCGGACGAGCCTGTCGCTAACGGCACTCCGGTCGCGTAACCTGGAACCAACACCAACGCTTCGTGGGGCGAAAGTGCTGTAACCGGAGGCATAAGAAGCGAGAGACGCCGGTATGTTGACGTTCAGACATCATTTCCGAAAAGACGTCTGACCGGCGTATTGCCGCGCCGCAGACTCGTTTTTATAATGAAACCCAAAGGAGCTTAATCCTTTGGGTTTTGTTGTTTGCGATAGGCGGTTGGAGTCATGCCGACATGCAGTCTAAACGCGGCATGGAAGTTTCCCGGCGACTGATAGCCGACCGCAGCCGCGATATCATGGACAGGCCGGTCCGTGTTTGTGAGCAGCTCCATGGCAATTTTCATCCGGGTCTCCAGCAGCTTTCGGCGAAAGGACGTGCGGTACAGCTCATTTAAGATGCGGTGCAACTGACGGGTGCTCACATTCAGCCGGCGCGCTAGCTCTTCCTCCTTGACCGCCTCGTTATAGTGCGCGGCGAAGTAAGCATCGATCAGCCCGGTCCGGTTATCATCCGGGTTCAAAGGTACAGCCTGTCTGTACTCCTCGGCAGGAGCATGCGGAGCGGTGCGGATCAGATCGATCAGCAGCTGGGCGAGCAAACTTATCGTTTTCGCTCTGTAGCCGACCGGCTTCTCCAGCAGCTCCCGTTTTATAGCGGTCATAAGCGATTGCAGGGTTCCGGACGAATCCGTCTGTTTGTAGAAGGTCATCCCGTTCAGCACCTGCAGGAACGTTTCCGCTTCCGGATTGCGGGCTTGGCTATTGCGATCAGCAGCTGCTCTATAGTGGAAGCGCAAACATATTTTGCGCACCTGATCGTGCTTGTTGGACAACTGGGAGTGATACGTTCCGGGCGGAATGACGCAGTACGTACCTTCCGGCAGCTCGTGCTGCTGGTCTTCGATGAGCATGACGCACCTGCCCAACTGGACGAGATGGATCTCGAAGTCGGCATGATTATGGCTTAACTGCTGGTCCCAGTCGTAGTCGTCCGGGCGAAAAAAGCCGATGTCCAGACCGACCTCGAAGAGCACGGTTCCGGCTTCCACAGTAATTTTGACGGGCTCGCACGGCTCATGACGGCTTGGCTCCTGCACCTGATTCAACTCCAGCTCGGTTTATGGGGGGGCTTGAAGTTCGTTGACTTTATCATAACGGACGGAGCATGGGGCGTAAATATCCGTTTTCCGCGGCGACAGCCTTATGAAATGATCAGAAGGGGAGAGGTATACATGATTCGTTCGATCGTGCAACGAAACGATAACTTGGTGGAACTTAAGCTGGGCGGCGTAGAAGGACTGATCTCGTGCGAGATGCGGATCAGTGTGGACGGTTTAAACTGGAAAGCGGCCAGCCTATACCCCGGCTTGGATACGGAAACGGTACTGAACGGAAACGGGTACTTATGGAGCCAGGCTGTATCCAAGGGGATCGTCCGGTTAAGCGGCCAAGCCGAGCCGAGGTTTTACTGGAACAGTTATTTGAACCTGGGCACATACTGCGGCGCGGTGTCCGTCCGACTGATCGTCGTCGCGATAGACGGTATTCACGAATATTCCGAATCCGTCGAATTGTCGGACCGGGGAGTCGTATACTGCAGAGATTGGGTGTATCCGGCTGAAGGAACGGACGTTTCGGCTGCAGACGGGGGCGAGGGGCGGTCGTTCGGCGTGCTGCGCAACGAGTTTTCACCGTATGCGACGATGACTTTACCCGCTTCCGGAGAGTACGATATTTATTTCGGCCTGCCGGCAGGAGGCTTGAGACAGCTGGTACGGGTTGATGCCGAGCCGTTTTCCCGAATCGTCACCTCGGGCAACAGTATGGACTTATTGGAAAGCAGCTTTAACGGCAAAGCGAATAAAGAAATTTACTGGAAACGGCATAAGCTGGACGGAAGCGTTCTTGAATTGGCCAAACTGAAAGAGACGCTCGTGGAGCATCATCAGGCGGGGAAGATCGGGTATGTAAAGCTTGTTCCCGCAGCCGAATCCCGGAATGCGGACGTTTCTTCGGTCAGGAAGCCTGTTCCGGAGCTTATCCTGTATTACGAACCTTATAGCTATTCCCTCCATGGATTCCATGACGGCGCGACGATGAACGGGGTAATGCTGGAGGAGTTTCTGCGCTTAAAGCCCCGGGAGATCACTTGTCAAACGGTCCGGATCGGGATGAAGTCGCTGCACCACAGCCACTTTTTGCAAAGGCTGGACACTCCCGCGCGAACGGATGAAAATACGATTATCGACGATCCGGTCAAGCTGGCGAACAACTGCGATATTTTGTCGGAAACCGTTGTTTATGCAAAGGGCAGAGGAGTACGGCTGACCGCCAACGTCGGAATGAACCGGCCTTACCTGTGGCTTCCCGCCGTATCGGAACGATTTTCCCAAAGCAATCCGGGACTGCTGTCCGGGGGGGAGTTCGATTACGGCAAAGAAGAAGTGCGCGAGTACGCGCTGCGCATCCTGTTCGAGCTGGTCGACAATTACGATATAGACGGTTTATTCCTGGACTATATGAGGAGCTTCGGCAATCAGACCGCGGAATCGATCGTGTACATATTGCGGCAAACGAAAGAGCGATTGAACCGCAAGTCGGCGGATACGGGCCGGCCGCTTGAGCTGAAGGTACGGATTCCGGCCGATCAGGCTCATTATTTCAGGGCGATGCAAATCAGCGTGGAACACGGATACGTAGACGGGATCGTACCTTCCAACTCGGCAACCAGCGAGCCGTTCCCGCCGGTGGAGCATTTCGTAGCGATGTGCAAAGGGACGGCCGCCAAGGTGTACGGCTGCATCGACGGGTGGAAACGATCCGTAGCTTCCGACCCAAGGGCGGGCAGTTTGTGTATGGCTCACTCCCCTCAAGATCTATTGCGGTATATCGATCATTACACGAATCTTGGCGTGGACGGCATCTTCATTTACCAAGCTGATCAATTTACGGCGAATCCGTTTCTGAATAAAGTGTTTGCCCCGGTCGAATGACCGGGTTGTTTTTTTTCTGACAAGGTAAAATGCTTGACAACGCATCGCCTACCCGCTATGATTAGTTTTGTCGCTGTAAAGGTGTTTTCCTTAACAGAGGGAGTGACGCAGGTGACAAGCGAAGAGGCGCTCAGCAAGACGAACCGGATCAACATGCTGTTTGACATATACGGCCCTTTGTTGACGGGCAAGCAGAGCACGTTTCTCGGTCTGTACTTTCACGACGATTATTCGCTCGGCGAAATAGCCGAGGAATATGAGATAAGCCGCCAAGCGGTATACGAACATATCAAGCGCGCAGAACAGGCGCTGGAGGATTACGAGGCGAAGCTGGGCCTCCTCCGCAAGCACGAGGAGCGCCGCCAGGTCGCAGAGCGGATCGAAGCGCTGTTCGCCGGCGAAACGTCCGCCCTACCGGGCGAATTGAAAGAGCTGGTGCGAAAGCTGTACAATATAGATTGAACGATGCAACACCGATTTTACAACTCCACGGATGAAGCGGGGGGATGACCATGGCATTCGAAGGATTGACCGGCCGTTTGCAAAACGTGCTGACCAAGCTGCGGGGCAAAGGAAAACTGACCGAGGACGACGTGAACGAAGCGCTGCGCGAGGTGCGGCTTGCTCTGCTTGAAGCCGACGTCAACTTCAAAGTCGTCAAAGAGTTTATCGCCAAAGTGAAGGAGAAGGCGATCGGCCAGGAAGTGCTGAAGAGCTTTACTCCGGGCATGGTCGTCATCGATATCGTAAACAAAGAGTTGACCGAGCTTATGGGGGGCACCCAAAGCAAGCTGGCGAAGGCGAACAAGCCGCCGACAGTCATCTTGATGGTAGGCTTGCAGGGCGCGGGTAAGACGACGGCTTCAAGTAAGCTGGCCAAGCTGCTGCAGAAGCAGAACCATCGCCCGCTGCTTGCCGCTGCCGATATTTATCGTCCTGCGGCGATCAAGCAGCTTCAGGTGCTCGGCGAGCAGATCAAAGTGCCGGTGTTTACGCTCGGGGATCAGACAAGCCCGGTCGACATCGCCAAGGGCGCTTTGCAGCACGCGAAGGATAACGGAAACGACTACCTGATCATCGATACAGCCGGACGGCTGCATATTGACGACCAACTGATGAACGAGCTGAAGATGATCGTCGAGTCGGTGCAGCCGGACGAGACGCTGCTGGTCGTCGACGCGATGACAGGTCAAGAAGCGGTTAATGTCGCCGAGAGCTTCCATGCCCAGCTGGAGCTGACCGGCGTCGTTCTGTCGAAGCTTGACGGGGATACGAGAGGCGGAGCCGCCTTGTCGGTCAAGGCCGTTACCGGACGCCCGATCAAGTTCGCTTCGCTCGGGGAGAAGATGGATTCGCTTGAGCCGTTCCATCCGGAGCGGATGGCGTCGCGGATTCTCGGCATGGGCGACATGCTGTCGCTGATCGAGAAGGCGCAGGCCAACATCGACGCGGACAAAGCGGCCGAGATGGAACGCAAGATGCGCAACGCCGAGTTCACGTTCGAAGATTTTCTGGAACAGATGGAGCAGGTGAAGAAGCTCGGACCGCTTGACCAACTGCTCGATATGCTGCCCGGAGCGAACAAGATGAAGGGCATGAAAGACATGAAGGTCGACGACAAGCAGATGGGACGCGTCGTCGCCATCGTCAAGTCGATGACTACCGAAGAGAAACGCAAGCCGGAGCTGCTGAACGCGAGCCGACGCAAGCGGATTGCGGCAGGCAGCGGCACCTCGATTCAGGACGTCAACCGTCTCATCAAGCAGTTCGACGATATGCGCAAAATGATGAAGCAGTTCTCGTCGATGATGGGACCCGGCGGTCCGAAAGGCATGAAAAACTTAAAAAACAAACTTGGCAAAGGCGGCGGAGGCTTCAAGTTTCCGTTCGGCTAAACCGGGTCTATTCTGCAAGGGAGGTGAAATCAAATGGCAGTTCGCATTCGTTTGAAACGTATGGGCGCTCATAAAGCTCCTTTTTACCGCGTGGTTGTATCGGATTCCCGTTCCCCGCGTGACGGCCGATTCATCGAAGAAATCGGTACGTACAATCCGTTGACGAAACCGGCTGCAGTTACCATCGACGAGGAAAAAGCGTTGAAATGGCTGCAAGACGGCGCGCAAGCGTCCGACACGGTTCGCAACTTGTTCAGCAAAGCCGGAATCATGACGAAGTTTCACCAAATCAGACAACAGAAGTAATCTGTTGATTTGGAGGTTGCTATGAGAGATTTGATCACCGTTATCGCCAAGGCGTTGGTTGATCATCCGGAAGATGTCGTCGTGAACGAAGCCGAGGAGAAAGACGAGATCGTTTACCGGCTGTCCGTTCATCCGTCCGATATGGGCAAGGTGATCGGCAAGCAGGGGCGTATCGCCAAAGCTTTGCGCACTGTCGTCACATCGGCGGCCGTGAAACAAAACAAACGCGTGTCCGTGGAAATCGTCTCTTGACGTTTGAAGCGGACTCGCTTCCGTTTGCCTTCCGTTCCAGCCGCTATGCGGCAAGTATAACGGTTGGAACGGGAGCGCAAGCTGCAGGCAGGAAGGGTTAGGCCGCTCGCGCCTAGCCCTTTTTCCAAATCCGGAGGACGGCGGTCCGCTGTCCGCTGTCCTGCTCTGCTTCGAAAGCTCGGAATATACAAATGAATACCGGTTACATGGAGGGACATGGATGAGCGGAAAACTGTACAGTGTCGGTAAAGTGGTCAATACGCACGGCGTTCGCGGAGAGCTTAAAGTTGTGCCGCAAACGGACTTTCCCGAAGAACGGTTTGCCAAAGGCAGCCGGCTGATCGTGGTAAACCCACAGAACGAAGCCGATCGTATGGCCGTTCAGGTGGAGTCGGCCCGTCTCAACAAAAACGTGTATATCGTCAAGCTGAAAGGGCACGTTAACATTAATGAAGTACTGCCTTACAAAGGCTGGGAGTTGAAAGTGGCCGAAGAAGAGCGGAAGCCGCTGGACGAAGGCGAATATTATTATCATGAGATTATCGGCTGCACCGTCGTTACAGAGGACGGGGAAGAGCTTGGAGCGGTAAGCGAAATACTGGCTCCCGGAGCGAACCACGTGTGGGTCGTCGAACGTCCCAAAGGCAAGCAGGTATTATTGCCGGTCATTGACGACGTCATTCTCGACGTGGATGTGGAAGCGAAACGGATCCGGGTTCATCTGATGGAAGGTTTGATCGACTGATGCGGATTGAGGTGCTGACTCTTTTTCCGAGTATGTTTGAAGGCGTCTTCGGTTCGAGTATATTGGGCAAAGCGCGGGATAAAGGAATCGTTTCGCTGCAAACGGTTAACTTTCGCGATTATGCGAACAACAAGCACAATACGGTGGACGATTACCCGTTCGGCGGCGGGGGAGGCATGGTGCTGAAGGCGGAACCGATCTTCAGCGCCGTGGAAGAGCTGGCGCCGCCCGGAGGAGATCGCCCGCGGGTTATTCTCATGTGCCCGCAGGGCGAAACGTTTACACAGCGCAAAGCGGAGGAATTGTCGCGGGAAAGCCATCTCGTGTTCGTTTGCGGACACTACGAGGGGTACGACGAGCGGATTCGCGAGCACTTGATCACAGACGAGCTCTCGATCGGCGACTACGTGCTGACCGGCGGCGAGCTGCCGGCGATGGTTGTGATCGACAGCGTCGTCAGACTGCTTCCCGGCGTGCTCGGCAACGAACTGTCCGCTGTCACTGATTCGTTCAGTACGGGGCTGCTGGAATATCCGCATTATACGCGGCCTGCTCAGTTTCGGGAGTGGCCGGTGCCGGACGTGCTGTTATCCGGTCATCACGACAACATAGCCCGCTGGAGACGCGAGCAGTCGCTGCTCCGGACGCTGAGGAGACGGCCGGATTTGCTGGAGGATGCCGACTTGACGCCGAAGGAACGGGCGTGGTTGGAGAAGCAGCGGAGTGAGCCGGAGTCGTAGCGGGGGAAAGCTAGAGCTTTCAATTGATATTTTAGAAGAGTTGCTTGCATTCATTAGGGCGGGTATGGTAAAATATCACCTGTTGTAGTTTTTAGTTCGGTGGTCCTCTGCGCGCCATGATGTCAGCCATATAGGGCTTTCGGAGCGAGTACGAACATCTGAGTGGAAGGAGGAAGTCAACCTATGAATCTTTTACGTGAAATTACGCAAGAACAGCTTCGTCAAGTACCAAGCTTTCGTCCAGGCGACACGTTGAAAGTGCATGTTAAGGTTATCGAGGGCTCGCGCGAACGGATCCAGCTGTTTGAAGGTGTTGTGATCAAGCGTCGTGGCGGCGGAATCAGCGAAACGTTTACCGTTCGCAAAGTTTCGTATGGCGTAGGCGTGGAAAGAACATTCCCGCTGCATTCGCCTAAGCTCGAGAAAATCGAGGTGGCTCGCCGGGGTAAAGTTCGCCGCGCGAAGCTCTACTACTTGCGCGGACTGCGCGGTAAAGCAGCTAGAATTCAAGAAATTCGTTAATCGGAATGGGGGCTTGTCGCAAACAAGTCCCTTTTCGTTTACCCGAATAGAGATAGGACGACTTCAGTACCATGCAGAAGGAAGCGTAATTCCGGAGCAGAAGGGGGAGGCTATGAGCGATAACGATCAAGCGAAACGTCCGGTTCCAGCGAATGCAAACGATATGCCGGACGAGAGCAAGCAGTCGGATTCAGACATGGAGCGCTCCACAGCTCCGGAAGCGGCAAGCGCCGAAGAGGGCCTGAACCGGAGCGATGCGCCGCCGGCGAATGGACAAGTTGAGCCGGCACGTGAAACGGATGGGGCCGACGTCCAAGCAGCGACGCAGACCGGCGGCACCGCCGCCGCGAAAGCGAAAAACGAAGTGTGGGAATGGACCAAGGCGCTGCTGATTGCGTTCGCGCTCGCCTTTTTGATCCGCTACTTCCTGTTCGGCTCCTACATCGTGGACGGCCCGTCGATGAAACCGAATTTTCACACCGGCGAGCGAATTATCGTCAACAAACTGCTGTACAAGTTCCGTGAGCCGAAACGCGGCGAAGTGATCGTGTTCCACGCTCCGGGCAATAAAGATTTCATCAAACGCGTAGTGGCGCTCCCGGGCGAGACCGTTAAAGTGCAGGGCGATACCGTTTTTGTTAACGGACAAGCGGTGGACGAGCCGTTTTTGCGGGATGTTATAGAGAAAGCGAAGCAATCGGGCAGAACGTATAACGATCTGAACTGGCCGGAATCCAAAGTTCCGGAAGGGACCGTTTTCGTCATGGGGGACAACCGCTCGGACAGCACGGATAGCCGGATGATCGGGCCTGTGCCGTTTGACAATATCGTCGGGCGGGCGGATATCGTTTTTTGGCCGGTGAAAGATTGGCAATGGATTCATTAAAGAAATGAACGGACAGTCGGGAGGTGACGGCATGGCGACGATCCAATGGTTTCCCGGTCATATGACGCGGGCGAAGCGGCAAATCCAGGAGAAGCTGAAGTTGATTGATCTTGCGATCGAACTGCTGGACGCTCGGGTTCCGCTCTCCAGCCGCAATCCGATGATCGATGAAATATTGATGAACAAGCCTCGGCTCGTTTTGTTGAACAAAGCGGATTTGGCCGATCCGAGCGTTACCCGGGAATGGGTTCAATATTTTGCCGGCATCGGCATCGAGGCGCTGCCGATAGACTGTGTATCGGGCGAGGGCGTACGGGCCATCCCGGAGCGGGCGAAGCATGCGCTGAAGGACAAGATCGAGAAGCAGCTCAGCAAAGGAATGAACCCGCGTGCGGTACGGGCGCTGATCGTCGGTATCCCGAACGTAGGGAAGTCGACCTTGATCAACCGTCTCGCAGGCAAGCATATTGCGGCGACCGGAGACAAGCCGGGAGTGACGAAGGGGCAGCAGTGGATCAAGGCAGGCGGGGATCTGGAACTGCTCGATACGCCGGGGATATTGTGGCCGAAGTTCGAGGATCAGCAGGTGGGCTACAAGCTGGCGGCGATCGGGTCGATCAGCGATCAGATTTTGCAGGTGGAAGATGTGGCGTATCATGCGATCCGGTTTCTGATTGCCGGGTATCCAGGCGAGTTGCAGCAGCGGTACGAGCTGGACGAGCTTCCGTCCGGACAGTCGGAGCCGAATGCGTTCGTCGACGTGATGGAACGGATCGGCCGCAAGCGGGGCTGCCTGCAAAGCGGGGGGACGATCAACCTGGAGAAGGCGTCGATGGTCATCCTGCGGGATCTGCGAGGCGGTAAGCTGGGCCGGATCAGTCTGGAAAGCCCGAATCAGATGCAGTATATGACAAGCACTCTTGACGGCTGAACGTTACGCCGCCCGAGGGTGCTTTTTTGTCGTTACCGGGGGATTTAGGCTGAGCGATTTCCAGCGAATGTATAGGGGGATTTTGCGGGAGGGATCAGATGCGGTCTTCCCACTTGTCCGTATTCCCGGTACAATGGAACATACAAACGACCGATCATGGGGGAACGCAAGGTGCTGGAATATGAACGCGATTTATGGCAAAGCGGCATCCGGTTCGTCGCGGGGATCGACGAGGTCGGACGCGGCTGTCTGTTCGGCGACGTAGTTGCCGCAGCGGTGATTTTGCCGGAGGGCTGCGAAATTGAAGGAATTAACGATTCGAAAAAGTTAAGCGAGAAAAAACGCGAGGAGCTGTATCCGATCATTACGGAGCGGGCGCTCGGGATCGGGATCGGCTGCGTGAGCGCTTCGGTAGTCGATTCGATCAACATTAAGCAGGCGGCCAGACTGGCAATGAAGAAGGCGCTGGAGCAGCTAAGCGAATCGGTCGTGCCGGACTATCTGCTGGTCGATGCGGAGAAGGTGGACAGCTCGATCCGGCAGCTCGCGGTTATACACGGGGATGCGCTTAGCCAGTCGATTGCGGCCGCTTCGATCATCGCCAAAGTAACCCGGGACCGCCTCTGTCTTCAGTGGGATATGGAATTTCCCGAATACGGAATCGCTGCGCATAAAGGATACGCTACGAAAGCGCACAGGGAAGCGATACTCGAATACGGGGCTTGCCCGCTGCACCGCAAAACGTTTTTGAAAGGGTTGTTAAACGAGCAACTGGAGCTGTTCTGACTCCATAGGCCTATTAACAATAAATCCGTATCAAGCCGATATACATAAGAAACAGATATGACGGTAAAGGAGTCGGCGATATGAGCATGCAGATCGGTCAAATGATGCGGAATTTGCTTGGCGAGATGCAGCCGGCGGCAGATGCCAAATCGCTGGAGCTGAAAGTCGGCCAAATCGTCAAAGGCATGGTGCTGCAGTTGCTCGGTGAGCAGGATGCGATTGTTAATATAGGCGGGGTCCATATGAGGGCCAAGCTGGAAATTCCACTGCGCCAGGGATTAGTGACGTTTCTGCAGGTGATGCCCGATTCGAACGGCAGCCAATTGGTGCTGAAGCCGGTAAACGGGTCGGCGCTGCCGCTTGATGAAGGGGCGTTGTCCGAGCTTGTCAAAGGATTTCCTTCCAAAGACCAGCCTGCGCTGAAAGAATTGGCGAAGCAACTGCAGCAGGCGGATGTGCCTCCCACGAAAGCGAATCTGCAATCGTTTCATAAAATCATGACTCAGGCGCCTGCCCAGGTTCCGGCCAATCAATGGCTGGAAGCGGCTGTCGTGGCAAACGACCGGAATTTGCCCTTATCCCGGGAAACGGTAGCCGGCCTTCGGGAGGCGATGTTCGGTCCGGCGCTGCAGGAGAGGCTGGACGGACTCGAGGCGAGAGCTTCGGAAGCGTCACGCACGCTTGCCGCAAGCGGTACGGCCGCAGAGCTGAAGCCGCTTCTGGACAAGCTGCAGCAGGCGATCGGCCAAGTCCGCGAGGCGGCAGGACGTATGCCGGCAGCTGCGTCGACTGTGCCGGCGGCGCTGCCGGCGGAACAAGCCGCGCCGGACGTGCCGGCAAGACCGCAGACATCTGCGGCGAATCCGGCGCCGGGAATGGCAAATGCTCCCGCACGCGAGCCGATTCCATGGTCGCAGAGTGTGGGCGCTGCCTCTACGGCGGTGCCGGCTTCGGGTCCAGGAAGCGGAGGTGCTGCAACCGGGGCAAATGGTGCAGGACAAGCCGGGGACGGGAGGGCGCCGGGGACGGCAGCAGGGACGGAAGCCGCTGTAAGCCGGGATTCGGCTATCCCCAAAGCGGCGAATCCGGCCGCGTCCGCAATTCCCGCTGCGCCCCAACCATACGTAGAGCACGATCCGTCCTCCTCCGGCCGGCCGGCAGCTAGAGCCGACGACAATTGGATATCGCGCGTTCTGAAGGCGGTAGGCATGGATCACGAGCATCAGCTCGCCAAAGCGATCGAGAAGGCGGAGCCGAAGCCGGGAGGAACGCCTATGACGCACGACCCGGCCTCTGTGCGGCTTGCAGCGCAGGAACCGGAGGCTAGAGCCGTTCCATCCGATCCGGGCCGTCACGCGGCGGCTGACAGCCTCAAAAGCGTCCTGCTGCAGGTGATCAGTTCGAGCTCCGCACCGGAGCCTTTACGCGAGCAAGCGCAGCAGACTTTGCAGCAAATTACCGGGCAGCAGCTGCTGTTATCGCCCGACCGGGGGTCCGTATTCAGCCATGTCACTTTATTGCTGCCGGTGCGTCATGAAGGAGGCGAGCAGACGGCCGCGATTCACGTCCAGTCGAGAAAAGGAAAACGGGGGGAAATCGACGCGCAAAATTGCCGGCTGCTGTTCGACTTGAACATGCAGACGCTTGGTTTGACTCTTGTCGACGTTCAGGTGTTCGATAAAAAAGTGCATCTGCAGGTGCATAATGATATGCCGTTTCTCGGACCGCTGCTCCAGCAGTACCGCGATGAGATTGAAGACGGGCTAAGGCAGAACGGATACCAGTTCATGGCGCTTAAATGCAGCCCTTTTCCTCAGCCCGCGCAGGCGGATTCCGACTCCTCTGGTATGGCCGTCTTGAATCCAGACAGAGCTGCGGCAGCATCCGGATTCCGCGTAAAGCCGTATAAAGGTGTGGACGTGAAAGTATGAACGGAAACAATAAGAAGGATCGGAACAGCAGCATCAAAAAAGCGGTAGCACTCCGCTACATGCCCGGCGAGAACACTTCCCCAGTCGTCGTAGCCAAAGGGAAGGGCCACATCGCGGAGACGATCATGGAGAAGGCGAAGGAGCACGGCGTCCCGCTGCAGGAAGATCCGTCGCTCGTCGAAGTGTTGTCCAAGCTGGATCTGAAGCAGGAAATCCCTCCCGAGCTATACCAGCTGGTCGCCGAAATATTAAGCTTCGTGTACCGGACCGATTCGCGCGCCAAGGCGGGAAGGGAAGAAGCGAAATGACGGGCGGAAGAATGGCAGACGGCAGACGTGCGCTGGGGCGCAAAGGGGAAGAGGCAGCCGCCGCTTACCTGGAAGCGGCAGGGTACCGGATACTGGAACGGAACTGGCGTTGTCCGAGCGGGGAGCTTGACCTGATCACGGAGACGGATGGAGTCATTGTTTTCGTGGAAGTGCGTTCCCGCCGCGATACCGGGACGTTCGGAACGGCGGAGGAATCCGTCGACGCCCGCAAACGGAACAAGGTACGGGAGACGGCGAATGTTTACTTGTACCGCAATCGGGCTTTCGATAGAAAGACGCGGTATGACGTCATTGCGGTCGCGTTTACGACCGGCGGGGAGCTGCACCGAATCAATCACATTCCATACGCTTTTTAATGGAATACGTAAGGGAAAAAGCCGTCAAGACCGGTTCCGGTCTACGACGGCTTTTTCGTAAGGCTGAGGGCGATGCGATCAGCCTTCGCCGGGAATGGAGCATTTGTTGCGGATAAACCGGATCTGATTTTCGATTCGGTTCAGATGCTCCTGATCTTCCGGTGATGCCCCGCTGCGGCTGCGCAATTGCTCCGCCTCCTGCAACAGGTTGTGCAAATCTTCGCCGGCGTTCGAGCAGTTATAGTTGCTTTCCAATTGATCCAGCATAGTAGCCTCCATAGTGTCGTATTGCCCGTGCAGCCAGCAAGCCTCGCAGAAGGGGCTGGCTCATACGGTAATGGGCGGTGCAACACTATTATGCATCGATGTCGGCCCGGATAATCGTAAAAGCGCGACGAACGGAAATCACGTTACACCCGAATCATCCGAATTTGTCCTCCATACTTCGGTCGAGACAGCGGTATTGAAGCGCTTCGGCGAGGTGTGCCGTCCGGATTGCTCCGCTGCCGTCCAGATCGGCAATCGTTCGGGCTATTTTGAGAATGCGGTCGTGAGCCCGTACGCTTAAGCTTAAAGCTTCGAACGACTCGGCCAGCAGCTTGTCTCCGTCCGGGGGGAGCCGGCAGTATTCACGCAGCAAGCGGCCGGACAACTCGCCGTTAAACCGGATTCCCTTGCCCGCATAACGCTCCGCCTGGAGCAGCATGGCGCATTCCACCGACTGGCGGATCTGTTCCGAGGAGACGTTGCCCTCCGTCCGCTTCATCGAATCGAAATCGATGCGCGGAACCTCCACATGAATATCGATCCGGTCAAGCAGAGGGCCGGATATTCGGGAACGGTAACGCTGAACTTGAGGCAGACTGCACGAACAGGCCGCTGCCGGTCCGGAGAAGCCATAAAATCCGCACGGACACGGATTCATCGAACCCGCCAGCATAAAATGGGTTGGGAACGTAAACACCGCTTTCGCCCGGCTGATCGTCACGCGCCGGTCTTCGATCGGCTGACGCAGCACCTCCAGCACATTCCGCGGAAATTCCGGCAGCTCGTCGAGAAACAGGACGCCGCGATGGGCCAAGCTGACTTCGCCCGGCCTCGGAACGCTGCCTGCGCCGACAAGTCCGCCCATCGATACGGTGTGATGCGGATTGCGAAACGGTCTTGCCCGGATCAGCGTCGTGCGGTCCTTTAACTGGCCGGCAGCACTATAGATTTTCGTTACTTCAAGAGATTCCTCCTCCGACAAGACGGGGAGGATGGAGGGCAGCCTGCGGATCAGCATCGTTTTTCCGGAGCCTGGCGGTCCGACGAAAATCAGATTATGCATCCCGGCCGCAGCGATCGTTAGAGCGCGTTTCGCCTGATGCTGACCGCATACATCGACAAAATCTTCGGCCCATGTTTCGACAAACTGCGGCTGCAATTGATCTTTTGACGGGCGCCGTGAATCCGATAGACTTTTAAATAGGTCGTTCCCCCTATACTGAAGCAGTTCCTTCAAATTGTGAATGCCTGCGATCCGCATGCCTTCGATCAGGGCGGCCTCCTCCGCATTCTCCGCAGGCAGCAGCACGTTCGTTAGCCCCCTGCGTCTGGCTGCATCGACCATCGGCAGCACGCCGTGCACAGGCCGCAGCCGGCCGTCGAGCGACAGCTCGCCGATCGTCAGGCAGCGGTCCAGACCCGGCAGCGACAGCTGGCCGCTTGCCGTGAGGATGCCTGCGGCAATGGCCAAATCGAACGAGGCGCCTTCCTTGCGGACGTCGGCCGGAGCCAGATTGACCGTAATCCGTTCCATCGGAAAGGCGGCTCCCGTATTTTTGATCGCCGATCGCACCCTTTCCGCAGATTCCCGCACGGAGCTGTCCGGAAGTCCGACGATTTGAAAAAACGGCAAGCCGTTGCTAATATCAATCTCCACATCGACGATCGTACCGTCTATCCCTTGCAGGCAAGCGCCATACCGGTTGTCGTACATAACAAAAAACACCTCTTCTCGGAATTAAAACCCGCACCGGGCATAGATAGGCCAAGCGGGTCGGTTGCCGGAAAAGGTGCTTCCTTATCGTCCGTATTACCGAAATATACTCAGATTGTCAGAAGTAGTTATTCGCCGCTGCGCCGCCGTTTTCCTTCCCGGTCCAACATTTTTATTAAAATCCGATCCATTGGAGATACTGGAATGTAGCGGAAATGAGGTGAGACTACATGGAGGAAAAAGCGTACTTTTGTCCCAACTGCCGTTCAAATCGGACGAAGTTCCGGGTTTATGCGACAACGTCCCAATCGTTTATGAAAGAACCGGTGACCGGGGAAATCTACAGCATGGCCGATCCCGTTCCGGTTGAGGATGCCGAGCCGACGATCGGTTGTCTCGTGTGCGGCTTTGCCGGCAATGAGATGCGGTTCGTCAAGCAGGCGGAGCGCGAGCCCCGAATGGCTTCCCCGACGAATCCGGCGTATTGAAGGACGGGTCCGCGTACAGACCGGCCCCTTAGCGATAGCGCGAGCTTTCCGAATTCGGGAGCAGCGCTATTTGCATGTCTAAGCGTATGGAACGCCTCCTAACGTTCCGGCTGTCTTTTTGTCGTCTTAATCAAAAAAACGTACATTGTTCACAAAAAATTCAGGAAAGTGTCGATGAAACGTGATACAATGAGTAGGGCATTTTTGGGGATACACCGAATCGACGGAGTTGCTTTACGTTCGGTCGGGAGAGGGCAATTTGCCTTTTTTTGCATACAAACTCACCCAAGACAGTTGATAGGAGGATTCGAGAATGAATATCCATGAGTATCAAGGCAAAGAAGTCCTGAGACAATATGGCGTTGCGGTTCCTCAGGGCAAAGTGGCGTTTACCGTCGACGAAGCCGTCGAAGCGGCAAAAGCTCTCGGCACCCAGGTGGTCGTCGTCAAAGCTCAAATCCATGCAGGCGGCCGCGGTAAAGCGGGCGGCGTCAAAGTGGCTAAAAACCTCGACGAAGTGCGTACATATGCCGAGCAAATTCTCGGGAAAGTACTCGTAACGCACCAAACCGGGCCGGAAGGCAAAGAAGTGAAGCGTTTACTCATCGAAGAGGGCTGCGACATCAAGAAAGAGTACTATGTGGGCGTGGTCGTAGACCGCGCTACCGGCCGTGTCGTCATGATGGCTTCCGAAGAAGGCGGTACCGAGATTGAGGAAGTTGCCGCACATACCCCGGAGAAAATTTTCAAAGAAGTGATCGATCCTGCAATCGGCTTGATGCCTTTCCAAGCCCGCAAGCTGGCTTATGCGATCAACATCCCGGCTCCGCTGGTCAATAAAGCGGTTCAGTTCATGACAGCTTTGTATACCGCATTTGTGGACAAGGACTGCTCGATCGCGGAGATCAACCCGCTCGTCGTAACCGGTGACGGCAATGTGATGGCGCTTGACGCCAAGCTGAATTTCGACTCCAACGCTTTGTTCCGTCATAAAGACATTTTGGAGCTTCGCGACCTGGACGAAGAAGACGAGAAAGAAATCCAAGCATCCAAATTCGACCTGAGCTACATTGCGCTTGACGGCAACATCGGTTGCATGGTTAACGGCGCGGGTCTTGCCATGTCGACGATGGATATTATCAAATATTACGGCGGCGAGCCGGCGAACTTCCTCGACGTAGGCGGCGGCGCAACGACCGAGAAAGTTACCGAAGCGTTCAAAATCATTTTGTCCGACCCGAAAGTAAAAGGCATCTTCGTCAATATTTTCGGCGGCATCATGAAATGCGACGTGATCGCAGACGGCGTAATTGAGGCAGCTAAGCAAATCGGCTTGGATCGTCCTCTTGTCGTGCGTCTGGAAGGTACGAACGTCGAGCTTGGCAAGAAGAAGCTGAATGAATCCGGTCTGAACATTGTGGCGGCCGACTCGATGGCGGACGGCGCGCAAAAAATCGTTTCGCTGGTGAAGTAATTCGAGAGGAGATGGACAACGATGAGCATTTTGATCGATAAAAATACGAAAATCATTACGCATGGCATCACCGGTTCGCAAGGGAAGTTCCACACTCAAGGCGGACTCGAGTACGGCTCGCAATTCGTCGGCGGAGTAACGCCGGGCAAAGGCGGTACGGAAGTCGAGTTCTCGCTGGAGAACGGCACGACCGTAAAATTGCCTGTATTCAACACGGCTATCGAAGCCAAAAAAGCGACGGGTGCAACTGTATCGCTCATTTTCGTTCCTCCGGCTTTCGCTGCGGATTCGATTATGGAAGCGGTCGACGCGGAGATGGATTTGGCCATCTGTATTACCGAAGGTATTCCTGTACTCGACATGGTTCGAGTCAGCCGTTATATGGAAGGCAAGAAAACCCGTCTGATCGGCCCGAACTGCCCGGGTGTCATCACTCCGGATGAGTGCAAAATCGGCATCATGCCGGGTTACATCCATTTGAAAGGTCATGTGGGCGTCGTATCCCGCAGCGGTACGCTTACGTACGAAGCGGTTCATCAGCTGACGACCCGCGGCATCGGCCAATCGACGGCTGTAGGGATCGGCGGAGACCCGGTTAAAGGCTCCGAGTTTATCGACATCCTCAAACTGTTCAACGAAGATCCGGATACGTATGCGGTTATTATGATCGGCGAGATCGGCGGTACGGCGGAAGAAGAAGCGGCCGAATGGATTAAAGCGAACATGACGAAACCTGTCGTCGGCTTTATCGGCGGCCAAACGGCGCCTCCGGGAAAACGGATGGGACATGCCGGCGCGATCATCTCCGGCGGCAAAGGAACGGCTGCAGAGAAAGTATCGACGCTTGAGGCTTGCGGCATCAAGGTTGCTCCTACGCCTTCCGAGATGGGCTCCACGCTCGTCAGCGTTCTGGAGGAAAAAGGACTGCTCGAGAAATGCACCGTTAAAAGATAAATATATACAATAATATGTATTTAATGAAGGTAAGCAACCTTCCGCATCCCGGTTCCGGGTACGGAAGGTTTTTTGTTTTTTCGACAAAAATCCGCAAAGGATGCCCGGTTCCCATCGGGTCTACAAAATAGGAGGTGCTTTACTTCATGAACGATCGTAAGGTATTATTTGGATTGCACGAGTTAGAGGGGATTGGCTGGAAATCGATAAAGCTTCTGGAATCGGCCGTATCCGGAGCCTGGTCGGAATTGCGTCACATGAGCACGGAGGAGATGAAAGCGGCCGGGCTTAGGGCAACTGCAGCCGAGAACGTTTATGCGCGCCTTCGCGACGAAGCTTCGATCGACAAAAGAGCCGGGGAGTACGCGAGCCGCCGCATATCGATCGTCACGGTCCTTGATCCGCATTATCCCGCACTGCTGAGAGAAATCGCCCAGCCTCCGTGGGTGCTTTATTGCAAGGGAGATCTGAGCGTGCTTGAGCAGGCGGCGATTGCCATTGTCGGTACACGTTCTCCTACTGCGTACGGGAGAAAGGCCGCCTTTGATCTGGCCCGGGATTTGTCCGCCGCAGGCGTATGTGTAGTGAGCGGACTGGCGCGCGGGATCGACAGCTGTGCACATCGCGGAGCTTTGACGGGAGAAGGAGGGACGGCCGCTGTACTCGGATGCGGCCTGGATACGGTGTATCCCCCTGAAAACGCTTCCCTGTATGACGATGTAACGAAGAAAGGGGTTTTGTTGACGGAATATCCGCTGGGCACCCAGCTCCATCCGGGCCTGTTTCCGCAGCGCAACCGGATCATCTCCGGGTTAAGCCTCGGGACGATCGTGGTGGAGGCGGCGTCGCGAAGCGGTTCTTTGATTACGGCGGATATGGCGCTGGAGCAGTCGAGAGACGTATTTGCGGTTCCGGGACCGATCTCGTCGCCTAAAAGCGAGGGAGCTTTGGAGCTCATCCGCCAGGGGGCGAAGATGATCGCAAGCGCGGACCATGTTCTGGAAGAGTACCGGCACCTGATGAGGCGGGGGAACGAGGGCCGCAAAGAGGCTTCCGAGCCCGGTCCGTCCTTAAGCGAAGACGAGCGAAAACTGCTCGGCTGGATGACCGCCGTTCCGGTAACGTTCGACGAATTGTTGGAGCTATCCGGATTCGAATTTGGACATTTGCATTCAGTTCTGTTAAATTTAATTTTGATAAAAAGGATTACGCCCTTGCCCGGCTCGTCTTACATCGCTTTATAGTGCGAGTTCAAAAAGTCCGGTTTTCATTCCATATTCGATGACGAGTAGGCTTCCTGATCGGCCTCGTGATCGAAAGTGGACTTTTTGAACAACCTCTTATAGCGGTGGTGACGAACGGTCCGGGCATACGCATACAATGGAACAGCCACTTACGAGGGGAGGACGGCGAGCCTATGGCGGATTCGTTAGTCATTGTGGAGTCACCCGCAAAAGCAAAAACGATCGGCAAATATTTGGGAAGCAAGTTTATCGTGAAAGCGTCCATGGGCCATATCCGGGACCTTCCAAAAAGTCAGATCGGCGTCGAAGTTGAAAACAAGTTCGAACCGAAATATATAACGATCCGGGGCAAAGGCTCCGTTCTGAAAGAATTGAAAGATGCAAGCCGCAAAGTGAAAAACATCTATCTAGCGGCTGACCCCGATCGCGAGGGGGAGGCGATCGCCTGGCACTTGGCGCATTACCTCGAACTGAGCGAGAAGGAGCCTTGTCGTGTTGTTTTTAATGAGATAACGAAACAAGCGGTGAAGGATGCATTCAAGCAGCCGCGGCCTATCGATATGGATTTGGTGAACGCTCAACAGGCGCGCCGTATTTTGGACCGCCTTGTGGGCTACAAAATCAGCCCTCTGCTGTGGAAAAAGGTAAAGAAGGGACTTTCGGCCGGCCGCGTGCAGTCCGTCGCCGTAAAGCTTATTATCGACCGCGAGAACGAGATCAAGCTTTTCGTTCCGGAAGAGTATTGGTCGATCACGGCGATGCTGGATGTGAACGGTTCGGCGTTCGAGGCGAAATTTTACGGAATCGGCGGAGAGAAGAAAGAACTGAACCGCGAAGCCGAAGTCCAGGACATCCTGAAACGGATTGAACAGGAGACGTTCACGGTCAACGAAGTGAAGGAGAAGGAGCGTCAGCGCAATCCCGCGCCGCCGTTCATTACGAGCTCCTTGCAGCAGGAGGCGGCCCGCAAGCTGAATTTCCGGGCGGCCAAAACGATGCAGGTGGCGCAGCAGCTGTACGAGGGCGTCGATATCGGCAAAGAGGGCACGGTCGGTTTGATCACGTACATGCGTACCGACTCGACCCGGATTTCGCCAGTTGCGCAGGAAGAAGCCAAAGAATATATACAGCAAGCCTACGGAGCGGATTATTACCCGGAAACGCCGCGTGTTTATTTAAAAAAGGGAGCCAACGCCCAAGACGCTCACGAAGCGATTCGGCCTACGTCCGTAGCCAAAACGCCGGAAGAAATGAAGGGGTATTTGAGCCGAGATCAGTTTCGTCTTTACAAGCTGGTATGGGAACGCTTCGTCGCCAGCCAGATGGCTTCGGCCGTGTTGGATACGATGACCGTCGACATAAAGGCAGGCGATGTGACGTTCCGCGCCGCCGGCTCCAAAGTGAAGTTTCCCGGCTTCATGAAAGTGTACGTGGAGGGCAACGACGACGGCAGTACGAACGAGGACGACAAGTTTTTGCCGCCGCTACAACCGGACGACAAGCTGGGCAACCAAGGTATCGAGCCGAAGCAGCATTTTACCCAGCCGCCTCCCCGTTACTCGGAAGCTCGACTGGTCCGGGCGCTGGAGGAGATGGGAATCGGAAGACCGAGCACGTACGCGCCGACGCTGGAGACGATTCAGAAGCGCGGTTACGTCGCGATGGAGGAGAAACGGTTCGTCCCGACGGAGCTCGGCGATCTGGTCATCCAGTTGATGGCGGAATTTTTCCCGGAAATTTTAAACGTCGAATTCACCGCCCATATGGAGGAAGAACTCGATTTTGTCGAAGAAGGCAAGGTCGACTGGGTCAAGGTGCTGGACGAATTTTACGTCACGTTCGAGAAGCGGCTTGAAGTAGCCGAGGAAGAAATGAAGGAAGTCGAGATTCAGGACGAAGTAACCGACATCTTGTGTGAGAAGTGCGGCCGCAACATGGTCATCAAGATGGGCAGATTCGGCAAGTTTCTGGCTTGTTCCGGTTTTCCGGACTGCCGGAACGCGAAGCCGATCGTCAAAGAGGTTGGCGTTACTTGCCCGAAATGCAAAGAAGGCAACGTCGTCGAACGGCGAAGCAAAAAAGGGCGCATCTTCTACGGCTGCGATCAGTACCCGGGCTGCGATTACGTCTCCTGGGATAAACCGTCCGGCAAGCCGTGCCCGAACTGCAGCACCATGCTGGTTGAGAAGTACGCCAAATCCGGCTCCCACCTTCAATGTCCGGATTGCGGATACAAGGAAGAGATGCAGCAAACGGACGGCGACGGCGATACCGACGCGGATTGATGGAATCCCGAGCTCTGCTGTCATGATGCGGCAGAGCTTGGACAGGTAAAGCGCGGATCGTGATAACAGGAGGAGCTTACCATTGACTAACGCTAGCAAAGTAACGGTGATCGGCGCCGGCCTGGCCGGCAGCGAGGCAGCCTGGCAGATTGCCAGCCAGGGCGTTCCGGTCGTGTTGTACGAGATGCGGCCGGTCCGCAAAACACCTGCCCACATCACGGATCAATTCGCTGAACTGGTATGCAGCAATTCGTTGCGGGCCAACGGACTGACGAATGCGGTAGGGGTATTAAAAGAAGAAATGCGCCGGATGAACTCCCTTATCATGAGCTGTGCCGACAAACATGCGGTTCCGGCCGGAGGCGCGCTTGCGGTTGACCGCGACGGCTTCTCGGGAGAGGTGACTATGGCGCTGCGGAATCATCCGCTGATCGAAGTCCGCAACGAGGAGCTGCCGGCGCTGCCGGAAGGGATTACGGTGGTGGCGACCGGTCCGCTGACGTCCCCGTCCTTGTCGGACGAGCTGAAGCGGCTCACAGGCGAAGAATATTTGTATTTCTACGATGCGGCCGCCCCGATTGTGGACAAAGATTCGATCGATATGAGCAAAGTGTATTTGGCTTCCCGTTACGACAAAGGGGAGGCCGCTTATTTGAATTGCCCGATGACGGAGGAGCAGTTCGACGCCTTCCATGAAGCTCTGATCAGTGCCGAGACGGCGCCTATGAAAGAGTTCGAGAAAGAGATTTACTTCGAAGGCTGCATGCCGATCGAGGTGATGGCCAGACGCGGCAAGCAAACGGCGCTGTTCGGCCCGATGAAGCCGGTCGGACTGGTTAATCCGCATACCGGCAAACTGCCGTACGCCGTCGTTCAACTGCGCCAGGATAACGCCGCAGGAACGTTATACAATCTCGTCGGCTTCCAGACCCATCTGAAGTGGGGGGAGCAGAAGCGGGTGTTCTCGCTTATCCCCGGTCTGGAAAACGCGGAATTCGTCCGCTATGGCGTCATGCATCGTAATACGTTTATCAGCTCGCCCAAGCTGCTTCATCCGACGTACCAGTTTAAAGGCCGTCACGATCTGTTCTTCGCCGGGCAGATGACCGGAGTCGAAGGATACGTGGAGTCTGCGGCTTCGGGGATGATTGCCGGGATCAACGCAGGGAGGATGGCGCTCGGACAAGAATGCGTCGTAGTGCCGCCGGAAACGACCCTTGGCAGTATGGCGCATTACATTACGACTACCGACCCGAAACATTTTCAGCCGATGAACGCCAATTTCGGTCTGCTTCCTCCGCTTGGAGAGAAAATTCGCGACAAAAAACGTAAAAATGAGCTGCTTGTCGAACGTGCGCTGCAAACAATTCAGAATTTTTCATATAATGTACACAATTTGACTTGTATGTAAAAGCTCCGCTATGGTACGATGAACATGTTTTCATAAGTGAAACCCATTTTCGGAGCTGCAAGCTCGTTTCGATTCAGACGACAACCTTTTAGCAAAATACGGGAAACAGCAGCAGATCGAACATTTGGTGCTGTTTCCTGCCGTTTATACGGGTTCCGACGTTTCCGGCAAATGGAAATACCGGCTGAAGCCGTTTATGGACCTGAACGTACATAGCAGCGGTATAGCGGTATACAGGTTAGCACAGATAAGGGGGGATCACGGTGGGTGACTTTCACGCGACTACGATATTTGCCATCAGGCATGAAGGTAAAGGCGCCATAGCGGGAGACGGACAAGTGACGTTCGGGAACAGCATGGTGATGAAGTCGAAAGCCAAAAAAGTAAGGCGCTTGTACCGGGGCAAAGTAATAGCCGGATTCGCAGGCTCCGTGGCGGACGCGGTGACGTTGTTCGAGAAATTCGAGGCGAAGCTAGAGGAACACCAGGGCAATTTGCTTCGCGCGGCCGTCGAGCTGGCCAAAGACTGGCGCTCCGACCGGGTGCTTCGCAGGCTGGAGGCGATGATGATCGTCATGGATTCGCAAAGCCTGCTGCTTATTTCCGGGAATGGCGAGATTATCGAGCCGGACGACGGTATTCTTGCGATCGGTTCCGGGGGGAGCTTCGCGCTGGCCGCCGGACGCGCCTTGAAACAGTACGCCCCGCATCTGGCCGCTAACGAGATCGCCAAGGCATCGCTGGAAACGGCTGCCGACATCTGCGTATTTACAAACCGGAACATTATTGTGGAAGAAATATAATCGCGCTATAACCGGGAGGGACTTCCATGAACAATCGCGCTCTGACGCCCAGACAAATCGTATCGGAGCTTGATAAGTATATCGTCGGACAAAAGCAAGCCAAAAAATCGGTGGCGATCGCACTGCGCAACCGGTACCGCCGAAGTCTGCTCAGCGAATCGATGCGGGACGAGATTGTCCCGAAAAACATTTTGATGATTGGTCCGACCGGTGTCGGCAAAACGGAAATCGCCAGACGTCTGGCCAAGCTGGTCGGCGCGCCGTTCGTCAAGGTGGAAGCGACCAAGTTCACCGAAGTCGGATACGTCGGCCGCGACGTGGAATCGATGGTCCGCGATCTCGTGGAAACGTCGATCCGCATGGTCAAGGCGGAGAGAACGGAAACCGTGAAAGATAAAGCGGAACAGCTTGCCAACGAACGGATCGTGGCGATTCTCGTACCGTCCTCAACTCCTCCGAAGTCGCAGCGCAATCCGCTGGAGATGCTGTTCGGCGGTTCCCAGCAGCAGCCGGCTGCCGAGAAGGAAGAGACTGATCACAATATCATCCAGCGCCGTCAGGAAGCGAAGGAGAAGCTGGGCCGCGGAGAGCTGGAGGAGCAGATGATCGAGATCGAGGTGGAGGATGCCGCGCCGTCGATGCTGGATATGTTTGCGGGGCAAGGCAACGAGCAGATGGGAATGAACATGCAGGAAATGTTCGGAAACCTGATGCCGAAACGGACGAAAAAGCGCAAGCTGCCGATCAAGGAAGCCCGTCAGGCGCTGATTCAGGAAGAAGCGCAAAAGCTGATCGACATGGACGAAGTGGTGCAGGAGTCGGTCAAGCGAGCGGAACAGACCGGCATTATTTTTATCGACGAGATCGATAAAATCGCCAGCTCCGGCCGGGGGGGCGGCCCCGACGTGTCCCGCGAGGGCGTGCAGCGCGATATTTTACCTATCGTAGAAGGTTCGACGATCATGACCAAGTACGGACCTGTGAAAACCGATTACGTGCTGTTTATCGCCGCAGGCGCGTTCCATATCGCCAAGCCGTCCGATCTGATCCCCGAGCTTCAGGGACGGTTCCCGATCCGCGTCGAGCTGACGAATTTGACCCAGGACGATTTCGTTCTTATTTTGAAAGAACCGCAAAATGCGCTGACCAAGCAATATACGGCGCTGCTTGAAACCGAAGGCATTCGTGTCGAATTTTCGGACGAAGCGATCGCGGAGCTTGCCAAAATCGCGGCGGAAGTCAACCAGAATACAGACAACATCGGAGCGCGAAGACTTCATACGATTTTGGAGAAGCTGCTTGAGGATCTGTCGTTCGAAGCGCCGGACATCACGCTTGACCATATCGAAATTACGCCCGAGTACGTGCGAGAGAAAGTGGCTGGAATCGCGCAGAACCGCGACCTGAGCCAATACATTTTGTAGGGCGCATGTTCTGCAATACACCGGGAGGCTTATGCTATGAGTTTATTGAGCAAGACAAGAAGTTTGAACCGATTGCTGCAGAAGGCTGCCGGTAATGCCGTCAGCTTTATGGAGATGTCGGAAGTGCTGCGGGATCTGATTGCAGCGAGCGTATACGTCATCAGCCGAAAAGGCAAAATACTCGGATACGCGACGACCGGCGAGCCGTTGTCGGAGCCGATGCACGAGATGATCGTACTGAACCGCAGGCTGCCCGAGGAATATAACAATGTGTTGAAACGAATCGAGGAGACATCTTCGAACGGGGAGACCGACAGTCCTTATCAGATGTTTACCGAAAAAATAAATGCATTTTTCGACAATTCTCACGTAACGATCATCCCGATCATCGGAGGGGGAGACCGGCTCGGAACGGTTGTGCTGACGCGCAGCGGCAATTCCTTTATCGACGACGATTTGATTATGGCCGAATACGGCTCGACCATTGTAGGCATGGAGATATTGCGCGAGCACGCCGAAGAAATCGAGCAGGACGCGCGTACCAAGGCGGCTGTGCAAGTGGCGGTCAACTCGTTGTCGTACAGCGAGATGGAGGCCGTCGATCATATTATTGAAGAGCTGAAGGAAAAAGAGGGATTGCTCGTCGCAAGCAAAATCGCCGACAGAGTCGGAATTACCCGTTCGGTGATCGTGAACGCGCTGCGCAAGCTGGAAAGCGCGGGAGTGATCGAGACGCGTTCGCTTGGGATGAAGGGGACCTATATCAAAATATTAAATGAACAGCTTGTCCAAAGCGTAGCCAACGCCAGAGCGTAAAGCGGCCGGCAGACGCCATAAAAACAGCCCTGTCTTCCTAAAGATAGGGCTTTTTGCTTATTGTAAACTTTTCGGTATAGATAGAATATATATATGGTTCGTATGCAACAAATTTAGACAAATTCTTTATTTTTTTTAGTAAAGAAGTCGAATAAAGAAGGAATCGACAAAGGCGTGAAGAATAACATTACATAAAACTTTTCACGGGAAAGTGGGTAAAATGGAATGGCTTTTTGGGACACTCCGAGCCTAGGGCTAATGGAACGTACGTTGGACGCCGCCTCCTTTCGACAAAAAGTGATGTCCAACAATGTGGCAAATGTCGACACGCCTTATTTTAAAAGGTCCGATGTGCAGTTCGAGGAGCTTCTGGAGAAGGAATTGATAAAAAACAGTCTCCAGGGTCGAAGGACCGATCCGCGGCACATTCCGATCGGGGTTCCGGCGGCGCCAGTCGCTCCGAAAGTGGTCACTGACGAAACAACATTGATGAACAACAACCTCAACAACGTCGATATCGACTACGAAATGGCGCTGCTCGCCAAAAACCAGCTTCGTTACAACGTTATCGTAGGCCAGGTCAATTCCGATCTGAAGCACTACAGAACCGCATTGAATGGAGGAAGATGATAAGTGAAATTGACTAACGGCTTCGACATTAGCGCTTCCGCTCTAACCGCCCAGCGGTTTCGGATGGACGTCATCTCTTCGAATATGGCGAACGCGGATACGACCCGCGGCAAGCTGGTGGACGGCCGATGGGTGCCTTATCAACGCAAAATGGTGACGATGGAAGCGAAGGAGCAGGCACCCTTTTCGCAATACTTGAATCAGTCGATGCGGGATTTGACGGGCGAAGGGGTAAGAGTATCCCGGGTGTTCGATGATGAGGCCCCGTTCAAGCAGGTATATAATCCTACTCATCCGGATGCCGACGAGCGCGGTTATGTGCAGATGCCGAATGTCGATATTTTAAAAGAGATGGTCGATCTGATGTCGGCGACCCGTTCGTATGAGGCGAACGTCACGGCTCTAAATGCTACGAAAGCAATGGTCTCCAAAGCGCTGGAGATCGGGAAATAGATAATTTCATTAATCGGGGGGACGCTGCATGATCGAACAAATTGGCTTTTTACCCAAAAAACCGCTCGTTTCCTTAAGCGACAAAACAAACGGCGAAGCCGGAGCGGCTCAAATCGGCAAACAGTTCGGCTCGTTTCTGAACGATGCTATGAACAACCTGAACAAACAGCAGACAACTGTGGAGACGCTCAACGATAAATTTATCGTCGGGGAAATCGCTGATGCGCACCAGCTGACGATTGCGGCCGAGAAGTTGGCCCTTAGTCTGGAAATGACGGTCGTGATGCGCAACAAGGTTATTGAAGCTTACCAGGAGATTATGAGAACACAGATCTGATCGTACATAGATTTATGAAAGATTGCGAACTTCATAGAAGCATTCAGAAACACACCAGCAATCGCAGCAGATTCCCGGACGGGGTGACATAGTGAACGAGACACTTGTCCAATATCGAGACAAAACGACTCAGTATTGGAAGCAGCTGAGCAAAAATCAAAAGTTTATGGTGCTGGGTACCGTCGTGATTCTGATCGCGGTAATTATATTGACCTCCGTCAATTTATCAAAAACCGAATACGTCACGGCGTTCTCCAACCTGCAGCCAAACGATGCGGCGAGCATTAAAAAATATTTGGATGATTCGAAAGTACCCTATCAATTAGGCGCCGACGGTAAAACGATCGCGGTTCCGGCCAGCCAAGCAGCATCGATCAAGCTGGAGGTAGAATCGCAAGGGCTGAATAACAGCGGATCGCTCGGTTACGCGGCATTTGCCGGAAGCAATACGTTCGGGATGTCGGATAACGAATTTAACGTCAAACTGATCAATGCCGTACAAGGCGAAATTCAGCAAATGTTTAACCAGATCAACGGGGTAGCCAGCTCCAAGGTGTTGATCACGGTACCGAAGGAAACGGCGTTTATTACGACAGACCCTCAGGAATCGACCGCATCGGTCGTACTGAACATCCAGAACGGGTACCGGTTCGATCAAACCCAGATCGATACGATGTATAATCTGGTCGCCAAGACGATTCCGAAACTGAAATATGAGAATATTACTATCTCGAACCAGAACGGGGAACCGCTGCCTTATTCCAAGACGAACGGGGCGGTTGCGGGAGCGGCCGGACAAATTCAACAGCAGTTCCAGGTGAAAAATCAGTTCCAGAACGAGCTGCAAAAAAACATAATGAGTCTTCTGGGCAAAATCTACGCTCCGAATAAAGTCGTTGTCAGCGTAATCTCCACTCTTAACTTCGATCAAAAAACAAGCAAGCAAAATCTGGTTTCGCCGGTCAATACGGTAGACAACCGGGGAATCGAAATCAGCCTGCAAGAGAACAACAAGTCGGCCACCAATTCCGGAGCGGCCAACGGCGGAGTGCCGGGGACAGGTACGACGGACGTTCCGACCTACCAAGGCGGGCAAAATGCGGCCGGACAATCGCAGTCGGAAGAAACGAACCGAATCGTCAATTTCGAAGTGAACCGGATTACGAACGATATCGTATCCAGTCCGTTTGTCGTTAAAGATTTGTCGATTAGTGTCGGCATCGAACCGCCGATCAAAGATGACCCGAACTCCTTGACACAGGAAATGAGAGACAACATCCAACGGACGCTGGCAAGCATCGTATCGGCATCGCTTGCTGATAGCGGTCAGACGTATACGGCAGAGGAGATTGCCAGAAAAGTAACGCTGTTCGCCCAACCGTTCGCAGCAACGGCAGCGACCGAGCAAGCCGGTATTAATTATTGGATGTGGGGCGGAATCGGGTTGGCCGCGATGGCGCTTGCCGGAGCTGCCGGGTATATGCTCCGCCGCAGAAAGCAAAAAGAGCTGGATTATGTCGAGGAAGAATTGCCGGCACCAACGAAGGTCGAGATGCCAACGATCGATATCGAAACGGTCGGCAACGAGAACCAGGTTCGCAAGCAGCTTGAAGGTCTGGCCAAGAAAAAGCCGGAAGAGTTCGTCAATTTGCTGCGCACTTGGCTAGTAGATGATTAAGGGGGGACTTCCGTGGCGAAAGCGGTCCAGCAAGGCTTAACAGGACGACAAAAGGCTGCCATTTTATTGATTAGCCTCGGGCCGGAAGTATCCGCCCAAATCTTTAAACATTTGCGCGAAGAAGAAATTGAGCAGCTGACGCTTGAAATCGCCAATGTAAGAAAGGTGGATAGTGCGGAAAAGGAAGCGATCCTAGCCGAATTTCATCAAATCTGTCTTGTCCAGGAATACATCTCGCAGGGCGGCATTCAATATGCCAAGGAAATTCTGGAGAAAGCACTCGGCAGCTCGAAGGCGATGGACATTATTAACCGGCTGACGGCGACGCTTCAAGTACGTCCTTTCGACTTCGCCCGCAAAGCGGACCCGGCTCAAATATTGAATTTCATTCAAAACGAAAATTCGCAGACGATTGCACTTATATTATCTTATCTTCAATCGGACCAGGCGGCCATTATTCTATCTTCCCTGCCGCAGGACAAGCAGGCCGACGTCGCCAAACGGATCGCCCAGATGGACAGCACGTCGCCCGAAGTTATTAATCAAGTCGAGCGTGTGCTGGAGCAGAAGCTGTCTTCTACTGTAACTCAGGACTATACGACGGCCGGCGGCATCGAGGCAATCGTTCAGATATTAAACGGTGTAGACCGCGGTACCGAACGGACGATTCTCGATTCGCTCGAAATTCAGGACCCGGAACTTGCCGAAGAAATCAAAAAGCGGATGTTCGTATTCGAAGATATCGTCAATATCGACAACCGTTCGATCCAGCGGATCATTCGGGATATCGAGAATGCCGACCTGCAGCTTGCGCTTAAAGTCGCCAGTGAAGAAGTTCGCGAAGTCATTTTCCGGAATATGTCCAAACGGATGGCGGAAACGTTCCGCGAAGAGATGGAATATATGGGTCCTGTCCGGCTTCGCGACGTCGAAGAGGCGCAAACCCGCATCGTAGCTACGATCCGACGCCTGGAAGAAGCGGGAGAAATCATTATCGCTCGCGGCGGAGGAGACGATATCATTGTCTAACGTCATTAAGGCGACCCAGTATATCCCTATAGACGATAAAAAGTTGATACAGGTTTCACTTTCCGCGCCAATTTCCGAACCGGATCCAAGTTTAGATGCGGAATCCGCGGATGAGGGGCGCATATCGGCTGAAGAAGCGGCCGCACTCGAAGCGAAAGAGCGGATCATCCGCGATGCCGAAGCGTATGCCGACTCCGTCGTAACTGCAGCATCGGAAGAAGCGCAGAAGCTCCGCAGCGAAGCGGCAGCCGAAATCGAAAGCTGGTGGCAGCAGCGTCGTTCCGAAGATGAGCAACTGATCGCCGAGTGCCGCGAGTCGGGCCGGGACGAAGGGTACCGGGAAGGCATGGAAACGGCCGAAGCGGCGATGCGCCAGCAATACGAATTGATGCTAAGTGAAGCTCAGTCGATTATTGAGAGCGCCGTTCGGATGAAGCACCAGCTGATCCAGGAATCCGAACCTTTTCTGATTGAGCTGAGCTGCTCGATCGCCGAGAAGATTATCGGAAGGCAGTTATCGCTCGAGTCGGAATGGTCGATTGAACTGATCCGAAAAGTTCTGATGCGCCGCAGGGAGCAAGGAATCATTACGCTTTGCGTCTCGCCGGACCATTTCCAGTTCGTCCTGGATGCCAGAGAAGAACTTATGCTGGCCATCGATTCGCAGGCGGAGCTGCAAATTATTCCGGACCCGACCGTACGGGATCATGGTTGCGTCGTCCGTTCTTCGTTCGGCAGCATCGACGCCCGGATCGATACCCAACTGGACGAGATCAAAAAAGGATTACAGCATGTGGCTCACGTTGCTCTTAGTAGCGAAGGAGCTGATAAATATGAATAGCCTTCCAGATGTCGCCAAATATGTAGAGCAGCTTCGTCATATCGATCCGGTTCGCGTGAACGGGAAAGTAACCCAAGTCATCGGACTGACGGTGGAATCCGAGGGACCGGATGCCAGTGTCGGCGATGTGTGCTACATTTACCCGTACAAGTCGGCCAAGCCCCTTAAAGCCGAAGTCGTCGGCTTCCGCGACAACAAGGTGCTTCTTATGCCGCTCGGGGAATTAACTTCGATCGGTCCCGGCTGCGATGTCGTCAGCACGGGCAAACCGCTTACCGTTCAAGCGGGTCACGAGCTGCTGGGAAAAGTGCTCGACGGGTTGGGCCAGCCGCTTGATGGATCTTTTTTGCCGACCCGGATGGCGCATTATTCGACTAACAGCTCGGTTAATAACCCGCTCAAGCGACCGCGGGTTCAGGAGCCGATCAGTGTCGGCGTCCGTTGTATCGACGGGCTGCTTACTCTCGGCAAAGGTCAGCGCGTCGGCATCTTCGCAGGTTCGGGCGTCGGCAAAAGCACCTTGATGGGGATGATCGCCCGTAATACGTCCGCCGATGTGAACGTCATCGGTCTGATCGGAGAGCGCGGCCGCGAAGTTCTCGATTTTATCGAACGAGACCTCGGTCCGGAAGGGTTAGCCCGCTCGGTCGTGGTGGTGGCTACTTCCGACCAGCCGGCCCTGATCCGGATGAAAGGCGCGTTGATCGCGACCAGCATTGCCGAATACTTCAGGGACCGCGGTCTGAACGTCATGCTGATGATGGACTCCGTCACCCGTTATGCGATGGCGCTGCGCGAAGTCGGACTGGCGATCGGTGAACCGCCTGCGACCCGCGGCTACACGCCGTCGGTATTTGCCAACTTGCCCAAGCTGCTGGAGAGAGCAGGCACAGGGCCAAAAGGCTCCATCACCGCTTTCTACACCGTGCTCGTTGATGGCGACGATATGAACGAACCGATCGCGGATACGGTCCGGGGAATATTGGACGGTCATATCGTGCTGGACCGCAGTCTAGCTCATAAAGGTCATTATCCGGCGATTAACGTACTGGCCAGCGTCAGCCGCTGTATGAAGGAGATCGTGCCGGAAGAGCAGACGAATGCGGCCGACCGGTTGAAACGTTTGCTTTCCATTTACAAAGATTCGGAAGACTTAATCAATATTGGGGCGTACCAGAGAGGGTCAAATCCGGAAATTGATTTATCCTTAGACAACATCCAGTCGATATGGGATTTTCTTCAGCAAAAAACAAGTGAAAAAGTTGGATACAAAGACGCATTAAACCAATTAATCGAACATTTCGGAGGTTGAGGTCATGCGATTCCGGTATCCTTTGCAAAAGCTGGTCGATTTAAAAACGAACCAAAAAGAACAGGCCGAATGGATGCTGTCCGAAGCGATCGCCGATTTGCAGCGGGAGGAGCTTGCGCTGTCGGAGTTGAGAGCGGAGCAAGGACGGCTTGCCGCCGAATTGGAGCAGGCTTCCATTCGCAGGACGACGATCTCGCAAATGCAAATGCTGCAGTTGTACTTGCAGCACCTGGATCGGCAAATCCATTCCAAATGTGAGGATGTCGGCCGTGCGCAAGCCAACGTTTCGGAGAAACAGCAATATTTAACGGAGAAGCTAAAAGAAGAAAAAGTATGGACGAAAGCGAAAGAAAAAGCGCAATCCCAATTCACCGCCTTCGTTCTGAAAAAAGAACAGGATGAATTGGACGAGCTTGCGCTGAACCGCCGATTCCAGACGATTTGAACGTGTTACCCGATAAGCGGAAAGGAGGCTCCTCTACATGGCGAATACGGACACGGAAAAATCTTCGTACGGAGCTTTCGAACGGTTTTTGTTTTTCGCTACGCCGATTATTTTTACGATCGTCCTGCTTCTGGTTTTGTTCGCGATGTTCGATTCCAGCTTTATGAACGGCATTCTGAAGGCGGCGAACAAAGTGCCCGTTCTGGAGACGTTCATTCCGGACCCGAAAACGAAAGAGCGGATCACGCTTCCTTCGGATGCGACAGCGGGCGGATCGGCAGGGACGGCTAATGCCGCGGGGGAAGCAGCCTCGATCGAGCAGTTGAAATCCCAGCTCGCGCAAATGCAGGCCGATCTTCAGGCAGCTAACAGCCAGTCGCAGCAAAAAGACCAGACGATCCAGGATTTAAAGGCGCAGCTTGAAACGGCGGAGGAGAGGACAAAGTCGAAAACACAGACGGATGAGGAATACCGGGCGCAGATTCAACAGCTCGCCTCCATCTATGCCGGTATGATGCCCAGCAAAGCGGCTCCGATTCTCGAAGCGATGACCTTGAAGGAGCGGGCGCTCGTATTAGGCGAGATGAGGACGGCGGACCGCGGTAAAGTGCTGGAGAGGATGAATCCGGCCGTAGCCGCTGAAACGTCGATCCAGATGAAGGATGTTATTCCGGCCAAAGACGTGCAGATTGCGGCCCTTCAAGAACGGCTCGACATCAATAAGCAGGAACAGCAAAAAGCTTTGCCTTCGATTACAAAGGAGGATATCGGCCAAACCTTCTCGCAGATGGTTCCCAAAAGCGCGGCTGCGATTCTGATCGAGATGAACACAGCGAACCCGGCCAGGGTTGTCGATATATTAAAATCGATGGACAGCGCCGGAAGAGCCAAGGTGTTGGCGGCCATATCCGATTCGTCGAAGCCGACGGCGGCCGCGTTAAGCGCGAAGCTTAGCGAATAGCCGAGCGACGCGGTAGGAGCCGATGACCTTCTAAGGAAAGGAGGTGAAACTTATATGAGCATTCCTTTTAATTTGGTCACCTCAATGCCGTCAGGCGGAGCGGCCCAGAATGGCGCAATAGCCGCCAAAGCTGCAGCGGGAGCCGGTACGGGCGACGCGGGAGGCAGTACACCATTTGCAGGTACGCTCGTACAAGCTCTGCTTGGCCAGAACGGCGCTGGCGCTCCGGCGCAGTCCAACATGGTGGCCAGCGATCTGCTTGCAGGTCTGGCAGCTGTACAAGCCGCCGAAGGGGAGACAAGTCTTCCGGGTGACCTGTTGCTGCAATGGCTCGGAACGATGGACACGGATACCGCTCTGGATGGACAGGAGGAGCTGTTGGCCGGATTGTTGGCGCTTATGGAACTGGCGCAAGCGGTCATTCAACAGTGGAAGCCTAGCGAGGACGTACAGCAAACAAATGTGTTGCCGGACGATTTGGTGCAACCAGGTGACTCCTTAACTGGACAGAACGGCAAAGCGAAATCATGGATACATACTTTCGAGACACTCGTAGAACTGATGAAGCAAAATCCGGATCAGCCGGAAATCGCGCATGTCGTGCAAGCGTTCGAGCGGCTGCTCGCCCCTGTCGTCCAAGCTGCTAATGGTCAGGACCCGATGAAGGCCGGGGACATGCCGAGTTCAGCCCAGCAGTCAACCGTCGGAGCATCTTCCGCTGGTACCGTTCAGACCGTCGTACAACCTGCAATCGCGCAGCATAGCCGCTCCAGACAGACGGAAACGGCAAATGACGGCGCTGGCGTAAAATTGGCGGCTGCGGCAAACCTTCTGGTGCGCGGCGCGGAAGTAAGAAGCCGTCTGGAGGAAATCGCTGCGCGAGCAGGCGTTCAGAACCAGCTTAGCGCTATCGTATCCGGAAAAGAATCTGCTTCTGATCCGATGACGGCAGAGACGAGAATACCGGAGGAAGGCATCGACAACGGTTCGCCCGTGCAGCAGATGAATCATCTGGTGCGTCAGCCGGCCGGACACCAGCAGCCTGCCCAGCAATCGCAACCTGTAGTGCATGCGGATCGGTTTGCGGATGAGATGGCGCAAGTACTTCGAAGCATGAAAGTGTCCGGTGCCAACGGATTGTCGGAAGTTCGTCTTACGCTGATGCCGGAACACCTTGGACAAGTCGATGTTAAAGTTACGATGCAAAACGGTTATATCGTTGCCCAATTTATGGCAGATACCGCGCACGGCAAAGAAATGCTGGAAAGCCAGCTGTCGCAGCTAAGAACATTGCTGATTACGCAGGGGCTGCAGGTTGAGAGACTGGAAGTGGCGCAAACGAACCCGCAATATCCGGGCTTGTTCCAGGATTCGCGCGGACAGCAGCAGTCCCAGCAATCCGATCGCCGGGGCAAAGGAAAACCGGATGACTTCGAACAGGAGCCGGTCGATTTCTTGACTGAGCTGGAAGGCGTAACGGAACGCAAATCGCAGTCTGCAGACGGATCGTTCGACGTCACAGCATAAAAGCAGCACCAAAATGGAGGAATTCCGGGTGGCCAACGTTGGCGTATCGATGGGAACCTATTATTACAAAAATGCGGTTGAGAAACAAAAAACGGGAAGCAGCAATTTAGGACGGGACGATTTCCTTAAAATATTGGTCGCCCAAATGTCCAATCAAGACCCAACCCAGCCGCTGCAGGATAAAGAGTTTATCGCTCAGATGGCGCAATTTACTTCGGTCGAGCAGCTCACCAATATGGCCGGCGAGATGAAACTGCTGCGCCAGTCGATCGGGTTCAGCTCTTCGCTGATCGGCAAGTCGATCAGTTGGACGCACACGAATGCAAGTAAAGAGCAGGAAGTGAAATCCGGTACGGTGGAGTCGATCAAGATCAAGGACGGCAAACAGTTTGCCGTAGTCGACAGTATGGATGTCCAGCTTGAAAACATTGTCGAGATTAAAAATTAGAAGGGATTTGCCATGGCAGATCGAATAACGGTCGGACATTTATATCCGAATGCGATTCCGCCGGCAGCACCCGCTAAACGCGTTGAACCGAATACCGGACAGCTCCCAGCTGGAACGAAATCGTTTCAGGACGTGTTCCGGGACAGCCTTGTCCGCATCAGCCACCATGCCGGACTGCGCATGCAGCAGCGGGGGATTGAGCTGAAGCCGGAGCAGTTGGCTAAACTATCGTCGGCTATCGACAAGGCCGCTGCCAAAGGCGCCAAAGAATCGCTAGTGTTGATGGACAGTATGGCGATGATCGTGAACGTCAAAAGCAAAACGATCGTGACCGCCATCGATGGCGATGCGATGAGAGATAACTTGTTTACTCAGATCGACAGTGCCGTCATTTTATAATCGTAATCCGGGCTGGCCCTATCCGGAAGCCCGCGGGCCGTGGACCGCTTGAAGCGGCTCGGACAAACAACGCTATACCCACTATGGCTCCTACAGTTCTCAAGGAGGAACGAGCATGTTAAGATCCCTGTACTCTGGCGTTTCCGGGATGAGAGGCTTTCAAACGAAGCTGGACGTCATCGGAAATAACATCGCCAACGTAAACACGATCGGTTTTAAAGGCAGCCGCGCGATGTTCAAAGATATTTTAAGTCAGACGGTCGCCGGCGTTACGGCTCCGCTTGACGGCAACGGTGGAATCAACGCCAAGCAAATCGGACTCGGAGTAACGCTGGCCGCGATCGACACGCTGCATACTCCAGGTAGTGCAATGACAACGAACGTCGTAACCGACGTGCGGATCGACGGAGACGGATTTTTTGCGGTACAGGCAGGCGAAGACGGCGGCATATTCCTGACGCGTGACGGTAACTTCAAGGTGGATGCCGCAGGACAAGTAGTGACGGCGGACGGGTACCGGGTTGTAGGGGCTGATGGAGCGCCGCTGGCTGCAATCGATCCGGCTGAGACTACAGCTTTCTCTATCGATCAAAACGGCCAATTTGTCGGCGTAAACGTAGACGGTACTTCGGCGCCGATCGACGGCATGCAGCTCGCCGTTGTGAAGGTGCTTAACCCGGCGGGACTTGAGAAAATGGGTGGAAACCTGTATCGTATGACGCCAAACGCTTCGCTTGAAGATATGGTATTCTCCATTCCTAACGATCCGGAGACGGGCACCGGAGCCATCATCTCCGGTCAGTTGGAGATGTCGAACGTCGACCTGACCGGTGAGTTTACGGAAATGATCGTAGCGCAGCGCGGTTTCCAGGCCAACTCCAAGATCATAACGACGTCGGATGAAGTGCTTCAGGAAATATTAAGCCTAAAACGTTAATTTGAAACACGGGAAGGGCGTCGAAGGGGATTTTTTCTTCCCCTTTGCGCCTGACCGCGGATGAAGCAAGCAATATCTCGGGAGGGAACCTTGTGATACCTGTTACGCGGTTGAACGGCAGTAAGCTGACGATCAACGCTTTGTTGATCGAAACGATTGAAGAAACCCCGGATACGCTCATTACGCTGAGTACGGGAAAAAAATTCATCGTAACCGAAACGGTATCGGACGTGGTGAGCATGGTGAAAGCCTACATGCAACAGGCCGGATCGATCAGGGTAGCTACTAAGAATATTGTCCCGGAGGGCTCGTAGTCATGTTCAAGAACAAAATGGTGCAATGGTTAATCATGATCCTCATCGCGATCACGCTGATCGCACTCGCAAGTTTTATTTTGTGGGAATATTTGGACAAGAAGTCTCAATCCGGCGACCCGACCCAGCAAGCGGCTAACTCCGTCGAGAACGTGAAACCGAGAAAAATGTCGGCGAAGGAAGAGAAAGCGAACACAGTTGAGTTCAAAGATATTACGACCAATTTGGCCGGCAAAAATTATGTGAAAATTAACTTTGCTTTTTTGCTGGAAGATTCCAAGGCGAAAGAAGAGTTCGAACTGCTGTCGACCCGGGTGAGATCGATCATCCTGCAGACGCTGGCCGATATGACGGCTGAGCAAGCCGGAGGCTCCAAGGGACAAGATCTGATCAGCACGATGCTAATCAATAAAATCAATCCCATTTTATCTAAAGGTAAACTGGTGCGTGTCGATATTACAGACATTAACATCACGAATAATTAATCGAATGCCGCGGATAAGGGGGTGATGGAATTGGTAGACGTGCTCTCGCAGAATGAGATTGACGCCCTGCTCGCCGCACTGTCATCGGGCGAAATGGACGCCGAGGAGCTCAAAAAAGAAGAAACCCAAAAACGGGTAAAGGCATACGACTTTAAGCGTGCCGTCCGTTTTTCCAAAGATCATATTCGCAGCTTGACTCGGATACACGAAAATTTCGCGCGATACTTGACTACGTATTTCTCAGCTCAGCTTCGCACTTTCGTGCAAATTAACGTCGTCCAAGTAGAGCAGCTGCCTTACGACGAATTTATCCGTTCAATTCCGAAAATGACGATTTTAAATATATTCGAGGCCGAACCTCTCGAAGGCCGGATGGTACTGGAGGTGCATCCGAACGTCGCGTTTGCGATGCTGGACCGTCTGCTGGGAGGTCCTGGAAGCTCTCCTCCTAAAGTTAATGCGCTCACTGAAATCGAAACGATTATTATCGAGCGGATATTCAGCAGGGCGTTCGAGAGCTTGCAGGAAGCTTGGAAAACGGTTATCGATCTGGCTCCCAGACTCGAAGCGCTCGAAACGAATCCGCAGTTTATGCAAATCGTTTCGCCTAATGAAACGATCGCACTTATTTCGCTTACGACCAAAATCGGCGATACGACGGGGATGATCAATTTATGTATCCCTCATGTAGTCCTTGAACCGATCATGCCGCGATTATCCGTGCATCACCAATTTTTGGCTCAGCGCAAGAGCAGGGCTCCGGAAGAAGTGGAAGCACTTCAGGAGCGCGTGCACAAGGCGAAGCTTCCGGTTATCGCGGAGCTCGGCGAATCGGTTATTACCGTCAAAGAATTTCTGAACCTGGCTGTGGGCGACGTCATTACGCTCAACAAGCCGGTTGACGATGGACTGCACATCAAAGTAGGGGAAAAGTTAAAATTCATAGCAAGTCCTGGAACCGTAAAAGACAAACTTGCCGTTCAAGTGACGGAGATTGTCAGCGAAGGGGAAGAAGAACATGACGAGTAAAGATTATTTATCTCAGGAAGAGATCGACGCGCTGCTTCGGCAAACGAGCGAAGATTTCAGCGGCGCTTCGTCGTCAGACGGCCCACCTTCCGTTGACGATTACTTAAGCCCGATCGAGCAGGACGCTCTTGGGGAGATCGGCAACATCACGTTCGGCAGCGCGGCAACCGCACTTTCCACCCTGTTGGGGAAAAAGGTGGATATCACGACGCCGAAAGTGTCGATCATCGCCCGGGAGGAATTGGAGCGGGAGTTTCCGAGGCCGCATGTGGCGATTCACGTCAATTACGTGGACGGTTTCGACGGGATCAACTTGCTGGTCATTAAGACGAAAGACGCGCAAGTGATCGCCGATCTGATGATGGGGGGAACCGGCAACGTTGCGGAGGACTCGGAGCTGTCGGATATTCATATCAGCGCCGTTCAGGAAGCGATGAACCAAATGATGGGCTCATCCGCCACCTCGATGTCCACGATCTTCAATCGGTTTGTCAATATATCTCCGCCGGGCATCAACATTTTGGATTTGCCGAACGGGGAAGGAAAAGACCAGCTCCCTCGCGAGGAAGTGTTCGTCAAAATCTCGTTCCGCCTGATTATTGGGGATTTGATCGACTCTACCTTGATGCAGCTGCTCGCTGTTTCCTTTTCCAAAGAAATGGTCAACATTCTGCTCGGCGGAACTGATGTTCAGCCTGAGCCGGCACCGGTCTCGCCGCCAGCCCCGGCCCAGGAGCCGCAGCAGCATTATGAACAGCCGCCGATGAGGCAGGAGCCGGACCCGATGGCAGGGTACAATCACGCGCCGATGGCTCCGCAGATGCCGATGCCGCAGTACGATCCCTACGGTCAGCCTCCGATGATGCATCAGCAGCCGCCGATGGGCCAGCCTTATCAACAGCCTTACCAGCAGCCGATGTATCAGCAGCCGATGTACCCGCCGCAGCAACCGCCGATACCGCAAAACTATGGCGGAATTCCGGGACGCAGCGTTAACGTGGCACCGGCGCAGTTCGGCAATTTGACGGGCGCCTCGATGCAGCCGGACGATTCGAATTTAAACTTGCTGCTCGATATTCCGCTAAAGGTTACAGTCGAGCTCGGCCGGACCAAGAAACTGATCAAAGATATTTTGGAATTTTCTCAAGGTTCGATTATCGAGCTGGATAAACTGGCCGGCGAACCGGTTGATATTTTGGTTAACAACAAGCTGATCGCCAAAGGCGAGGTCGTGGTTATCGATGAGAATTTCGGTGTGCGGGTGACCGACATCATAAGTCAGATGGACCGCATTCAAAAATTACAATAATCCCGGGAGGATTGACTACTCAATGGCTAACAAAATTTTGATCGTAGACGATGCAGCATTCATGCGGATGATGATAAAGGATATTCTCAGCAAGAACGGATATGAGGTTGTCGGGGAAGCGCAAGACGGCTCCGTCGCAGTTGAAAAATACAAAGAATTGAAGCCGGATCTCGTCACGATGGATATTACGATGCCGGAGATGGACGGAATCGCCGCACTCAAAGAAATCAAAAAGTTCGACGCCAACGCCAAAGTGATTATGTGCTCGGCTATGGGCCAACAGGCGATGGTTATCGACGCGATTCAAGCAGGCGCCAAAGATTTTATCGTAAAGCCTTTCCAGGCGGACCGTGTTATTGAAGCAATCAAGAAAACGTTAGGATAATGGCTGGGGCAGCGGGGGGACGATTGAAGTTGCAAAGCATCTATAGGCATCTTGCCGCTTTGGCCGTCCTGACCATTCCGGTATTGGGGTACGCCGTGCCGTCTGCAAACGCGGAAGACCGATCGGGCCCGGACAGTTTTCCGGGCGTGACGAACACTGGCGGAGTTCAGGCGGATTCGGGCGCGGTTTTTCTAATGATGGTGAAAGTGCTGTTTTTCCTTATTCTTATTATCGGATTTTTCTTGCTGATTATTAAGTTTTTATCCAAAAAAAAATTAAGCTGGATGCAGGGGCGGGCGGTGAAGTCGCTCGGCGGAGTTCCTTTGGGACCGAACAAGTCCGTGCAGATTGTTGAAATCGGCAGGTCCATTTATGTTGTCGGGGTAGGGGGCGACGTCAATCTGATTCAGAGAATCGACGACCCGGAGGAAGTCGCAATCATTACGGCTTCCCTCACTTCCGATTCGACCGGAAGCGGGCAAGGCATGCAAAAGCTGGGCGAGCTGATTGGCGGATGGACCAAGCGGAAGAAGGAACCTGCCCGGGAAGACGAAATGACCGCTTCGTTCCAGGATGTGTTCCAGTCGAAAATGAAAAATATGTCGGGGCGGAAAAAGATGATTGAAGATTTGCTTAGCCAAAACGACAAGCCGGACGGGAAGGCGGACTCATGAAACGATCCTTCGTTCTTCTGGGGGCGATGATCGTCCTGCTGCTGGTCTGGTCGCCCGCTCCAGCCTACGCCGCCCTCCCGATTCCAGGCATCAACCTGGAGATTGGCAACGGGGAAGGCCCGGCGGGCACGGCTAATACGGTAACTCTCATTTTGCTCGTCACGATATTGAGCCTAGCTCCTTCGATTCTGGTGCTCATGACAAGCTTCACCCGTATCGTCATCGTTCTTAGCTTCGTCAGGACGGCGCTAGGCACGCAGCAGATGCCTCCGAACCAGGTGCTGATCGGCATCGCCTTGTTTCTCACCTTGTTCGTCATGTCGCCTACGATTGGCACGATGAACGAGACGGCGATCCAGCCGTTCCTGAGGGGTGAGATTCAGCAGGCCGAAGCGCTGGACAAAGCGGTGCTGCCGCTCAAAAAGTTCATGATGGCGCAGACGCGCGAAAAAGATTTAATGCTGTTTCTGAACTACTCGAAGGCGGAAAAGCCTACAGGGGTGGAGGATACTCCGCTGACTGCGCTTTTGCCGGCTTTCGCCATCAGTGAGCTGAAAACGGCTTTTCAGATGGGTTTTATGATCTTTATTCCGTTTCTCGTCATCGATATGATCGTGGCCAGTACTCTCATGTCGATGGGGATGATGATGCTTCCCCCGATTATGATATCGCTGCCGTTCAAAATTTTGTTGTTCGTTCTTGTGGACGGCTGGTATTTGGTCGTCAAGTCGCTGCTGCTTAGTTTTCATCCGCCTGTCTGAAACGGCTAAGCGAACATTGCGGCGACACCAATCGGATAGGAAAGGAAGCGAAGTACGGTGAGTTCCGAGTTCGTCATACGTTTAGCCGGAGAAGCCGTGTACACCGTGCTGAAGGCCAGTGCTCCGATGTTGGTTTTGGCGCTGGTCGTCGGTCTCATCGTCAGTGTCTTCCAGGCGGCAACGCAAATTCAGGAACAGACCCTTGCATTCGTTCCGAAAATTGTGATCGTCCTGCTGTCCGTTCTCGTGTTCGGACCGTGGATTTTACAAACACTGATCGACTACACGTACAATTTGCTGGACAACTTGTACAAGTTTATAGGGTAAGGCGATTTTATGGAAGCATGGATTCCGTTTCTGCCCAACTGGCTGCTTATATTTTGCAGGATTACCGCTTTTCTGCTCGCATCGCCCGTATTCTCCACCCGCGGCGTTCCCGCCCAATGGAAGATCGGCTTGGCGGCGCTAATCGCATTTCTGACGTTTGCCTCTGTCGGACTGAAGGAACCGGCAGACATTGACGGATTGTTCGTCGTATCGATCATTCGGGAAGTGCTGGTCGGACTGCTTCTCGGTTTCACCGCTTATTTGTTTTTTACGGTCGTGCAGATCGCTGGAGCGTTCATCGATATTCAGATGGGGCTTGGCATCGCCAACGTAATCGATCCCATGACCGGCGCGCAAAGCCCGATTATCGGCAATTTTAAGTTTATTATCTCGATCCTTCTCTTTTTGTCTTTTAATGGTCACCATTACTTGTTCGACGGCATTATCAAAAGCTATCAATGGATTCCGCTTACGAACGAACTGTTCGCCCGCATTCAGCAGGGAGCGGTTCACGAATTTCTGCTTCGCTCGTTCTCCGACGTTTTCGGACTTGCTTTGCAAATGTCAGCGCCGCTCGTAGTCGCATTGTTTCTGACGGACGTGGGACTCGGGATTTTGTCCAAGACGGCGCCGCAGTTCAACATCTTCGTCGTAGGCGTGCCGATCAAAATCATTGCCGGTTTTTTGCTGCTGATTCTTGTATTGCCCGGATTTATATTTTTGTTTCAGGATTTATTCGGCATGCTGTTCCGGGCGCTCGAACAGCTCGTGAACGTAATCGGCACTGCGCCGGAACCATCTTAGCTTAGCACTGGGGGAAAATGACGACCGTGCCGCGATTTGCGTTACCTCTCGACTTGCAGCTGTTCGCCGGTGAAAAAACGGAAAAAGCAACCCCGAAAAAGCGGCAGGATGCCCGAAAAAAAGGGCAGGTCGCCAAAAGCATGGAGCTTCCTTCCGCGATGATCCTGTTTTCGGTCATGCTGCTCTTGTTCGGATACGGCACGATTATGAGGGACAAAATCGAAAATATGTTCGTTGTCTCGTTTTACGACTATATCAACATGGAGATGACGACGGACAATATTTCGATTATATTCGGCCGGCTTATATTCGAGGGACTGCTGCTGCTCGCACCGATATTCGGAATAGCCGTCGTAATGGCAGTCGTGGCGACCTTCTCGCAAATTGGCTTTTTAGTAACGACAGAAACGCTTAAAATGCAGTTCAACAAGCTCGATCCGATTAAAGGGCTCGCCAACATGTTCAAGATTCGCGCTTTGGTGGAGCTGCTGAAATCGATTTTGAAGCTCACCGTCATCGGGCTTGTCGTCTTTTTTACGATATGGAACGAAAAAGATCAGTTTATTCAGATGGCGTCTTGGCCGGTCATCCATACGTTCTCTTATACGGCCAGGCTTATTCTGATGCTAGGCGTCCAAATCGCCGTACTCCTGCTCATTCTCGCGCTGTTTGACTTCATCTACCAGCGTTATGAAATGGAAAAAAACTTGAAGATGTCCAAGGACGAAGTGAAGCAGGAATACAAAAATACCGAGGGAGATCCTCTGATCAAAGGGAAAATCCGCGAGAAGCAGAGGCGTATGGCGCTGCAGCGGATGATGCAGGACGTTCCCAAGGCCGACGTAGTCATCACGAACCCGACGCACTTTGCGGTTGCGATCCGGTATGATCCGAAAAAAGCGGAAGCTCCCGTAGTGATTGCAAAGGGGATGGATTATATCGCGCTCAAAATCAGGGAGGTTGCCGAAGAACACGGCATTGTCCGGATGGAGAACAAACCTCTCGCGCGCGCTTTGTACAATCAGGTGGAGATCGGACAATCGATACCGGCGGAGCTGTTTCAAGCGGTCGCGGAAGTGCTGGCATACGTGTATAAGCTGAAAGGCAAAGATCAACCGGGGAGGAGGACCAAGCCATGAAGACGAGAGATCTAATCATCCTAACAGGCATCATCGGGATCATTCTCATGATGGTTGTCCCGATTCCGATCATGCTGCTAGACTTTTTGCTTATCATTAATATCTCGATTGCTCTCATTATTATATTAATTGCGATGAATACGCAGGATGCTCTCGACTTCTCGATCTTTCCGACCTTGCTGCTGATTACGACCTTGTTCCGGCTGGCGCTTAACGTATCGACGACCCGTATTATTTTAAGTGAAGCGGAAGCGGGAAGCGTAGTCGGCACATTCGGTTCGTTTGTGGCCGGGGGCAATCTGGTCATCGGGTTCGTCGTCTTCCTTATTCTCGTTGTCGTTCAGTTCATCGTTATTACGAAAGGTTCTGAGCGGGTTGCGGAAGTCGGAGCGAGATTTACGCTCGATGCCATGCCCGGTAAACAGATGGCGATTGATGCGGACCTCAACTCCGGTCTGATTAACGAACAGGAAGCGAAGGACCGTCGTAAAAAAATCGAACGGGAAGCGGATTTCTACGGAGCGATGGACGGAGCGAGCAAGTTCGTTAAAGGGGACGCCATCGCGGGAATTATTATTTTGCTCATCAACCTGATCGGCGGTTTCATTATCGGAGCTACGTATCACGACATGAGCATGATGGAATCGCTACAGACGTTCTCCGTACTTACGATCGGGGACGGTCTCGTCAGCCAGATTCCGGCGCTGCTGATCTCGTCCGCGGCAGGCATTATCGTCACTCGCGCCGCTTCGGAAGGCAACCTGGCGACAGACTTGACGGCTCAGTTGTTCAGTTATCCGAAGCTGTTGTACATTGTGGCGGGCACTGTGCTTTTTCTCGGCCTGTTCACCCCGATCCATCTGCTCACTACAGCTCCGATCGCCGGTCTGCTAGCTTTAGCGGCTTACCGGATGCAGCGGAATTTGTCGCAGAAGGCTGCGGAGACGGAGCAGCTCGTAGAAGAGCAGCAGATTGAGGAAGTGCGCAGTCCGGAAAGCGTCGTGACGCTGCTGCAGGTCGATCCAATCGAGTTCGAATTCGGTTATGGACTGATTCCGCTTGCCGATACGAACCAGGGCGGCGACTTGCTCGACCGGATCATTATGATCCGCAGACAGTGTGCGCTCGAGCTCGGACTGGTCGTGCCGGTCATCCGGATTCGCGACAACATCCAGCTTAGACCGAACGAATACGTCATTAAGATTAAAGGGAATACGGTAGCCCGCGGCGAGCTGCTGCTCAATCATTATTTGGCTATGAGCCCGGGCATCGACGACGATTCCATTACGGGAATCGATACGACGGAGCCGGCGTTCGGCCTTCCGGCATTGTGGATCGATGAGAATATGAAGGAGCGGGCGGAACTGTCCGGTTATACGGTCGTTGATCCTCCTTCGGTAGTCGCCACTCATTTAACCGAGATTGTGAAACGCCACGCCCATGAGCTGCTGGGCCGCCAAGAGACGAAGCTGCTGATCGAAAACGTCAAGGAAACGTACCCGGCGCTGGTGGACGATCTCGTACCGAACGTGCTGAACGTGGGCGACATTCAAAAGGTGCTCGCCAAGCTGCTGAAGGAGAAAATATCGATCCGCGATCTTGTCACCATTTTCGAAACGTTGGCCGATTACGGAACGTATACCAAGGACCCCGATATTTTGACCGAATATGTCCGTCAGGCGTTGTCGAGACAAATTACGAACCAATACGCGAACGGTCTGGATTCCCTCAAAGTAGTCACGATCGGACCTTCGCTGGAGAAGAAAATTGCCGACAGCGTTCAGCAGACGGAGCACGGTTCTTATTTGGCGCTTGACCCGGTCGCTTCCCAGACGATTCATCAGAAAGTATCGGAACAGCTGACGAAACTCGTTCAGCAAGGACAGCAGCCGGTCATTCTGGCCTCGCCTACGATCCGGATGTACTTGCGGCAGCTGCTGGAGCGCACGATGCAGGATATTACGGTGTTGTCTTACAGCGAGCTGGAGCCGCAAGCTGAAATTCAGAGCGTAGGGGTGGTGAATTTATGAGGGTAAAACGATATGTGGTCGACTCGATGCCGGATGCCCTGCAAAAAATTCGCACAGACCTCGGCAAGGACGCCGTCATTCTGAATACGAAAGAAATTCGCTCCGGAGGGTTTCTCGGCCTGTTCGGCAAAAAGAAGATCGAGGTCATCGCCGCCACCGATGCCGGTCAAGCTCAGCCGGCACCGCCGGCGATGTCCCCGGCCGCCTTCAAGACGCCTCCTGCAGCGGGGGCTCAGTTGGCCAAACTGATTGAGGAAGCGAGCGCGGCAGCTGCCAAAAAGTCGGCAGCCGTTCCTTCCGCCCCAACAGCGTTGATGGAAGAGCCGGTGATCCCCCCCGTAGCGAGGCCTTCTCCGGTCCGTGAGGTTCGAGAAGGTCGAGAGATCCGCGAAGTGCGGGAGCGCGGCAAAGAGGATCTGCTGCTCGACGAGATCAAATCGATGAAAGAGATGATGAGCAGGTTGACGGCTTCAGCCGCAGAAAGACCCCGATATCCGGAACGGCTTCTCAAGTTCGAGCGGCTGCTGCTTGAGCACGAGGTATCGCCCGATCTGGTTGAGAAGCTGCTCGGCAAAGCGGCGGAGGAGTTTGAAGGCGAGTTTTCTCCGAAAACCGACGAGTACGCCTATGAGCTGATCAAGCAGCAATTGAAACAGATTTTGTATACGCCGTATAACAAAGGGATTGCAAGCGATACGCGGATCGCTCATTTCGTCGGCCCGACCGGCGTCGGCAAGACGACTACAATTGCCAAGCTGGCCGCGGAGCAAGTGCTGAAGGAAAAACGTAAAGTAGGCTTTATTACGTCCGACACGTACCGGATTGCGGCCGTCGAGCAGCTCAAAACGTACGCCAACATCTTGAATGTGCCGCTGGAAGTCGTGTTTTCGCCTCAGGAGCTGGCAAGAGCGTTTCAGTCGCTGCAGGATTGCGACATCATCTTTATGGATACGGCCGGACGCAATTTCCGCAACCAGATGTACGTATCGGAGTTGAACGCGCTGCTCCAGTCCAAGGGCAAAAGCGAGACGTTCCTTGTGCTGAGCTTATCTTCGAAGTATAAGGACATGAAGGCGATCACGGACAATTTCGCCAAGTTCCGGTTGGACAAAGTATTGTTTACCAAGATGGACGAGACGAACTCTTACGGTTCGATCGTCAACCTGCTTTACGATTTCCCGCTGCAGCTGTCATACATCACAAACGGCCAAAATGTGCCGGACGACATCGTAGAGACGAACGAAGACCGGTTGATCGATCTGCTGCTGGAGGACCGCGAGTGATGAGCGACCAGGCGCAAAGACTGCGCAATCTGATTCGTTCCCAAGCGGAGCCACAGTCGTCATCAACCCGGATTCTTACCGTCACGAGCGGCAAAGGCGGAGTCGGCAAATCGAACTTCACCCTGAACTTCGCGCTTACCTTGCAAAAGAGCGGGTACCGGGTATTGGTGTTCGATGCCGATATCGGCCTGGCCAATATCGATGTATTGATGGGGATCAACTCCACCTACAGCTTGTACCACCTGCTCAAACGCGAGAAAACGATATGGGAAATTATCAATAAAGGCAGCAACGGTTTGGAATATATTGCGGGAGGCTCCGGCTTCAACGATTTGATGCGGCTTACGGAGGCGGAGATCGATTATTTTGCCGAGCAGGTCAATCTGTTGAACGGTTATGTCGATTACATCATCTTCGATACAGGCGCCGGCTTGTCCAAGGAGACGCTCCGGTTTATTGTCGCCGCCGACGAAACGATAGTAGTGACGACACCGGAGCCTACCGCGATCACCGATGCTTATGCAATTATTAAAATGGTTCATTCGCTCGGACACGAAGTAGACTTCAAGCTGGTCATCAACCGGGTTACTGAGCTGCACGAGGGGAAGCAGACGGCCGACAAGATCAGTCTGGTCGCCAAACGGTTTCTGGGCATTCACATCCCGACTCTAGGTTTTGTGGAGGACGATCCGAATGTCATGAAAGCGGTGAAGCAGCAAACGCCGTTTACCGTCGCTTATCCCGGCAGCGCCGCGTCGAGAAGCATCGAACGGCTGGTCAGCCGATACGTGACCGGGCAGATGGCACCGGAGCCGCAGCAGCAAAGCGGTGTTAAAGCTTTTTTCAACAAAATGAGGAAACTTCTGAAATGAAATCAAGTCTACCGCGATACCGATGACATCAGGATGAGGTGAGGCTCGTGAGCAAGATTAGGGTGTTGGTTGTCGACGATTCCGTCTTCATGCGCAAAATTATTACCGACATGATTCAAGAGGACGCCAGGTTCGAAGTGGTGGACACCGCCAAAAACGGCTTGGAAGCCGTCGACAAAACGAAACGGTTAAATCCCGACGTTATTACGCTCGATATCGAAATGCCCGAGATGAACGGACTGGAAGCTTTAAAGCGGATCATGGCGGAGCATCCCGTTCCGGTCATTATGCTCAGCAGCTTGACCGAGGAAGGGGCGAAGGAAACGATCGCCGCTCTGGAGCTGGGAGCGATCGATTTCGTACGAAAGCCGTCGGGCTCGATCTCGCTTGATTTGTTTAAAGTGAAGTCTTTGTTGATGGAAAAATTGTCGATCGCCGTTCAGACGCGGGTGTCCAGGGCGATGCCCGCTCCGCGCCAGACTCCGGCTTCGAATCGGGCTTCCATATCCGCGCCGGCCATGAAGCCGCCCGTCTCCGCCGGCTCGAAGGAACTGATCGATTCGATGCCTGCTTCGCGGATTGACAAGCTGGTTGCGATCGGAACGTCGACAGGCGGCCCCCGGGCGCTGCAGCAAGTCGTGACCGGTCTGCCGGAGAAGTTTCCCGCTCCGATTCTTATCGTTCAGCATATGCCGCCGAATTTCACGAAATCGCTGGCGAATCGTCTCGACGCGACATCCCGGATCCGGGTAGTTGAAGCGTCGGACGGCGACCGGCTGCGAAACGGCGTTGCTTATATAGCTCCAGGGGGATGGCATATGATCGTCAAGAGGGACGATGCCGGTTACAAAGTCCGATTGACGAAAGACGATCCCCGAAGCGGCCATCGGCCGTCGGTCGATATGTTATTCGAATCGCTGCTGCCGTTCCGGGAGCTGAAGCGCCATATCGTGCTCATGACCGGCATGGGCAGTGACGGCGCTAAAGGGATGCAGGCGCTCAGACAGGCCGGAGCCGTATCCACGATTGCGGAATCCAGCGAAACGTGTGTCGTATACGGGATGCCGCGAGCCGCAGCGGAATTGAACTGTCTGACTCACCAGCTTCCGTTGTATCAGATTGCCGCAAAGCTAAACGAGCTTGTACAAAGTCAGAGCTGAGTGCCTCGGAAGAGGCCTGCTGGCCGCGGGAACTCATTTTCAACGCACAGCACCAAACCGGGTGCTGCAACACTATACCGTTAACAGGGGGTGTACGACGAATGGAAATGAATCAATACTTGAGCATGTTTATCGATGAATCCCGTGAGCACTTGCAGGCGATGAACGAAAATATGCTGAAGCTGGAAGCTAACCCGGAGGATATCGGCATCGTGCAAAGTATTTTCCGTTCGGCGCATACGCTGAAGGGGATGTCCGCGACGATGGGATTCGAGGATCTCGCTTCGCTCACGCACGAGATGGAGAACGTGCTCGACCTCGTCCGCAACCACAAGCTGGCGATGAACCCGTTTATTTTCGACGCGATATTTAAAAGTTTGGACTCGCTGGAAGCGATGGTGGAAGACATCATTAATGGCGGAACGGGGCAGGCCGACGTCAGCGCGATCGTCGCTACGCTGAAATCGATCGTGTCCGGCGATTACGAAAGAAGCGGCTCAAGCGGCGGGAGCCCGGCGGCAAGCGCGCCGGCTGAAGCCGAGCTGGACGAGTTCCAATATTCGATCCTTCTGCAATCGCTGGAATCCGGACATCAGGTCTATTACATACAAGTATCGATTGAAGAAACTTGCGTTTTAAAAGCGGCACGCTCTTATATGGTATTTAATTTGCTGGAGCAAAACGGAGAAATCGTCAAATCGACTCCATCCGTGGAAGACATCGAGAAGGAGAAGTTCGACAACTCGTTCACCGTCTACTACTTATCCCAGCTCAGCAAGGAAGAGTTGGAGAAGCAGGTCGGCAACATCAGCGAGATCCAGTCCGTTATTGCGGAGAAGCTGGATGAGAACAGCCTGAAGCTGAAAATGCAGCAGTCGCAGGCTCAGGCGTCTGCAGCGGCGGCATCGCAAATCGCCGAAGCCTCGCAGCAAACTGCAGCGACGGCGGTAGCGGCGAAGCCGGAAGCATCGGCGCCGAAGGCCGCCCCTAGCGGCGGCGGAGCAGTTGCCTCGCGGACAATCCGCGTCGATATCGAGCGGCTCGATGTCCTGATGAACCTGTTCAGCGAGCTGCTGATCGACCGGGTCCGGCTGGAGCAGTTGGCCAGCGAGATTCACAGAAGCGATTTGACCGAGACAGTGGAGCATATGGCCCGGGTCAGCAGCGATCTGCAAAATATCGTGCTGAAGCTGCGGATGGTGCCGGTCGACAACGTATTTAACAGGTTCCCCCGGATGGTGCGGGATCTGGCCAAATCGCTCGACAAGAAGGTCGATCTGATCATTACCGGAGCGGAGACCGAGCTTGATCGCACGGTCATCGACGAGATCGGCGATCCGCTCGTCCATCTGCTGCGCAACGCCGTTGATCATGGCGTGGAGACGGTACCGGAGAGAATCGCCGCCGGCAAACCGGAGACGGGTACGGTCAACTTGCGTGCGTTCCACAGCGGCAACCACGTCTTTATCGAGATTGAAGAAGACGGCAAAGGCATTAACCGCGACAAGGTGCTCGCTACCGCGCTGAAAAGGGGAATCGTCACGCCGGAGCAGGCCAAGACGTTAACGGACGAAGAAGTGTACCGGCTCTTATTCGCCGCCGGATTCAGTACGGCGGACAAAATATCGGACGTATCCGGCCGGGGCGTCGGGCTGGACGTCGTCAAGACGAAAATCGAGTCGCTCGGCGGCCACGTACAGATTGATTCCAAGCCTGGCGCGGGCACGAAGTTTTCGGTACAGCTTCCTTTGACGCTGTCGATCATTTCGGCGATGCTGATTCGTCTTGGGGACGAGAAATATGCGATTCCGCTTTCCTCCATCGTAGAGACGGCCGTCATTCAAAAAGAGGACATCCGCAGCGTACACGGCAACAAAATGATGGATTTTCGCGGAGGGTTTATTCCGCTGCTCTCTATCAGCAAGTTGTTTGAAGTTACGAGTTACTCGGAAGACGATGAGACGGAGACGGAGATCGTCGTAATCCGCAAAGGGGACAAGCTGGCCGCACTCATGGTGGACGAATTTATCGGTCAGCAGGAAATCGTGCTCAAATCGTTAGGCAAATATTTGACGAATCTTTTCGCCGTATCCGGAGCGACGATACTGGGCGACGGGCAAGTCGCGCTTATTATCGATCCGAACGCGTTAATCAAATAAAAGGAGGCACCTATCATGGGAGAAGAGTTAAAAGTTATCGTATTCTCGCTTGCTCATGAGCAGTACGGCGTCGAAGTGGATAAGGTCAAAACGATCGAACGGATGCAGCCGTTGACGCGCGTGCCGAAAACGCCGGCATTTGTCAAAGGAGTTATCAATCTGCGCGGGGTCGTCGTTCCTGTTATCGATCTGCGCGGCCGTTTCAATTTGCCGGAGGCCGATTACACTGACAACTCGCGGATTATTATCGTAGCCGTCAAAGACCTGGAAGTCGGGATGATTGTCGATACGGCGAACGACGTTGTCGATGTGGACAGCGATGCAATCGAACAGCCTCCGGAGATCGTCGGCGGAATCCGGGCCAAATATTTGCACGGGCTTGCCAAGCTGAAGGACGACCGGCTGCTAGTGCTGCTTAATTTGGAGGAAGTGCTGAATAAAGCGGAGATTGTACAGCTGGAACAGCTTGGAGACTAAACGACCTATGACAGAATTTGGCAGCATCGCAGACTATCAACTTGACGTTCTTAAAGAAATCGGAAATATTGGTGCGGGCAACGCTGCGACGGCGTTGTCCAAGCTGCTCGATAAACCTGTCGACATGCAGGTGCCCCAAGTCAACATGCTTCCTTTCGAAGATATTATCGAAGCGCTTGGCGGGTCGGAGCAGATCGTGCTCGCCATCTTCCTGCGGGTTACCGGCGAAGCTCCGGGCAATATGTTCTTCATACTGACCCAATCGTCAGCCAAGCTGCTGCTTCAAAACTTGGCGGGAATCGAAGTGGAGGACGAAGAGCAGTATTCGGAGATGGAACTGTCTGCCTTGAACGAAATCGGCAATATTTTGGCGGGATCGTACTTGTCTTCGCTCGCGGACTTCACGAAGCTGAACATGTCGCCCTCCGTCCCCTCGCTTGCGATCGACATGCTGGGTGCCGTAATCAGCTACGGTCTTATGCAGTACGGGGAGATGGGGGACAAGGCTTTGTTTATCGATACGAAGTTTTTTGACGGCAGCGACGCCGTAGAAGGACGATTTTTCCTCGTGCCCGATCCCGAGTCGTTCCACAAAATTTTTACAGCGTTGGGAGTACCCGTGGAATGACCGAACTGCTCATAAAGGTGGGAATGGCTGATTTAAATGTAACGACCGGAACGGGCGTTCTCAAAACGACCGGGCTCGGGTCCTGCGTAGGCGTAACGATTTACGATCCGAAGGCGAAGGTGGCCGGTATGGCCCACGTCATGCTGCCTTCCTCGGATATTGCCAAGGAAGGCAGTCTTAATATCGCCAAATACGCCGACACGGCAATCCCCGAGATGGTGAAAAGAATGCTCAATCTCGGTGCGGTCAACTCGCGGCTCGTCGCGAAGATGGCCGGCGGCGCTCAGATGTTCGCGTTTAGCACGTCCAACGACACGATGCGGATCGGGCCGCGCAATGTCGAATCCTGCAAGGAACAACTCAAACTGTTTTCCATACCGGTACTGGCGGAGGATACGGGAGGCAACTTCGGCCGGACGATCGAGTTTCATACGGACACCGGAGTTCTCGTCCTGCGCACCGTACAACAAGGAGTAAAGGAACTGTAGCTATGATCGGATCGTATCGATGGAACCTGGTTTTAGGAACGCTCGGTTTTGCGCTGACGTTTATCCTTTCAATCGAATACAACTTTTTTTGGCGGACGCTGATGAGCAGCGTTTACAGTTTCTTCATTATATTCGTTGCAGCCTTCGCGCTGCGCTGGATACTGGGAACGCTCATCGGGTTGAAGCCGCAGCCCGTTTCGGATTCCGGGCAGCCTATGGAATCGCAGCTTCCGGACGAACCCGTCGGCCAGACGGTGGATACGGCGACTCCGGACGATCAGGACCAATTAAACGAAATGTTGAAGGAACAGTTAAACCGCTCCGATTCGGAACCTTTTGTGCCGCTTCAGCCCAAGAAACTGGCCACGGTGCAGGAGACGGAAGCTCAGGAGCTGGCGCAAGCCGTAAGGCATTTGACAGAAAAGTAAGAGGAGTGCGTGCGGAATGATTGCACTGAAGCAATCCCCCTTGTCCAATATCGGCGTATGGAAACAATGGAAAAGTGACGGTTTGCTTTCGGCGAAGCAGGCGCTGATCGAGCATTATTTGCCGCTCGTGGATTATGTGGTCGGCCGCCTCCTCATCGGATTGCCCAAAACCGTCTCTAGGGACGATTTATCGAGCTATGGTATAATGGGATTGATCGACGCGATCGAGAAGTTTGACTACGAACGCGGATTGCAGTTCGAGACGTACGCGTCTTGGCGCATTCGCGGCGCGATCATCGACGGGCTGAGGCAGGGAGATTGGGTCCCGCGGTCCGTCCGGGAAAAGGCCAAAAAAATCGAGGATGCCTATCAGAAGCTCGAACAGCACTACTTGCGCTCTGTGACCGATGCAGAGATCAGCGCTTATTTGGAAGTCAGCGAGAAGGAGTTTCAGCAGATGCTCCAGGAAATCTCGATTACGACGGTATGCTCGTTCGACGACCCGATTAAGGAAGAAGATTCAGAAACCCGGTTATCGCTGATGGTCGATGAAAAGGCGAAAAACCCCGAATACAAAGTCAACGAATTTTTTCTGAAGGAGTCACTTGCGAAAGCGATCGATAAGCTGACGGAGAAGGAGCGCACCGTCGTTTCGCTGTTTTATTACGAGGAGCTTTCGTTGAGCGAGATTGCGGAAGTGATGTCGTTATCTCCGTCGCGCATCTCCCAGCTTCATTCCAAAGCGGTGCTGAGGCTGAGAGGATCGCTGGGAAGATGGAAAAATCAATTGCTCCAGCAATAGCGGGAAGTAAAACCAAGGAGGAATCACATTGTCCACCGAAAAGTCTTTGGACCACTTATTAACTGTGAGCCTAGCCGAGGACAAAATGTCAGCCTCCATCCAAGTCGTTTCGCTTCCGGGTTCTTTTCTTTATACGGTTAACGACATAATTGCTTTTCTTCATAAGAATGACGTGCGTAGCGGAATTCAGCCAGATATCGTCAATCGACTCATCCAAGATCCGAAGCCGTTCTTTCAGACCAAAACCGTAATAGCCACCGGCGAACTTCCGGGAGCCGGAATTGACGGATACGTGCGAAGCCTGTATGAAATGGATGCAGCAGCGACAAAACCGGCGGAGCTAGAGGATGGAACCGTCGATTATAAGGAAGTGACCCGGCTGTCGAACGTCCGCAAAGGGCAACTGATCGCCGAGCGGGTTCCTCCCAAGGAAGGAACCCCCGGCAAGACGGTGACGGGCGAGCCGATTCCGGGCCAGGCGGGCAAAGAAAGCCGGTTCAAAATCGGCAAAAATGTCGTAGCCGACGGCGAGCAGAAAGCGCTTTATGCCGCAATAGATGGGATGGTCGTCAAGACCGATCACGACAAAATCAACGTGTTTCCCGTATTTGAAGTGAACGGGGACGTCGATTACCGGATCGGGAATATCGATTTTCTGGGAACCGTCGTCATTCGGGGCAACGTCCTGTCGGGCTTCAAAGTGAAGGCGGCCGGCGACATCCGCATTACTGGCGGCGTTGAAGGGGCCGAAGTGGAAGCCCTCGGCTCGATTGAGATCAGCGCCGGTGTTCTGGGTCATAATAAAGCGGTTATTCGCGCAGGCGTCAATCTAAAGAGCTCGTTTATTCAGGACGCAGTTATCGAGGCTGGAGGCAACGTTCACGTCTCGCAAAGCATCCTGCACTCCCAAGTCCGGGCAGGGCAGCACGTATATTGTACCGGCCCGAAAGGACTGATCGTAGGCGGGACGATCCAGGCGGGGGAGAAGGTGGTTGCCCGAACGATCGGCAACTCCATGTCCACACCGACGGCGATAGAAGTCGGCGTGTTGCCGGAGCTGCGCAACGAGCTCTCTACGCTGCGTCAGCAGCTTCGAAATGTGCAGGACGGTCTGGATAAGACGGACAAGGCATTAACGCTGCTTGACCAGCTTGCCGCCGCCGGATCGCTGACGCCTGAGAAGTTGGCTATGCGGATCAAGCTGTCCCATACGAAGAAACAAGCGGCTGACGAACAAATCGCTTACCGCGAGCGCATTCTCGAAATTGAAAAAACGCTCGAAGACACGGAACGCGCCAAGGTGGAAGTGATCTCCATGGTATACGGCGGGACGAAAATCGTAATCGGCCGATACACCCGCTTTGTTAAGGACGCTACGCCCAGAGTCCATTTCATGTACTCCGAAGGCGATATATCGATGCTGCCTAACGGGTAACTTCTCCCGTACAGCCTGAACTGAAGGCGTCCACGGCCCACAGAAAGCCAATACTCCGCACTGGAGGGGAAAGCATGAGCCTTAGATCAGTTGAGATGCAAATCGCGATACCGCGCACAAGCGAAGCGGCCAGCGTGCAAAACCAGTTGTCGCAAAAGCCGATGTATGATCAGGCGGCGCTGGCTGCCAAATCGACGGAACAAAAGGAACGTCAGCTTCAGCAAAGCGCCAAAGTGGACGAGGCAGCGGAGCCGCAAATCCGAGACGACCAGCAGAGAGGCTCGAAGGGAAGAAGGGACCGTTCAGGCGCCAAGTCCAATACAGGCAAGAATAATCAGGCCGGAAGCTCCCCTGGGAGCGGTCATCCGTACAAGGGACATCATATTGATTTTTCTTTATAATGCGAGTTCAAAAAGTCCGGTTTTCAGCACCGAGAAGATGGGATGAAGCTAGGAAATGAGGAGCGGAGCGTAGTGGGACCTACGTGAGCACCGGAAGTTCCGGCTGAATTCCATATTCGATGTCGAGCAGGCTTCCTGATCGGCTTCGTGATCAAAAGTGGACTTGTATGAACAACCTCTTATAATTGGTCAGAAGAAGGTGAACAAGCAGCATGGATCCCTGGTTGTATATCGTGTTGCTCGGATTGGTCCTCATCGTCTATGCGAAGCTTGTTCCGAAGAAAGAGCCCGCGGCAAAGCAGACGAATGTAATGAAAGAAATCGAAGACACGATGGAGCTTTTCTCCGCAGAGCTGGAAGAGGAGAATAAGCAGCTTCTCGGGCTCGTCTCCGGGATGAAACAAGAGCACGAAGCCCATACCGCGACTTTGCTCGGCCGGATCGAAGCGCTCGAACAGCAAAATAAAGCGGTTAACGAGCAATTAAGCATCCTGCTGGACCAGCGAATGCGGAAAGAACCAGTCCCGGCTGCCGCCGGCGCAGAAGCTCCTGTCCTGGACGCCCTTACGGTTGCCGCTCCTTTGGCGCAGCAGGCCGAGGAACCGGCCGTTCAGCCGGAACCGGTGCCCGCAAGTATCCGCGATCGGTATCCCGACGTTTTCCGGTTATACGAGCAGGGCAAATCGACCGAATATATCGCCAAGAAGCTGGAAATGAACAAAGGCGAGGTTATGCTGATCATCCAGCTCGCGAAGCAGGAGGATCAGAGCCGTGTTTAAAAATAAAGGTTTCGTGTACGGCCTAGGGATCGGCCTCATCGCCGGAGCGGTTATGCTGCAGCTGATGTTCAAGGTGGACGAGATGGAAAACCGCACGATCCGGCAAGGGGGCCCCGTCGCTGTCGATCAGCTTCAGGCCGAGGCGGACAAGCTGAACTACAAGGTTGTTCCTAAAGACCAGAAGACGTACTCCGACAAAGACATCGAAGCGATCCGTCAGAAGGCGTCCGAGGAAGAACGCTCGAAGCTCGCCGCACAGCCGGTTCCGCAGCAGGTTCCGCCGAAAACGGTAAGCTCGGTGTACATTACGGAGCAGATGAACGCATATCATGTGGCCGATATGCTGCTCAAAGCGAATCTGATCGCGGATTCGAACGGCTTTGTCACCGCTTTGCGGGACAAAAAGTTAACGACGCGCATACGTGCAGGGTCGTACTCGTTTGAGGGCGGCGCCTCGGTGGACGATATTATTTCAAGGATAACGATAGCGAATCCATAGACCGTTTTTCGCCTTGCAAGCGAATCCGGTCTATTCGCCGTACGATCCGGGAGCGGGCTGAAGCAGGAAATCCGCAGCTCGCGTCGAACCGCTAGGGTAGGAAGGTGAAGTCGGGAGGAGGATGTACGATGGCTGTGTATACCGTTCATTTTTATTTTATCGGCGGAGGAAGCCACCAGATGGAAGTTCAGGCTGATACTTTTTCGCAAGTATCGATGAGCATTACGCATAACCGCGACGGGTGGTTCGGCAAGCAAGGGGACTTGATTCATTTGCGCAATGTGGAGCGTGTCCAGATTGCCGAGTCGGACGACGGCCGCCCCAGAACGGGCAGGTTTTAGCCGCTTTGTCGAAAGCTAGCGGATTCGGTTGCAAACCCTATTTCGGATATGGTATAGTAATTGACGGTGTTAAACCACGCACGCCATTCAATTTCTTTGAAGGTGCTCACGCTCCTGTCCGGGAGATGAGTCTCAAAGAAAGATGCGACTGGCGGAGGAAACCCAAAACCAATTTAGAGGAGGTGTGTGAAGATGGCAGTAATCTCCATGAAACAGCTTCTGGAAGCTGGGGTACACTTCGGTCATCAAACCCGTCGCTGGAACCCGAAAATGGATCGTTACATCTTCACCGAAAGAAACGGCATTTACATTATCGACCTGCAAAAAACGGTCAAAAAAGTGGAAGAAGCGTACAACTTCGTAAAATCGGTCGCTGAAGAAGGCGGCACGATCCTGTTCGTAGGAACGAAGAAGCAAGCTCAAGATTCCGTTAAAGAAGAAGCAGAGCGCAGCGGCATGTACTACATCAACCAGCGTTGGCTCGGCGGCACTCTGACGAACTTCTCCACGATCCAAAAACGGGTTAACCGTCTGCATGAGCTGGATCGTATGGAAAGCGACGGAACGTTCGATCTGCTTCCTAAAAAAGAAGTTATCATTCTCCGCAAAGAAATGGAACGCCTGGAGAAATTCCTCGGCGGCATCAAACATATGAAGCAATTGCCAAGCGCGCTGTTCGTTATCGACCCGCGTAAAGAGCGCATTGCAGTTGCTGAAGCACGCAAATTGGGTATTCCGATCGTCGGTATTGTTGACACGAACTGCGATCCGGACGAAATCGACTACGTCATTCCGGGCAACGACGACGCGATCCGCGCCGTGAAGCTGCTGACAGGCAAAATGGCCGACGCCGTTATCGAAGCTCATCAAGGCGAGCAAACGACAGCTTAATTGATCGGTACAACGAAAGGGTGGTTAGAAGGTTATATAACCTCTCGCCGCCCTTTTTTTAAAGTGCGAGTTCAAAAAGTCCGGTTTTCAGCACCGAGAAGATGGGATGAAGCAAGGAAATGAGGAGCGGAGCGTAGTGAAAGCTACGTGAGCACCGGAAGTTCCGGCTGAATTCCATATTCGATGTCGAACAGGCTTCCTGGTCAGCATCGTGATCAAAAGTGGACTTTTTGAACAACCTTTTAAAGAGAAATATTCGATCGTTTACAACTCCGGGCAGAACGGGGTAATTTAAGGGAGGTACGACGGAAATGGCAGTATCGGCACAAGCAGTTAAAGAATTGCGCGAAAAAACCGGAGCAGGTATGCTCGATTGCAAAAAAGCTTTGGAAGAAGCAAATGGAGATCTGACAAAAGCAGCCGAGCTCCTTCGTGAGAAAGGGTTGTCCGCAGCAGCTAAAAAAGGCGACCGCATCGCAACCGAAGGTCTCGTGGAATCTTATATTCATGCAGGCGGCCGGATCGGCGTGCTTGTCGAAGTCAACTGCGAAACCGACTTCGTTGCCAATACGGATTCGTTCCGCGAATTCGTCCGCAGCATCGCGATGCAAATCGCAGCTACAAGCCCGCTGTACGTAGGTCGTGAGGAAGTTCCGCAAGAGGCGCTGGACAAAGAGCGCGAAATTTTGAGAAACCAGGCTCTGAACGAAGGCAAGCCGGCTCATATCGTCGACAAAATGGTAGAAGGCCGTCTTTCGAAATATTACGAAGAATACTGCTTGCTCGAGCAGCCATACATTAAGGATCAGGACAAAACGGTCAGCATGCTGCTGAATGAAAAAGTGGCTACGATCGGCGAGAAAATCGCGATCCGCCGTTTCGTTCGTTATGAGCTCGGCGAAGGTATGGAGAAAAAGCAAGACAACTTCGTGGAAGAAGTTATGGCTCAAGTCAAACAATAAGGTAGCGTCCGGACAACCAATACCAGAGATTCGGTATTGGTTGTCCCATAACTGCCCGACAAAAGGAACACAGATACAGCGTGTTCCTTCTTTTTTAACGGAACCGGCATAGGAGGAGACCATATTGGAACGACCGAAGTACAAACGAGTGGTGTTGAAGCTTAGCGGGGAAGCGCTCGCTGGTCAACAAGGATACGGAATCGACTCCGCCATGATTTCAGAAATCGCTGCTCAGGTGAAAGATATACACGAATTGAACGTGGAAGTGGCTATCGTCGTCGGTGGGGGCAATATCTGGAGAGGCATCGCCGGCAGTGCCAAAGGAATCGATCGGGCTACTGCGGACTACATGGGGATGCTGGCAACGGTGATGAACTCGCTGGCGCTGCAAGACGCCCTGGAGCAAATCGAAGTTCCGACCCGTGTTCAAACGTCGATCACGATGCAGCAAGTAGCGGAGCCATACATTCGCCGCAGAGCGATTCGCCATCTCGAGAAAGGCCGCGTCGTTATCTTTGCAGCGGGAACCGGCAATCCTTACTTCTCGACGGATACGACTGCAGCGCTCCGTGCGGCTGAGATCGAAGCGGAAGTTATCCTTATGGCCAAAAATAAAGTGGATGGCGTCTACAGCGCAGATCCGTTCAAAGATTCGAATGCCGAGAAATTCGAAACCCTCACTTATATGGAGATGCTCAACAAAAACTTGGGTGTAATGGATTCAACAGCATCGTCGCTCTGTATGGATAATAATATTCCTTTGCTCGTATTTTCCATCACCGAACGCGGAAATATTAAACGGGCCGTATTGGGCGAGAAAATCGGAACGATTGTGAAAGGGAGTGCACATTGATGCCGCAGTCCATTAAGAAAAATGCGGAAGAACGTATGGAGAAAGCGATTGGAGCGCTCAAAAGAGAACTGGCTGCTCTGCGCGCAGGACGCGCCACCCCGGCTCTGCTGGATCGCATCCAAGTCGAATATTACGGTTCGATGACGCCGGTCAATCAGCTTGCGAACATTAATACGCCCGATTCCCGCACGCTTATGATTCAGCCGTGGGACAAGTCTTCCATGGGCGCGATCGAGAAGGCGATCTTAAAGTCGGAGCTGGGTCTTACTCCTTCCAACGACGGCAGTGCGATTCGTCTAAGCATTCCACCGCTTACGGAAGAACGCCGCGGGGAACTCGTCAAAATGACGAAGAAATATGGCGAAGAAGCGAAAGTGGCGATCCGCAATATTCGGCGCGACGCTAACGATGAGATTAAAAAACTCGAGAAAACGACGATTTCCGAGGACGAATCCCGCCGTCATCAGGACGATATTCAAAAATCCACAGACAAGTTCATTGCTGAAACGGATAAAGTGCTGGCGGCCAAAGAGAAAGAGATTATGGAAGTGTAACAGCAGGGATCAAGGCCCCCCGGTATCGAAGGGGGATTTTTGTGTTCGCTTCGAACAGGGGTGTGTGGGTACTATGTTCCATCTTTTCAAAAAGGCGCAATCCGACCGGAGCGTAAACAATATCGGGCAATTGCAGCCGGACAATATTCCGGGTCATATCGCGATTATTATGGACGGAAACGGCAGATGGGCCAAAAAACGGGGCTTGCCCCGCATCGCCGGGCATCATGCGGGCATGAAAGCCGTAAAACGGACTACGGTCGCGGCGGACGAACTGGGAGTTAAAGTGTTGACACTGTACGCCTTTTCCACGGAAAACTGGAAACGTCCCCGCGAAGAAGTCGACTTTTTGATGAAGCTGCCTCAGGAATTTTTGGCGCTTGAACTCGATGAACTGGTCGAGAAAAACGTTCAGGTCCGACTGACCGGATGGAAGGAAGGGCTTCCCGGCCACACGCTGGAAGCGGTGGAAACGGCGATCGAACGAACGCAAGGCAACAACGGCCTTATCCTTAATTTTGCGCTCAATTATGGAAGCCGCCACGAAATCGTAAATGCCGTCCGTGAAATCGCCGAGCAAGTGAAGCGGGGAGATCTGAACGAAGAGGACATATCCGAATCGATTCTCTCCAGCAAGCTGCTTACAGGCAATTTGCCTGATCCCGACCTGATCATCCGGACGAGCGGAGAAATTCGGATCAGCAACTTCATGTTATGGCAGATGGCCTATTCCGAGCTTTGGTTTACCGACATTTATTGGCCGGAGTTCACCGAGCGGCATCTGATGCAGGCGATCGGCGAATACCAGCGCCGGGCTAGGCGGTACGGAGGCCTGTAGCACGTTTTTCGGACGGAGGAAATCGGTTTGAAACAACGAATTATTACCGGCGTCGTCGCAGGTGCCGGGTTTTTACTATTTCTCGTTCTAGGCGGTTTTTATTATACCGCCTTGATTTTGCTGCTCGCAGCTGTCGCTTATTTCGAATATACGCGTATGAACGGTCAGCCGCAAATACGCTTAATTACGTTGCTCGGATACATAACTACGCTGTATATCGCGTTTCCTTGGGAGCAGGAGCAATTTGCCGAGTGGAAGGCACTCTCCTATGAATCGACGGCGTGGCTGGCTCTATTTCTCATGTTCGCGGTGACGGTTATATCCAAAAACAAAGTGACGATCGACCAGATCGCGCTCGTGCTGCTTGGCGCTTTGTATATCGGTACAGGCTTTCATTACATGATTGCGACGCTTCTGGGCACGAACGGCCTTTACTGGACGTTGCTTCTGTTCGTATGCGTGGTGGCGTCCGACACGGGTGCTTATTTCACAGGGCGCGCTTTTGGGAAGCGTCCCTTGTGGCCTACCATCAGCCCCAAAAAAACGGTGGAGGGAGCTTTGGGAGGAATCGTCGTCTCAATTATTGCCGCGCTCTGCTTTTCTTTATATGCTCCTGCTCTGTTGTTTTGGGGAAGCGCCATCGGTCTCGGGCTCGCGATCGCGGTCGTCGGTCAGATGGGCGATCTGATCCAGTCCGCCTATAAACGAATCCGCAATATTAAAGATACCGGCGCTATCCTGCCGGGGCACGGAGGCGTGCTAGACCGCTGCGACAGCTGGCTGATCGTCTTCCCGTTCGTCCACCTGCTGTCTCTTATCCCGCAGTAACCGGCCATTTAACGGAGGTGCCATAGAAGTATGAAACGAATCTCTTTGCTGGGCAGCACCGGATCGATCGGCACGCAAACACTGGACGTCATATCCCGCTATCCCGAGCAGTTTCAAGTCGAAGCGCTCGCAGCGGGGCAGAACGGAGATCTGCTGGTCGAGCAAGCGAACCGATTCCGGCCTAAACTGGTATCCGTTTCCTCGAAGGAGCTTGCAGATGCGGTAGCCCCCCGCCTTCCAGCCGGAACGGCCGTTGTGTACGGGGAGCAGGGGCTGATCGAGGCGGCTGCGCATAACGATGCGGATATAGTCGTCACGGCGATTGTCGGAAGCCAGGGATTAAAGCCGACGCTAGCCGCAATCGAAGCCGGGAAACAGATCGGTCTCGCCAACAAAGAAACGCTGGTGAGCGGAGGGCATCTCGTCTCGGCTGCGGCGAAACGCAGAAGCGTGCAAATATTGCCGGTAGACAGCGAGCATTCCGCGATTTTTCAATGCTTAAACGGCGAATCGGTGAAGTCGGTCCGGAAGATCGTTCTGACGGCTTCGGGCGGTTCCTTCCGTGACCGTACGCGGGAGCAGCTCGCAAACGTTACGGTGCAGGAAGCGCTTGCCCATCCGAACTGGTCGATGGGAGCGAAAATAACGATCGATTCGGCTACGATGGTCAATAAAGGGCTGGAGGTTATCGAAGCGCACTGGCTGTTCGGGCTTGCGTACGACCAGATCGAGGTGCTTATCCATCCGGAAAGCATCATCCATTCGTTCGTCGAATACGAGGATCGCAGCATCATCGCTCAGATGGGACTTCCCGATATGCGGGTTCCGATCCAGTATGCGCTTACATATCCGGACCGGTACGTCTCTCCCGTTCAGTCTCTCGATTTGACGGAGCTTGGCAAGCTGCATTTCCGTACGATGAATTTCGATCGTTTTCCTTGCCTGCGCATGGCTTTTGAATGCGGAAAAACGGGTGGAACGATGACGACGGTCTTTAATGCGGCGAACGAGGTCGCCGTAGCCCGGTTTCTGGCGGGTGAAATCACGTTCCTCGGCATTGAGGAAGTGATCGAATCGGTGATCGGGCGCCATCAGCCGGTCCGGCTTCCGGCTCTGGAAGAAATCGACGAAGCGGACAGCTGGGCCCGCCTGGCTGCCGGTGAAATACGGGTGTAGGGAAAGACCTCCGACTTCAGGTTCTGATCCTTGCGGCTAGCTTGTATTATAGTAAAGAATAATGTTAATCTTAGTACAGGCTGAAACAAGAAACTGCGATACGATCGCAGCCCGAGCTTTACGGGATAAGCGCCGCGGGAGGAAGATGCTGTTGTCACCTCAGGTCATATTTCAGATTGTGCTTATGTTTTTCGTACTTGTGACGATCCATGAATGGGGACATTATTACTTCGCGAAACGGGCCGGTATTCTCGTGCGCGAATTCGCTATTGGTTTCGGTCCTAAGCTGTTTTCATTCACGCGCGGGGAGACTCGCTACACGCTTCGTTTGCTTCCGATCGGCGGTTTCGTACGGATGGCGGGCGAAGATCCGGAGATTGTCCAGATTCAGCCGGGCCAGACGATCGCCGTCGGCCTCGAGCAAGGACGCGTAAGCCGGATTTACCTCGATCAGCTGGATCAGAGGACGGGTGTGGTGCAAGGAACGGTAGAGCAGATCGACCTGGAGCATCAGCTCAGCGTGAAGCTGGATGTAGACGGGGAGAAGCTAACCTATGCGGTACATCCCGCCGCGTTTATGATCACAAAAGGGAAAGAAGCGCAAATCGCGCCTTGGGACCGGCAGTTCGGGAGCAAGACGGTCGGACAGCGGGCGTTGTCGATATTCGCGGGACCGCTCATGAACTTCATTTTGGCATTCGTTTTGTTCATGACTGTCTTGTTTTTGGCGGGGATGCCGACTAACGTCAAAATTGAGAGCGTCGAGCCCGATTCCCCTGCATTAAAAGGGGGCTTGATGGCGGGTGATATCATTGCCCGAGTAAATGGGCAGCAGATCAGCCCTGAACGGACCGAGTTAATGGGCCTCATCCGAGATTCGGCGAACAAAAAGATGGATTGGACAGTAATACGGGGCGGTGCTGAAAAGCAACTTCAAGTAACCCCGGAATTAAGAGGGAATACCGTGGCAGTCGGTATACGCATGACCGCAGATTCGCGAAATCCGACGATCGGAGAGGCGTTGTCGGGCGGCTGGAACAATATGGTCGAGGCAACAAAGCAAATCATGATCGGATTTAAGATGCTAGTCACGGGACAGTTTAAGCTCGACGATCTCGGAGGTCCTGTCCGGATTGTTGAAGTTACCGGGGAGCATGCAAGAGCGGGCCTTCCGCAGTATACGTTCTGGTGTGCGGTCTTTAGCTTGTATTTGGGGATATTCAATTTATTGCCGTTCCCTGCACTGGACGGCAGCCGACTTGTTTTTCTCGGCCTCGAAGCAGTCCGGGGAAAGCCGGTCGATCCGAACCGGGAGAGCATGGTCCATTTCGTTGGCTTTGCGATGATGATGCTGCTCATGATTGCCGTTACGTACAACGACATTTTGCGCTTGATCAAAGGCTGAGGCCATCCGGCAGGACACAAGCGATTGTGTCCTGTTGCCGGTTTCCGGCAATGCGGGCACTACCTTACGTTTAGCGGCAAACTGGAAGACCATTTATTGCTATCTTTGGTCTCACGAAGCTTTTTATGACGATCAAGCCGAGATATGCTAAAATGGCGTAATAGAGTCACTTTCCATCGTCTTCACGACGCAGCTTTTTTACGAAAAGCTCCGATTATCTTTAAGACGCCAGCTTTTCTTCAAAAAGCTCAGTTTATCCTTACGAAGCAGGCTTTTTTTACAAAAAAGCCCTCAGGAGGCCCAGTCGCTCATGTCCAAAGAAAAACAATTTGTTAAAGAAATTACGCCTCAAGCCGAAGATTTCTCCCGCTGGTATCTCGACACGATCAGCAAAGCGGAACTGATGAGTTATTCGCCGGTTCGCGGTTGCGTCGTTCTTCGTCCCGACGGTTACGAGATTTGGGAACATATACAGCGCGAGCTGGACCGCAAGTTCAAAGAAACCGGCCACCGCAACGCTTACTTCCCGCTGTTCATTCCGGAGAGCTTCTTTCAGAAAGAGAAAGAACACGTGGAAGGCTTCAATCCCGAACTGCCCTGGGTGACGGAAGCGGGGGGAGAGAAGCTTGAAGAGCGGCTTGCGATCCGTCCGACCTCGGAGACGATGATCGGCCATATGTACTCGAACTGGATCAACTCGTATCGCGACCTGCCGGTACTGATCAACCAATGGGCCAATGTAGTGCGCTGGGAAAAGCGGACGCTGCCCTTTTTGCGGACGACGGAATTTTTGTGGCAGGAAGGCCACACGGCCCACGAGGACGAGAAGGACGCCCGCGAAGAAACGATGCGGATGCTGGAAGTATACCGCGAATTCGCGGAAAATTTCCTGGCGATTCCGGTCATCGTCGGACAAAAGACGCCTTCGGAGAAGTTCGCCGGCGCTGTCGACACGTATTCGATCGAAGCGATGATGAAGGACGGCAAAGCGGTTCAGGCAGGAACTTCGCACTACTTGGGAACCAACTTCGCACAGGCGTTCGATATCAAATATTTGGACCGGAGCAACGAGCAGCAATATGTACATACGACGTCCTGGGGCGTCAGTACACGTCTGATCGGCGCGCTGATTATGGTGCACGGGGACGACCGGGGACTGGTGCTTCCGCCCAAGGTCGCTCCTACGCAAGCTGTCGTCATCCCGATCGGCCCTCCGAAGACGCGCGATCAGGTCGTGCCGCGCGCCGAAGAGATGTTTTACGAGCTTAAACGGGCCGGTATCCGCGTGAAGCTGGACGATAACCCGGATCAAAGCCCGGGCTGGAAATTCAACGAATACGAAATGCGTGGAGTACCGATCCGCATTGAATTCGGACCGAGAGATATGGAGAACGGACAAGCGGTTCTCGTCTCCCGCGTAACCGGGGAGAAACGTCCGGTGAAGCTCGATGCGATCGTAGACGAAGTGCAGAAGCTGCTGGAAGAAGTTCATCAGGCGATGTATGACAACGCCAAGGCGTTAATGGAAAGCAACTTCAAATCGCTCGACACGCTGGATGAGATGAGAAGCTTCCTGGAGGCGCAGCGCGGGTTCGTTCTCGCCGGCTGGTGCGGTTCGGACGTATGCGAACGTCAAGTCAAGGAAGAAACCGGGGCGACGAGCCGCAATATGCCGTTTGAACCGAAGGAACACAAGTCCGCCTGTATCGTGTGCGGTTCCAAAGCGGAACATACGGTCGTTTACGGCAAATCGTATTGATCGGTTCGGCGATGACCCCAAGAAGGGACATGGATGAGCTTCCGGCTTACATCCGCTTTTTGGGGTCATTTTTTGTCCCGGCATGAGGAACGACGAGTGTCCATGAACCGGCAGGAAGGAATCCCCCTGCCTAAGAATCTATCAATCTGCCAATGCGACATCACTAGCTAGTTTGGGAGGGAACCGGATGAGCAACGCGGCGGACAAAAGGAAGCGGTTTGAGCTGCTGCTGGAGCAGTCGGCCGTGCCGGCCAACGTCGTCGAAGCGTATTTTACGGACGGTCATATCGAGAGGGTGGAATGCAGCCGGAGCAACCGGGAATGGACGTTTATCATCGCCAAAAACAAAGTTGTTCCGGTAGATATTTACCGTTCATTTTATAAAATGGTGCGGGATAAATATGCGCATATCGCCAAAATCCGCATGATCTTCCACTATTCCGCAGAGGTGGCCGACGAGCAGCTGCTCGAGCATTATTGGGGGCTGTTCATCGATTGGGTGCAGCGGGAAGCGGCCTCGGTCAACGGTTGGATGAGCAAAGCGTCTTATGAGGTGAACGGAGGCGTCATTACGCTGCGGATGCTTGATGCGATCGGACTCGAGATGGCCCGCAAAAGAAGCGTCGACGGCTGGGTGCAGCGGTTTTTCGAGGAAAATTTCGGCCGCCGCTATAACGTCAGACTGGCGCTAAGCGAGACCAGCAACGAAGTGTTTGAAAAGTTTGCGCAGCGGGTCGTCGAGGAAGAGCGGACGGTTATTCAAGAAATTATGACGTCCGTGGACACGGAGCCGGAGCTGCCGGAAGTTCCGGAAGGCGATCTGAAGCTGATGATCGGTTATGAGATCAAAGATCCGCCGGTGCCTCTGAAGGACGTGCTTGAGGAAGAGAAAAAAGTAACGGTGCAGGGGCTCATTTTTGGACTGGACAAAAAGGAACTGAGAAACGGGAACACGCTGTTCGAGTTCAAGCTTACCGATTTTTCCGATTCTCTCATGCTGAAGGCGTTTGCCCGCAACAAGGAAGATTTGAAAATATTAAACCTGCTTCAAAACGGCAAATGGATTCGTGTGCGCGGTAAAGTGGAGTACGACCGGTTCATGATGACTCCGGAGCTGGTTATGATTCCAAGCGATCTGACCGAGGTCGTGGCGCCCCCGGAACGGAAGGACGACGCGCCCGAGAAACGGGTGGAGCTTCATCTGCATTCGACGCTCAGTACGATGGATGCCGTAACCCCGATCGACCAATATATCAAAACCGCTGCAAAGTGGGGGCACAAAGCAATCGCGCTAACCGACCACGGCAACGTGCAGGCGTATCCGGAAGCGAACAAAGCCGCGAAAAAGCACGGAATCAAAATGATTTACGGACTCGAAGCGAACGTCGTTAACGATGCGGTGCCGGTTGTGATGAATGCGGCCGATCTATCGCTTGCCGAAGCGACGTACGTCGTATTCGATATCGAGACGACCGGTCTGTCGGTTATCAACAACAAGATCATCGAGCTGGCCGGCGTTAAGATGCAGGACGGCAAAGTGATCGACAAGTTCGAAACCTTCGTTAATCCGCACGAAAAAATCCCTTATCACATCACCCAATTGACCCAGATAACGGACGAAATGGTTGTTGGCGCACCCGAACTGGAGGATGTGCTCCCGAAATTTATCGAGTTTGTCGGCGATGCAGTGCTTGTGGCGCATAATGCCAAATTCGATATGGGCTTTATTCAGGAATCGTGTAAAAGGCAGCAACTGCCGATTTTGCCGAACCCCGTTCTGGATACGTTGGAATTCGCCCGCTTGCTGTATCCTTCGCTCAAAAACCACAGACTTAATACGTTGTCTGACAAGTTCAAGGTCAGCCTGGACAATCACCACAGGGCGGTGGACGACTCTGCGGCGCTCGGCCAAGTGTTGTTCCATATGCTGAAAGAGGCGGCCGATCGTGGCAAACTGCAGCTCACTCAGTTGAATGACGAGGTCGGGAAGAATTTGTCCAACACCCGTCCGTTCCACTGCTGCATTTATGCCAAAAATGCGGATGGAAAAAAGAACTTGTACAAGCTGATTTCGATGTCGCACACCGAATATTTCAACCGGGTGCCGTGTATTCCCCGCAGCAAGCTGATCGAGCTCCGGGAAGGGCTTCTGATTTCATCCGGCTGCGAGAAAGGCGAGTTTTTCGAAGCGGTGCTTAACAAGTCGATGGAGGAAGCGGAGCAGGTTGCAGAGTTCTACGACGTGCTGGAAGTGCAGCCGATCGGCGTGAATATGCATCTGGTGGACAAAGGGCTCGTCGGCAGCAGACTGGAGCTGGAGGAGGCGAACCGGCGCGTCGCGCAAATTGCGGAGAAGCAGGGCAAGTGGCTGATCGCTACGGGCAACGTGCACTATTTGCGCCCCAGAGAGAAAATACACCGGGACATTACGATTCACGGCATCACCGGGTTTAGTCCGCTCAAGGATATGAAAAAGCCGGACGTTCATTTCCGCACGACAAAGGAAATGCTCGACGAATTCGCACATTTGGGCCAAGAGAAAGCGTACGAAGCGGTGGTCACGAATACGAACTTATTCGCGGATCTGATCGAGGAGTACGATCTGTTCCCGAAAAAGCTGTTTACGCCGATTATTGAAGGAGCGGAGGACGTAATCCGTACAACCTGCTACAATACGGCCAAAGATCTGTACGGCGATCCCGTTCCCGAAGTAGTCGTCAAGCGTCTGGAGAAAGAGCTCGTGCCGATTATCAATTATGGTTTCTCGGCCAACTATCTGATCTCCGCCCGCCTCGTCAAAAAGTCGAACGCCGACGGGTACCTGGTCGGTTCCCGGGGTTCCGTAGGCTCGTCGGTAGTCGCTACGTTTCTCGGGATCTCGGAGGTTAATCCGCTGCCGCCGCACTATATGTGTCCTTCGTGCAAGCACAGCGAATGGATTCTCGACGGCAGCATACCGAGCGGTTTCGATCTGCCGGACAAAGATTGTCCGGAGTGCGGAGCGAAGCTGAAGGGCGAAGGCCAGGATATTCCGTTCGAGACGTTCCTCGGCTTTAAGGGCGATAAGGTTCCCGATATCGATCTGAACTTCTCCGGGGAATACCAGCCTGAGGCGCATAATTTCACGAAGGTGATGTTCGGCGATAAAAGTGTGTTTCGTGCCGGAACGATCGGTACGGTTGCGGAAAAGACCGCATTCGGTTATGTCAAGAAATACGAGGAAGACCAGGGCAAGAAATGGCGGACGGCCGAGGTGCTGCGTCTGGCTCAAGGCTGTACCGGCGTAAAGCGCAGTACGGGACAGCATCCCGGCGGAATCGTTGTCGTGCCCGATTACATCGAAGTCGAGGACGTTACGCCGGTCCAATACCCGGCCGACGACACGAAGGCCGATTGGAAAACGACCCATTTCGATTATCACGCGTTTGAGGAAAACTTGCTCAAGCTCGATATACTCGGACACGACGATCCGACGATGATGCGGATGCTGCAGGACTTGACCGGGGTCGACCCGACGGCGATTCCGATGAACGATCCGAAAGTAATGAGCTTGTTTAACTCAACCGAGGCGCTGGGAGTAACGCCCGAACAAATCCGGTCGTCGGTCGCCACTTACGGGGTGCCGGAGATGGGGACGAAGTTCGTCCGTCAGATGCTTCAGGAAACGCAGCCGTCCACATTTGCCGACCTGCTGCAAATTTCCGGACTGTCTCACGGTACGGGAGTGTGGCTCGGGAACGCCCAGGAGCTGATCCGGAACAATACGTGCAACATTAAGACCGTTATCGGCTGCCGGGACGATATCATGCTGTATTTGATCTATAAAGCGGGACTGGATGCGGGTCTGGCGTTTAAGATCACGGAAAGCGTGCGTAAGGGCCGGGGGCTGACGGACGAGTGGATCGAAGAAATGAAAAAACATAACGTGCCAAAATGGTATATCGACTCGTGTCTGAAGATCGAATACATGTTTCCGAAGGCGCATGCCGCCGCTTACGTTATATCGGCCGTACGTACCGCCTATTTCAAGCTGTATCACCCGATTGCGTATTACGCCACCTATTTCTCGGTGCGCGCTTCCGAAGATTTCGACGTCGAGCTGTGCTGCCAAGGCTACGACGCGATCAAGGCGAAGCTGATCGAGATCGAAGAGAAAGGGTTCCAGGCGCTCCCTAAAGAGAAAGCGATGATCTCGGTGCTGGAGATGGCGCTGGAAATGACGGCCCGCGGATTTTCGTTCAAAAGCATCGATCTGTACCGGTCCGACGCGACAAGATTTATAATCGACGAAAAAGCTCTTATCCCTCCCTTCTCTTCCATTCAGGGAGTGGGGGAAAACGCGGCCCGCAATATTGCGGCCTCCCGGGAAGAAGGGCCGTTCCTGTCGATCGAAGACTTCCAGACGAAGTCCAAAGCGACCAAAACGATCATCGAAATACTAGGCGGAATGGGCTGTTTCCGCGGCTTGCCGGAGTCCAACCAGCTGTCCTTGTTTTAACGGCTCGGAACCTTCTTTATAGTGCGAGTTCAATAAGTCCGGTTATCAGCACCGAGAAGATGGGATGAAGCAAGGAAATGAGGAGCGGAGCGTAGTGGGAGCTACGTGAGCACCGGAAGTTCCGGCTGAATTCCATATTCGATGTCGGGCAGGCTTCCTGTATCTGCTTCGTGATCAAAAGTGGGCTTTTTGAACAACCTTTTATATTGATTTATTCCGCTGGGACGGCCGCGTTTGAGCTAGGAAACCGCTTGTTTTCAGGTTGAAAGGAAACAACTGTTATGGTATAATCATTTTTGGCAATAATGAGTACGGATAGATTGACGCGACTGGAGAGTGGGGAAACCCACTCTTTACGTTTTATCGCACATATCGGAGCTATCCGGCGAAAGTAGCGAAGGAGGTCGACCATGGCGCAGCACATCAAAACGGCCGTGGAGCAAATGCTGGCGCCCTTTTTGGAGCGTGAAGGGTTCGAGTTGGTGGATATCGAGTATGTGAAGGAGGGAAGCAACTGGTTCCTTCGCGTATTTGTAGATAAAGAGGGCGGCATCGACATTGACGATTGCGGCCGCATCAGCGAGTTTTTAAGTGAGCGGCTGGATGAGAAAGATCCGATTCCAACCGCCTATTTTCTCGAAGTATCGTCTCCCGGAGCGGAAAGACCGCTAAAAAAACCGCAGGATTTCGTCCGGGCGGTAGGCAAGCACGTCTTTATAACGACGTACGAGCCGGTCGACGGCGCCAAGGAATTCGAAGGGACGCTGCTGAGCTACGACGAGAACCAGCTTGTCGTACTTGCGGCGAACAAAAAAACGGAAATTCCGGTCGGCAAAGTCGCAAGCGCCCGTCTTGCGATTTTGTTCTAGCGGCTTACCCTTGAAAGGAGGAATCCACCAAACATGAACATGGAATTTATCGAAGCGTTGTCGGATATTGAGCGGGAGAAAGGGATTTCGAAGGACGTTTTGATCGATGCGATCGAAGCGGCTCTCATTTCCAGCTATAAACGCAACTTCAATACAGCACAAAACGTGAGGGTTGACATCAACCGTCATACTGGACTAATTAAAGTGTATGCCCGTAAAACCGTCGTTGAGGAAGTGCTCGACCTCCGGCTTGAAATATCGCAGTCTGCGGCTAGAGAGATTAATCCGAACTTCCAGCTGGGCGATATCGTGGAGATTGAAGTCACTCCGCGCGATTTCGGACGGATTGCCGCCCAGACGGCGAAGCAGGTTGTGACCCAGCGTATCCGCGAAGCAGAGCGGGGACTTATTTACGACGCGTTTATCGATCGGGAGGAAGATATTGTAACCGGCACGGTACAGCGTCAAGATTTGCGGAACATTTATTTGGACCTCGGCAAGGTGGAAGCCGTGCTGCCGCTCAGCGAGTTGATGCAGGGCGAGAAGTTCAAGCACCAGGACCGGATCAAAGCGTTTATAACGAAGGTGGAGAACACGACAAAAGGACCGCAAATTATGCTGTCCCGCACACACCCCGGTCTGCTGAAGCGGCTGTTCGAGCTCGAGGTTCCGGAAATTTACGAAGGTGTCGTGGAGATCCGTTCCGTCGCCAGAGAAGCGGGCTTTCGTTCCAAGATTGCGGTCCATTCCCGCAACGACGAGGTCGATCCGGTCGGTTCCTGCGTAGGTCCGAAAGGTACGCGCGTGCAAACGATCGTAAACGAGCTCCGCGGCGAGAAAATCGATATCGTCCGTTGGTCGGAAAATGTGGAGGAGTACGTCGCCAACGCGCTCAGTCCTTCCAAGGTGCTCGAAGTGAACGTATTCGAAGCGGAGAAAATGGCGCGGGTTATCGTGCCGGACTACCAGTTGTCGCTTGCGATCGGCATCAAAGGGCAAAACGCTCGTCTGGCCGCCAAACTTACGGGCTGGAAGATCGATATCAAAAGCGAATCGCAGGCCGAGCAGGAGCTGGGACGCCCGCGTTCGTCGGGTGTGGAAATGCCTCAAGACTCGGTCAGCATCGACTAACCGGTTAGGAAGCGGTTCGCGGCCCCGATAGCGGATGTCGAACGGTTTTTAACGGGATAAAGGTGGGGATGGCCGTGAAAGCAAGAAAAGTACCGCAGCGTAAATGTATCGTCTGCCAAAAAACGTTATCCAAACGGGAAATGCTGCGGATCGTCCGCACGCCGGAGGGGGAGGTCGAGCTCGATCTTTCCGGCAAGAAAAACGGACGCGGCGCTTATATATGCGGGGATGCGGAAGCGTTCAAAAAAGCGAGGAAAACGAAGGCTTTCGACCGGGCGCTCAAGGTGAACCTGACACCGGAGCAGTACGAGCGGCTCGAGCAAGACTTCTCCTCCGTGCAGGACAAATTCAAATCGGTTAGTTGTGGGAAACCAGATGAACAGTCCGAATAAGGCGTTATCTTACTTGGGGCTCGCGATGCGGGCGGGGAAACTCGCCATCGGTGAAGAAGGCGTCCTGAAAGCGGTACGCTCGGGACAGGCTCGCCTGGTCGTGATGGCGGAAGACGCATCGGACAATACCCGCAAAAAGTTTCAGGACAAATGTCAGCATTATGGCGTTACGCTGGCAGAATGTTTCGACCGGTATGAGCTCGGCGCCGCGATCGGGAAAGAGGCGCGCGTGCTTGTAGCGGTAGTAGATGCAGGATTTGCCCGGCTGATCGAGCCGTGTCTCGTAAATAACCCGGAGGTGAAACCTATTGACTAATCAAGACAAAGATAAATTGCGCGTCTATGAATACGCGAAGTCATTAAATATGAGCAGTAAAGAAATTATTACGATATTAAGAAGGTTGAATGTGCCTGTGAATAACCATATGAGTGTGATGGAGAACGATTCAGTGGACAAAGTGGAGAAATTTTTTCGCGACGTAAAAGCGAATGCCGCAGCCAAACGTGCTGCCGGCGAGGGAAGCGTATCGAACACGGCAGCTCCGGCACAAGATGCCAAACCTGCCCAAAGATCTCAGGAAAATAGAGGGGGCGACCGTCCGCAAGGCGGGGACCGCCCAGAGCGCAGCGACCGTCCGCAGGGCGGAGATCGTCCGGAGCGCAGCGACCGTCCACAAGGCGAGCGTCGTTACGACAATAACCGTCCGAATCAGGGCGGAGGCAGACCGCAAGGCGGAGGCCGTCCATACGGCGACCGTCCGCAAGGTCAAGGCGGCCAAGGTGGAGGCCGTCCATACGGCGACCGTCCGCAAGGTCAAGGCGGCCAAGGCGGAGGCCGTCCATACGGCGACCGTCCGCAAGGTCAAGGCGGCCAAGGCGGAGGCCGTCCATACGGCGACCGTCCGCAAGGTCAGGGCGGCCAAGGCGGAGGCCGTCCATACGGCGACCGTCCGCAAGGTCAAGGCGGCCAAGGCGGAGGCCGTCCATACGGCGACCGTCCGCAA